>JAMCSN010000155.1 GCA_023381535.1 Bacteroidota bacterium
AGTATGCTTTTTTATATATAGACGGAGGCAATATGAGTTCAGTTAACATACGAACTGTACAATCCAAGAAAGACCTTAACGATTTTCTAAAGTTCGCGTGGAAGATTTATAGGAACGATCCATACTGGGTCCCGCCTCTTATGTATGATAAGAAGAAAATCCTCGACAAGAATAAAAACCCTTTCTACAAACACGCCGAGATGGAATTATTTCTAGCCGAAAAGAATGGTGAACTTGTAGGCAGAATTGCCGCGGTGAAAAACGATCTTCACAACAAATACCACAATGATAAAGTTGGGTTCTTCGGATTTTTCGAGTGCATAAACGATCAGGAAGTCGCAAACAAACTTTTCGATACTGCAAAAGATTGGCTGAAAGCTAAAGGAATGGATGCGATGCGCGGTCCGGCTAATCCGTCATCAAATGACGAATACGGAATGCTCCTTGACGGATTTGATGACGAGCCTAGATTACTGATGACTTACAATCCGAAGTATTATCTCGACCTTTGTGAAAAGTACGGAATGAAAAAAGCAAAAGATCTTTATGCGTACAAACTTGAAAACGAAAAAGTTGTCAGTTCAGATAAGTTAAAACGTGTTGCCGAAATTGCTGCTAAAAGATCAGGCATAAAAATCTCACAGCTAAGTATGAAAGATTTTGCAACCGACTTGGAAAGATTCAAATTCGTTTACAACAAAGCATGGGCTCCTAACTACGGTTTCGTTCCATTGACCAATGAAGAGATTGATGCAATGGCGAAAGATTTGAAACCTCTCGTTGAACCATCGCTGGTTATTTTTGGCGAGATTAACAATGAACTTGTCGGCGCGGCACTCGTAATGTTGGACTACAATACAATTTTCAAATCGATGAATGGAAGACTTTTACCTTTTGGCTTTTTGAAATTATTCACCCAAAAGAAAAAAATAAAATGGTGCCGCATTATTACTTTGGGAATTATTCCAGAGTATCAAAAGCGCGGACTCGATGCAGTATTCTATTGGGAAATTGTTAATCGCGCAGCTAAGCTTGGAATTCTGCTTGGAGAAGCAAGTTGGGTTCTTGAAGATAATGACATGATGAACAGGGGCGCTCAAGTTATGAACGGAGAAGTTTACAAGAAATACAGACTCTATCAGGTTAGTATTTAGTAGTTAGTCGTTAGTAATCAGAAAAAAAATGGACCGGAAATTAGTACAACTTCATAGCTTCGTCGTACTTTGATGTATGCGGCGGGTCCAGCTTTTTCAAAGTTTCGAAAATCGATTTGTCGGGATAGTTTTTTAGATACTCAACTATTTCACCGGCTTTCGCATCAAAGAAAACTTTCATTAAAACATTTCTCGTATCTATCTGATCTTTTACGCTGTACAAATCCGTAATTAATTTTACAATATTCTTTAACGCCTGATCGTGAGTTTTTGGATCTCTAAATAAATCTATCCCGTTGTAATGATAATCGAAATAATCTTGGCGGAATTGCTGGTACTTCGCATTCAGCAAGTTATCAACCAGCGATCTCCGGTTAAACGGCGAACTATCCGACTGCCATCCTTTGCTGAATTGACTGCTTCCACCTCTCACACAAATATCCAAAGCTTTCTGAAAATAATCCGTTCCGCCGAGAGAATAGTATGAATCAGCATCGAAACCGATAATGATGTAAGCATAATAATCTAATAGACTCGTCAACGGATCAAAATCGGTTTGATTGAAATACATTGATTGATTTTTTTGATATTTAAATTGCCATGAGTTATCGAGAATAGTCATCATCAAAGAATTGAGCAGCGTGTTTTCAATAATACGCTGACTAGTAACAACCAGCTGAGTGGTGTATGTAACCTCATCGGATGAACCGGTGAAGAAAATATTAAATGTACACTTAATCTTTTCCCCTTGCCAACTCTGTCCGGTGAACTTTGTATTGTTAAGATAATCCTGAACTTGAGTTTTGAAATTATCAACGCGCTCTCGTGAGGCAGTCGGCAGTTGTTCTAAATTCACTACAACAGTAGCGTCCAATTCTTGTGCAGAAAGTATTGTCGACCAAACAAAAAACATTACCAAGAGTACTGCCGACTTCTTCATCTGATCACTCCGACTTTTATTGTGTAATCAAAATAGATATTTGGAAAAAATTAAACAATCCCTTAAGTTATAGTGAACATTTTAACTACCATGAAAAGTATTTTACTTTTACTATTCATTTCGGTTGAATGTTTCGCACAGATCCAACCGGGGGCACACCAAGCAGCCTTAGCCCATTCCGATATAGCCTCCGCCGGCGACGCATTCAGCCTATTCAATAATCCAGCAGGGATTGCATTAATCCATTCGAGAGAGATCGGAATAAATTATTCCCCCGCTCCGTTTGAAATGAAAGAATTATCCAACGCGTTCGCGTCCTACTGCGAGCCAACTGATTTTGGAAATTTCAGCGCCGGTTTCAGCATTTACGGATTCGAACTTTACAAAGAAACTCAATTCGTGTTTGGTTACGGTCGCAACATTTCGCGGAATTTTTCCATCGGCGCGTCAGCTATCTATAAAAATATTACAATTAAGAATTACGGCTCGAAAGGAGTTTTTCTTTTTAATCTTGGAGCTATTGCAAAAATCAACGAACAATTTGGAATCGGATTTTCTGCTGAGAATATTACCAGGGCAACAATTAATTCTGAATCAAATCAAATTCCGACGGTATTGTGGGCGGGCGCATACGCAAAATTTCTTGAAGAACTGACCTTCAGCATTGCTGCAAGAAAAGAATTGGGGTTTAATCCTTCTCTAAGACTCGGCGCCGAATATAGTCTATTGGATTTTGTTCAAGTTCGGTTCGGAGTTTCTAATGAACCGAGCACCTTCTCCAGCGGTTTCGGAGTTCAATACGAATTTATGCAGTTTGATTATGCTTTTTCTTCTCATCCGGATTTAGGATTCACACATCAATTTGGTTTGATTGTTCATTTCAGCAGTAACTAAAAGATTAGATGAAAACATTTATATCAATCTTTATACTATTAATATGTTCGGTAGAACTCGCCGCACAGTCAGACACAACTGCATTTCAGAAGGACCTTGATAAAATTTTAGAAGATATAACTGCCGAGAAGGAAAGCTCACAATTTTACGACATGGTAGAATATCTTAAGGAGAATCCTATTAGAATAAATTTTGCCACTGAGGATGATCTTCTGCAAATACCTTTCGTCAACCGCGAAGATGCAAAGATGATCATCAAACAAAGAAAAACGATCGGCGGATTTTATACCGAAGAGACATTTAAGAATATTGATGGGGTTGCAAGCGATGTGATAGACAAGATTTTGCCGTTTATAGATTTCAGTCGTAACAAAGGATTCACACTTCTTAATCAATTCTCGCAAAGCATAAAGTCGCTTACAGTGACTTACCGTTCACGGGTATTAAGAGATTTACAGCAAGACCGCGCATATTTAACGGGAAAGTACTACGGATCGGATTTAAAAATTTATAACCGGCTGGTGCTGAACAACAAGAACGATATTCATGCCGGCATTATAGTTGAAAAAGATGCCGGTGAAAAATCGCTGACGGATTTTAACTCATTCCATCTTTCTCTGCAAAATTTAGGTTTTGTGCAAAACATAATTTTTGGCGATTACAGCGTTGGGTTTGGTCAAGGCATTGCATTGTGGAGCCGTTCGTCAATGTCTAAGGGAAGCGAAACTGTAGATGTTCTTCCGCGGGATGCGCACGGAATAAAACCTTATCTCAGCACAGATGAGAATATGTTTTTCAGAGGAGTTGCCGCCAAAACTGTTTTCGATAATTTCAGTTTGTACACATTTTATTCTGACAAATATTTAGACGGCACGATCGATTCAACAACTAATCAGATTAGGTCATTGGTCACGGATGGACTTCATCGTAACGCATCCGAAGCGGCACATAAACATGTAATCAATGAGAAATGTTACGGTGCGTCAATTAACTATACTTACTCGGATCGGTTTGGCTTAGGAATTCTTTACTACACTTCAAAATTTGGAAATGATTTTGAAAAAGAGACAGCGCTCGATCCGTCCGGTAATACTTTTGATTATCTTTCCTCCTGCTACAATTTCAAAATAGGTAAATTATATTTTAGCGGCGAAACCGCATACTCTAACAAATCGGTCTCTACTATCAACAGCGCGCAAATCACAATAGATAAGAATTTTGCATTGGTGTTTTCTTATCGAAACTATTCTAAAGACTACTGGAGCTTTCATGCAAATGGTTTCGGTGAAAAGGACGGAACACAAAACGAAAGCGGATTCTACACAGGTATTCATTGGCGGACGGCTTACGGAATCTTTGACGTTTATTACGATCAATTCAGATTTCCGTACGCGGCAAATAATTTTTTGTTCCCGTCTCAAGGGAACGACTTTCTTGTTTATTACACTTTGAGACCATTCAAAAGCGGCGAGCTACGATTAAAATACCGTATCAAATCGAAAGATGATGTCGCGGCGCTGAAGGATCAGTTGGGGCTTATAAAAGGTACAACAGAAAATTACCGTGCAGAACTGTTGTACCGTGTGTTAAGAAATGTTCAGTTGCGAACGCGTGTTGAAATTGTAAACGTGCACTCAACAACAGTAAGTTCAAGCGAAAAAGGTTTTCTAATGTATCAGGAAGTTCAATTCTCCCCTATCCGGTCTCTCGGCATCAGCGCTCGCGTTGTTTTATTCAAAACAGATTCTTACAATTCCAGAGTTTATGAATATGAAAGCGACTTGGCAGGCGTGATGACAACACCGCCACTTTATGGCGATGGAATGCGATGGTATCTGCTCGCGCGATATAATACTCCGTTCGGCTTTACGCTCACTTTTAAATACGCTGAATCATTCAAGCCGAGTGAAACTTCGTTCGGAAGCGGCGCTACATTTGTTAACGGGAACTTAGATAACAGAGTAAGTCTTCAAATCGATTTTAAGATGTAACTCAGATACAAGTACGATCTGCTGCGGTATCATTTACAGTCAACAAAATTTTTTGATTAAAAAAATCTATCGGTTATTCGAGTTGCCAAATTCGACCCATCTCTCTAAGTTGCAGAAGAAAATTTCTAAATATTGAGGTTATGAATGAGAACGATTGTTGCGCTTCCCGGTGACGGAATTGGAAAAGTTGTTTTACCGGAATCAATAAGACTATTGGATGCAGCGGGATTCAAAGCTGATTACGTTTGGGGTGATATCGGATGGGATTTTTGGTGTAAAGAAGGAAACGCGCTACCGCAACGGACAATCGATTTAATTGTTCAGCACAAAATTGCTCTGTTCGGTGCGATAACAAGCAAGCCGAAAGATGCCGCTGAAAAGGAACTCGATCCAGCGTTGAAAGGAAAAGGTTATGTTTATTTTTCTCCAATCGTAAGTCTTCGCCAGCATTTCAATCTTGATATTTGTATTCGTCCGTGTCTCTCATTTAAAGGGAATCCACTGAACTTCATTCGGCAAAGTGCCAGTGGAGGAATTGAAGAACCGATTATTAATACAGTTATCTTCAGACAGAACACAGAAGGACTTTATTCTGGAGTTGAGTGGACTAATCCTCCAAAAGTAGTTCGAGACGCATTCGAGACGCATCCCAAGATGAAAACATTTAAGAACGTACCGAGCGAAGAGCTGGCAATCTCAAGTAGAATCGTCACAAAGAAAGCGAGCGAAAGAATTATCCGCGCCGCGTTCGAACACGCAAAGAAATTTGGTTACAAAAATCTTACGCTTTGCGAGAAGCCGAACGTTCTGCGCGAGACATCCGGAATGATGTTCAAGATTGCAAAAGAAATTGCGAAGGAATATCCTAACATTACATTGTGGGATACAAACATCGATGCACAGATGATGTGGCTTACTAAAAATCCAGAGGACTACGGTGTGATCGTCGCCGAAAATATGTTTGGCGATATAATCAGCGATGGATTTGCCGGATTAATCGGCGGACTCGGATTTGCGTGCAGCGCCAACATCGGCGAAGAAGTCGCAGTCTTTGAACCGACTCACGGCTCAGCGCCGAAATATGAGAAGCTCAATCCTTCTATCGTAAACCCGATTGCAATGTTTATGAGCGCGTGCATGATGTTGGATCATATCGGTGAAAAAGAAATTTCGAACAAGATTAGAAAAGCAATTGCGTCTGTAGTTGAAGAAGGTAAAGTTAGAACTTACGATATGCTGAAACTGCGCGGCGGTGCAGATGTATTTGGAAAAGGTGCGGCATCAACTAATCAAATGACCGATGCAGTGATTTCAAAACTTTAGTCGCCAAACGTGAAGGGTGAAACGGAAGTCGTTTGCGAAGTTGTTTCACTTTTCATATTTCATTTTTCACGGAGTACCAATGAGAGATAAAGTAAAAAAAATCTGGCCGGAAATTGAATGGATCAACGACCGGAAATTGAAAAACAAAGTTTTGGATTGCTGGGTTTACGCTTTAGAAAAATCCGCTCTCACAATCAAAGATCTTGAAACAATTCCGTTTTCGCTTCTTGTCAAGAATTGTAAAATTTCATTTATGAATCATAAGCGAACTTGTGTAAAGCTCGCCGTAGAAATGGCTAAGATCATGCAAGATAATTTCGGCAGCGAAATAAAAATCAACATGGATTATCTTATCGCCGGTGCCATTCTGATTGATGTCGGTAAACTTTTGGAATACGAAAAAGTAAAAGGCAAAATTGTTACAAGCAAAGCCGGCGAGTTAGTGCGGCATCCGTTCAGTGGACAAGCAATTGCGGCACGTTTCGATTTACCCGCTGAAGTTCAGCATATTATTGCAACGCATTCTACGGAGGGAGATCTCGGCAAGCGTTCTGTCGAATCAATTATAGTTCATCATGCAGATTTTGTTTCGTTTGAACCGTTTAGGTCGTAAAACGTTAATAGTGAAAAGTCAAACGTGAAAGGTCAAAGGAGATATTTTAATGCTACAGTTGAACCATAAGAAACTTGAAGTATGGCAGTCAAGCGTTAATTTGGTAACCGAGATATATCTTATTACTAAAACTTTCCCGAAAGAAGAAATGTTTGGTTTAACGAATCAACTTAGAAGAGCGGCAATTTCAAATTGATTCTCAAATAGAAATTGCTATTCGTCTTGAATACCTAAATAAAGATCAAGCAGAAAAAATTGATTTATTGCTAAATCAAATTTTTGCAATGCTATCAAAATTAATTTCAAATACTTAATTTATTATACCTTTTTTCACCTTTGACTTTTGACCTTTGACGGTCCACGTTTCTCGGAGAAGTTATGTCTCAAACCTTAATCGAAAAAATTGCCCAGCGTTATGCAGTCGGATTGCAGCCAAACCATATCGTTCACGCTGGAGATTATTTGTCCATTCGTCCCGCTTATGTAATGACACACGATAATACAGGCGCGGTAATTCCGAAATTCAAAAGTATCGGTGCGACCAAACTTGCAAATCCAAGACAAGTGGTTCATACGCTCGACCACGACATCCAAAACAAAGATGAAAAGAATTTAGCCAAGTACAAGAAGATAGAAGAGTTTTCCAAATCGATGGGTGCTGATTTTTATCCTGCCGGACGAGGCATCGGTCATCAAATAATGATTGAAGAAGGTTACGCGTTCCCCGGTACTATGGCCGTCGCATCGGACAGTCATTCCAACATGTACGGAGGAATCGGGTGTTTAGGAACGCCAATTGTACGAACTGACGCAGCAGCAATTTGGGCAACCGGAAGAACATGGTGGCAAGTTCCACCGATCGCAAAAGTTGAACTCAAAGGAAAACTTAGAACGGGTGTGACCGGTAAAGATGTGATTATTGCGCTCTGCGGATTTTTTAATCACGATGAAGTTCTAAACCACGCGATAGAATTTATCGGCGACGGAATA
>JAMCSN010000360.1 GCA_023381535.1 Bacteroidota bacterium
TCACATCAAATTTTTCCGTGCCGCGTCCGACTTCTTCGTCGGGTGTAAAACAAACTTTAATTGTGCCGTGTTTTACTTCCGGATGAGTAATGAGGTAATTCATCGCGTCAATAATTTCCGAAATGCCGGCTTTGTCATCGGCGCCAAGTAATGTAGTTCCGTCGGTTGTAATAATGTCTAAACCGATCATCTCTTTCAATTCCGGATTTCCCGCAGCATCAATAATTCTCGATGGATCTTTCGGCAAAACAATATCTCCGCCTTGATAATTTTTATGAATCACCGGGTTAACATTTGCGCCCGTTACAGCCGGACTTGTATCCACATGTGAAATAAAACCTATTGTTGGTACGTTCTTCTTGCTATTCGATAGTAAGGTCGCCATAACGTAACCGTATTCATCCATTGCCGCGTCTTTCATTCCGATCTGTTTTAATTCTTCGACTAATGTTTTTGAGAGCTCGATTTGTTTAGGATCGCTTGGAAATGTTGTTGAATCTTCATTCGATTGAGTATCATATTTTACGTATTTTAGGAAGCGGTCAACGCAGGTAAATTTGTAGTTGGAGTCGAACATTTTTTCCTCGATTCTGTTTTAATGATAATTAGTGGCTTAAAGTTAATAGAAAATCGCAGTGAGTTTCAATGTGTGAGGAAGTCCGTCACTAGGAATTCGTCAATGGTCAATCGGTATTTGATGTTATGAAACATCTTGCTCTTAATCTTAATCATAATCTTGTTCTTATGGAGTTAAAATGAATGCTGTTGAGTTGATACGTAAGAAGCGCGATAAGAAATCATTAACCGAAGACGAAATAAAGTTTCTCATTTCCGGTTTTACAAAGAAAAAAATTCCGGACTATCAGTTTTCATCATTCTTAATGGCGGCATACTTAAATGGTTTGAACAGCCGCGAAACCGCGTTGCTCACAAAAGCGATGCTTTACAGCGGAAGTGTTGTTAATCTTGATTCGATCCGCGGGAAAAAAGTTGATAAACATTCTACCGGAGGAGTCGGCGATAAAACTTCGCTTATACTCGCTCCGATTGTTGCAGCTGCCGGCGTTAACGTCCCCATGATCAGCGGACGCGGGCTGGGACACACGGGCGGAACATTGGATAAGCTGGAAGCAATTCCAGGATTCAAAACGAATGTTAATCTTACCAAATACAAAAACGTTTTGAAAAGTTGCGGTGCAGTGCTTGCCGGACAAACAAAAGAAGTGGCGCCGGCGGATAAAATTATCTACGCGCTGCGAGACGTGACTGCAACCGTTGAATCAATTCCGCTCATTACGGCAAGCATCATGAGCAAAAAATTAGCCGAGGGAATTGACGGACTTGTTCTTGATGTGAAGACCGGTTCCGGTGCGTTTATGAAAAAGTATGATGACTCGCTCGCGCTTGCCGATTCACTTACCCACACGGCAAAAGCATTCAAGAAAAAAGTTATTACGTTAATTACGGATATGAACCAGCCGCTTGGAAATTATATCGGCAACTGGCTTGAAGTGTATGAATCGATAAGAGTTTTGCAAGGAGAGAAACTTGGCAACCTTGTCGAGCTTTCGCTAAATCTCTCCGGTGCAATGATCTTTCTCGGCGGAAAAGCCGGAACGATTAGGGAAGGAATCGAGATGTCGAAAGAAATTGTTGCAAGCGGAAAAGCTTTTGATAAATTCTTAGAGATCGTTCAACTTCAAGGCGGTAATGTTGATTTGATCAAGCATCCTGAAAAATACCCGAAATCAAAAATTCACGAGAAGGTTATTGCCGATAAATCGGGCGACCTTCAATCAACGGACAATTATCAAATCGGAATGGCTTCGTTAGAACTCGGCGCCGGCAGATTGATTATGACTGATAAGATCGATCCGAAAGCGGGAATAATTTTCTATCCAAAGATCGGCGAACGAATCAAAAAAGGAAGCGTGATTGCGGAAATTTTCACTGACAAAAAAGAAAAAGTTGATCTCGTAAAAAATAAACTGCTTTCCGCTATCAAACTTTCAAAGACTCCAACTGCACCGGTTAAGCTGGTTAAGACATTGATCTCATCTGAAATCTGTTCGCTGAATTAATTTGCCAATTAAAGAGAGCGTTGAGATGAACATTTTTAATTTTCCAAAACCATATAAGCACGAACACGAAGAAATCAAAAACGTAAACCAAATTTTAGATGAAAGACGCACAGCTGGACAGCGCGCTGCAGACAGCATTGCCGCTGTGATGGGCTCGTGGAAGTTTCTAATAATTCAATCAATGATTCTTGTACTCTGGATTGCTATGAACATTGCGGCATATGTAAATCATTGGGACCCGTACCCGTTTATCTTGCTCAATTTATTTCTATCTCTGCAAGCCGCCTACACCGCGCCGGTAATAATGATGAGCCAAAACCGGCAAGCCGAGCGGGATAGACTGGAAGCGCACAACGATTTCAACGTTAACGTAAAAGCCGAAGAGGAGGTAAGACTAATCATCGAGCATCTCGAATCGCAAAATAAAGCGCTTCAGGAAATCGATAAACAATTGAATGAAATTCGATCCATGATTGTTAACATTAAAAACTAAAACACTTTTGAAAGAATTCTAATTATGGCAACACCGACTAAGATAAAACTTTACAAGCAAGAGCATATCGAAATCACATGGGATAACGGCAAGGTGATTAATTATCCGCTTAGGTTTCTCCGGGACGAATCGCCCGATGCCGGCAATAAAGGCGAAACAATTCTTTGGAAACATTATGAACCGGCAAAAAAAACGCCGTTAAGACCGGAAGCGTATCAAGTTTCCACAATTGAAATGGTCGGCAACTATGCAATTCAAATCAAATGGAAAGACGGTTACAATTTTGGACTTTATTCTTGGGAACTGCTCGAACAATACGGCGAGTATCTTCAGGTTAGAAACAATCTTCATCAAGATTTCGATCACCATCACAATTAACGAATACCGTTTAAAACAAAAAACCCCTCTTGCATGAAGGGTTTTCCGTTCGAAATATATTTTTCGTTTTAACTTCCCAATAATTTTCTAACATGATTCTCGTAAGTCAACGCCGGCATTAAACCTTGATAGCTGGCAACAATCTTCCCTTGTTTATCAATAATGAAAGTAGTTGGAATCGCTTCAATGCCGCCGTACAGTTCCGTTACGTTTTGGTTTCCGTAAACGACCGGGTAATTAATTCCTTTATCTTTCATGAACCCTACAACTTGATTCTTTGTGTCGGTATCAACAGAAACGCCGACTATTTCCAAACCCTTGCTGCCGTATTTTTTCTTCAGCTCGATTAAATCGGGAATACCTTTGCGGCACGGCGGACACCATGTTGCCCAAAAATCAATAATTACTACTTTGCCTTTTAAACTTGAGAGCTTCAAAATTTTTCCGTCGGTTGTAGGAAGACTAAAATCCGGCGCTTGTGCAGAAGTTCTTTGTGCAGCCGGAACATAATTCGGAGGATAAGGACCCTGCTCTGGCTCGTTGCCCATGTTATTTATAACGAAAAGCAATACTATCACGCCGATGAAGAATCCGGTGTAGATCCAGCTTCTCTGTTTTTTCGACAATCCGCCAGCTTTAATTTTATTATTAGATTTTTTCTGTGCCATTGTTTCCTCTGATTTAATACTTTGCCAAAATAGTAATTTAAAACGACTGAGAAAAATTATTTCGAATCGCTTTCAGCGAGTTTATTTAAGTCAACTACAAATTTTTCAATTTGAAGTTCATCAAAACCTTTTTCTTTTGCCGCGGATTCCAACGTTCCCCAAATCGGTTCGCCACACCGCAAACATCTGATTCCGTTGTCCATCAAATAAGTTACCGATTCGGGAATTTGCTTCACCAAATCTTCTATTTCAATTTCCTTCGTTACCCGGTTCATCTTTTTTTATTTCTTTCTTTTTCCTAGAAGGCAAACCCCAAATCAAACCTATTACCGCTCCGTAAACAGTTGATATGTATGGGTTGCCGGATATTGGGCACGATCCGGTTCTGCAGCCGACAAAATAATAATATGCATAACCGAGAACAGCGCCGATAATTATCGGAAGAATTTTTTTCAATGCTTCTATTCTGTTTATCGGACAGTTCATTGAACAACCTGCGCTAACGCTTCTTTTACTTTATCGAAGACCATTTGTTCCGGCGCTGCTCCTTCAATAAAAGTATTCTCGTTGATCACCGTTCTTGGAACGCCGCGCACGTTATATTTATTTGAAAGATGCGGAAACTCGGTTGCTTCAATCATATCGCTTTTTACCCGATCATTTAAGTACGCAAACTTATGAGCTGTGATAACTGCCTGCGGACAGTAAGGACACGTAGGCGTTACAAAAACTTGCATGTGAACATCGGAATCCAAATTCTTAATTTTATTTTCCGTTTGCGGATCGAACCCTGTTATTCCGGTTCCAAGCAATTTGATATCTTCAAGCAGCGATGCAAACTCGTAACCGCTCGGGATGCCGTAGAATTTTATGCCGTAATCTTTTCCGTTCTCATCAACAACAACAGTTGCCGGAATTTTATCTACGCCAAACTTTTCTGCATCCGCTTTATCATTAATAAAGTTTTTCACTTCTAGAGAAATTTTATCCGAAACTTCTGAAAGCTCGGTCAATATTTGTTTTGTCTCGCGGCAGTACTGGCATTCAAGTTCTTGTGTGAACATGATCAATTTAACATTCTTGGTTAAAACCGAAAGCTGTTTGGACAGTTCGGCTTTAATCTGATCATCAAGGTACATTTTAACTCCAATCTAATTTTACTGCCAATAAGATGAATTTAATTTGGAAAGGATTCAATCTATTAGCTGTCATAATGCCCTACAAATTTCCCACTTGACCTGCAAACTTTTTAGCGTTACTTTGATTTCAGAAATAGGGGCTAACTTATTTGTTGATGATTCTTCTTTAATGGGGTTAGCTGATTAATAATTAAAGCGGGGAAGTTTTTAATGAGCATTTTTCTACAAGCTAATCCATCTTTCCAATTTTTGTATATGGAGTTAAGCTATCATGAGCTACGCAGGCTGAGAACGTGTTGCCATCACGTAATTATTAAGCAGATAGATTTCTTAAATTCACTTAGTCACAGGAGGCTAACATGAGATAGTTAAAAATGTTTGGCTAATTAAGAATACAAAGTAAATTATTTAATAATTTCATAAGGGGTATGAAATGAAAAAAATGAAGATACTAATTCTGTTCTTATTTGTTATAGCTACAAAATCGTTTGCCTTGCCGTATGAACTATATTTTTATATCCACGATGGGACCGATTTTGTGCCAATGGAGATTAAAGTCTACCATAACAGACAATTATATGCAAGCGGATGGACTTCTACCACTGATGACTATCACCAATATGGACCAGCAAACGGCGCAGGACAAATTGATCCACATCTGGATAATGCCGGGACTTTTGCGTCAATTACGCCAAGATCAGGTACCTGGATTTTTGTATTTGGCGTGAAATCTTTTTCTATTAATCTTGATAATTATCAAAGCGGTGATTTATATATTGATTACAATGTAATCACACATGCGTGCAGTATTAGTGTAGTTGCAGCTCCGGGTCCGTCTTATTCCGGTCCCGACGATGCATTGGATAAATACGAAATAATGTTGACAAACGATTTTGCAGTTACTAGCTCCGGCAGCGGAAATTTTATTTACGATGGTTCAACTGTGAGCAACCTTTCTTATAAGAGAGCTTTTTTATATTCTACTTATTCTCAATTTCCTCATACGGTTTCTGCGAAAAGCGGCTTAGACCAAATATATCCTAACAATGCAAGTGGTTTTCCAAGAATGTATAATAATTGGACTGGCTATGCAAACACGACTGAATTCTCATTTAGCATTCCCAGTCCGACAGATGCGCAAGCTCAGGCTAATTTTAATCCGGGATACAAAGCCACCTTTAAAAATAGTTATGGGTCAAGTTGTACAAATGGAATGATACATCTTGACACACGCACTTATAATTCACCGGCAGACACTGCAATTAGACAGGGTTATCCAATAAATGCAACCGCAGTTAGTCAAAACAAAAGCGTTGCAGGAACAAATAATTATATTGCATTAACGTCAGATCACTGGAGTACAGGTTCAACTAACAGCTCAATAACCGTTACACCGGGGTTAAATAACCAAACTTATTATTGTTATTTAAATGGCAAGCCTGTACATGCAGATAGAAACTTACGATTCAACGATACTTCATACGGTAGTTATGTGTCTCTAACGTGGAATGCTTTTGACGATCCAGACATAACTGGTTACCAGGTTTGGCGCAGGGTCAAACATAATGGTGTATTGGGAGACCCTGTTTTAAAGACTACCATTTCCGGCCGTTATACAACTTCTTATACAGACCGTGATTATGTTGTAACTCAATCATATGTTGATCTGTTGATGTATGACGTACGCGCAATTTACGACCCCTCTTCAAACAACGGTTGGGATCAACCGGCTGTTGCTACCGATCCAAATTTTGCAACAGTCTATGGTCAACAAAGTTTGCTCTCCATAATTAATAATACTCAAGAAGCAAGCGCTCTTGCAAAAGAAATTCTGGACGAGTATTCAATTTCCAATTATCCTAACCCCTTTAACCCAACTACAACTATAGAATATCATATACCGGTAGCTTCAGAAGTAACTATAAAGCTTTACGATATACTTGGAAAAGAAATTGCTGTTTTATTGAATGAGAAAAAAGAAGCTGGTTATTACCGGATTACCTTGAATGCCGGTAAATTGACCAGTGGAATTTATATTTTGACAATAAATGCTGGAAAATTTATGCAGTCAAAAAAAATCATGTTAACTAAATGAAAAAATAATTTAATTATGGAGAGTAGCCAAAAAGTAATATTTTTTTTGAAAAATGGAAAACGGATAACACAGATTTAAACGGATTTCCGCAGATTTTAAAATTGAAAATTACTTTTTAGTCACCCTCTATTATGTAAAACTTATATCACAAAATTGATGTCGGCATAATGAAAAAGAAAAGAATAATATTCTGTGCAGCGGTTATTGCAGCACTATTTAATTTCTGTAGTAATCCGGTTGAGAGCATAGAGAAACCAATTAAAGATCCCCGCACAATGACTTGGACTGTGGATACAATTAAATATTCCGATCCAAACGCTTTCCAGATAAGGATGAGTTCGGTTTGGGGAAGTTCTCCGAATGATATTTACATCTGCGGTCATAATTCTGCATTCGAAGGCAAACTTTGGCACTATAACGGGTCGACTCTGAAAGAAATAAAGTTAAGGGAAAAACTATCTGCATTTGGGTATGATCTTACAAAAGTCTTCGGCTTCTCGAAGAATGATGTTTGGGTTGTTGGCGATCAAGGAGTTGAAGACCCTCAACATAAGGTAGGGTCAGTAAATACTCCGCTTATCGCACATTATGACGGTGTCAACTGGAAAGAATACAGATTAAATTTTTATAAGGATCATACAACTGCCCTGCTTGGCATAAACGGCGATAGACCGGATAATTTATGGGTTTGCGGTTTTGATGGTTTAGTTGCGCATTTTGATGGTACAAAATGGACTCAAGACACAGTTAAGATAGATAATTCCGGTTTGGAATTTAATCTTGTAAGTGTAGCACTTTATAATAATCAAGTGTATCTATTGGGCCAGCAATTTAACCCGCTAGTATCTCCCAACCGCTTTTATTCCATTAATGGAACAATTAAGAATTGGAAGGTAATAGATTCATTCTGGGCAAATGAAACTGCAAAATTCGGTTATTCAAATCTTTATACTAATTTCGGTAAGTTGTATTCGCTGGTGCCTGACGTATATGAATATTCAAATGGTAGTTGGACACCTGTAA
>JAMCSN010000233.1:0-300 GCA_023381535.1 Bacteroidota bacterium
GGTTTGGCGGAGTGTTTTATCTCGCCGAGATTTTTAGAATATTTTTCTTTTCAAGCGCCGAAAGGTGAAGAAGGCGTTTATCTTGGATTTAGTCACCTGCATTCTTTTATCAGTGCGCTTGTTGGATTTATTATGTCCGGATTTTTGCTTGACAAATATTGTCCCGATCCGAAAACACTTCCGGCTGGATTGACCGAAATTCAGAGAGCAGCATATTATGCCGATGCGCATTTGATCTGGTATTATTTTTTGGCGATAGGATTTGCAGCCGCTATTGCGCTGTTCATTTTCAAAATAGTA
>JAMCSN010000233.1:362-7877 GCA_023381535.1 Bacteroidota bacterium
GATAAGCGGAACGCTGCACTCAAATAAGTTAATCTTTCAAAGTTGCTTTCAGCGAATCGGAAATAACAATTTCTTTATGATACGGGAACGAATGGTTCCCGTTTTTATTTGCAACGATTACGCGGATTGGAAAACTGCCTTTAACTACGGGCGTGATTCCAACTGAAACAATATTGTTCGCTTTATCGAAACGAAAATCTTTTTCTTCCTTGTTGAAAAAGATCTGAATTGTTTTCGGATTGATTCCCGTTGAATCATGAAGACTAAAAGCAGCGTGCAGCGTGTCGTTTTGAATCCTCAAACTGTCAGGAAGAAAAACAATTTCCGGTCTTCCCGCTCTAAAATATTTTGCCAGTCCTCGAAAAATTCCCCATGCTTGAATCTCGTTAAACTCTTCGTTGTTTAATCGCAGCTCTTCCCAGTGACTCGTGTGAAAAGCGCATTCGATAAGAACTGCCGGAATATTGGTTTTTCTAAGAACGGAAAAACCTTCGCCAGGATAAATGTTGTAGTCGGAATAAGTACCGTCGAACGAGCCGAGCCCGCCGGAGTTTCTCATTACATACGCAAGATCGCGTTCGATAAATTTTGCAATGTCGTGATTGCACGGCTCGTATTCGTAGTTCACATCTTTCGCGTGATAATAAGCAGCAGTATAGTCGGTGTAATCATCTTCCGTTTTGCCGGGCGCGTTATGATGAATGCTAATAAAAATTTCCGCACCGCTTTTGTTTGCTAATTCGGAACGATCTGCAAGCGGAACGGTTTTATCAACGTCGCGCGAAATGAAAACTTGTGCGCCGGCTTCTTCAAGATACTTTTTTAGATTCAGCGCAACGCGAAGGTTAACATCGGCTTCAATAATTTTTCCGTCGCGGCTTTTATTTTTTCTGTCTTCGCCGCCGTGTCCGGGGTCTAAAAATATTTTTCTTCCAATTAGATACTTCGAATATTCCTTGATTGCATTTTCGCGATCGACCGGATTTTTCCAATCGGTCGGATATTCATAAAGCGGAATAACCGGCGCCGAAGAGCACGAAACCAGCACAAGCAGAAAAACGAACGAAAGTAAATTCAAGAAAAACTTTTTATGCATTGATTCCTTTCCAAAGCGAAATGACACTTTGAACAATGATTGAGATTGGGTTCAAATTTATTTGAGTGAATGTTCCGTATTGAGAACGTTAGCTCTTTGCCGAATGATTTTAACTCATCACGCGAAATTTCTTTTACAGCAGCCTGATCTACTTGTTTTAGGAAAATTAATCTAAGGTCAAACCGGTTGTATTCCTTGTAAAGCTTCGACAAAATATAAGCATAAAATTTCAGCTGAGGTAAATAGTCACCCGTTCGACTTGCCAACTGCTGCGGCGTAATGTTATCAGTTTTGTAATCGACGATGGTCAGCCGATCTTTTTCAATTATCAGTTTATCGATTATTCCGTAGAGATAGTGCTCGCCTTCTTCGCAGTAAATCTCAAATTCATTTCTGTAATTTTTGTGAAGAAGAATCGATCTATAAGTTTCGGAATCATAATACCGAACGATGTCGTCACGAATTGAAACCAAAAGTTTGTCCCGATCTGATTCCTCAACGGAAATTTCGGCAGTTAATTTCTTTTTTAAAAATTCTGTGAGATCATTCTCATTCAATTCATCTTTTAACGCTTGATGAATCAATTTCCCGCGAAGCTGTGCGTAATGTTTCAACTCCTCGTCTTCGTTGGAGTTGAATTCGTATTCATTGATCTGTTCCTTTATCAATTTATAGATTGTTGAATACCCCAACTCGTAAGTCAGCTGATACTTTACCGGGCACTGCGAGTACATCGATATTTTTGTTGCCGAAATTATTTCTTTTTTCGGAACGTCGGGTATCTTCGAAGTTATGATTACGGGTTTTTTCTTTTGATTAATAACCAAATTTTCTTTTGTCAGAAGATCAATCATTTTGTTTTCAACCGGAACAGAAAGAGAAATATTCTTGGAATAAAAATCGTACTTCTCTCCTGTGAGTTTCATAAACTCGACATTGCCGTTAATTGAAATTGTACCGGGTTTCAATTCACCGTCCAATCCTTCCGCAAATAAATCCATGAACGAGCCGGGTTTTATTTTTTCATTCTTAATCGAACCCGATATGAAAAGATTTTCTTTCGCTCGTGTAGTGGCGACGTATAAAAGCCTTTTGGTTTCCGCCGAATTTTTTCTCTGGATTACATAGTTGTACAAAAGGACAATTGGCGCGGCGGAATATTTGTTGAAGTAGTTTTGATCGAGCGGCACTTTTGTTAGAATGCCGAAGTTCTTGTCGAAGCTTATTGACTTTGCTTTAGCACTGTCTTCCATTGCTTTCTCGTTGCAGCCGAACAGAAAAACATTTTTGAATTCCAATCCTTTGGCTTGGTGAACAGTTAATATTTTAACCGTGTTCTCATCATGAACGACTTGCGCTTGTCCCTCTTCTTCGTAACCTTCGATTGATTCGCGAAGGAAAACCGTAAAGTCGTATAAATTTTTGAAACTCTTCTTTGAAAAATTCCGTGCAAGAGAAAGTAATTTTTCTATGTTGGCAATTTCTTGAGTTGAATTTTTCTTTGCAGCCGAAACAGACCAGTATCCGCTCTCAATCAAAATCTTTCTGATGAGAGCGTACACATCACCTCCTAAAGCCGCATTAAAGTTGGAATCGAGAACACTGCAGATATCAGCCAGAGTTTTAATCTTGCCGGAAGCGTTTTTCAATTTTTCGTAAAACGTTTTCCCCTCCTCACGCGAGATCAGGTACAATTGCAAATCAGAAACATTGAAGAACGGTGAACGAAGTACTCCAATCAGCGCCGTATCGTTGTCTTTGTTGAGAAGGAACGATAGATAATTGTAAATGTCGTAAATCGTTTGGCGCTGAAAAAATCCTTTTCCGCCTATTATAGAATATGAAATTCCATGCCGGACAAATGATTTTTCCAGTTCGGCAAATGAATCGCGTTTGCGGCATAGTACCGCAACGTCTTGAAACTTGTCCGGTGAGTATCCGTCGCCGGAAACGATTTGAAGAATTTTGTTTGCAACCAATTCGCTTTCGGAAATTTCATCATCCGTCGCGATAAGTATTTCAACGCTTCCTTTTTCAGTTTCATCTTTGGAACAGATCAAATCACTGTGAGCAACTTCATTAAAAAAAGGATTGGCGTTCTTAAACAAATTTTTGAAAAGATGATTTGTGAATAGAACGAGCGGGGGCGACATTCTGAAACTGTGCGGCAAATTAAGAAGCTGTCCGCCGCCGGCAGTTGCGTTTATTTCATCTTTTGTCTTGTCAAAAATTTCAAGTTCGGCGTTTCTGAACATGTAAATACTTTGCTTCTCATCTCCAACAACAAACAAGTTTCCGCTTTTCAGTCCGTCCAGTATCGGCATAAATATTTCGTACTGAAGTTCGTTCGTGTCCTGATACTCATCGATCATGATGTAGCGGAATTTTCCCGTCAGATAATTTTTCACTTCCGGAATTTGTATGATCTCCTGAGTGAATAACAGAATGTCCTCGAAATCGAGAAAACCTTTTTGTTTTTTCTTCCTGGAGTATAGGTCGGCGGCATAACCGAATATTTTGACAAACGATTTTCCGAGTTGAGCTAATTCTTTTTCTGCCGTTGCCGCCTTTCCCATCGTAAAGAAAATACTTATCTCTGAAAAGAATGCTTCGGCAGATTCTATCTCTTCCGCCAAATCTTCTCTTTCAAAATTTAAGTAACCTCGGCTTCGAACTTTCCCTTCAGATTTTGTTAGAAACAAACTGGCGATTTCGTGCAGGCATTGAATTTTCTCAAGAGAGGTTTTTCAGGGAGGTTTTTTGACCGGAATATTTGCGCAGAAGCGCCTGTATGTTGATTGCATCGGAATTATCACGTTTCTTAGCGAGAACTTTTTTGTTTATTAATTCAACAACTGACAATCCTTTCTTCAATTCTCGTGAAAATATTTCATCAAAAACCTTTTCAAAGGTGTTACGGAAAAATTCGGCAATTTCTTTTTCAGCTTGATTATAGAGCTCATTCTTCAACCGCGAAATGACACGTCTATGCTGAATTGATTTTTCGAGCTCGGCAGATAAAATTCTTTTCGAGCCGAAGAACCGCATTAAATATTTTAGTTCATCTTTGTAATCGTCGTGCCCAATTAAACCGCCGATTGTTTCTTCGATGCTGAGTTGTATCAACTCGTCTGATGTAGGGCGGTCAATCGGGACAAAATTCGCATCGATCCCGGCTTCGGGCGCAAATTCTTTGAGTACGTTTATACAGAATGAATGAATGGTAGAAATGTTTGCAGAAACCAATTGGCGGCGGAACGACTCTAGCCGTTTTCTTTTTTCAGGATTTGCTTCTTCTTTGATCCGTTCTTCAATTTCACCAGCAATTTTTTTGTTCAGCTCCCCGGCTGCTTTATCGGTAAATGTGATTGCGACGACCGAATTCAAATCAACATCTTCATTCAAAATAATTTCAACGAATCGCTTCGACAGAACAAATGTTTTTCCGGAACCAGCGTTTGCTGTTAATGAAATGTGAGTCTTGCGATCTAACGCTTTTATCTGGTGCGGTGTTAACTGAGCCATTATTCCGCCAACGGAAAAGTTAATAGAAAGGCAGTTCCTTCTTTAGAAGATTTTTCAATTCGGATTGTGCCGCCGATGCTTTCGATGAAACGTTTCGCTAAGCTCAACCCTAAACCCATTCCTCCGGTTTTTGTTGTGAAACTGTCGTCGAATACTTTTTCGATGTTTTCTCGATCTATGCCCACGCCGTCATCTTCAATGTTTATTTTGCAATCGTTTTCTTCCTTTGCGAGCGTCACCGATATTTTCTGCGCCTCAGCTTGAATTGAATTTCGAATCAAGTTTACAAGTGTCCGTTTTAACTGATCCTGATCGGCATTAATATACACAACGGTTTCCGAAGCAGAAAAGTTTATCGTTTTGTTTTCGTTTGAAAACAAGTTGAGAACTTCGTTGATTGAAGCGACTATGTTCACTCTTTCAATGTTCAATCTAGGCATACGTGCAAAATTGGAAAACTCGGAAGCAATGTTTTTCAAAATCTCTATTTGAGCCGCAACAGTTTCGGTAACTTTTTCAAAGATCGAATCGAACTTTGGAGATTTATCTTTGTATGCGGCGATAAGCTGCTGAATGGAAAGTTTCATCGGCGTAAGGGGATTTTTTATTTCATGCGCAACTTGTTTTGCCATTTCCTTCCATGCTGCTTCACGTTCAAACTGCGCGATGTCCGCTTGACTCTGCTTAATTCTGTTCACCATCTGGTTAAATCCATCCACCAGATCGTTGATCTCGCTTTTTGTTTGGTAATTTATCTCAACATTCAAGTCGCCGTTACTAATAGATTTTGTCGCGGCTGTTAATTTTCTCACAGGTAGAGAAATCTGCTCGGCAAGTAATGTGCTGAACAAAATCAGAAGTATAACGGCGAGAGAAAAAATTCCGAATAAGAAAAAGCCCAGGTCAACATCAGAGAACGGGTAAGACACAACATTCATCAGATCGTTGACACTGATAATATAGTTCGCACCGTTAATTCCTTCTTTGGTATAGATCGAGTTATACCGAGTCCCGTCAAAATTTTCTTGTTCAAAGATTTTCTGATACTTGCCCACGACACAATTACGATATACATCCGAAGAAAGCGTAATCGGGAATAAACCGGTGTTCACAAAATCATTTTGCGGACTGTAAATCAAACTTCCGTTTTCATAGACAGAAAAATTTATTCCCAGGTCGTGAGACGCTTTATCAAATATAGTCACCGGATTCAAAGAAGTTTCGTTGGTGTAGGTGTTTATGTACGTTTCAACCTGACCGGTGAGTTCATTTAGTCTTCTTTGTATTAGCTCGGAGTTTTTTTCTTCCGTTAAATTCCTAAAATAGAATGCAATCACGATCAATGGGATAATTGACACAACGAGAAATGCGCCGATCAATCTTGCCCGGAACGAGCGAAGCACTCCGCTTAATTGCCGCAGTTTTGAAGTCAGAAACATGAACAAGAAAATTGCAATTATGAGTGTGTGAATAAAAAATATTTTGAAAAAGTTTGAGAGGTTCCAAGAATATTTTTTCTGTTCGAGGGCAATTGCTAAGACTTTATTCCTTCCAGGCGAACTTATTTTTAACGCATACACTAAATTCTCTTCGCCGTTCATCGTCATGTTCAACCAGGCTTCGTTGTAATTGCTGAAACCGGCGTTCAAAATTGATTTCTGATCTTCATCGGATAATGAAACATCTCCGAACGAACGGACCAACTCGTTATCATGAAAATCAAAAACTCTGAGTTTACTTAAATCCAGTGCGGATGAAATACCGGACCGCTGCGCAATCAAAAAATCTGGTAAGTACGAAAAGTTGAAATAGTCTTCATCGTAGATAGCTGAAACAACCATGTAGCCGATCACATTATTGCCTTCTTTTAACGGGGACACGCCAACTAAAGTTATTTCGTCTCCGAAGAGATTAGCTTGCTTGAAAATTTTAGTGCTGTCGGCAATTCCTTCTAAGTAATTCTCGAAAGGTTCGGTGTAAAACTCTTTGTTGGTCTGGAAACCGCCGACATATTTTTTTTCTGAGTTATAAAACTCAATTGCGGATCTAACGCTTTCGCGGTAGAACAAACTATTTGTCCAGAGAACAAATGCATCTGGTGAAATATCTTCCTTTTGATTGAATGCATCCAGGATCTCGTCGTTCTGCTGAATTTGCGTCATCGTTTGAAGAACCATAAACTCGACAACATTTTCGTTCGTTCGGGTTAACTCATGTGCGGTGGTCTTCAAAGATTCCCGTTCGATTTCATAGTTGTAATAGCTAAGAAGACTAACCGAGACGAGTGAAGCGGCAAATACGTAATAGACGAGAAGAATAAAGCGGCGTCTTCCCGAAAACACAACAAGGTATGCAAAACTGAACGTAATAATTATTGCGAGAATTCTGATTAGCGGTGTGCCTTGCGGTTCACTTTGCAATTCATCAAGGATCCAACCGAAAAATTGAATTACAAAAAAGATGAATAAGAAAAAACGAATGTTCTTTTTCTTTTCTTCAAATATCTGTTTTGAAAACAACAGAACTAAGAGCATTACTAAGAAGAGAACTACAGAGAATGCCAGAATAAGAATATTTAGATCCATCAAGAAAATCGGAGCGGTGGGAATAAGAGAGAAAACTTTGAAATACCTAATCGTAGAATCGAAGACAACGCTCCTCATGGCTGCGCCAAGTCCGCGAAGAGAAAGCAAGTAAAGAGGTACAGCAATCAAAAAGAGCAAAAAGAAAAATGAGAGTTTGGTTTTGCTCGCGGTGTTCTGTTCTTCAAGATAAACCAAAACGTACTTATACGCAATCAGCAGACCGATCAGCAGAAACGCTACCGTGATTGTAAATTCCAGCGGCGATCTTACCATTCCGAAAGCAAAGACAGAAGAAAAATTGGAAGCGTC
>JAMCSN010000099.1 GCA_023381535.1 Bacteroidota bacterium
TTTCCATTGAATGAACAAAATAAATATATCTTTCTTATCCCCAAGGCTTGATACACTTTTTCTAGTGTTACTATAAAGTATATGGAAGTAATTCTTGCATTCGATTTAGTGAAATAAATGATGAATCACCACCGATCATTCTAATTGCCGTTGTAAGCTTTCTCCAAATCTGCAACAACAAGTTTTTTCATTTTCAGCATAAGAACAGTCTACCGGGATATACAAACTTTGGTAGAAGCCGGAGTGCCGGTCGGTTCTGAAGCAGGCATTGGTTATTATCTTATAGATGGTTACCGTCTCCCTCCTGTAATGTTTTCAAAAGAAGAAGTCACCGCCTTCTTAACAGCTGAAAAGCTAATTGAAAAGTTTACCGATAACTCGATGGATTCAAATTTCAAGTCAGGCATGATGAAAATACGAGCCATTTTAAGAAATTCAGAAAAAGAACTGCTTGAAAGTATTGAAGAGAATATTGAAGTTATCAGAAACAAACCATTTTTAGATAATTCCGGCAATACAAATGGAATTCAAATCCTGATTGAGAGTATATCAGAAAGGAGATCTGTTAATATTCGCTACCACACTTTTTATTCGAACGAAATTAAAGATAGAACTATTGAACCTATCGGTATCTTTTTTTCCGGTAATTACTGGCATACAATCGCTTTTTGTGAGTTAAGACAGGATTACCGCGATTTTAGATTGGATAGAATATTAAGTATAAGTAAGACCGATAGAATATTTAAAAAAGTACATCCTTCAATTAAAGACTATCTTTATAAAATATCTAAGGAGCAAAACCTGGAAACTGTTGTTATTCGGGTTGATAAAAATATTGTTCAATATTTAAAAGAGCAAAAATATTATAATGGATTTGTTGATGAACAGGAAATCGGAGATTTTGTTCAAATGACTTTTTTAACATCATCTCCCAATTATTTTGTACGCTGGTATTTAATGTTTGCTGATAAAGCTGAAATAGTTTCGCCCGAACCATTAAAAATAATGTTACGTGAAAAATTACTTGAAATAAACCGAAGCAATTTTTAAAAAGTAAAATTTTTAAATTTCATAAAAATGATGCTGACATACAGTTGTCAAAGTCTGATATTATCTTTGTTAAGAAGTTTTTTTCCTAAATCAAAAAGGAGCTATTATGTCATTAATAAAAATTTTCTCGAAGGAATTAGAACAGGAATCAGTATCAACCCGGAAAATGCTTAAAATAGTGCCGGATGATAAGTATGATTGGAGACCCCATCCGAAAAGCATGACGATAAGGGCGTTGACAACTCATATTGCTGAAATCCCGGGCTGGATAGAACATGGCATTACTAATGATGGATTAGATTTTGCCGCAACTCCCTATAATCCAAAAGTTATTAATAACACAAAAGACTTATTGGAATTATTTGAAGAATCTGTTGCTAAAAGTAAAGCTCAGTTAATTGAGGAAAAAAACTTCTTAACAAACGGAAGATGGGTTATGAGAAATGGTGATGCTGTACTTTTGAATCTTTCAAAGGCAGAAGTTATCCGGCATTCTTTGAGTCAGTTGATTCACCACAGAGCCCAGTTAGGCGTTTATCTACGGTTGCTCGATATCCCGATCCCCGGGGTTTATGGACCAAGCGCTGATGAAATGAACCATTGATTGGTTCTTCCAGTGTTATAATTTCATATAAACTCGGAACAGTAAAAAGGTAAATGAAAGTTAAGTATGATTAACATAGATGTTTTACGTCAGTTAGCATTGTCGTTCCCGGATGCAACCGAGGCACCTCACTTCGATAAAATATCTTTCAGAGTGAAAAAGAAAATATTTGCGACTCTCGACGAAAACACCGGTCAAGCTTCGCTGAAATTAACCCCGCTTGATCAGTCTGTCTTTTGTGCTTTTGATAATTCAATTGTGTATCCGGCTAACGGTGCATGGGGTACACATGGCTGGACTATCTTTGAATTAAATAAAGTTAACAAGGGAATGATTAGGGATGCGCTTAAAATTGCTTACCGCGGAGTTGCATCAAAAAAAAGTAATTCTTAATCCGTATTAATTAATTGGCAGAAAGTGAAAAAGTCTGTCACAATCTTTTTCACTTCCGCCAATATTAAAAATACTGCCTGTTCCTGCTAATGTTCAATCCCTCACAAGTTTAATATCAAAACGGCTGCTTTTAATTGAAATAAAACAGAAAACTATGCCGAACAAAATCTGAAAGAATGATGCGATATAGAATTGCGTTATACCATTCATTAGATCAGTGATAACAATCAGAACCTTGAGAACGTTTATCAGTTCGTATGTCGAAAGCAGAACAAGAAAACCGCTCAAAAGCTGTCTGCTGCTTAGTTGGTCAATTAATCTTGAAATAATCATCATGAAAATAATTAAATGACCAATTGAACCGGTAAGATGAAGCGCGTTATTGCTCTCTTTTATGAACCAGACAAAGATTAATAAGAAAATGAGGGCAAAAGGAAGCCATAATAATTTTTTAGGACGCAGTGAACCAATCTGCATTAACATTAAAAATGGTGCAGTAAATGGAGCAGTTAATCTCAAAACAAATCCCAAAAGCAGCACAACCGGATCAGCAACAGCAAGAACGAGAAAAAAATAAAAGTAATCTGTTTTATATTGCTTTATCGCCGGAAATAGCCAAACGATTATGGATATTATGCTTATTACTTTTGCAACTATCATTTTACAAAAATTAAAAACACCATGGCGGACAGTCTACGCTATATTCGAGCGTGCTCATGCCGTGTGTTACGGTTAAATGTTTTTTCCTAAGTTCGACTTTAATTGTTGTGTCCTTACTCGCTTTTAATAATTCTACAACCTTTGATTTGCTAAATACGTGAAAAACTGTTGTAGAGTCAACAGTTGTTTTCGCGGGATACAAAACCTTCCGCTTATCACCTAAAATGTAGAGTTGTTTTTTCAGAATGTTTAGCATTACCGTATTCGAGCTTCCGCCGATAATCTGTGTGAACTCTTTTACGCTCATTTTGGATGAAACAAGAACACTGCCAAATAAACGGTCGGCTTTGGATTTTTTAAGGACTTTTCCATATGGCTGGGCTGATAAAGAACCAACTGCGCCAAGTAGAAAGAAACAAATAAATACAACGGTGGGAACAACTTTTTTCATGCACGCCTCCGGCACTAAAATGATTTCAAAATTAACTTACTTAAAATCTATTTATGGAAACACAGTACAATTACGAAATCATTTTTCATTTCCCCCTTATATTTTCGGAGAATCAAAGAAATAGTTTAGTGGTAAAAGCTAATGGGCGTTGCAGTAATTCACCAGGCTTTATCCTTTTGAGCGTAAATAAAATCTAATGCAAACCGGATTAACTTAGGGAGAGTTTCAATCCCCATTTTCGACATAATGACCGAGCGATAAGAATCTACCGTCTCCTTACTAATCTGCAGTTTATCCGCAATTTCATTGCTTGAAAATCCTTGTCCGATATACGTTAACATTTCTTTTTCTCTTCTTGTCAAACCGGAGAATTCCGAATCGTGCCGTAAAGTTTCGATAGCGTCATATTTCTTTTTTAACAACTTCAAATCCTCTTCCGTTTTACCAATAAAGTACTTCTTACCGGAAGCAACAGCTCTAATGGAATCTATCAGTTCGTCTTTCAATACTATTTTAGGAATTAATCCTACCGCACCGATCTTGTAAGCATTGTAGATATAATCGTCGGTGTTATGGATAGTTAAAAAAATGATTTTTGCTTTGTTATCTTTAGTCAGAATTCTGTTGGCGGCGGTAAGTCCGTCCATGCGCGGCATTTCAATGTCGCACAAAACAACATCGGGTTTGAAATCAAAATATTTATTGATCATAGTCTGTCCGTCTTCAGCTTCGGCAACCACACTAATGTCGTCGCATTGTGAGAGAAGATTTTCTATTCCCTGTCGGACTAAATTATGATCTTCGGTAATCAGCAAGCGAATTTTCTTCATTTCTATACTTTTGGAATTTTAACAAATATACTGGTTCCTTCATTCGGATTAGAATCAATTTCAATTGTTCCGTGAAAAACATCCAGCCGTTCTTTGATATTAAACAAACCTATTCCGAAGTTCCTGAGGTCTTTCGACGAGAAATATTCTTGCGGTATGCCTTTCCCATTATCATTAACAAATATATCGATGCATTCTTCACTGTTAACAAGTTCTACGGAAAATTCGGTTGCCCCGGAATGTTTGAGAATATTGCTAAGTCCTTCTTGAATAATTTTATAAATACTCGTGTCCAAATCCTCACCGAATCTCTCCTCTTCTCCATAGTAGATGAAAGCGCCTTTTATTGATGAGCTCTCATTTATTTTTTGAACCAGTACTTCAACGGCGAACTTCAAGCCCATTTGCTCGATGTCTGTCGGTCTTATGGAATGAGAAAGATCGCGTATTCTGTTGTATAGTTCGTCAAGATCACTTTTAAAGTTATTCGGTGTTCCGGTTGGAACTGTGTGATCCAATTTCATTTTCAGCAGGATTAATTTCTGGCATATATCGTCATGCAATTCCGAAGATATATATTTTTTTTCTTTTTCAAATTTACTTTCAAGTGTATGGGCGAGTGTTTTCAATTTGTTCTTGTAGTCCTCCAACTCAAACTCATAATCTTTTAGCTTGGATATGTCGTGGAAATAAATATTGGCAAAATTAAAAGCGCTGTTTCCTTTTATTATAACAGTGAAGATGTTGCCGTTAATGGTCTCGATAGAAGATTTTTGTTCATCATTTTCAATTAGAAGCTTGTAGTCGATATCCAAATTTTTAATACAATCGGTTATTCTTGTTCGCTGCAACTCGACATTATGAAACAGTCTTCGTGAAGCGTCGTTGGTTTGAATTATCTTACCTTGCGGATTGATCCTTAGTAAAGGATCCGGGTCCAGTTCCGCGAACAACGCCATAAGTCTGGTTTGTTTGAGAACCAACGCTTCTTTTTCGTGAATAAATTTTATTCTCTGAGGAAAGATTACTTTTAGGAAGATCAGCACAATTATGAAAACAGCAATAATGCTGAATAGTAGAGAATATATTATGGGTCCGCCGAAAGAAAAAAATTGATTTACAAACTGATCAATACTATTCATACCTTAGAATCTCAGTGAAGATTTATTTACGGTGATTGTACTGAGTTACAAAATACAGAAATAATTTATGCTAAGGTGATAACCTTCAGCAAAAACTTGAGAAGAATAAACTCACAGATTATAAATAAGCCCAAAAACGTTCGTAAAATATGATATTTAATGAAATATTTCCCAGACGATAAGAATATCCCTAATTTCTATGTAATTATAATCGATAATTTAGTATGTTCTATGGAAATAATTTGGTAATCCACTTAAAGAGAAAAAGTTGGGGCTGTTAGTTTCTATTTGCACATGGCTTGGGTCGATTCAGGAAATGAATCAAACGGATTCTCATAAATTTGTCATCACTTCATACAGATACTCTCGTTCGTATCATCAATCTTACCCGGCTATTTCTCCGAAATTGAATTATCAGTTGTTGTCTTCGACGACAGAAGATAATTATTGCTTCATGACGTAAGGATTATGAAAACGGTTTCGAAAAAAAATCAGATTATTGTATTGGTTGTTGTAGCCGCATTGACTTTGGTTACCTACATGGCGCTCAATCTCCAGATGAAAAACCAGGACAAATTGGAGTCGATGTTCAAACAGAACCAGCAGGATATTGCGCTTCATGCATCAAAAAGAATTGAAGCGTTTATAGACGATGAATCACAGCATTTGATTCTGCTTTCAAACGAAATTTCGACCGGCGTTTCAGGTAATGTATTGTCAGATAAACTGATGGCTGAGATTAATCAAAGCCTTCCACATCTTTTCAAGCGTCATATCAAGTCTGTCTCCGTTTATAATGCTGCGGGAACAATTATTTATTCTACTTTGAAAACCGCAATAGGATTAAATTACGCAAAGAGCAGTTTCTTTGAATGGGCATCGAAACAAACCGACAATAATCAAATTTACCTTTCGGATTTTGTTCGCACGGATTCGGTTCAAAGCTCGAAGCCTCCTTATTACCGCATCCTAATTGTGTCTCCGATTCTTAGAGAAATTTCTAATGCTGGCTCTAAATATTTTTCAAAAACATTTATCGGCGCAGTTACTTATTCTATAGATATTAATGAATTGTTGACCGATCAATTGGCTTTCATAAACAATGGTTCCGGGCAACAAAAAGCCTGGGTTATGGATAAAGATGGAACACTTCTGTTTTACCTGACTCACGAGGAAATGTTGTTGAATAATATTCACAAGGTGGACAAAAGTTGCACTAAATGTCACGACTCCTTTGATTATATAAAACCTATACTGAGCAGAGAGACGGGAACACTTGATTACCAGCTCAAAGACAAAACGAAAAAACTTGCCGCATTCGCCACTATGAAGATCGGCAATATTACGTGGAAAATAGTTGCAAATAGTCCGTACGAGCAAATCACGTCGTTTACTGAAAACAATTTAAGGCAAACAATAGCTCTCATAGGCATTGTGGTTTTGGTTCTGGCAGGTGGATTTGTTTTAGTCTATAAAAATTATGGATTGAGAGTTAGAGCAGAAGAAGAAGCAAAGCTGCTGCGTGAAAAAGAAATACTCGAAAAGAGAACCGAAGCGGCGTTAGCAGAAAATGAAAAACGCTATCGAACTTTATTTGAAAATGCACCTGTTGGAATAGCAATGCTGGATGCCGACAACCACATTCTTCTGATTAACAAAGGATTCGAATCGATCTTTCAATATTCTCTTGATGAAGCGAAGGGAAGGTTTATAGATAAGCTAATTGTGCCGGCAGAACTTGGAGACGAAGCAAATTCTTTATCGTTGGAATCCCAGCACGGCGGAATCGTTATGAAAGAAACTTTTCGAAAAAGAAAAGACGGAACGCCGGTACTCGTACAAGTCTATGGCGTGCCGATAATAGTGAACAATAAATGCATCGGCATTTACGGAATGTATGTTGATCTGACTGTGCGGAAACGTGCCGAACAGCGCATCGCCGATACGCTCAAGTTGAATGAAACTATTCTGCAAACTTCGCCGGTGGGAATAATTGCGTACAAAAATAACGGAGAAACGATATCGGCAAACGAAGCAGCCGCTAAAATTGTCGGCACAACTGTAGACCGACTTTTGAAGCAAAATTTCCGGCAGCTTGAACCGTGGAAGAGATCGGGATTGTTTGATGCTGCGGACAAAGTGCTGAAAACCGGAACTCGTCAATCGTTGGAGACGCATTTTGTAACCACTTTCAAAAAAGAGATTTGGATTTCCTGCCTGCTCGAATCGTTCAAATATGAAAATGAAGGACATCTACTTTTAGTGTTCGAAGATGTTTCGCAAAGAATTCAGTCTGAAAAAGAAAACAGAATGCTTGCACACGCGGTCGAAAGTGTTAGCGAATGCGTTTCTATTACGGATCACAACGATACTATAATTTTTGTTAATGATTCATTCCTTACAACGTACGGATATAAAAAAGAAGAATTGATTGGAGAACATGTAAACATTCTTCGTCCGCCGGATATAGCTACAGCGATGGTAAAAGATATTCTGCCGGAGACAATAAAAGGCGGCTGGAAAGGAGAAGTCATAAATCGTAAAAAAGACGGAACAATTTTCCCGGTTCTTCTTTCTACATCTGTCATAAAAGATAACCTCGGAGAACCTATAGCATTGATTGGAGTTGCAACGGATATTACCGAAGTCAAAAAAACGCAAGAAGAACTGATCGCGGCGAAAGAACTGGCTGAAAAATCCGCGGCGCTCAAATCCGAATTCCTCGCACAA
>JAMCSN010000244.1 GCA_023381535.1 Bacteroidota bacterium
CTAAGTCCCACACTTTCAATAGACTCGAGAAGGGTTTTCCCCTCCGGGAATTCAAACCTATTCCCATTTATGGTTAACTGAATCACGCAGGGTCTCCTTGTTCAACTATATGCTCGAATACAAAATTGACCTCTGGATGAGAAGCTTTAAGAACCCGCATAGTTTTTTTTATATCTCCTAAAGGTTTCATATCTATATTATTTTTATTAAAGCAAGCAATAATTCGAATTCCTTTTTCTGTCCGTCTTTCAATTTTCAAATTCCCGCCGGTTTCTTCAGCCGCTTGTGAAAGGAATGCAAGACCAAGCCCGATTTTCTTCCCTTCTTTTGTTGTAAAAAAAGGATTGTTGGCTTTTGACAAGATATCTTCGTTCATTCCTTTACCATCATCATCAATTTCTAAAATTAAAGTCTCATTCTTTTCTATAAGAAGTACTCGTATATTTTGTGCACCGGCATTCAGAGAATTTTCCGCGATGTCCAAAATATGAAGTGATAGATCTTCCATTGCTATATTACTTCGCTTGGTTCAATTTTCCTTCCCTCTTTACCCCGCAGGGATTTTCTCATTTCAGCAAAAGTTAATTTCTCCATAGAAAAACTTGTATAGTTTTTGCCGATATCCTTAAGTAAGTGCGCATCCGAAAACGTTACAATCGGTAATGATCCGTCGCTAAATTTTTGAATCTGATTTTTATTAGATATTTCTAATGCATCAAGCACTAATCCTTCCGGTATAAATCCGAGCTGTGAAATTAAACTGAACCTTTCTCTATCAACATGAGATGCAATCGCAATTCCTCCTAATTCGTGGATGTAATCAACAATACTTTCTACCGAAAGTTCAGCAGCACCAATCAATAATTTTTTATTAAAACCAAGAACTTCATCTTCTTCGTTAACAATAACTTGGTCGCCATAAATTCTTTCATCGTCCGTTTCGATTAAATTATCATAGATAATTTGCTGCATTGCATGAAGAGATTTTTCATTATCAAATAATGCAAGTACATGAACCTCTTCCTTTGATGTAATCTCGATCCCGCCGATAATATCTAAATCCTTATTCTTTGCATATCTTTTTACACCAATAACATTCTCGCAAGAGTTATGATCACAAATGCCAATAATATTTAACCCGCGCTTTTCCGATTCATTAACAATATTTTTTGGTGTCATTTCAAGTCCGGCGCAATAAGAAAGACAAGTATGAATATGCAGATCGGCTTTAAATGTCTTCATCATTTTTACCGATACCTAATTCATACAGCTTACCCACAATCTGGAAAGCTCTTTCATCGGTGCTCAAAACAATTATTTTTTCCTCTTCAGCCTTTTTCAAAGAATCTTCCTCAAGTTTTCTTCCATTCACAATAATTATTCCTGAAAGTTCTTTCGTACTCGCAACAGAAATCACATTTAGATGTGTCTGCAAAGTAATCCAGATATTTCCTTTCTTCGAATTTGCGAGTACATCGCTCAGCATATCGCTTACATAACCGCCGCTTACTTTTCTATCCCAAAAATCCCCACCCGATAAAACAGTGAGGTTTAATTCCTTGATAATTTCTGAGATTTTCATCTTTTCATATTCACTATAAATTCTAAATTTGTTCCTTCGCCAACTTTTGAATCTATCTTCATTTCATCTGTACAATTTTTTATGTTCGGAAGCCCCATACCGGCTCCGAATCCCATTTCCCTTACCCAGTCAGGCGCAGTGGAATATCCCGGCAACATTGCTTTTTCGACGTCAGGAATACCGGGTCCGGAATCAACCGCATTTACTTTAATTTTATCTTCTTCAACGCTAACAGTAATCTCTCCGCCATCTGTAAATATGATAATATTCATTTCTGTTTCCATAGAGGCAATAACTATTCTCCGTGTAATCTCTGTAGCAATTCCAAGTCTTAATAATGCATTCTTTAGAAAACTACTTTTCTCACCCGCTTTTTTAAATTCTTGCCCCTTAACATCATATTTGAGTATGATTGTGGTTTTATCTGCTCTAATATCCTTAAAGATGTTGCACATCTTATTCTTTTGGGTTTCCTCTTCATAATAGTCTTTTTCAAATTTTTTCAGGAGACATCTAATTACATCTCCTTTTGTAATTATTCCAACAAGTTTTTTTGTATCACGGTCTTTTACTGGAAATCTTCCGAATCTGTGTTTCTCAAATTTTTTTAAAACATGAATTAACGGTTCATCACTGTAAATAAACTCTAAATGAGTTGTCATAATGTCTTTTACTTGCTCATCCTTTCTTCCCTTGATGACACATTTTATGAAATCCTCAACACTTATTATCCCTTCTAAATTATTAGCGTTAACCACCGGTAATCCTGAGATCCGTTTATCTTTAAGCTTCATCCATACATCAACCATTGTGTCGCTGGGCGCTACTGTAATAACATCTGGAGTCATTGCCTCTTCCACTTTACATTCATAAGCAAGTTCTTGAATTTTTGAGGATCTCATTTTTTCGTTCATTTTCAGAAATCCCTTTTAATCCTTCTTTGTATAATTTACCACAGCTTTCAAACAAAGGAAGTTGAGTACACATCAGAACAATTGCACGTTCTTTAGCTAGTTTAATAACATCATCATCCGGTCTTTTTCCTCTAACAAAACAGATAGCTTTTAGACCTAAAGCATCTGATGCATATATAACCTGTGGTGTAGTTAGCCCTGTTAAAAGTAAAGTGCTTTCACTTTCTATATGTGCAAGAATGTGACTCATCAGGTCGCAACCGCATCCCATTTTTACTTCTTTATCCATAAAATCTTCACCACAAATAACTTCTGCATCAATTATCTGTTTCACTTTATGAATATTCATGATTCCTTTTCCACTCTTTACATGAAATGATTTCAGAAAGTTGTACCAAGTTTTCGATATCAGAACCGGTTACCTTAACTACCGCTGAAATTTTCGGCGGGCAAACTTCCAAACATTGTCCACATTTGCTGCATTTTTCTTGGTTTATTATATGGATAAATTTTGACTCTCCTATAATAGCTTCTGTAGGACAACTTTTAATACAGAGCAAACAACCGACACATTTATTTGGGTCTATATAATATTGGATCAAATTTCTACAGACGAGCGCCGGACATCTTTTTTCTTTTATATGAGCTTCATATTCATCTTTAAAATATCTCAAGGTTGAAAGCACCGGGTTAGGGAGAGTTTGTCCTAATCCACACATCGAAGCATCTTTAATACTCACTCCTAATTCAGTTAAAAAATCAATATCTCCTTCACGTCCTTCGCCATCCGAAATTCGAGTAAGTACTTCCAATAATGCATCACTCCCATCGCGGCATGAAGTACACTTACCACAAGATTCTTCATTTGTGAATTGAATAAAGAATTTAGATACATCCACTACACAAGTATCTTCATCCATAACAATCATACCGCCCGAACCCATCATTGAACCGGCTTTCTGTAAAGATTCATAGTCAATGGGAGAATCGAGCATAGATGAAGGTATGCACCCGCCGGAAGGACCGCCCGTCTGAACAGCTTTAAATTTTTTCCCTTTAGGAATACCACCGCCAATTTCGTAAACCACTTCTTTAAGTGTTATCCCCATTGGAACTTCAATAAGACCGGTATTATTTATTTTACCAACTAATGAAAATATTTTTGTACCCTTAGAGGTTTCAGTACCAATTTTTGAAAACCAATCTGCTCCTCTTGTAATAATTACTGGGACATTTGCCAGAGTTTCAACATTATTAATTACTGTGGGACAGCCCCAAAGCCCAGCTTGAGCTGGAAATGGTGGACGCTGCCTGGGTTCCGGAATATTACCCTCGATAGAATGAATCAAAGATGTTTCCTCGCCACAGACGAAAGCGCCTGAACCTTCTCTAATTTCAATAGTAAAACCGAAATCCGATCCTAAAATATTCTTGCCTAAAAGTCCGTATTCTTCCGCTTGTTTAATAGCAATTCTCATTCTCTTAATAGCAAGCGGATATTCTGTTCTCACGTAAATAAATCCTTCATTTGAACCAATTGCGTATCCAGCTATACACATTCCTTCGATGACAGAATGTGGGTCAGATTCCAGAACACTTCTATCCATGTAAGCGCCGGGGTCTCCTTCATCGCAGTTTGCAATAAAGTATTTTGGTGTTTTTATCTGCTGACTTGCAATCTCCCACTTCTTTCCCGTTAGAAAGCCTGCCCCACCTCTTCCTCTTAATCCTGATTTTAAAATTTCTTCTCTAACATCTTTTGGAGACATTGAAGCAACAACTTTTTCAATAGCTAAGTAACCATCGCGTGCAATATAATCTTCGATCTTTTCAGGGTCTATGATTCCTTTGTTCCGTAATACAACTAACAACTGTTTTTTGAAAAAGGGTATATCGGAAAGCAGCGGAAATGGTTCTTTTTCGTCGGGCGGCATGAACATCAATCTTTTTACAGGTCTGCCTTTAAGAAAATGTTCTTCAACAAGATAGTGAACATCCTTCTTCTCAAGCCAGCCATAGAAAATATTATCGGGTAAAACAACCATAAGCGGACCCTGTCCGCAGAATCCGTTACAACCAGTTGCAACTAAACTAACTTCATCTTTCAAACCGAATGATTCGAGTTCTTTATTCAATTCTTCAATAATCTGGAAAGCGCCGCCGGCAAAACAGCCTGTTCCGGTGCAGACCATCAATTCAATTCGTCTCTTTTCAGCCATTACCCAACCCTCTCAGAACCAATACCTAATACAAATTCTTTGACCACCTTTCCCGCCATTATGTGTTCGTTAAAAATTTTTTTTACTTTCTCTGAAGTAAGCTTGCGATATTTTACAGGTGGAGAACCTTTCATCTCGATTGTAGCTATCGGCTCTTCAGAACATAAACCCGCACAACCTGATGTTGTGAACATTATATCAGTTAATTTCCTTTGATCCGATTCATCTAAAAATGTGTTCATTATTTCTCTAGCTCCAGCGGCAATACCGCAAGTTCCCATATGAACGATTACTTTCCCCCGGAAATTTCCCTCACGCAGGTAAATACCTTTTCTAGTAGTCTCCCGCATTTTTTGTAATTCGTCAATTGTTAGCTTGGGCATACTGCTGCTCCTTGATCTTACTTTTTTCTATAATCTCCGGAATCTTTTTAGTCTGGAGTTTTCCATAAACATCATCACCAATAGTTGCTACGGGTGCCAGCCCGCAGCAGCCAATACATCTAACTGCTTTAAGTGTAAAAAGCATATCTTCGGTTGTTTCTCCCGCCTTAACATTTAATTTCTCACTGAATTGTTCGAGCAATATTCCGGATCCGCGTACATAGCAAGCAGTTCCCATACATACATTTATTGTGTGTTTGCCAACTGGTTTTAAACTGAATGAACTGTAGAACGTTGCGATACGTGTAATATGTGAAAGAGAAAAATTTGTTTCTTGCGAGATATATCTTAAAACATTTTCCGGAAAATAATTGTAAGCAGCGTTAACTTCTTGAAGGATCGGCATTAAAGGGCCTTTTCTGTCCTGATGTTTTTTCAGAATTTCAGTTACTGTCTCTGCATATTTAGGTTGAAGTTTTATTTTTTCTTTTTCAACAATTTGAACACTATTTCTTGTTGGACAATTTGAAACGCAAGCGCCGCAGCCGGTACATTTTTTCTCATCAACATACCTTGGCTTTTTATTTAATCTTACAGAAAAATTTCCGGGCTGTCCGGTAATACTTTCAACTTCGCTTAGAGTGATCTTCTCAATATCTTTATGCCTTCCAATTTCAACTAACCGTGGCGCCATAGTACACATAGCACAATCATTCGTTGGAAAAGTTTTATCTAGTTGAGCCATTACTCCGCCGATAGAAGGTTTATTATCAACCAGGTAAACTTTAATTCCCGATTCTGCAAGATCGAGCGCTGCCTGCATTCCGCCGATTCCACCGCCAACTACTAATGCAGAACCGATCTTTCCGTTAGATTTATTATCATCAAACATTTTCTAAAACCGTCTCCTTATTTATTTTCACTTGCAACGCTTTTTCTTTAACCGCTTGGAAGTAAATTGCCAGAGGGCGATAAATCATATGGCTCCATTTACCAAATGGAATTTCTACTATTAACATTGGAACAGCTATGGCTAAATGAATTGCATAAGTAAAATGAGTAGTAAGTTCCAAGCCCAAATACCTAAATATGTGAACTGCAAGTCCGCTGACTGCCGTAAGCAATAGCATAATTGGAAATATCAGATCATTCGCGTTGGAGAATTTGTGTATCTCTTCACGTTTTTTAATTCTGCTAATCAAGATTTCAATAGTAGTATAGATTAAAGCTCCCGCTGCAAAATAACCCAGCCATCTTTGTGGATGGTAAACAGGGTAAATACTATCAGTCTGAAACCATTCGAGAAAGAAGAATTTAATACAAACCATTAATCCGCAGCCGGCAGCTAGTATCAAGTGTTTTATCCAGCGTTTTTTAACGTTACAATCTCTAAATCGTTTTTGAGTAACAGCATGTAATAAAAAAGTTTTAGCTTCGGTGAAGTATAAACGGAAAGGTATCTTGAGTTTATCACCGCCCCTCATAGTAAACCAATACATCCGCAAAGAGTTAGTTAGTAAAAAGAAGAGCGGAATTAGGAACACAACCGTTGTAAATGTTCCTATTAAACCGAACATATGTTCCATTGGCATAGGTTCTGAGATGAACACCTCGTACTCAAGTTTAGCATAAAATAAATGATAATAAACAACCAGAAGTAAAACGATTATTCCAAAGAAAAAAAGAGATCCAATTTCCCAAAATTTTGATTTATAAATTTTTGCGGAAAGACCCGTCCAATCATATTGTGCAGTTAGATAACGGCGGAGAGTCATCATCGCTTCTCCGGGTTCAGTTTGTCGCGGGCATGTTGTAGAACAATCACCGCAGTAGTAACACAACCAAGGTTCTAATCTGCTTTTTATTTGTTCCTTTAAACCAATCAAAGTATATCGAATTGTTTTGCGCGGGAATGAATTTGTATCATTTGTTAGATCACATGAAACAGTGCAGCTGCCGCACTGAAGACAAGCATTTGTATCGAACTTACCATACTTACGAATTTCAGACAATAAGTTAGGATCAGTTCTATATTTCATAATGAACCCGTCAATTCATTTAATATTAGATTAATAATAGTGGAGAGGAGAGTACGTAGAAAAACCCTTTTGTAAGTAAAGTACTGGACAGTTATAGTCGCCATAAAAAGATTACGAAGATTATGAATCTATATCAGTTTAACTATTATTTAGTAAAACCAAATTGTAATCACTGACAAATTACTGACCGTAAAGGATTATAAGAACTTCTTATTATAAAATGCACAGAAAATACTCGATAATCAAGTCTTTTTCTAATAGAATTTATAGACTTGGCTGCAAGCTTGTGATAATGATCTTTAAACCAAATAGAGAGGATAGATAGAAGGCATTTACCACACGAACTTTCCGGTTTAGTAAAAATCAAAGTCCCTTTATTATCAGCGTTTATTGATGCTTGATTAATATCTGCTATAAGATCTTTTGGTAAAGATAAACCTTCTAAGGAATCAACTGTACCAACAGCTGCATGTTTTCATAATAAAAATAAAACATGATTGTGCTTCTTAAAAACTCCATAATTAATATTGGGAGGAACAACGGTATTTGAGATTTGGTTTTGAATTCGCTATACAAATCCTCAAAAAGTAAAAAAATAATGTAAGCTGTATTTAAAGTCGAAATCATGAGAGGAATTAATTTGTTCTCACTAAAATGAGGGAAAAGAAGTACAAGGGATATTATCGAAAACAGAATATGCTTAATCTCTTTTTTAGGCAATGTAAGCAATAATAGAGGACTAATAAATGGAAAGATAGAGTAAGAATTTACGTATGATTTCAACTAAAGGAACACATTCTATTTTCTCGGCAGTCTTTCCAAATAAGAACTGGTGCTCAACACCGCAAACTTATCTTTTTGTTTCAACTCTCTCAATGATTCACAATTCAAATAGCTCATTGCACTTTTTAATCCATCGCTTATAGCGTTGATAACACTTTTTACTGCGCCTTTGTACGGAACCATAGTTTCTTCGCCTTCGATGAACTCACCTTTCATTTTAACACCGAACGATGCGGAACCGCGATATTTTTTCCAAAGTTGATCGTCATATTTTATTACTTCGCCCGGGGTTTCTTTTGTTCCGGCTAACATTCTTCCAAGCATTACGGCATCAGCACCGGCAGAAAGCGCTTTCGTTACATCGCCGGCACTTTTAATTCCGCCGTCGGCAATCAATTCGATTTTTAGTTTTTGATCTTCGCGTGTAAAGAAGCAATCTATTAAAGAGGAAACTTGCCCGATTCCAATTCCGGTTTGAATTGAAGTTGTACAGACACTTCCGCCGCCTATACCGATACGCACTGCATCTGCACCGGCATCTACAAGCTGTTTCAATGTTCCGCCGTGCGCAATATTTCCGACAATTACTTTCACCTTATATTTCTTTTTGATCTCTTCGCATTTGTTCAACACGTGTGCATTGTTCGCATTAGCCGTGTCGATGCAAACGATCAAATTGTTCGAAGCAATTTTTTCCAACAACAAATCATCGGCGGTTAAACTCACCGAAACTGCGCGAACACCTTCCACAACATTTCCATTGGAAAAAAGTTCGGTCAGCGATGAATCGAATCTATTTACAATTCCAAGACAACCCGAGTTGGACAATTCTTTTGCCATCGCGATCCCGGTAACGGTATCCATCGGACTGGATACGACGGGAACGGCAAGGTCGATTCCAAGAAATTTGGATTTGATATTAACTTCGCTTCTCGTTTTAACTCGCGAAATTTCTGTCGGTATCAGACTGACATCGTCATAAGTCAATGATAAAGAGTATTCGTTTAACTCACGTTTGGAAAAGATTCTCATTTTTCAATCTCCGTTTTTAACAGCATTAATAATGTGGTACAGATTTTCCAACGAGGAATCTATATAATTTTTTTGTTCAAATCTTCGTACCGAAGAAAATTTCTTTTAATAAATTTTTGCTTCCCTTTTTGAAGGCAATTGAAAATGTTTTTTTCTAACTTGCGGCAAATTTAATCTGCGGAAAAATTATGACTGAAACCACTCAACAAAAAATCGGCTGGAAATTTCCGAAAGAATTTTGGCTTGCAAATTTTATGGAACTCTGCGAACGAGCCGCCTACTACGGATTCTTTATCGTTCTTACACTTTATTTAACAGACCTGGTAGGATTCACCGATACGGAAACCGGAGTAGTTGCCGGTGTGTTTTATGCCGGTCTTTATTTTCTTCCGCCGTTTGCCGGAGCGGTGTCCGATAAAATCGGATTCAAAAACGGACTCATTCTTGCTTTCGCACTTCTTACAATCGGTTATGCTTTGCTCGGAATGTTTCACACAAAAATGCTGGTGTTGTTTTTTCTTTTCATTGTTCTCGTCGGCGGATCGTTCATCAAACCACTAATCACCGGTACAGTTGCTAAGACAACAAACGAAGACAACCGTGCACGCGGTTATGCGCTGTTTTACTGGATTGTCAACATCGGTTCATTCAGCGGTAAAACACTCGTCCCGTATATACGTCAGGGTGTCGGTGTGGAATATGTGAATTTCTTTTCGGCAGGAATGTCTTTGCTTGCAATGTTTTTTGCAATTTTTTTCTACAAACAATCAGACAGATCTTTTGAATCAAAAAAAATCTCAGATGTAGTTCTTTCTCTCAAGAAAATTCTTCTAACACCGCGCCTTTTATTTCTGATTCTCATCGTTTCCGGGTTTTGGATTATTCAGCAGCAGCTTTATGCAACGATGCCGAAATATGTTATCCGTTTACGCGGCAATGAAGCGCGGCCCGAATGGCTGGCAAATATTAACCCCGCAGTTGTCGTTCTTTTCGTTGTATTGGTAACCAACTTGATGAAAAAACGGAAAGCAGTTACATCAATGTTCGTCGGAATGATTTTGATGCCGCTATCGGCTTTCGCAATGTCGTTCAGTCAAACTCTCGAAAGTTTTGCCGGCTCAAACATATCTATCTTTGGTGTGCTGGCATTTCACCCGATAACCCTTATGCTCATCATCGGCATTGCAATACAAGGTTTGGCGGAATGTTTTATCTCGCCGAGATTTTTAGAATATTTTTCTTTTCAAGCGCCGAAAGGTGAAGAAGGCGTTTACCTTGGTTTCAGTCACATGCATTCTTTCATCAGCGCGCTTGTTGGATTTATTATGTCCGGATTTTTGTTAGATAAATACTGTCCCGATCCGAAAACACTTCCAGCAGGATTAACCGAAATTCAGAGAGCGGCTTATTATGCAAATGCACATTTGATCTGGTATTATTTTTTGGCGATAGGATTTGCAGCCGCTATTGCGCTGTTCATCTTCAAAATTGTAACCGAGAGAATTGATAAAAGAAAAGAAGTAATTATTTGCAGATGATCTCTAGAAACAGTGAATTATAAATATCTGCTTCAAAAATTTCTTCTATGTTTTGACTTGACACAAAAAGAACTAAGTACTAGTAAGCTGCTAAATATTCTTAAATTCTTCCTCGGTCAAATTTGCCTGCTTTAGGATACTTCTCAGTGTTCCAATTGGAATATCTTGTGTGTGCATGGAAACATAGGTTTGCCTGCCATCGGGATGTCTCAATATCTTGTGGGAACCAGATTGTCTTTTTTCAATAAATCCAACTTTCAATAGCTTTCGTAAAACTTCTTTTGAGGTGTACGGCATTAGATTACAATCTTTGAGAAATAAGTTTCTGCTTCTTCCTTGATTTCTTCTTTATTACTTCTTTTCTCTTCGATCCATAATTTTATTAAATCTTCAGCAGCTTTTTTGGCGCCGTCAAGACCTTCGCCATGTGTGGTTAAACCAAGTGATGGGATATGAGAGTAGAAGTACCCTTGAGGAAAAGAAGGATCATTTATTTTTTCATAAATTATTGTATAAGTCATATAATCCTCAATTTTCACCAATAAATTAAATAATTTTTATGCATAAGAAAAGTGATTAGTAGAAGCACCCACTCGCTTTCAGTCTTTGATGAAAACCTCATGCTCTTTCACAAATATCATCTTATGATACGGGAACGAGTGGTTCCCGTTTTTATTTGCAGCGATTACGCGGATTGGAAAACTGCCTTCAACTACCGGTGTAATTTCTACCGAAACAATATTGTTCGTTTTATCGAAACGAAAATCTTTTTCTTCCTTGTTGAAAAAGATCTGAATTGTTTTCGGATTGATTCCGGTTGAATCCTCAAGACTAAAAGCAGCGTGCAGTGTGTCATTTTGAATTCTCAGACTATCGGAAAGAAAAACAATTTCCGGTCTGCCCGCCCTAAAATATTTTGCCAGTCCTCGAAAAATTCCCCATGCTTGAATCTCGTTGAACTCTTCGTTGTTAAGTCGCAGCTCTTCCCAATGACTGGTATGAAAAGCGCATTCGATAAGCACCGCCGGGATATTGGTTTTTCTTAGAACGGAAAACCCTTCGCCCGGATAAATATTATAGTCGGAGTATGTGCCGTCGAACGAACCGAGCCCGCCGGAGTTTCGCATCACGTACGCAAGATCTCGTTCGATGAATTTTGCAATGTCGTGATTGCACGGTTCGTATTCGTAGTTTGTATCTTTCGCGTGATAATAAGCCGCAGTATAGTCGGTGTAATCGTCTTCTGTTTTGCCTGGCGCATTATGATGAATGCTTATAAAAATTTCCGCGCCGCTTTTGTTTGCTAATTCGGAACGATCGGCAAGCGGAACGGTTTTATCAACGTCGCGCGAAATGAAAACTTGTGCGCCGGCTTCTTCAAGATACTTTTTTAGATTCAGCGCAACGCGAAGGTTCACATCGGCTTCAATAATTTTTCCGTTTCGACTTTTATTTTTTCTGTCTTCGCCGCCATGCCCGGGGTCTAAAAATATTTTTCTTCCTGTTAGATACTTTGAATATTCTTTTATTGCATTTTCGCGATCAACCGGATTTTTCCAATCGATCGGATATTCATAAAGCGGAATAACCGGTGCCGTAGAGCATGAAACCAGCACAAGCAGAAAAACGAACGGAAGTAAATTCAAGAAAAACTTTTTATGCATTGATTCCTTTCCAAAGCGAAATGACACTTTGAACAATGGTTGAGATTCGGCTCAAATTTATTTGAATGAATATTCCGGATTGAAAGCGTTAGCTCCTTGCCGAACGATTTCAGCTCATCACGCGAAATTTCTTTCGCCGCTGCCTGATCTACTTGTTTTAGGAAAATTAATCTAAGATCAAACCGGTTGTATTCCTTGTAAAGCTTCGACAGAATATAAGCATAAAATTTCAGCTGAGGTAAATAGTCACCCGTTCGACTTGCCAACTGTTGCGGCGTAATGTTATCTGTTTTGTAATCGACGATGATCAGCCGATCTTTTTCAATTATCAGTTTGTCGATTATTCCGTAGAGATAGTGTTCTCCTTCCTCGCAGTAAATCTCAAATTCATTTCGGTAATTTTTGTAAGGAAGAATCGATCTGTAAGTTTCGGAATCATAATACCGTACGATGTCCTCGCGAATTGATACCAGAAGTTTATCCCGATCTGATTCCTCGACGGAAATTTCGGCAGATAATTTTTTGTTTAAGAATTCGGTGAGATTATTTTCTTTCAATTCGTCTTTTAGCACCTGGTGAATCAACTTTCCGCGAAGTTGAGCGTACGGTTTCAACTCCTCGTCTTCGTTGGAGTTGAATTCGTATTCATTGATCTGTTCCTTCATCAATTTATAGATCGTTGAATATCCCAACTCGTAAGTCAACTGATACTTTACCGGGCACTGCGAGTACATTGAAATTTTTGTTGCCGAAATTATTTCCTTCTTCGGTACGTCGGGTATCTTCGAAGTTATGATTACGCATTTTTTCTTTTGATTGACAACTAAATTTTCTTTTGCCGGAAGATCAATTATTTTGTTGATAACCGGAACAGAAAAGGAAATATTCTTAGAATAAAAATCGTACTTCTCTCCGGTTAGTTTCATGAACTCGACATTTCCAGAAATTGAAATTGTGCCTGGCTTGAATTCGTTGGACAGTCCTTTCGCAAACAAATCCATAAACGAACCGGGTTTTATTTTCTCATTCTTTATCGAACCTGATATGAAAAGATTTTCTTTCGCTCGTGTAGTGGCGACGTACAAAAGTCTTTTGGTTTCAGCAGAATTCTTTCTTTGGATTATATAGTTGTATAAAAGAACAATTGGCGCGGCAGAATATTTGTTAAAGTAGTTTTGATCGAGCGGAACTTTAGTTAGAATGCCGAAGTTCTTGTCGAAGCTTATTGACTTTGCTCTTGCGCTGTCTTCCATAGCCTTCTCGTTGCAGCCGAACAAAAAAACATTTTTGAACTCCAATCCTTTGGCTTGGTGAACGGTTAATATCTTAACCGTATCGTCGTCATGAACTACTTGCGCCTGTCCTTCTTCTTCGTAACCTTCGATTGATTCGCGAAGGAAAACAGTGAAGTCGTATAAATTTTTGAAACTCTTCTTTGAAAAATTCCGCGCAAGTGAAAGCAGTTTTTCTATGTTGGCAATTTCTTGAGTTGAATTTCTCTTTGCAGCCGAAACCGACCAGTACCCGCTCTCAATTAAAATCTTTCTGATTAGAGCGTACACATCACCTCCTAAAGCCGCATTAAAGTTGGAATCGAGAACACTGTAGATATTAGCAAGACTTTTAATCTTAATGGAGGCATTGTTCATCTTTTCGTAAAACGTTTTTCCCTCTTCACGCGAGATCATGTACAATTGCAAATCGGAAACATTGAAGAACGGTGAACGAAGTATTCCTATCAGCGCCGTATCGTTGTCGTTGTTGAGAAGGAACGATAGATAATTGTAAATGTCGTAAATCGCTTGGCGCTGAAAAAATCCCTTCCCGCCGATTATGGAATATGGAATTCCATGCTGGACAAATGATTTTTCCAGTTCGGCAAAAGAATCGCGTTTGCGGCACAGTACCGCCACATCTTGAAACTTGTTGGGAGAGTGTTCGTCGCCGGAAACGATCTGTAGAATTTTGTTTGCGACCAACTCGCTTTCGGGAATTTCATCGTCCGTTGCAACAAGTATTTCAACGCTTCCTTTTTCAGTTTCATCTTTGGAACAAATCAAATCGCTGTGAGCAACTTCATTAAAAAAAGGATTGGCGTTCTTAAACAAATTTTTGAAAAGATGATTCGTGAAGAGAACGAGCGGAGGCGACATTCTAAAACTGTGCGGCAAATTAAGAAGCTGTCCGCCGCAGGCAGTTGCGCTTATTTCATTTTTTGTCTTGTCAAAAATTTCAAGTTCGGCGTTCCTGAACATGTAAATACTTTGCTTCTCATCCCCGACAACAAACAAGTTTCCGCTTTTTAGTCCGTCGAGTATCGGCATAAATATTTCGTACTGAAGTTCGTTCGTGTCCTGGTACTCATCAATCATTATGTAGCGGTATTTTTCAGTTAGATAATTTTTCACTTCCGGAATTTGTATGATCTCCTGAGTGAATAACAGAATATCCTCGAAATCGAGATAACCTTTTTGTTTTTTCTTTCTGGAATACAGGTCGGCGGTATAACCGAATATTTTGACAAACGATTTTCCGAGCAGAGCTAATTCTTTTTCTGCCGTTGAAGCATTTCCGATTGCAAAGAAAATGTCTATCTCTGAAAAGAATGCTTCAGCTGATCCGATTTCATCCGCCATATCTTCTCTTTCAAAACTTAAGTAACCGCGGCTTCGAACTTTCCTTTCAGATTTCGTTAGAAACAAACCGGCGATTTCGTTCAGACATTGAATTTTCTCAATGGAAGTTTTTTGACCGGAATATTTATGCAGAAGCGCTTGTATATTGATCGCATCTGAATTATCGCGCTTCTTTGCGAGAACTCTTTTATTTATTAATTCAACAACCGACAATCCTTCCTTCAGATCGAGTGAAAATATTTCATCAAAAACTTTTTCAAAAGTGTCCCGGAAGTGTTCTGCAATTTCTTTTTCAGTTTGATTATAGAGTTCATTCTTCAGCCGTGCAATATTACGTCGATGCTGAATTGATTTTTCGAGCTCGGCAGCTAAAATTCTTTTCGAGCCGAAGAATCTCATTAAACATTTTAGTTCATCTTTGTAATCGTCGTTTCCAATTAAACCGCCAATTGTTTCTTCGATGCAGAGTTGTATCAACTCGTCGGATGTGGGTCGATCTATCGGGACAAAGTTTGCATCGATTCCGGCTTCGGGTGCAAATTCTTTGAGAACGTTTATACAAAATGAATGAATGGTAGAAATGTTTGCTGAAACCAGTTGCCGGCGGAACGACTCAAGCCGTTTTCTTTTTTCCGGAATAGCTTCATCTTTAATCCGTTCTTCAATTTCACCGGCAATTTTTTTGTTCAGTTCTCCGGCAGCTTTATCCGTGAACGTAATTGCGACAACGGAATTCAAATCAACATCTTCATTGAGAATAATTTCTACAAAACGTTTGGACAAAACAAAAGTTTTTCCTGAACCGGCGTTTGCAGTTAATGAAATATGAGTCTTGCGATCTAACGCTTTTACTTGATGCGGAGTTAATTGAGCCATCATTCCGCCAACGGAAAAGTTAATAGAAATGCAGTGCCTTCGTTGGAAGATTTTTCAATTTGGATTGTTCCGCCGATGCTTTCGATGAAACGCTTTGTCAAACTTAATCCCAATCCCATCCCCCCTACTTTCGTTGTAAAGCTGTCGTCGAAAACTTTTTCAATATTTTCCTTATCGATGCCTGCGCCGTCATCTTCAATTCCGATCTTACAAATGCCATCTTCTTTTGTGAGAGTTACCGCTATCTTTTGCGCGTTTGCTTGAATTGAGTTTCTAATCATGTTTACAAAAGTCCGCTTCAACTGGTCCTGGTCTGCATTTACATACACAACATTTTCGGAAGTCGAAAAGTTTATGGATTTATTTTCGTGCGCGAACAAATTCAAAACCTCGTTGATCGAAGCGACGATATTCACCTTCACAATATTCAATCTCGGCATACGCGCAAAATTGGAAAACTCTGAAGCTATGTTTTTCAAGATTTCTATTTGAGCCGCAACAGTTTCGGTAACTTTTTCAAAGATCGAATCGAACTTGGGCGACTTATCCTTGTATGCGGCAATAAGCTGCTGGATGGAGAGTTTCATCGGCGTGAGAGGATTTTTTATTTCATGAGCAACTTGTTTTGCCATTTCTTTCCATGCCGCTTCGCGTTCAAACTGCGCGATGTCCGCTTGACTCTGTTTAATTCGGTTCACCATCTGGTTGAACCCATCTACCAGATCGCTGATCTCGCCTTTTGTTTGATAACTTATCTCAACATTCAAGTCGCCGTTACTAATAGATTTTGTTGCGGCTGTTAATTTTCTCACCGGTAAAGAAATCTGCTCGGCAAGAAGTGTGCTGAACAAAATTAAAAGTATAACAGCAAGAGAAAAAATTCCGAACAAGAAAAAGTCTAGGTCAACATCAGAGAACGGGTAAGACACAACATTCATCAGATCGTTAACGCTGATAATATAGTTCGCACCGTTAATTTCTTCTTTGGTATAGATCGAGTTATACCGAGTTCCGTCAAAATTTTCTTGTTCAAAAATTTTCTGATATTTGCCGACGACACAATTGCGATAGACATCCGAAGATAACGTGATCGGGAATAAACCGGTGTTCACAAAATCGTTCTGCGGACTGTAAATTAAACTTCCGTTTTCATAGACAGAAAAATTTATTCCCAGGTCGTGAGACGCCTTATCAAAAATCGTCACCGGATTTAATGAAGTCTCGTTGGTGTAAGCGTGTATGTAGGCTTCAACCTGACCGGTGAGCTCATTCAGTCGTCTTTGTATCAGCTCGGAGTTTTTTTCTTCCGTTAAATTTCTGAAATAGAACGCGATCACAATCAAGGGGATGATTGACACAACGAGAAATGCGCCGATCAATCTTGTACGGAACGTGCGAAGCACTCCGCTTAATTGCCGCAGTTTTGAAGTTAGAAATATGAACAAGATGATTGCAATGATGAGCGTGTGAATAAAAAATATTTTGAAAAAGTTTGAAAGGTTCCAAGAATATTTTTTCAATTCGAGAGCAATCGCTAAGACTTTATTCCTTCCAGGCGAACTTATCTTTAGCGCATACACTAAATTCTCTTCGCCGTTCATCGTCATGTTCAACCAGGCTTCGTTGTGACTGCTGAAATCGGCGTTTAGAATTATTTTCTGATCTTCATCGGATAACGAAACGTCGCCGAACGAACGGACAAGTTCGTTGTCGTGAAAATCAAAAACTCTGAGCTTGCTTAAATCCAGCGCGGATGAAATGCCGGATCGCTGCGCAATCAAAAAATCAGGCAAGTACGAAAAATTGAAATAGTCTTCATCGTAGATCGCTGAAACCACCATGTAGCCTATCAAATTATTGCCTTCTTTTAACGGTGACACTCCGACTAAAGTTATTTCGTCTCCGTAAAGATTGGCTTGCTTGAAAATTTTGGTGCTGTCGGCAATTCCATCTAAATAATTTTCAAAAGGTTCGGCGTAAAACTCTTTGTTAGTCTGGAAACCGCCGGCATACTTTTTTTCTGAATTATAAAACTCAATTGCGGAACGGACGCTTTCACGGTAGAACAAACTGTTTGTCCAGAGAACAAATGCATCTGGTGAAAGATCTTCCTTCTGGTCGAATGCGTTCATAATTTCGTCGTTCTGCTGAATTTGTGTCATCGTTTGAAGAACCATGAACTCGACAACATTTTCGTTCGTTCGGGTTAATTCATGTGCGGTGGTCTTCAAAGATTCCCGTTCAATTTCATAGTTGTAATAGCTAAGAAGACTAACCGAGACGAGTGAAGCAGCAAATGCGTAATAAACGAGAATAATAAAACGCCGTTTCCCTGAATACACAACATAGTATGCAAAGCTAAACGTAATAATTATTGCGAGAATTCTAATTAACGGCGTGCCTTGCGGTTCACTTTGCAGTTCGTCAAAGAGCCAAGCAAGAAATTGAACTATAAAAAACGTTGTAAAGAAAATCCGGAGATTCTTTTCCTTTTCTTCGAACATTCGTTTTGAAAAAAGAAAAACCAAAAGCATCACTAAAAAAAGAATAACACAAAAAGCCAGCATCAATATGTTGATGTCCATTAAGAAGATCGGTGCAGTAGGAATGAGAGAGAAAACTTTGAAATATCTAATCGTAGAATCGAAGACAACGCTCCTCATGGCTGCGCCAAGTCCGCGAAGAGAAAGCAAGTAAAGAGGTATAACAATTAAAAAAATTAAAAAGAAAAATGAGGGTTTGGTTTTCCTGACGGTATTTTGTTCTTCCAGATAAGCCAAAACGTACTTGTACGCAATCAGCAGACCGATCAGAAGAAACGCGACGGTGATAGTAAATTCCAGCGGCGATCTCACCATTCCGTAAGCAAAGACAGACGAAAAATTGGAAGCGTCCGTAAGCGAGTTATGAACCAGCGCTGCCGGCAAACCGAACATGAAAAGTGAAATTCGTAATATGGCGAGATAGACAACTATTATTATTAGCCGGACCGTTTTGGTCGGATTTTTTTTGAGTGCTGGATAGCTCCAAACTCCTATAACAAGTAGAATCAGGATAGCCAAGATGCCCTGAAAAATAAATACATTATTCTTATCATCGTTCAGTTGTGCTTCAAGAGAAGGTTTATCGAACGAAGCAACGGCAATTTTATTTTGGTAGTTATTCAAAATTGAAAAAGAATATTTGCGCCCGTCTTTCGAGGGCTGCGCCAATGGCGAGTAATCGATCGTAACGTCAACGCCGAGCGCGTCCGACAAAGAATCGGCAACATTTACTATCGCGTTGTTCTCTTCGGAAAGAGTGTAATGCTTATAGACCGGTGTGCTTGTTACAATTGTGAATTGAATTTTGCCGAGCCTTAGCGTGTTCGCAATTGTTAAGAAGGTGATCAGCTTGTGTCCGCTAAAAAAAGTTTGATTCAGGTTGTCTGCTAACTTTGGAATCTCGCGCCCATAAAAAATTATTTCCGAATTCCACGCATATAAGTTTCCGGTGGAATCGTAAAGTTGAATTGAGTAGTCGCTGAATTTTGAGTCAGAGAACAAATCGAATACAACTTTCAGATCAAAACCATTTTTCTGAAATTTTGAATGAAGAGCGTTTTTTAATTGAGAATCTATTTTGCTCAACCGGTTTGATCTTGCATCGAAAGTTTTTAAGAAAGCATTTTCAACAAAATCGATTTTATCAATCAACGTTTTATCCCAATTCTTCCTTTCGCTGTTCAGCAAAAGCGGCGATAGCAATCCGGATAGAAACAGTATCAGCAGAAATGATGCTACTAGAAAAATGAATAATTTGTTTCGTTTGGTAATTTTGCTGATCATTCTATCTAATTGATAGTTATCTGTGAAATGCGCCAGGCATTATCCGCATACTGCAGCGAAATAAATACCATGGCAAAACCCCTAATTCCTTTACTGCTGTATCTAAGAACTCCCGATGCAAACGGAGTGCTGGAATCCGCCACAATATTTGTTAGCTTAAATGTAATCGGTTGATAGATACTAAGATAATCTTTAATAACATAGTACGATTGATTGGCGCTGTAATAACCCGTAGAGCCGTTTCGAAGACTAATGTAATTTCTGCCGGCAAAAAAGTTCGAGAACTTATCAATCGTTCCGGAAGAAAGTCCTTCTTCAAATTGCGAAAATATTTTTATCACTTCTTTGTCATTGCGCTCTTGCGATCGCCCGTAGCTTGGATAAAACAACAACAATCCCAAACTTAGAAAGAGAGCGTTCAAATATTTTCTATTTTTTTGTCCGCACATTGTAATTCGCACCATTGCTTTCGGCAAAATAGTTAAAAGAAATAAAAAAGCATACCGCTTGGGTATGCTTTATTAATCAACAGTATAAGGAGCATCGAATTAGTAATTCTTTATTACCCTTGTCGGCATATTTTTGCGGTCAAAAGAAATGCTACCGCGTTTCAATTCTCTATTGCCTTCAACGGTTTGATACGCCCAATCAAATATCATCCGGTCTGATGAAATGCTGCTAATTCGTACTTTGGCATAATGGTTATCGTTTGTCCAGATGACGTATGTGTGTCCGACAATTGCTTTAGTGTATTTAATATTGTCGCCAGTCTGCAGCGGAACCCATCCTCCTGCCGGTGCAGTTGAAATATCATAGATGTCGGTTGTTTGTCCCATATCCTGAATATCGGAATCCTTCCAAACATCTAAGTAATACTGCCCGTTGTAGTTTTCGAAAAACATGTCCGCACCCGCGTCATTATAAGGAACAACCAAATAATTCTTAAAATTATAACCTGCATTGTCAGGAACTTTATTGTAATCGAAAATTGCCTGGTTGAAACCCTCAGGCCGAGGCGTATCATAAATAACATCTTTGCTTAAATCGCTTTCATTACCGTTGAAATCAAACGCTGTAACTGCGTAGTAGTAAGTTGTTCCATTCGTTGCGCCGTTATCAACAAAATAAGTATTCTGTGTTGTGCCAATCAGTGTGTACTTTCCGTTGTATGAGTAAGCATAATAAACGTTATAACCGGCAACATCTCTTTCCGGGTTTTTGTCCCAGTAAATATCAACACGATTATCGCCGGTAATTGTTCTTAAATTTGTCGGCGGTGAAGGCGGGGTTGTGTCGTATGAATCATGAAAATGATCGCATCCGGTAAGAATTAATCCGAGAAAAATTACGCTTCCCGTTAAAATTAATCTTAATGTTTTCATCGCGTCCTCCGTAATGTTCTGTAGATATAATTACAATCATAGTGCCAAAAGTTTTTCCGCCAAACCCGTTGGCAAAACTTAGTTTTTTGTGCAATTCTATTATGAAAATTAGATTTGATTAGTAAAGAGGTTGTGAGAATAACCGTCAGAGCTGTATTGAATTATATACAGCTCTGAATAGTTTAGACTAAATGGTTACAAATTTGTCTTCGTAAAACATCTTGTTATTGTTTATTACTGCTATGGATTTTCCGGTAAGCAGCCGTTGATCAAACGGTGAGTTTTTGGATTTCGATTTGAACTTTGAGACATCCACTGTCCATATCATGCTCGGATCGATTATGGAAAGATTAGCTTTCTCACCCACTTTTATTTGGGGAATCTGGATATTCAAAATTTTTCTCGGATTGATTGCATACTTTTCAACTAACTGTGCAAACGATAAGATTTTTTTCTGAACCAGCTCGGTTATCGCTAAACCGACGGAAGTTTCGAGACCAAGAATTCCGTTGGGCGCAAAAATAAATTCCATTTCTTTTTCCTCAATTGCATGCGGCGCGTGATCGCTTGCTATGCAATCGATAGTTCCGTCTTTCAGTCCTAAGCGGATTGCGTCCACATCTTCCTGAGTTCGTAAAGGGGGATTCATTTTATAATTTGTATCATAAGTTTTTACTGATTCATCCGTTAATGTGAAGTGGTGCGGCGTTGCTTCGGCAGTTACTTTTATTCCTTTCTTCTTCGCTTGTCTAACCAGCTCAACAGAATTTTTCGAACTTATATGTGCTATGTGAACTTTTCCGCCGATAAATTCCGCCATCATAACATCACGCATAACAATTATGTCCTCGGCAACATTTGGAATGCCGGCTAATCCGAGCAGCGTTGATGTATATCCTTCGTTCATCGCGCCATCGGAAAGCGATTCGTCTTCACAATGTTCGATGATCGGCGTTCCGAAATTTCGAGAATACTCAAGAGCGTTCCGAAGTATGCCTGCGTTTTTAATTACGGTTCCGTCATCGGAAAACGCAACTGCACCTGCTTCAAACAATTCGTACATTGGAGAAAGCGCTTCCCCTTTTCTTCCGAGAGTTGCAGCCGCAATCGGAAAGACATCAACAAGATGATCTTTCGATTTTTCTTTTATGAAACGTACCACCTCGGCAGAATCGATATCGGGATTCGTGTTGGGTAAACACGCAACACCGGTAAATCCTCCGGCGGCAGCGGCATTGCTTCCGGTTTCAACCGTTTCTTCATCTTCTCTTCCCGGCTCGCGAAGATGAACGTGCATATCAAAAAATCCCGGCGAACAAATTTTGTTTTCCAGCTCAAAAACTTGCGATGATTTGAAATCGGTTTCCGTCAATCCGCCTATCTTTTTTATCGTTCCGTCTTCAATTAGAATATCGTTTTTCTCATCCAGTTTCTGTTCGGGATTTATCAATCGTACTTGTTTAAGAATTATTTTCATTAATCACCTTCTTATTAATGCATGGTTCCAAGCAGATAGAGAACCGCCATTCTAACTGCCACGCCATTTGTTACCTGATCTAAAATTACTTGGTACGGTCCGTCTGCGACTTCTGATGAAAGTTCCACGCCTCTATTAATTGGACCGGGATGCAAGATTATAATCTCGCGATTATATTTTTCGATTCTCTCGGATGTGATTCCAAAAAAATGATGATATTCTCTCAACGATGGTATTCGTTTGCCTGCATCCCTTTCAAGCTGAATGCGCAGCACATTCAGAACTTCATTCTTCGCCATTGCTTCATCGATACGATGATAAACTTTTACGCCGAGAGATTCGATGCCGAGCGGAATCATCGTTGCCGGACCGCAAACTGAAACTTCCGCGCCCATTGTCTTCAATCCAAAAATATTCGACAACGCTACACGGCTGTGCGCAACATCTCCAACTATACAAACTTTCAAACCTTCAAGTCTTCCAAATTTTTCACGAATCGAATACATGTCAAGCAATCCTTGCGTTGGATGTTCATGAATACCATCACCGGCATTAATTATATTCGCCTTGGAAATTTTTGTTAGGTACTGCGGCACTCCCGCTGATTGATGACGAACCACGATCATATCAACTTTCATTGCCTCAATGTTGCGAACCGTATCTTTGAACGTCTCGCCTTTTTTTGCGCTGCTTGTTGAAGTTGAAAAGTTAATCGTGTCTGCCGACAAACGTTTTTGAGCGAGCTCAAAAGAAATTCTTGTCCTCGTTGAATTTTCGTAAAACAAATTCACTATTGTCTTACCTTGAAGTGTTGGAACTTTCTTGATCGGTCTCTCGAGAACTTCTCGGAATGTCCTTGCTGTTTCAAGGATTAGTTGTATATCTTCTTTCGGAACTCCATGAAGTCCCAATAAGTGTCTGTTTGATAATGACATTTTGCTTCTCTCTAATTTTTGCTTGGTGCGTTTACTAAATAAACCGCATCTTCATCATCTATTTCCTTCATCCGGACTCTAACTTCTTCATTGATTGATGTCGGAATATTTTTGCCGACGAAATCTGCGCGTATAGGTAATTCACGATGACCGCGATCAACCATAACACAAAGTTGAATCGTGTTGGGTCTTCCGAGATCCATTAATGCATCCAGCGCCGCACGAACGGTTCTGCCCGTATAAAGAACATCGTCTATTAGGATAATGTCTTTATCATTTACATCGAAGGTTATGTCGGTCACGGAAATTTCCGGCTGCTTAAGCCGCGTGCGGAAATCGTCCCGGTACAAAGTTGCATCGAGGGTGCCGTAACTTGGCTCCGAACGATCAATCTCTTTAATTTTTTCTTTGATACGCTGCGCAAGAAACTCTCCACGAGTCCGCATTCCAATCAGCACAACGTTTTGAGAGCCTTTGTTTCGTTCCAATATCTCGTGTGCTAAACGCGTCACTGTTCTGTTGAAACCTTCTTCGTCGATAATTTTTGCTTTTATGTCCATACCTGTTAGCCCCTGGCTAATAAAAAAAATCCTCGTTGACTTTTCAGTCTTCGAGGTTCTCTCCGTTTGTTATACTAAAATTTTTCATTCCTTGCTTATCTCTCCGGATAAAGTTAAAGGATTAGCTACAGACAAAATTAGGATAAAATTAATTCAGAACAAAACTGATTACACTTAAAGAAAAGGTCACTTATTCAGCGACCTTTTCTAAATTAAAATTATTTCACTTTAAATTCGATTCGCCGATTCATTGCTCTTCCGTCCGCAGTCTTGTTATCTGCAACCGGATTAGCTTCGCCCATTCCAACAGAAGTAAGTCTTCCAGCAGAAACTCCTTTCGAAACGAGATAAGCTTTTACAACATCGGCTCTCTTCTGCGAAAGTTTCTTGTTATATTCTTTCGAGCCAACGTTGTCAGTATAACCTTGGATTTCAACATTCATTCCTGGATTCCTTAGCAAAGTTTTTGCCGCATCATAAAGAATAGGATAAGCTTCGCCTGAAAGTTTTGCACTGTTAAAACCAAAATTGCACCCGACCAAAACCCATTTTTCGCCAGCAGTTTGAACCGGTTTTTCTACAACAACTTCTTTTGTGACTTCTTTTGGAATGTGTCTCTTAATCATTTCTTCAATTCTGTTGTAGTCGATCGCAACTTTTTGCTCTCCAGAAATACCTGAGTAGAGATTGCAATACTTCGACGGCTCACCTTTGTCAAGGTAATAATTGAAACCAAGGTCAAAAGTCAAATATGATTTGTAAGGACCGCCGAACAGTCCTCCCAATGAGGGACCGTCAATGCCATCGAATTTGTTGTCTGCCACAGTATGATAATTTAATTCCGTACGCAGTTTCCAATCCTCATCCAATCTCCAGTCAATTCCCAAACCACCGTTGAACTGATAAGTAAAATAGCTGCTGCTTAGAGTCTTATTGGGTCTGTTGCTGTCGAGCAGATAAAAGGTTGGTCCGATTCCAAATGTCAAATAAGGTGTAACGGTTTCGCACGGGACAAAGAAATAAAGCAAATCAAAATTCCCGCTGAATGAATTGATACGTGAAGAAATTACCGGCGTTCCGTACTTTCCTTCCAAACTAGAAAAACCGACTTGCATTCTTAAGCCAACGTGCTCGGAAAAATTTCTTTCAACACCAAGAAACCCGCCAAAGTTGGCATTTCCTGCGTAACTATAGCTATGATTAATAAGTCTCGGATAGCTCACTCCAAATAGGAGATTCCAGCTATCTTGAGGTGTTTGCGCCGAAGCTATTGTTCCGAACGCAAGTAATAAAACCAAGAATCTAAAATGAATTTTTTTCATGTTACCCGCCATTCTATGTTTTTGAAAAATAATTTCTTTATGTTTGCACTGCACTTTACTTGAAATCGGGGTGTAGCGCAGCCCGGTTAGCGCGCTTCGTTCGGGACGAAGAGGTCGGGAGTTCGAATCTCCCCACCCCGACAGTGAATTCATTTTTTATATACATATTATTTGATCATCCAAAGTCCGCTTAGCGCGCGGCGTCTTGGCGCCAAGGTCGGGAGTTCTTCCATAGGAATGGCTTTGCCAGAATCTCCCCACCCCGACAATAAGTAAAACTTTCTTAAATAACCTATATAAAAAGATTGCCAATGTCAAAAACATCTAATGAAATCAATGAACATGAAATCAATGAACTCGGGGTTTACATTTCTTTTCACTAGCCTACGAGATACCTATTTTACACTAAAATATCACGTTATTAACTCATGTTACGCAAAAAACAAAAACTGTCCGCCAGTGGCGAGATTTTCAACATTATGTCGCCCCGCTGGGGCTTTGACTGTTTTTGGTGCGTGGAGTGCTACCAATATGCCGCTCCTATCGGAGCTTTTAGAAATGGCGTTCTTCGCGTTATTTTGTAGTGTTCATAGTCCCAGAGGGACGAAATATTGGTAGATAGGTTGTCCCCTCCCTTAGTTTAAGCTCCAGAGGAGCGACATATGTCGAAGGTATAAAATTATTTCAACCTTCTTTTGCGTAACATGAGTTATTAATTAATTTAACATAAACAGGTAAAGCATGGCAGCCAATCATTCATTCGATATCGTTTCTGAGATCGATTTTCAGGAAGTGGACAATGCTATCAATCAAGCGATCAAAGAAATTCAGCAGAGATACGATTTGAAAGAATCTCTCACTGAAATTTCTTTGAACAAGAAAGACAAACAGATTTCCATTAACACAAAAGATGAGTATTCCCGAAAACAATCTATCGACATTCTTCAAACAAAGTTTATTAAGAGAGGCATCTCAATTAAAGCATTGAAAGTGATGGAGCCTGAACCCGCGGCATCCGGAAGACTTAAACAAATCATAAACCTTCAGGACGGTATTTCGAAAGAAAATGCTAAGCTTGTTACAAAATTAATAAAGGATAGCAAACTTAAAGTGAACGCACAGATACAGGATGAACAAGTAAGAGTACAAGCATCCAAAATCGATGATCTCCAGACAATAATAAAAATAGTTAAAGAAGCCGATCTAGACTTTCCGGTTCAGTTTACAAACTATAAATGAGTCTACTCTAAAAAGGTATTTCAGTTGCCCAAAAGTTACAATTCCGGTATAAATTAGCAGTAGGAAAATTTGAAAATGACCTTTTTAGATTCGCCTCATAAATAAATTCTGCGCATAAAAAAAGAGTCCCGACAAAATCGGGACTCTTTCATTTCAACAAAAAACAAAACAACTAGAAAGCGTATCTAACACCCAACTGCATCTGCCAGCGTGATGCCAAGTTGTTGTAATTAAACGGAGTATTGTTCGCTGGTTTTGAGAAACTGTAAACCGGCGTGTTTGGCTTTCCGTTGTATGTAATTCTTCCCTGATACGATACAATCGTATAAGTTCCGTAACCTGCGCTTTCAATCCTGCCCCAATCCTTATTCAGCAAGTTGAGAAGATTCTGAATATCAAGAGTTACCTGGAAATGACCCATGCCCCAGAGATCCGGGATATCCTGCGAAATATGAAGATCAAAGTATTCTTGCCAAGGCGCGTTTGCTGCATTTCTTTCGGCAATTCTACCACGATTTGCACTCAGATAATCGCTGTTTTGCATGAACGCATCGAGGTCTGCCCATGTTCTTCCTGTTTGGGTTGCTGGAACAAACTGACCACTTTTAATTGTCCCGAGAAGAATTTCACTGCTGTTTCTTGGAATGTAGAATAAGTCGTTCTGATCGAAACTATCATTGTTCAAATCACCGTAAACGATGAACGAGAAGGGCGAACCGGTTTGACCGTTATAGAACAACGAGATTGTCGTCGGTGCATTCTTAAAGAATTCCGCAGTGTAAGAAACAGATGCAAATAATCTATTTCTGATTTCGTATTGTGATGTTGTCAAAGCCGGATTATTTGCATCATTGTCAATCGGATTGTAACGCATTTGCGACTGCGCCTGCGATGAGTTAACGCTGTTACGATCTTTTGCTTGACCGTAGCTGTAACCTGCGTTAAATGATAATCCTCTTGCAACATTTCTTTGAAGTTGAAGAACCAAGTTGTATTGGTAACCGTCACTGGTATTGTAAAGATCCATTATGTTAAAGAAGTTATTATTGCCGCTGTTGTAGTAACCGTAAATTGGCCTCCCGTCCTTACCTGAACCGAGCTGCGGAATATAACCGGTAGGTTTGTTAAGATTATCCAAACGATAAAGCATGTCGTTGATCGTTCTGCCGTAAACAATTTCAGCGGTTCCAATTATACCTTCGGGTAATTGTTGATCGACGGCAAAGTTGAATCTCAACACTTGAGGCATTTTCAAATTTGGATCGGCAATATCAATTTCGGAACGGGTCTTAGGCGCACCGAGAGCACCGTTTGTTACGCGCGGGTCACCAGCGATATATTGGCTGTTGGGATCAACAACAAGCGGAAGAACTTTTCCAAAAACGCTGTTTACTTCGGCAATTAACGTACCGGTATTTCCATAATTGTTTGACATCCAAACGTACGGAACTTTACCTGTGAAGATTCCTACACCGCCTCTAACCTGCGTGGATCTGTCTCCTGCTACATCCCAGTTAAATCCAATACGCGGTGAATACAAAATGTTTCCGCTCGGAATTTGGTCTGTTCTAAGATTCGGGAAGTATTTCGGCAACGAATCATTTGCTTCAGGTTTAGTTGGGAATGTTGGAATATCAACTCTGAATCCAAATGTTAATTTCAACTGCGGCAATACCGTCCATTCGTCCTGAACATAAAAACCAAACTGAGCAACGCTGAACTTCGCACTTGGTTCGCCGCCTTTTATACCATATACGTGTTGATAGTAAGCCGGCTTATCAGCTTGCAAATCTGCTAAACTGTTGTATTGGTAATAACCAAAGAATGACCTGACGAATAAATTTCTGAACGAGAAGAATTCGTTGTGGGTACCGACTGTAATCGTATGATTACCAGTGTAATATGAGAAGTTATCGGTAAACTCAAAAACATCCTGATCAAGTTGGTTTGCAGACGAATAACGGTCGGGACCGGCTGTCATTCTGAAAGTTCTGTTAAGTTCTCTTACTTCAATTTCAGGTGTTGGCGCTGCAGTGCCCGCTCTTCTATCGCGGATAGGAGTGTAACCCAAAATCAACTCGTTCGACATATTGTTTCCAAAATGGCTCGTCAACTGCAGCACGGTTGAGTTTGTCGTATTCTTAATTCTGTAATTGTAGCTGTCGAATGACATTGCATTCGAACCGCCTCTGCCGTTCAAGTTATCTATATAAGAAGAGTTAAAACTATGGCGGAGAGTCAACTGATGATTCTCCGAAATATTATAATCAAATCTGAGGAAAAATTTAGTACTGGGTTGTTGCGTAACTACTTGATTATAAGTACCGGCATTCATTCCCCTTGCACTCAATATATTCGAGAACTGATCTGCCAGTGCTTTTAATTGATCCGGTGTTTGTCCGCCGTAACCGGTTTGAAAAGCGGCGTTATCAAGAGGTCTGTCGTTAATGGTCATTTCTGCATTCGCAAAGAAAAACAATTTGTCTTTCATGATTGGACCGCCAAGACGTACGCCATATTGATAATTCTTAAAGTCAGGAAAATCGCTCTTTCCAGTATTGGGATTTTTACCAACTAAGCTTTGATTTCTTCCATAGAAATAGGCAGAGCCGCTCAGGTTGTTTGTACCGGCACGAGTAATAGCATTAATTCCACCGCCGGTGAATCCGCTAAGTCTTACATCGTAAGGTGCAACAACAACTTGAAATTCGCGTACAGCGTCCAAGCTGACAGGATTGGTATAAGTTTGGCCGCCGGGAGTTCCTGTAGATCCTAATCCGAACATATCATTGTATTGAGCGCCATCCAGCTGAATATTGTTATATCTGCTGGTACGACCTGCTGCGGACAACGATCCGTCGCCGGCAAACAATGGAGATAATTTAGCAAAGCTTTGGAAACTTCTGCTGATGGTTGGTATTTCTTCAATTTGTTTTAAAGAAACGTTTTGGGCAGCTCCAGTTCTAGCCTGGGACAAAATTCCGCCTTTTTCAGCAGTAATTGTTACGCCTGTTAATTGAACTGCCTGCTCAGGTAACGTAAAATTGATTTTCAGGTTTTGTCCTAGTTCAAGATTAAAACCTTGCTCAACTTGAGTTGAGTAACCAACAAACGAAACCGTTACTTTGTACGGACCACCAACTCTCAAATTAACCAAGTTGTATTTTCCATCTAAACGAGAGGTTGTACCATACTGTGTACCAGACGGTTCGTGAACAGCAATTATGTTAGCACCAGGCAAAGCATTTCCATTCTGATCAACAACGGTACCGTTGACTGCGGCTGTTGTGGTCTGAGCAAAAATTGACTGATAGCTAAACAATGCAACAAGAAACAGGAATAAAGAAATCAATTGTTTAACTCTACTCATACTTCACTCCTTGATAGATTGATGAATTATTAATTAAAATGGATTGATTCTTTGATAAAAACATGATGTGATTTCTGCTAACCACTCATTTCTCATAATTTTTGAGACGAAAAACTCTTTTCAAACACTACCAATCACCGGACTTGCCCGTATGATTGGAAGAATTTATTTGCACTATGAAGATATGAAAATCTATGAAATGTCAAAAGAAGTTTTATATTATTTTAATGTTAAGTAACAGAAAAATTTGTTGATATCTAAGCTAAGATTTATGCAGATATAAATTATTTTTTTGCCGGTCAGATATCTTAACAGCCTCTTAACATCAACATTGTTATATTTGCAGCCAACTCAAATAAAACGTCAGGTTTTCCATGAAAAAACTCTTAATTCTTTTTCTTTGCATTTTCTATTTAGGTATTGGATTCGCCGCACCAAAACCATATGTAATATTGATTTCCTTCGACGGCTTCAGATGGGATTATTTGAATAGAAACATAACTCCTAATCTGGAGAAAGTGCGGGAGAACGGTGTATCGGCAATTTCATTACGTCCTGCTTTTCCATCCAAAACTTTTCCAAATCATTTATCAATCATTACCGGTATGTACCCTTCTCACCACGGAATAATTGCAAACAATTTCTACGATCCGTTTAAGAAACAGTTCTACCGTATGCAGGATACAAATGCAGTCCGTAATGAAAGATGGTATTTGGGTGAAGCATTCTGGGAGACCGCAGAACGGCAGGGCATTACAACCGCAAGTTATTTCTGGCCTGGATCGGAACTAACCGATATTTATAGAAGACCTACCTACAGAGAATTTTTTGATTATTCCCGCCCGGAGGAAATTAGGTTGCAGGGCGTAATAGATTGGTTGAAATTGCCTGCGGAAAAACGACCGCATTTTATTACTCTCTACTTTCAAAACACGGATACAGAAGGGCATAAGTACGGTCCAAACTCTCCGGAAGTAAATGAAGCCATCAAGAAACTAGATTCCATTACCGGTTTGCTTTTCAAAAAATTAGATGAAATAAAAATGAAAGACAGCGTGAACGTAATCTTTGTCTCCGATCACGGCATGACGAATATTTCGCATCAGAAAGAAATCAACATCGAAAAAATTATCGGTCAGGGGAAAGCAACGCTTGGAGATTTCGGTCCCACTATGATGGTTTTTCCAAAAAAGGAAAACTTCCAAGAAGTCTATGATTTACTCAAGCAGAATGAAAATCACTACAAAGTTTATTTGCGCAACGAAGTTCCGACTTATTTTCATTACAGCGAGAATCCTTTCATCTCTCCGATCGTTCTTATTGCCGACCTTGGATGGTCACTTGTAACAAACAAAAAGTCCGACAGGAAAGAAGGAGGAAATCACGGTTACGATAATAATCAGCTTGATATGCATGGAATATTTTTAGCGATCGGTCCGAACTTCAAAACAAATTATCATACCGGCACTTTGTGGAATATTGATATCTATCCGCTGCTGTGCGAAATATTTAACATTGTTCCCCGCTCCAATATTGACGGCAAGCTTGAAAGGATAGAATTTTTGTTAAAGGGGCATTGATTATTTTAGTGGTCGAGAACCAGAATTTTTTTATTTGCGGTCCAAAGAGGTTTTAGACAGGGGAACAATTTTGTTCCCTTTCTTTTTAAGACGTTCTATTTCGCCAAAGATTTTTTGGAAATCTTCGAAGTTGAGAATAAATACTTTCTGCCGCGTCCCGGTGCTGTCATTACAGTAAGACCTGAACTTTGAAACTAGTACCGAATCCTCTTTTGCTTCTAGATTAATAAATTCCGATTTGGGATGAAGAATTATTCCCTGCCGTTTGAATTCATCGCGCACAAATCCATAGATGGGCGATCTAAAAACTTTCGATCTCTCATCCACGATGTAAAGTTTCGCTTCCTTGAAATCCGAAATAATATTTCCTATAGAGCCGCGCAGAATCTGTTTTAGAAATCCGGGGTTCAGTTTCAATTCCGAATCTTTAATATTATCGTTAAGATAAACCGCGTATTCTTTCAAATAATTTTTCAGCGTATCAATTTTTGTTTGAACATCTACGCCGGGTGTAACTAAAGCTGCGGCTGGAAAATAAACGCTAAGAAATTTTTTGTAATTAGCATCGCTGAGATCAAGCGCGTCGCTTATAATGAATGATAATTCATTTCTCTTGCGAATACTTTCTTTATAAGGTATAAGCGTTGCTTTCAATTTGAGAATTTCATTTGTGTAAATTCTAACTTCGGTTGTGCCGAAGATTTTTTTCTCTTCTGAAACGAAAGCTGTTATATCTTTTTCGATGACCTTGTTTATATCTTTAATTATAAGCGGAACCGGCACATCGGTAGGCAGTTTAACAAAATACTGAACACGAGTGGAATCCTCATCCGTCGGCTTAACTTTCTTTGTAGAGATCCAATCTTTTTCTATTCCATAATCATCTAACACTTTGAAGAAAACATTTTCGATTTGACGGACTGACAGCTCGTTAACCGGTTCCCTCTTAGGCGGCTTCTTTTTGTAATTAAGCGCAACATTAACAACCAAGAGCACGACAGCGGCGGCAATCAAAAATTTTATGATTTTCAGATTTGTCAAATTATTAATCGTAACACAGATTAAAAATCCGTGCGTTACTTTTTAAGCGCAGAATATGATTCTGCGCTACGAGTTCTTAAAATTCGGTTTTCTTTTTTCAAGGAATGCCAATGTTCCTTCTTTGAAATCTTCCGTACCGCAGCAAATTGAAAACAAACTGGATTCAAGATTCTGACCTTCAGCTTCAGGCAAATCATCACAGCTGACAATTGAACGAAGAGCCATGCGGATTGCAACTTGCCCCTTCGAAGAAATTTTTTCTGCAAGCTCTGTAGCTTTTTCCATCAGCTCTTTTGCTGCATGTACCTTACTTACCAACCCGATTCTGAAAGCTTCATTTGCGTCAATGAGATCGCCGGTCAAAATCAATTCTGCTGAAATTCCAGAATTTATTAAACGTGTTAAACGCTGAGTGCCGCCGTAACCGGGAATAATTCCAAGGTTAACTTCCGGCTGACCGAATTTTGCGTGTTCAGATGCCAAACGAATATGACAAGCTAATGCAAGTTCGCAGCCGCCGCCAAGCGCATAACCGTTTACCGCAGCTATTACCGGCTTGCCGAGTTTCTCAATCAAGTTGAAAACTTGCTGACCTTTTTCGGCAAAAGTTTTTCCGGTAACAACATCAAGGTTGTGCAATTCGGAAATATCGGCTCCGGCTACAAATGCTTTTTCACCTTTACCGGTGATAACAACCACATTTATCGCCCCATCTTTTTTAATCGAGTTGAAACATTGTTCCAGTTCATCGAGTGTCGCATCGTTCAGGGCGTTCAGCTTGTCCGGTCTGTTGATAGTTACAAAAGCAATTTTGGTAGGATAGACATTC
>JAMCSN010000289.1 GCA_023381535.1 Bacteroidota bacterium
CGGCAAAGACGGTTTGAAAGCTTTGCGGGTTGCAGAGTTGATAATTCAAAAAATCGAGGAATCAATAAAAACTTGCGAAAAGTATTTTTAGTTTTTTTTGCTTCGTTAATTTTAGCGGGTTGCAGCGTTCTGCAGACCGTTCAAAACGTTTCCCGTTTGAAATACAGAATCGATTCTGCAACTGATTATCGTGTCGCGGGAATATTCCTGGCTGATAAAAAAAATATAAGAGATTTTTCTTCGATTGAAATGTTGAAGCTTACCGCCGGTTTGGCGAAAGGCACTTTGCCCTTGACGTTTCTGCTCAACGTTGAAGCAAAAAATCCGAACGACGGAAGCGGCGGTTATCCAAGAACCGATTTGACATTAACTTCTTTTCCTTGGCGGTTGCTATTAAATGATAAAGAAACGGTGAAAGGAAATATTAACGAGCCGGTCTTTGTGCCCGGCAAAGGAGAAGCGGTTTTAATCCCGATCAGAATTGAGTTCGATATTGCAAAATCATTTAAGGACAAAAGTATTGATGACATTTTAATGCTGCTTCTTCAAATCGGAGATGTAAAAAACTCAACATCAAATTTGAAATTGTTGGCACGTCCCGTTGTAGGCACACCATTCGGAAATTTGGCTTACCCGGATGAAATTACAATTGTTGATAAATCTTTTAATTAGAGAGAGTAATATGACCAAGAAAAAAAATGGAATCGGTATCGATCTTGGCGGCACAGCGCTGAAAATTGGAATTGTAGATCACGATGGAAAGATTCTGAAAAAAATTTCCGTTGATAGCAATGCAGACAAAGGGCCCGATGCGGTTATTCGACAGATCATAAACGGCACCCGCCAAATTTTAGAATCTGCCAAAGTGAAAAACTATGGGATCGGTATTGGCGCGCCGGGTGCGGTAAGTTTGAAAAAAGGTGTGGTGGAAAATCCCCCTAACTTTCCGGGATGGGGAAGAGTACCTCTGGGAGAAATTCTGAAGAAAGAATTTAAGTGTGATGTTTTTGTAGAAAACGATGCGAACGCAGCAGCGATAGGTGAAATGATTTACGGCGCGGGAAAAAATCATGAAAATTTTATTATGATAACACTCGGCACCGGAGTCGGCGGCGGAATTATTATTAATAGAAAAATTTACCGAGGAGAAACCGGCGGCGCGGGAGAACTTGGTCACGTTACGATTGATTCGATGGGACGTCAATGCAAATGCGGATCGATAGGATGCATAGAAGCGTACATCGGCAACAATTACCTTATCGAAAGAGTGAAAACGCAGATTGTTGACCGGCAAGATTCGCAATTGTACGGAATGATTAAAGACGATTTCAATTTGCTTACGCCGAAACTGATTCATAGCGCGGCAGAAAACGGCGACGATTTTTCTCAATCCGTGGTTATCGATACCGGTACAAAACTCGGTTATGCGCTTACATCAATTGTAAACGTTTTGGATATAACCGCGATCATTATCGGCGGAGGCGTTGCGGGTTTCGGGAAACTTTTATTTGATTCTGTTGAATCCACACTGAAGGATCGTGTAATGAAACCGTTCAGAAGCAGAATTAAAGTGAAACCGGCAAAATTAAAAAACGACGCCGGCATTAAAGGCGCATCGGCACTTGTGTTTTATAAATCGTAACTTTGCCGGCAAAACCTGAACAAAACTAATCGACCGATGAAGTATGTATTCTCCGTGATATTAATTTTTGCATGCACCTTTTTGTTCGCGCAACAAAAAGACACCACTTCATCCGTCCGTTCCGCACTAAAGCTCAACGCGGCAAAACCGGACTCAACCCTTAAAACCGATTCGACTAAAACTAAAAAGAAATATGATGTTGATGCGGTGATCAATGCGTCGGCTTCCGACTCGCTCATCTTCGACGTTCAAAAGAAAAAAATGAATCTTTACGGTACCGGCGAACTGAAATACAAAGACACCGACCTCAAAAGCGGAATCATTTTTGTCGATTATAACATCAACGAACTTGAAGCGTTCGGAATCAAAGACACTTCCGATACTGCAAAAGTAAAATTGAAAGAAACTCCTCGATTGATCGAGGGAAAAGATGCGTACGAAGGTTCACGGCTGAAATACAATTTCAAGAATCAGAGCGGTTTCATTTCGATGGCGAAAAATAAAGAAACCGACAAACGTTACGAAGGCGAAAAAGTTAAGAAGCTTGATAAGAATACTTACTTTATCGAAAACGGAATGTTCACCACTTGTGAGAAAGACACGCCGGATACTTACTTCACCGCGAGCGAGATGAAAGTAATACAGAAAGATAAAATTATTGCGCGATGGATTATGATGTACGTAGGCGGTGTACCGCTGCCGATTGTTTTGCCGTTCGCAGTTTTTCCGAATGAAACCGGAAGACGATCCGGCATTATTATTCCGAGTTACGGTGAGGAAAATAGCCGGGGACAATATTTCAAAAACTTCGGGTACTTCTGGGCGATCAGCGATTACATGGACATGACTTTAACCGGCGACTACTACACCAAAGGCGGATACGGTTTGCACGGACGATACCGTTACGCCGAACGCTACAATTTTTCCGGAGCGCTAACCGGCGGATATTCTAAAATCAAAATCGGTGAAAACAACGATCCAAGCAGAACCGATCAGACGGATTGGAATCTTTCATGGTATCACAACCAGCAAATAACTCCAACAGAACGGCTTGATGTTAGTCTTCAATTTCTCTCATCGAATTATCTTGCTAACAACAGCATCAGTTATAACGATCTGCTTTCGCAAAATATTGTTTCGAATGCAACCTTCAACAAACGGTGGGACGAATCCGGAAGCAGCTTAACTTTAAATTACAGCCGGACACAGTCAATCGGAAAGTCACCGACCGCTGGCAATGTGTACGAAACATTGCCCAACGTAAGTTTTTCGAAATCCATTACCTATCCATTTCGCAGTGATGATGCAGAGTCTGTGACAGACCCAAAATGGTATGATTTGATAGGATACTCTTACAACGGGCAGTTTACGAACAACCGGAATAAAGTTGGAGGCGTACTTACAACGCGCGGCGGATTTCAACACAACATTACAGTGAACGCCTCACCTAAGATTGGGTACTTCAGCATTTCTCCGAGTATTGATTACACTGAAAAATGGTACAACAAAAGATCAAAACTTGAGGACGCTTCTTACGAAACAGTTGATTCGCTAACAGGAGTTAAGACTATGCATGACTCCATAAAAACCACTTCGGTTAACGAAATAAATATGGTGCGCACATTCGGTTTTGGGATCAGCGCTTCAACAAGACTCTACGGAATTTTTAACCCGAACATTTTTGGGATTGAATCTTTCAGACACACGCTCATGCCTTCAATCTCATACACTCTACGACCGAATTTTTCCAGTGACAGCTGGGGGTATTACGATTCATACAAAACACACGACGGCAAAACGGTTAGATACGACAAGTTTCAAAATGAAGTTTTCGGCGGCGTTCCTAACAGCGAGAGCCAGAGTTTGAATTTTTCTCTCGGGAATATTTTCGAAATGAAAATGGCAAAGAGTGCAAACGATACAACCAAAGAACAACAGAAAATCCAACTTTTAAATTTTAACGCCGGTGTTAGCTATAATTTTGCCGCCGACAGCTTGAAACTTTCCGATTTGAATCTGAGTTACCGTACTCAAGTCGGCAACTGGTTAAACCTTTCCGGTTCGTCTAACTATACTTTTTACGACTACAATGTAGTGGGCAAAGACGGTAACGGGAATAATATTTATACAAAAGTTAACCAGTATTTGGCATCCAAAGGAAAAGGTTTGTTCCGTTTAACGAATTTTAATTTTTCTGTTTCTACCACCTTAAGCGGTGAAAAATTTAAGAGTGCAACGTCTCCGCCAAAAGAAAGCAAACAGCAGGAGGAGGGATTCAACGCGTTTCAGAAAAAAGATTACATTGCTCTTTATGACGACACGAAGCAAGACCTAACCATTCCGTGGAATTTGAGTTTGAGTTACAACTTTAATTTTTCCAAACCAACGCCGGATTTTTCAACGACGTATTCCAACCTCAGCATGGATTTGGGATTTAGTCTTACAAAAAATTGGAAGTTTACTGTACGCGGCAGTTACGATTTTGACCAAAAACAAATTTCCGCACCTCAAATAACAGTTTACCGAGACCTTCACTGCTGGGAAATGAATTTCGTATGGAACCCGATGGGTTACTACAGCGGATTCAGATTTGAAATCCGTATGAAAGCGCCGGAACTGCAAGATATAAAAGTCACCAAGTCGGGCGGATTGTATTCGGGTAGAAGATGATTTCAACAGGATAAATATCACTTGAAAAATTTAATACTTTCGTTAAATTGCAAATCGTAAAATACAGACCTTATTGAAACTAAACTTCGAGAGCTAACCAAAAAGGAAATCCCAAACCTAAGTAGAACATTATTCCGTAAGGAAGAGGAGCATCTATGAAAAAATTCTTTACCGTAACGCTTGTACTTTTTTCGATCTTTGGCCTGACACGGGCACAAACTCCTAAATGGACAACATACGGCTACAATAATTCAAATTATTCGTTAACAGCGGCAAACTGTGTCGCTACAGATGACAACGGCAATATTTGGATCGGGACAGATCAATCTGTTGTGAAGTTCGATCAAAATAATTCTTGGACAGTTTACAATTCCGGCAATTCAGGCATGATGCAAGATAAAGTAGTTGACATTGCAGTTACCGCAACAAATTCTATTTGGGTTTGCACGTACGGAAGCGGTTTTGTGAAGTTTAACGGCAATTCCAACTGGAATAAATACGATATGATGACAACGAACAATGGTATGATGACGAATTATACTTACTGTGTTGCTTTTGATAATGCAGGCAATACATACATTGGTACATACTGCGGTAATTCTCAAAATGCAGGAATGGTAAAATGGAATGGCAACAGTACATGGACTCCGTTCAATAATTTTTTTGATGGTTACAATTACAAAAATGTAGAAGCACTTGCAAAAGACAAACAAGGAAATATCTGGTGCGGAACCAGTATCGGCGTATTTAAATATGATCCGACTAACTCCACTTTTACTCCATACACAAAAGAAAATACAAACGGCGGACTTTGCGGAAATTATGTAAGAACAATTGCTGTTGATCCAAGCGGAAATGTTTGGTTTGGCTGCCTGGATAAAGATCCGGCTTCAGGCGGATGGATTGGTGGAGGACTTTCAAAGTTCAACGGAATTGCGTGGACAAATTATAAACCCTCCAACAGTAATTTAACAACCGGTTATGTGAGCGCAATTGCTTTCAGAAATAATGAAGTATGGGTCGGCACCGGTTTCTGCGGACAGGTTAGCGATAACAAAGGTCTATTCAAATTCGACGGGACCAATTGGACAAGTTATGTTAACGATACAAAAACTTTTCCAGGCACGTGTGTTTTTGATTTGGCTGTAGATAAGAATAACAATTTGTGGATTGCTGGCGCGAACATTTTAACAAAAGTGGATTTCAATCCAACTGCAGTTGAAGAAACCGAAAAATTACCTTTAACTTTTGTCCTGAAACAAAATTATCCCAATCCGTTTAACCCAAGCACAAAAATAAAATTTTCTGTTCCCGTAGACGAGGCATGCCTCGTCTTTACAATATGTTACGTTAAAAGTTCATGATTTGCTAGGAAGAGAAGTTACAACGTTGATTAACGAAGAAGAATCTCCGGGGAATTATGAAGTGCAGTTTGACGGGACAAGTCTTCCAAGCGGGGTTTATTTTTACACGTTAAACGCAAACGAATTTTTCCAATCGAAGAAGATGCTTCTAATAAAGTAACGTTCAAAATAAGTAGGGTCAAGGTTAGCTTGACCCTACATGTTTCCAGAAAACTAAATCAATTTTATGTCTTGTAGGAATGGCAGTTTTGTTCTTGTTGCGCTCACCACACTCAAATCAATTTCCGTTTCAATAATTTTTTCTTCATTCTCAATCAAAACAATTTCTTTTCCCATCGGATCGAACACGGCGCTGCACCCGTTGTACTGATTGAACGGATCGCTTCCTACACGGTTAACTCCTATCATGAACGCTTGATTTTCGATCGCTCTTGCTTTGAGCAAAGATTTCCAATGATTGATGCGGGGAACGGGCCAGTTTGCGATGTCGATCAAAATTTCGGTGCGCTCTTTTGCGTAGAGCCGGTACAATTCCGGGAATCTGAGATCGTAACAAACACTCATACCAATTTTTGTTTGCTCGATCCGCGTTGCTACAATTTCCTTCGGTGCGTCGTAATATTTATCTTCTTTGGCATAACTAAACGGATGGATTTTTCTGTAGCGGGCTTTAATTAAACCGTTGGAATCGAAATGCACGAGAGAATTGTAAATCTTGCCGTTGTCTTTCTCTATAATGCCGGCGAAAATGTTTGTCTTCAACTTTGCAGAAAGGTGCATAAAATATTTTGTACCGACTCCATCGATTTCTTCGGCATATTTTTTCGACTGCATTGTAAATCCGGTCAAAGTCATTTCCGGGAAAACAAGCATATCAAAATTTCCAGATGACTGTTTTATCAAATCTTGAATCTTGAGAATATTTTCTTCGGGCTCTTCCCAAACCGGGGAGTATTGTACTAATCCAAGTTTCATCTTAATTCTCCATTCGTAATTCTCAATTCTAAATTAAATAAAAAATGTCTTTTACTTGGATAATTTTTAATTTGCACAAGCATCAAACAACTTCAGAGAAAACTATGCTCAACTACATCTGGCTTGGTTTGCTTGTACTTGGAATAGCCACAGCTCTCACGCTCGATATCAGCAATGAATCGAGCAACAAATTCCGTAACGGCGAATCGATGGAAGTTTCCGTTATGTTCGATTCTTCATTTGCCAATAGCGCCAAACAGTTTGATGCTACGCTCACAATTCCTCAATCGGCATTCGCAAAATTTTACAATGTGGTTCTGACTAAAGACGTAAGCCAGAAGATCAAACTTTCTTACAATGAAAAAGAAAAAAAATATTCGGTTTATTTTTTAACCGACGACAGTTCTCCCGCAATATGGCAGGAGATGGCAAAGGTTTCCGGCAAAGAAAATGATTTGAGCGGAGCCCTTACGCTAAAAAATAAATCCGGCGCGAATTCGTACGCTGCAGTTTTATCGCTCGAAAAAATTTCATTCTCCAAGATGAAGGAGGTAACGAACTCGGCGATCGATTATGCGGGAAAGGCAGTTAACATAGCCATCGGACTAATTGGAATTATGGCGTTGTGGCTCGGCATAATGAAAATTGCCGAACAAGCCGGTTTGGTTGCAGCAATGGGTAGATCGGTAAAACCGATTACAAAATTTCTATTTCCCGATGTCCCGCAAGATCATCCCGCAATCGGTTCGATGATAATGAATATTTCCGCCAACATGCTTGGACTCGGAAATGCTGCAACTCCGTTCGGTCTGAAAGCGATGGAAGAATTAGACAGCATCAATCCGGAAAAGGGGACTGCGTCGAATGCAATGGTAACTTTTCTCGCAATCAATACCGCCGGCTTAACTTTGATTCCGGCAACTGCAATTGCTGTCAGAGCCGCAGCGGGCAGCAGCGACCCGGCAATAATTATCGGAACTTCTTTTTTCGGTGCCTCGTGTGCAACTTTTATCGGAATTCTAGCGGCAAAAACTTTGGAGAAATTTTATACAAATGGCGGCGATAGACAAAAAGGGTTTGCAAATTTTTTCAACTTCATAAAATCCGGCTGGAAATTTTTCATCACAC
>JAMCSN010000021.1 GCA_023381535.1 Bacteroidota bacterium
TAACCAACTTCATCCATACGACCGCCGCGGATATACAAGTTACCGTTCTGAGCAACTACACCGGCAGTTAATCCTACGATGCTGTTAACACCGCGAACCGGCAATGCTTGAATATCATCATTCGTTGTAATTCTCACAGCGTTTGTAGCATCTTTTTGAATCATTGGTTTCTGAGCAACTATCTCTACAGTACCGACTTGAATATCTTCGCTCGGCAACTGAATTGAAACGTAAGCTGTAAGATCGGCATTTACTCTCACATCCAAGAGAGTAATGGACTTATAGCCTACATAGGAAGCTTTTAATGTATAAACACCAGCTTCCAGGTTCTGCAAGAGAAACTCGCCGTTTGCATCAGTATTGGCTCCGGTCGTTGTTCCTACTACAACAACGTTGGCTCCAATTAATCCTTCCCCCGTCTGCAAATCGACCACTTTTCCCTTAATTCTACCCCTTGTACCTGCGGTAAGTAAGACAGGACAAAGAGCTAGAAATAGCAAAAAGTAAAAAATCTTTCGATGCATATTTTACTCCTTATTTGTTGATTAATTTAAGAAAGGGTTGCTGAATTGAAAAAACTTGTACCAAGATTAATAATAATAACCTCCTCTTTTATGAAGTGAAGCGATTCAAAAAATAAAACAGTCCCTAAATTTTTTCCCTACTTTAATTGGAACTGTGGGCTCCTCCATCAAGTCTAAACGATGGATGGAAATATACTTTTCTTCTTTCGTATTAGATTCAAAATAAGTTAATGCGGTATCTAAATCAAGAATTAATTTCTTCATTTTTGCGGTATTTCGGAGTTACCCTTAATTAATGATTGAATTTAATACTCAACATTCTTTTTGTCAAGACATTATTCTTTCGACTAAAAATACATTTTTTTTGCACTTGACCGCTCAATCAAATCTCTCATTGAATAGGGTTGATAAGTTTTTTCACACATATTTTCTTCACTCGAGTTTGTCCGCTTTCTGGAAAATTTTGAAGGCGATAATTAAGAAAGTCTCGGTGTATTGTAATTGGCATAAAGATGTTTAGACTAGTGGTAGTGGAGTTGAAGATGATCGCTTTTATCCGACATCGTTTTTGTAACATTATATAATAAATTCAAAGTTTAACACCGTCTTCATTGTAAATACAAATACCTCCGTTGTAGGTACAAAACCATTTGTTGTTTTTGGAATCAACAAACGTGGAGAATATTTGATTATCCTTTAGACCTGAATTTGTTTTGTTCCATAGTTCAGAATTCTTCCCATCAAATCTAACTACACCTTGAAGAAAAGAACCCGCCCAAATTATATTTTTTTTGTCTGATGTTATTGAGTAGAAACCGTGAATTGGAATTGTAGAATTTGATTCGTTAAGAATTTTATAATTCTTCCAATCGAAAATAACAACGCTTCCAAATTTGTAACACATTAAAACTTCATCATCTATGTATGGCGCAATCCAGTAAATCGCATCTTCATACGTATTAATTTTCATTTCTGCTTCTGTTTTCCATACATTGTTTTGAATGAAGATGGAGTGCCGGGCTGTTCCAATTATTTTGTTGTTATGCTTATCAATATAAATTGCTGTTACTTTATTATCAGGTAGAATTGAATTGAATTTATTATAGACTTTCCACTTCCTCCCGTTAAAAATTGCCAAGCCTTCAGAATAAGTGCCGACCCACAATTCATTTTTCTTGTCGATTGCCAAGCTGTAAATCCAGTTATTCGGCAAACCGGAATTTTCGGTGTTGTAAATCTTCCATTTTTTTCTTCCGTCGAATTTTGCAACACCGCCGCCAAAAGTTCCGATTATCAGTTCCCCCCTTTTATCAAATAACATACAATAAATACTGTTGTGGGGGAGCTTAGAATTTTTGGTATTGAATACGGTAAACTTTTTGCCGTCGTATTTTACGAGTCCGTCGTCCCAGGTTCCAATCCAGTAATTGCCTTTCTTATCCTGAACAACGCACCTTATTCTATCGGTAGGCAGACCATTGGTTTTGTCAAAATACTTCCATTTATCGGTCTGTGCAGATGTGGAACCGAATAGCAAAACCAGAAGAAGCAGGATTGAAAATTTAAATCGCATCAGAAATTTAACAGCGAAAAATTTTAAACCAGTTTGCTGATTTTTTCAACAAACATAGATTTAGGAACAGCACCAATAATTGTATCTTTCACCTGACCGCCTTTCAAAAATAAAACTGTTGGGATACTTCTTACACCATACTTGATTGCCGTTTGCTGGTTTTCGTCAACGTCAAGTTTTCCAACTTTAACTTTTCCTTGGTATTCGTCGGCTAACTCCTCGATAATCGGTGCTATCATTCTGCATGGACCGCACCACGCTGCCCAAAAATCGATTATTACCGGAACATCCGACTTCAATACTTCAGCTTCAAAATTTCCGTCAGTAAAAGTATTTGGTTTCATAACTGAATTTACTCCTCTAAATTAAATTTAATAAAATTTTATACGCTTCCGTTTTTCTTTAAAACTTCGCGAGCAATTATTCCTTTTTGAATTTCATTTGTTCCTTCAAAGATTCTGTTGATACGCGAATCGCGGTAGAATCTTTCAATCGGCAGTTCGCGTGAGTATCCCATTCCGCCATGAATTTGAACTGCGAAATCGGCAATCTTATCAAGAGATTCTGAGCAGAAAAGTTTTATTATTGCCGACTGACGTGACACATCCTTCTTCAAATCATAATCAACGGCAGTACGATAGACCATCGATTCCATAGCATAAACTAAAGTAGCCATTTCCGAAAGCATGAATTGAATTGCCTGGAAGTTTGATATTGTCTGATCAAACTGTACGCGCTGCTTTGCATAGCGCGCCGACATTTCCAGCAATTCTTTTGACGCACCAAGACATGCAGCACCAAGACCTAACCGTCCGGCGTCCAGTGTTTTCATCGCAACAATAAAACCGCGACCGTTAGTTCCAATTAAATTTTCTTTCGGGATTCTGACGTTATCAAAAGTTATCGCGTTTGTTGTACTTCCTTTAATTCCCATTTTCTTTTCGGGCGGACCTGCGTGATAACCCGGAGTTTTTGTTTCTACAATGAATGCGCTGATGCCTTTATCAGTTCTGGCAAATACAGAAACTATATCTGCAATTCCTCCGTTTGTAATCCAAAGTTTTTCACCGTTGATTACCCATTCATTGCCATCGAGATGAGCGCGGGTCTTTACGTTAAATGAATCCGAACCGGCTTGAGCTTCGGTTAAACAGAATGCGCCGATCTTTTCTCCTTTTGCAAGCGGCACCAAATATTTTTGTTTCTGATCTTCTGTTCCGCCAATGTAAATTGCATTAGAACCAATTGATTGATGTGCGCCGATGAACGTTGCAGTTGACATACATCCGCGTGCAATTTCTTCCTGCATTAAGCAGTAACCGATCTCACCGAATCCTCCGCCTCCATATTCTTCGGGAAATGAAACGCCAAGAAAACCAAGTTCACCAAGTTTTTGAATCAGTTCATTTGGAATTTTTTCTTCGGAGTCTATCTTTGCAGCAATAGGTTTAATTTCATTGTTAACAAAATCGCGGGTCATATCCCGCAGCATTCTTTGTTCTTCAGAAAACGAGAATTCATTCATGATCTATATCCAATTTATTTGTTGGGTGCGCTGGTCCTTTCCCCAATGTAGTTAACAATGTATTCGCCGCCGTCAACACCGATAACATTTCCTGAAATCCAGTAAGCTCTCTCATCGCACAAAAGAACGATTGCTTTTGCAACTTCTTCAGGAGTGGTTAATCTGCCTGTAGGATTTTTCATCTCGGCTGCTTTAAGCATTTTGTCGAACATTGGAATTTTATTACCCGCCGGCGTATCGGTGACACCTGCCATGATAGAATTACAAGTGATTTTCATTGGGCCAAGTTCAACGGCAAGCTGACGAATGTGAGCCTCAAGCGCAGCCTTAGCAGCAGACACAGGTCCGTAATTTGGAATGACTGTGTGAGAACCTGCGCTGGTCAAAGCAAAAATTCTTCCGCCTTCGGCAAACAAATCTCTTTGTATTAATCCTTGAGTCCAATAAACCAATGAATGCGCCATAACATCGAGCGTCATCGACATCTGTGCAGGCGTAACACAATCATTAGGATTTTTTCCAATGTACGGTTTCAATGTTCCGAATGCGAGCGAGTGAATAAGAACATTTACGTAAGGATGTTCCTTTGTGGTGAAGCGCTCCTTAATTTCATCGAGAGTATCGTCAATCTTTATTTGATCTGCAGCATTTATGTTGAAGAAGACGGCTTTCTGACCGTTCTTCTCAATTTTCTTAACTACGTTTTGAACAGCCGGCATTGTTGCTTGTCTATCTAGGTGAATACCGAATATGCTGTAACCGGCTTTGGAAAGTTCAACGGCAGAAGCGCCGCCGAAACCACTTGAAGCACCAAGAATCAGTGCCCATTTCTTTTCCATCTTTTTCCTTTTGTTGTTTACGGTGGCACAAACTTAAGAAATCAAAAAATCAAATCAAATCAATCCGGTGTGAACAGGATACAAAGAGGTTTCGTTTATCCAATAATTTCAATTTGAAAAATATACTATCGATTCTTCGCCCAATAGTTTTTTGATTTTCGGAATGAAATCTGAATTCAAAGCAACTTTGTAGTTTATATGGAATTCCCGCAAGTTCAATTCGTCTTTCAAACACATCGACACCGGAAGATTACCTTCATGTTCTTCCATAATTTTTTTCAACTGAGAAATTGTTTCCGGATTGTGAGTAGCTCTGTCAATCGTAATACCTAAACGCTTGGTAAGTTTTTGTTTCACTTCATCAAGCGAATATGCTTCGTCAACATGAAGTTTTACCGCATCACCGGAACTTTCCAATTTCCCGGCAACAAGTATTGTCGATTCGGGAAGAATTAATTTTTCGCACGTCGCGTAAACTTTTGAAAACATAAGACATTCGCACGAACCGGAAAAATCATCCAGCTTGAAAAAAACCATCTGATTACCGCGTTTGTCTATCTTAGTTCTTACTTCCGTTACAACACCGCATGCACGCACACTCTCGTTGAAATTATATGTTTCCGTTTCGCCCAAATGGACAGTTGCGAATGAACGGTATTCAATTTCATATTTCGATAAGGGGTGGTCGGTTAGATAAAATCCGAGCACTTCCCTTTCTTTTGCAAGACGGTCTTTCATTTCCCAAGCTCTTGATTTCGGCAGCTCCGGTTCATGAATTCTTAACGCTTCCGAATCTCCTCCGAACAAACTATCAACATTGGAATTTTGTGCCAATTGAACTTTACTTCCAAAATACAACGCTTCTTCAATGCTATCGAAATTTTGCGCGCGGGATCCGCCGCAAGAATCGAACGCGCCGGCAAGAACTAAACCTTCCAACGCACGCTTGTTAACGGTTCTCGTATCAACGTTCGAACAAAAATCATAAATGCTTTTGAAATTTCTTTCAAGCTTAACGTGTGCGGCTTTGATTGTTTCCACCGCGTTAACGCCGACATTTTTTATTGCAGACATACCGAAAACAATTTTTTTATCTTTCACGCCGAACTTGACAGAAGGATTATTGATATCCGGCGCTAAAACTTTTATCCCGAGTTTGCGGCACTCTTCAAGCAGAGTTGTAACTTTGTCCGTGTTGCCAAATTCGTTTGAAAGGTTTGCCGCCAAAAATTCTTCTTGATAGTGCGCTTTAAGATATGCCGTTTGATATGCAACGATGGAATAAGCAACTGCGTGACTCTTGTTGAATCCGTAGTTCGCAAATTTGTCAATCGCTTCAAAAATTTCTTGTGCAACTTTTTTATCGATGTTATTTTTAACCGCGCCTTCGGTAAATTTTTCTTTCTGCTCTGCCATTGCTTTCAAATCTTTTTTACCCATTGCACGGCGCAGCAAGTCGGCTTCGGCTAAACTCATTCCCGCTACTTTATTGGCTATCTGAATAACTTGTTCTTGATAAACAATGATGCCGTTAGTCTCTTTCAAAATTGGTTCGAGAATGGAATGGAGATAAACAATTTTTTTTCTGCCTTGCTTTCTAGAAATAAAATCATCGATGAACTCCATCGGACCCGGGCGATATAACGCATTCATTGCCGCAAGATCGCTAATGGATGTAGCTTTAAGTTTTTTCAAGTACTCGCGCATCGGGGCACTTTCAAACTGGAACACTGCAGTTGTCTGACCGCGTCCGAACATTGCATAAGTTTTTTCATCGTCGATCGGAATGTCATCGATGTTGATGTCTTGACCGCGCGTTTGTTTCACCAGGTCAATCGTGTCACGAATAATTGAAAGCGTCCGCAATCCAAGAAAATCCATTTTCAAAATTCCGGCGTCTTCCAAATCCTTCAAGTTGAATTGCGTGACGAGATCGTTTTCATTTGAAAGAGTTGCCATTGGAACGTAATCGCTAACCTCGCCGGGAGTAATCACAACGCCGGCTGCATGTTTGGATGCGTTGCGATTCATTCCTTCAAGCACACGCGCATACTTTAATAAATTTATAATTTGAGGATCATCCGATTTTTTTACCCAATCGAGTTCCGGTACTTCCGCAAGAGCTTGGTCAAGAGTGAAAACCCTTCCAAACTTTGACGGAATCCATTTGGTAATTTTATCGACGGTTGGAATCGGAATCTGAAGAACGCGCGCAACGTCTCTTAAAACCGCGCGTGAAGAAAGCCGGTTGAAAGTTATAATCTGCGATACCGAATTTTCTCCATACTTCTCTTTTACATAATTGATTACCTCGCCGCGTTTATCGTCTGCAAAATCAACGTCGATATCGGGCATGGATTTACGCGCTGGATTCAAAAATCTTTCAAACAACAAATTGTACTGAAGCGGATTTACATTTGTAATTCCAAGAATGTAAGCGACCAAACTTCCAGCAGCACTTCCGCGTCCCGGACCAACCGGAATTCCTCTTTGCTTTGCCGCATTAATAAAATCCTGAACAACAAGAAAATATCCGGCGTAACCCATTTTGTTAATTACATCCAGTTCATATTTGAATCTGTCTGATATTTCCGGCGTAACGGTTTTAAATTTTCTGTGAAGGCGTTCTTCGGAAAGCTGGTTGAAATATTCTTCAAGCGTTTTTGCATCCGAGTCTTTCGGAATTGGGAACTGCGGAAAGTGATGCCCCTTAAAATCAATTGCCAAATTTATTTTCTGCTCGATCTCAAGAGTGTTTTCGATGGCTCCTTTATAGTTCTTGAAAATCTTTTTCATCTCATCAACAGACTTGAAATAAATTTGATCTGTGCCGTAACGCAATTGATTGTAATCAGCCGAACCGGATTTATCGCCGAGGAGAAGTAAAACGTTGTGAGGAATCGCGTGATCTTTTTCTATGTAGTGAGTATCGTTCGTAGCAACAAGTTTTATGTCGAGTTCGCGTGCAAGTTTCGGTATCGTTTGAAGAATCGGTTTCTCGATTTCCAATCCGTGATCTTGAATTTCTAGATAAAAATCATCGCCGAAAATTTCTTTCAGCTTAATGGCGGTTTGTTTCGCTTTGTTATAATCATCATTAATAATCGGTGTTGCAATGGGACCGGCGGGACACGCTGAAGTACAAATCAATCCATCGCTGTATCGCCGAAGAATTTCCATGTCGATTCTCGGACGGTAATAAAACCCTTCTTTGTGTCCGATCGTCGTCATCTTCATCAAATTTTTGTAGCCGGTTTCATTCTTTGCAAGCAGC
>JAMCSN010000256.1:0-986 GCA_023381535.1 Bacteroidota bacterium
ACACCAACAGCTTTCTTACATCCGAGGTATTGACAAATTTCTTCTTCAAGTTTTGCAACATCGGGACCCATAATAAAATATTGCGAATCGATAACACGCTGAACGGCTTCGTCAATTTCTTTTTTGATCGAGAGATATTGCGGTTTTAGATCAAGCAATGGTACTTTCATAACGAGCTCACTATTTGAGTTAATAGAACGTGGTTAGTTATTGCAAATATTTTTTGTGAAATTATTTATCGGCATAGTCAAAAGGTTGCATGGGTGTATGATCAGTATAATTGATTAACGATGCATGAATGACAGCAAAAAGATTGAATGGTTGCATGTTAGAGGATAATTATGATTTGTAAGGCGTAATCAGCTCTCTAACTTTATAATCATTTTGCCAATCGTTCTGACCCAGCTTTGCAATCATGCTTCTGTTCAACTGAATTAATTTATTTTCTAAAGAATACAATTTGTTATCGTACTCATCAAACCAACTTCGATTTAATACGCCGGCATTTAGCAGAGCAAAAATTTGAGTATAATTTTCACTAAGCGATGCCAATGAAATTGTTACGTATTGAATATTTTCTTTAATAGACCTTCTACTATAACCTTCAGCTATGTTCGAAGATACAGATAGAATTGAATCCTCAATCTGTGCCTTCACTTTGAAAGAAACCGATTTGAGTCCGTCCAATTGATGTTTCACAATTGCAAAAAGTTCGATGGCTTCTTGCCATACTTCTAATTTTCTAAACCCCCGATTAATATTCTTATTCCTATTCAAAAATTCATAATTCATTGTTCCCTCCTAACAACTTCATTCACTCGTGCATCCAAGCAATCATGCATTATTTCTGTTTTGCAATCCACCCCGCTCTAACTTCCAACACTAACTCGTTTCGACTACCCTGTTGTTTTCCAGTTTATATTTTTTATTTGATTTACTGCAATATGCAATTCCATCAGAATCAAAAATCAATTTCTGTCCAGCTT
>JAMCSN010000256.1:996-7691 GCA_023381535.1 Bacteroidota bacterium
CAATGGTACTTTCATAACGAGCTCACTATTTGAGTTAATAGAACGTGGTTAGTTATTGCAAATATTTTTTGTGAAATTATTTATCGGCATAGTCAAAAGGTTGCATGGGTGTATGAATAGCACTAACTCGTTTCGACTACCCTGTTGTTTTCCAGTTTATATTTTTTATTTGATTTACTGCAATATGCAATTCCATCAGAATCAAAAATCAATTTCTGTCCAGCTTCACTCAACCATCCAACTTGTTTTGCCGGATTGCCGACAACCAAAGCATAATCGGGAACTTCTTTGGTAACAACTGCACCGGCGCCGATGAAAGCGAACTTGCCAATCGTGTGACCGCATACAATTGTGCTGTTGGCACCAAGCGAAGCGCCTTCTTTCACCAAAGTTTTAATATAATATTGAGATCCAACTTGTGGATACTTGCTTCTCGGATCGATAATATTTGTGAACACCATTGAAGGTCCGCAGAAAACATAATCTTCCAACTCAACACCTTCATAAACTGAAACGTTATTTTGAATCTTCACAAAATTTCCGATGACAACATTAGTACCGACATTTACATTTTGACCCAGCACGCTGTTCTTTCCGATTCGCGCGCCTTTCTGAACATGGGAGAAATGCCAGATTTTTGTTCCGTCGCCAATCTCAACGTCATCATCGATATACGAAGATTCGTGAACGAAGTAACTCATAATTTTGAACCCTCCAAATGTGGGTGAAATAAATCTCCCTTGGCTTTCGGTTTTTCGGAACGGATTCTGTAAACAGTTTCGATGGAAGGATAAGCATCAGCAATACCAAGACCTTTTCCTTTCAACATTTCTTGATAGACTTTTGTGTGCAGTTCCGTGAATCCATCCGTGAATTCAATTTCGTCTTCATCAACTTTGATGGAACGGTACGTTTGCTTCCCGGTTTTTCTGACATGAGCGGGCAAATCATTTTCATCGACGGAAAGATACCACACCACGTTTGCGTTTTTTAGTTCGAGTAATCCACTCATTTTTTTCTGTTCAGATAGAAAAACATGACTCTCGCTGACTTCACCGAAAAGCCATATCAGCAAATCGAAAAGATGTATTCCAATATTTGTGGCGATGCCGCCGGATTTTTCGTCTTCACCTTTCCATGAATAGAAATACCATTTGCCGCGCGAAGTTATATAAGTCAGTTCGACTGTCGGTTTGGAATTGAACTTCATCAATCCCATTTTCTTTTTCAATTCAATAATTGAAGGATGATACCGTAGCTGCATTACAGTGTAAACTTTTTTGCCGGTTTCTTTTTCTACGCGTTGCAGCGCCTCAAGATTGGACGGATTGAGCACAAGCGGTTTCTCACAAATTACATCGGCACCGGTATGTAATCCCAATCTTATATGACTATCATGCAAATAATTTGGAGAACAGACTGTTAAGAAATCTATTTTTGTTGAATCATCGAGTCGAAGTTTTTCGAGATGTCGTTCAAACCTTTCGTGTTCAATAAAAAAATCTGCCGCCGGAAAATATGAGTCTAGAATTCCGACCGAATCGTGAGGGTCGAGAGCCGCAACCAAAGTGTTCCCCGTTTCTTTAATAGCTTTGAGATGCCTTGGTGCTACATATCCGGCAACACCGGTTATCGCAAATTTTTTCATCAATAGTAACACAAAAATTTGGTATGAAAATTAAATAAATGCATCTTGAATCACTATAATATTTATTTGATTTATCTTAAATTGCGCAACAAATTATCGATGGAGTATTCGTGAACCTCTCGCAAGAAATCCAAAAACTGAAAAGCGGTTTTAAGTCTTCTTTCTGGGTCGCTAATTCAATGGAACTCTTCGAACGATTAGCTTACTACGGTCAACAAATCGTCTTCATGGTTTACATGAGGGACAAACTTGGTTTCACCGAATCCGAAGCCGGACAACTTTCCGGTATTTTCGGCGGAGTTCTTTATTTACTTCCAATTCTTGGAGGAACACTTGCTGACAAATGGGGATACAGAAAAGCGTTCCATGTTGCGTTCTCAATTTTAGCGCTGGGGTATTTCTTGATCGGTTCTGTTGGTATGAGCGCGTTCTCCGGAATCTACGGCGGCTTTGATCACTTTTGGTTAGTAATGATTTTTTTGCTGCTTACCGCGTTCGGAGGTTCATTCATAAAACCATCGGTACTAGGAACTGTTGCCGCAGCATCTACCGAAGATTCCAAATCACTTGGGTATGCAATTTATTATTGGCTGGTAAATGTCGGTGCAATGTTGGGACCGACGATTGCTTATTTCGTACGCGATAGTTTCGGCAACGAATTTGTTTATCTGGTTTCGTCCATAAGCTGTTTAGCAATGTTGATTGTTAATTTGGTTATGTACAAAGATGTTCGAAGCGAGAAAGATGAAGTGGTTGTCGAATCACTTGGGAAGAAGATTCAAAACTTATTTGTTGTTCTAGCAAATTTTAAGTTCATGATTTTCCTTTTGATCTATTCATTGTATTGGATCATTTTCTGGCAAGAGTTCATAATTGTTCCATATTATATAACGGATTTTATTAGCAGAAGCGCGCCTTATGAAATTTACCAATCATGGGCCGGCGCGGGCGCAATAATTTTATTGCAGATTCCTTTAAACAGACTAACAAAAAAGTTGCCGACACATTCGGCAATCTTAACCGGTTTTGCAATATCAAGTTTAATTTGGCTCATCATCGCAATACATCCCAGCATTCCAGCCATTGTAGCCGGAGTCGCAACATTTTCAATCGGCGAGATGATTCAAGCGCCGAGATATTATGAATACATTTCCGAAATCGCGCCTCCGGGACAGCAAGGTTTGTATCAAGGATATGCTTTTCTGCCGATCGCAATTGCGAGATTTGCAGGCGATCCTTTCGGCGGCTGGTTGTACGAACAATTTGCAACTAAGACTAACAACACAAATGTGATCTTCATGACAATGTTCGGAATAGGCGTTGCGGCAACAGTTCTTATGTTTATCTATAACAAATTTGCGGTTGAAAAATCGAGATAGTCATTCACAAGTTTGAATAGAACATGACAAAGAATAAAAAATTTAAAATCGGATTACTGCAGATGTTTTTCACCGCCGATCCGGACAAGAACCTTAAAAAAACTTTATCGTGGGTTGATAAAGCAGCAAAGAAAGGTGCAAAAGTAATTTGTCTGCCTGAACTTTATCGCTCTCAATATTTTTGCCAGAAGGAAGATTCTTCACTTTTTAATCTTGCTGAAACAATTCCTGGTCCATCAACAAAAGCATTTCAATCTGCAGCTAAAAAATTAAAAGTTTCTATCATCGTTCCGATTTTTGAAAAAAGAGCGCACGGACTTTATCACAACACAGCAGTTGTGATCGACGCCGACGGAAAGATTCTTGGCACATACAGAAAGATGCACATTCCAGACGATCCGGCGTACTATGAAAAATTTTATTTCACTCCAGGAGATCTCGGTTTCAAATCGTTCAAAACAAAATACGGCGAGATCGGAACGCTGATCTGCTGGGACCAGTGGTATCCGGAAGGCGCGCGAATCACGGCATTGAAAGGCGCAAACGTTTTGTTTTTCCCCACCGCTATCGGCTGGCATCCAAGCGAGAAAAAGAAACACGGTGAAGCTCAAAAAGATTCTTGGGTAACCATTCAGCGTTCACATGCAATCGCCAACGGCGTTTATGTTGCGTCGGTTAATCGTGTGGGTTTTGAACGACCCGTGAAAGAGCAAGCCGGAATAGAATTTTGGGGCTCGTCGTTTATCGCAAGTCCGCAAGGAGTTATTCTCGCACAAGCATCTGCCGATAAAGAAGAAATTCTTGTTGCCGAAGTAAGTCTCGATCATCTTGAAAACGTTCGAAGAAACTGGCCGTTCTTGCGCGACAGAAGAATTGATGCATACCAAGGTATCACCGAAAGATTTCTAAAATAAAATTTGATATGATGAACAAATCTTTACGTCTCCCCGCCGAATGGGAACCGCATAAATCAACTATCATTTGCTGGCCGCATCAAAAAGAAGATTGGCCTGGAAAATTTTCACCGATACCATGGGTGTACGCTGAGATCGTTAAAAATCTAGTACCAGGAGAGCGAGTAAGAATCATAATTCAACCGCAAGAACAAAAAAAGAAAGTTCAAAAAATTCTTCAGAAAAATTATGTCGATTTGGATTATGTCGATTTCATTGTCGCGCAAACCGACCGCGGGTGGATGCGCGATTCATCACCGGCATTTGCGAAATCCGAAGAGAACATAACCGGCATCAGTTTCCGTTTTAACGGATGGGCTAAATACGATAATTGGAAGAAAGACAAAAATATTCCACGCATCCTTTCAAAAAAGCTTAAGCATGAAATGATCGAAGCAATTCATAACGGCAAAAAAGTTGTGCTTGAGGGCGGAGCCATAGATGTTAACGGCCGCGGGACACTTTTGACTACAGAAGAATGTCTGCTCGATGAAAATGTTCAGACGAGAAATCCCGGGTTTGCTAAAAATGATTACGAAGAAATCTTCCACAAATACTTTGGCGTTACAAATGTGATTTGGCTTGGTAAAGGAATCGTTGGCGATGATACGCATGGTCATGTTGACGATCTCTGCCGCTTTGTTAACAGCAACACAGTAGTGCTTTGCAAAGAAACGAATAGCTTCGAAGAAAATTTTACTCTGCTCGAAGATAATTTTTCACGGTTGAAAAATGCGCGGTTGGAAGACGGATCGAAAATAAATGTCGTAGAACTTCCAATGCCATCTCCGCTCTATTTTGATAATATGCGTGTGCCGGCAAGTTATGCCAACTTTTATATTTCCAATCGTAAAGTGTTGGTTCCGACCTTTAATGATCCAAATGATAGACACGCGCTGAATATTCTAGCGGAATTATTTCCGGATAGGATCGTTGTTGGGATTAATTCCGTGGATTTAGTTTGGGGTTTAGGCACGCTTCATTGTTTGACCCACGAAGAACCGGCATAACGAAAACGTTTTTACTCGCCAATAACCGTTATTACAATTCTTCTAGAGCCGCCGTAGTTACGGTGCTCACATAAATAAATTCCTTGCCAAGTACCGAGATTAAACTTTCCATTCGTAACCGGAACTGTCACCGAACTACCAAGTAATGCCGATTTGATGTGAGATGTCATGTCACCGGTTCCTTCCAGCGTATGCTGAAAATAGGAAGCGTTCTCCGGGACAATCTTGTTGAAATACATTTCCATATCGGAACGAACAGTCGGGTCTGCGTTTTCATTCAGTGTTATCGATGCTGATGTATGTTTGATAAAGATGTGCGCAATTCCGACAGAAACTTTTGCCAGTTCTAGAATTTGTTTTTCAATTTCGTCCGTAATAAGGTGAAATCCGCGAGGCTTTGGTTTGAGCGATATTTCTTTTTGAAAAAAACTCATCGAAAAAGATTCATTTGATGGGCGCCGCCGGAATATTTTTGTTCATGTTCGAGCAGCCATTTTTTACGCCATAATCCCCCGCCGTAACCGGTTAAGCTCCCGTCGCTTCCAATTACACGATGGCACGGAATGATAATGGAAATTTCGTTTTGACCATTTGCGTTGGCAACAGCGCGGATTGCTTTTTGATCGCCAAGTTTTCTTGAAAGTTCGAGATACGAGGTTGTCACTCCGAATGGTATTTCCAAAAGTTCTTTCCAAACTTTCTTCTGAAACTCTGTCCCTTCGGGTTCTAACCGCAATTCAAATTCTCTGCGTGTACCTTTGAAATATTCATCCAGTTGCCGAGCACAATTTTCTAAATAATCATTCGTAGAATATTTAGTCTTCGGCTCTTCATCTATAAAATAAATTGAGGCGATGGAATTTTCGGTGCTGGAGATTTCAATCAATCCGATTGGTGAATTATAAATTGCTTTGTTCATACTGAAAATAGAATTTGTTGATCATGAGAAGTTGAACGTAAAGAAATATTTACTCAAATATTTTCTTAAGAACGTCGAGTAGTTTTTCACGAAGCAATGGTTTGGAAACGAATTCTGTGAAGCCGGCATTAATAAAACTTTCACGGGCGCCGGGCTGCAGATAAGCTGTGGAAGCAATGATCGGGATATCTTTGTAGCCGCCCATCTTTCGGATAATTCTCAACGCATCCAACCCGTTATATTCGCCCTGAAGGTTGATATCCATAATAATGAAATCAAATTTTTTGGTCTTAAGAAGAGGCAATGCCGTTTCAAAACTAGGAGCGAATTCAATCCCTTTCAAATCTTTCATCTGAACCTTGAACAACAATTGAGAATCGACTTGATCTTCCAGATACAAACAAGATAACTGTGATACTGCTAGTTCTTTCTTAACAACAGGTTCAGCTTGAGCTTCTGCTTTTTGTTCTGGCAATTTCTCTGTCTTAGGTTTAACCTCCACAACTTTTTTGGCTGCAACACTTTCAACTTCCATTTTTTCTTTATCGCTAACAACAAACTTCAATGGGAATAATAATGCGTATTCATGCGGCTCAGAATCTTTGGTGATTACTTCTCTCTTTACCGAAAGAAGTTCGATTAGTTTCTTTGCCAACTTGACCGAAAATCTTGAGAAGCCGTAATTTCTTCTGCTCAAGTTTTCGTCTTCAGAAAAAATATCCGTGAATGCTTTCTGCAAGTACGAAGTTATTGCGCTGCGCCCATCCTTGATACCGATAGCACAAT
>JAMCSN010000267.1 GCA_023381535.1 Bacteroidota bacterium
TCTTAGTGATTAACGACAAGAAGAGAAGAAGATAATCTCTCAAGTGTCGGGTTATGAGAAAATTTCTCCTGATATTTTCGCGTCCGTTTTCTCCAAGCCTTTTTGCATAATCCGGATTTTGAAGTAATTGTTTTAGTGCGAACGCTGTACCTTCAATTGAATGAGTTAAGAGTCCGGAATACTTATTCGTGATCTGAAGAGGAATGCCGCCGACAGCACCCGCTATTACCGGTTTTGATTTCCAGAGTGCTTCTGCTACGGTAAGACCGAATCCTTCTTTTAAGGATTTTTGAAGTACAACTGAAGAAGCCCTTTGAAGCGCATTGATTTCTATGTCGCTGGCAGGTGGAAGAAGCAAAAGAAAAATGTCGGGATCGTTTTCAACAATTTCTCGTACATCGTTTAAAACTTTCGCACCTTCGGGATCATCGGTGGCGCCTCCGCCCGCAAGAACGAGCTGACAATCCGCATATTTTTTTACCAATTTAAAAACTTTAACAACGCCGACCGGATCCTTAAGATAATCGAAGCGGGAAATTTGTGTAACAATCGGCCGTTTCCTATCAATGCCGAATTTTTCCAAAACAGAAGTAATTATTTCATCAGGCAGCTCTTTATTCTTGTCGCTTGTTGGATCGATTGACGGAGAGATCAATACTTGAGGTACTTTCAGTTTTCTTGCGAACGATGGTGCCGAGAAAACGCTTACGTCATACTTATTGATATATTCTTTTAAGAACTGCCATGTGAATAAGTCCGGATTCGAAAAATCAATGTGACATCTCCATATCCAACGGTTGCCGTTGGATTTTTTTGCCAGCACAAGTGCGCACGGTTGAGGATCATGAATGAAAATTATATCTCTATTCAACTCCATTTCGTTTCTGTTCTGCTCGTTTGTATAAAGATAAAGATCAATCTCATCACGAGTGAATGTTACTTGCTGACCATGAAGTGCATTGTGCATCTTCTTAGTTACTTCAAAGAATTTTTCTCCACCTTTAATAACATCCCAGCACGCATTAACTCCAAGCTCTTTAAGAAGCGGAATCATCCGGGTTAGAATCTCAGCGACTCCTCCTCCAACTGCCGTCGAATTTATATTTTGAACCGAAACGTTCTGGAGTTTACCGGCGTAGAGTTCAAGTTCATCAATAACATCCGACCCGACAAATTGTTCGTATTCTCTAAGCTTTGCCATTCTTATTTCCTTCAAGTTTGTTCATTATCAGTTTGACAAGAGTTTTCCGAAGGTTTTCGATGGTTTGCGTGTATGGATCCAGTTTGCTGAATTCTTCGGCTAATTTTTCTTCGCCAAGAGATTTCGAAAGCCAAAGCGAAAAGTCGAATTCTTTTTTGTGAAATCTCGCTTCGAACACATGAAAGTAGATCGAATAAACCGAAACTTTTTCAAGACACTCCTTGAACTCCTGCAAAGTGTTCGCTACATACTTTGTAGGAAATACGAAGGAACGCGCGCTCATAAAATGAAATTCTTCTCCTGATGGCGAGTTGTGATGAGGCATTCCTTCTATATCTTCTTGCGCTGTTTTTACAATGTTGATCAATTCAGTTCTGATTTTTTCCAGATCGGAATAACGTCTAAGATCGATACTTGCAATTTTCTCACCGAGGAGTTTGTCCTGTAGAGCGCTGGTTATCCAATAAGCAAAGTCGTTTGGTGGTTCCGGCGAGATGTGCTCGTGTTGTATCAAGTAGTGGTGAGTATGCTGAAAGATTGTCATTGGAGGCACTGCTTTTATACCGGCTAACAGTTCGGACAGATTTTTAGCGCGTCTTCCCAATAAGAAAATTAAATTCTGCCGGGTATAAAACCGGAAACCGTTTGCTGTTTTGTTATCCATCAGAATTCCATTGATAATTTCCGTTAACTATTATTTTTAAGAATTGAAGAACTTCATCTGTATTACGTACAAAATATTTTGCCAAGGTTTTCTTGCTAGATCCCACTTTGACAGTGAGCGAGTTTCTTCCCAAAACTTTGAAGGCATCTTCGTCGGTAGTATCGTCTCCCATATAAACTGCGGAATATTTTTTCTTTTGTGCATGAAATGTCCTCAGAACTTTTTGGACAGCCAGACCTTTGTTCCACACAATGTTGGGTCTAATTTCCAAAACCTTTTTGCCGTAAGTAATTTTTACAAATGGAAAATACTTCTCAGACATTGATGCTACAAGATTTTTGACGACATTAATCTGATCAACCGGAACATTTCTATAATGCACCGTTACCGTATATTTCTTATTTTCAACAAGGACCGAATTAATAGATTTCCCAAGTACATTCAGTTTTCGTGAAAGCTCATTCAGCAGTGGAAGCATTTTATTAACTTTGGGGTGCACCCAGGTTTTGCCCTTGTAATGAATTTGAAAACCATGGTTCGAGACTATGGTTAAATTTTTTAAACCTAGAAGACGATTTATGTCTGCGTGAGCTCTGCCGGTGCTGATTACCAATGTTATTTTCTTTTGTTCTGAAAGTTGTCTCAGCAGTTTTCTCGTTTCAGGAGAGATTACCGCTAAAGCAGGCAGTTTTCTTATAGGTACCAACGTTCCGTCATAATCAAGGAAAAGAAAAATTTTTTGAACGTTCTCGAGTTCCTTGAATATGTTTTTCAGCGCTCTTTCTTTACCGTACAAATAAGTTGGTGGCATAATTATTTAGGGTTTTGTAAATCTTGAGTTATCGGAAGACGTAATCGCGATAACGCATTAATTATGTTCGCAGCCCATCGATAAACATTTCGCTCTTGTAAGACTGCACGCATTCGTTGCATCCGGTCAGTTCTTTCTTTTGGCTGCATTACTAATGCAGTGTGAATTGCTTCTGCCATTTCTTCAATGCTGTACGGATTGACTATAAGAGCATCTTGTAATTCCCGTGCTGCACCGGTGAATTGACTGAGGATTAGTATGCCATCTTCATCGTCACGTGAGCCAACAAATTCTTTGGCAACGAGATTCATTCCGTCGTGTAACGAAGTTACTAAGCAGATATCCGATGCTTTGTAAAATAAATTAATTTGTTGATGGTCATGATGGGCTTTAAGAAAAACTATTGGTTTCCAATCCTTAGCTTGAAAGCGCCAATTTATTTTGTCAACAATTTCCTCCAATTCGGCAATCAGATCGTGATAGCGTTTGATATGAGTACGGCTTGGGGCGCCGAGTTCTACAAATGTGAAACGTCCGACAAAATCGGGATATTTTTCAAAAAATCTTTCAACAGCTCTAATGCGCTCAACAATTCCTTTAGTATAGTCAATGCGATCTACACCAACTCCTATAGTTTCAACATCAAAACCTATTTTTTTAAGAACAATTTCACGTTGAGTTTTCTTGGGAGTTAGTTGGTGAGTTTTATCATGAACTGCATTCGGGAATGCTATACTGATAGGGAAAGGTCTTACAGAGGTTACAGATCCTTTATGTTCTAGATTAAACTGATCCCAATTGATTTTTGATTCCAGAAAACGATCGACAGTTTCTAAAAAATTGTTGCAATGAAATTGAATATGAAATCCAACCAGATCCGCACCCAAAAGACCTAACAGAATTTCCTGTTTCCAAGGACAGATTCCAAATACTTCAGGATTGGGCCATGGGATATGCCAAAACAATGCAACACGAGCATCTGGTCTTTTGGATTTTATTAGAAACGGTAACAAAGCGAAATGATAATCCTGAATCAATATTAACGGTTCGGTCTCGTTTTTAATCTCATCAAGCAGAGTTTTAGCAAATTTTTGATTAACAGTTTGATAGCTAATCCAATCTTCCAAACGAAAAATAGGTCGGGTATGTGTTATATGACAAAGAGGCCAAATTCCTTCATTCGAAAAACCATAATAGTGTCCCTCTTCTTCTTCTTTTGTTAGAAATATTCGACGGAGTGTGTAAGATGGATCTTCGGGTGGAACAAGTAATTTTCCTTTTGCATCAGAAGTTTCGCGATCAGCGTCTCCGCTTCCATGTGCAATCCATACACCGCCGCATGCTCTTAAAATTGGATCTAGTGCAGTTACCAAACCACCTGCCGGTACAACGCATTCTATGTTATTTCCTTGTCGCACATGCATGTATGGTTCGCGATTAGAAACTATTATCAGATTCCTGTCAGCAATTTCTTGACGCACATGTTCTTTTAATCGTTCGGCAGTCCAGAGTGAGTCGGATTGCAAACGTAAACGAGCTTCCTCTTCTGCGCTTGCTCTGGCAATAGATAAACTCTTTGCTAAAAGTGTTACTTCATCTTCTAAGGGTTTTAAAATATCCCCTCGAGGCAACTTTACGGCTTGATTTGTTTTGCCAATCCTTACGCCTCTCATCCATTTTGCAATTTGAGCAATTGGTCCGGTAATACTCCATCTCACAACCAGAACAGTTGTAATTATGATAAGCAGTATCTGGATAAGAAGACGCACAAAATTATTTTCCCAAATACCATTTAGCCGTGCGTCTATATAAGAAGCATCATGTATAAGTAGGAGAGCACCGACAATCTTATTCTCAATAAGAATTGGAATTGAATATGTATGAACTAACTTATCGTTTACTGTTGTATAAGAAGCAATACTTTCGCCTCGAATTATAGATTCAGAAACGTGGGTTGTTGAATCCGGGGGATCGGGTAAAAATTTTGTGTCGGACATTAATAATTTGCCGAGACTGTCGTAAACAGCTATTCCAAAGAGTTTATCGCGATCGCCGAATCTCTTTACGAAACGTTTTAACCTAGCAGATGATTTTGCTCGCAAAAGTTCTTTAATGGACTCTTGCAAACTTTCTCCCAAAATAACAGTGCGAACATCCAACTCGTTTGTTAAACGGTTGCGCTCAGTTTGGACTTGCAAATATGAAGAAACAGAAGCAACGAGTGCCGCTACCAAAACAAGTGAAACAATAAGTCGAAAAGTGATTTTCATTATTACTTATTTTTTTTGCAAACGTTTTTTAAATCCACACACTTACGCTCATTCCATTCTTGGTTATCATGGTGTACTTAAATAAACATAAATGATAAAACCACAAAAATTCAATCCAAGAGAGTATAAATTAGAGTGTAAGAGCACTTTAGGTTTATTTAATTAAATAAGAAAAACTAAATTATTCTACCAAGTCGTAATAGTTTAAGTTCCTCAAATTGATCCGCCATTAGCTGCATACCGATAGGCAATCCCTCTTTGTTATTTCCGATGGGGACATTTATTCCCGGGATGCCGGCTAAATTTGCCGAGGTCGTGTATATGTCGCTTAAGTACATTTGAAGCGGGTCGTCGGATTTTTCTCCGATCTTGAATGCCGCAAATGGGGAAGTGGGGGTAAGTATAACGTCAACTTTTTCAAAAGCTTTGTCGAAATCTTTTTTCAAAAGGCGTCTGACTTTTTGTGCTTTTCTATAATATGCGTCGTAGTAACCGGCAGATAGAACGTAAGTACCGAGCATGATTCGGCGTTTCACTTCGGCGCCAAATCCGTCCGAGCGTGAGTTCGTGTACATTGATTGAAGATCACCGGAAAGGTTTGATCTGTATCCGTAGCGCGCGCCGTCGAAACGTGCCAGGTTGGATGATGCCTCAGCTGTTGTAAGAATGTAATATGTTGCGATCGAGTACTCGGTGTGAGGCAAATCTATTTCTATGATTTCATGCCCTTGTGATTGCAACTTGCCGACTTGAACCATTATTAAATCTTTAATCTCGTCGTTCAAACCTTCGGCAAAATATTCTTTCGGCAAACCGATTTTGAATTTTTTGGTTTGTTTTAGTTCGGTCGAAAAATCCGGCACATCAATATCCTGACTCGTAGAATCTTTTTCGTCATGACCTGACATAACCGAAAGGACGAGAGAAATGTCGTCGATGCTTTTAGCGAATGGTCCGATTGTATCGAATGAAGAAGCAAATGCCGTAAGTCCGTAACGCGAAACTCTTCCGTAAGTTGGTTTAAGTCCGTATATGCCGCAGAATGATGCCGGTTGGCGGATCGATCCGCCAGTATCGGTACCGAGAGAGACATCACATAAATTTGCAGCAACTGCAACAGCAGAACCTCCGCTTGAACCGCCGGGCACGCGTGAATGATTAATTGGATTCAGTACAACACCGAAAGCCGAATTTTCATTTGACGATCCCATCGCGAATTCATCGCAATTGGTTTTGCCGATTATAATTGCGTCTTCATCGATTAATTTTTGAACAGCTGTTGCCGTGTAAAGCGAATGAAAATCTTTCAAAATGTTGGATGAACAAGTGAGCGGTTTGTCTTTCAGAGCAAGAACATCTTTAATTGCTATAACCATCCCGGCAAGTTTTCCGGCTAATCTGTTCTTAATCTTTCCTTCGATTAATTCGGCTTGCTGAAGCGAGTCTTCAAAAACAAAATTAAATGCGTTCAGATTTTTATTCTGATCAATTCGTTGAAGGAATACAGAAACGTTTTCTTTTAATGAAAGTTTCCCATCACGGATCAAAGCCAGTTTTTCGGCGTGATTTTTATACGTCACTGAAATGATTTACCTCTAGAAAGAATGAAGAATATTTTGATGAAGAGTTATTTCTTTTCGTTGCCGTTGTCTTTCTTATCACCGGCGTTTTTGATATTGTCTTCAACGTCGTTGAGCGCTTTCTTGAATTCGCGCATCCCTTTGCCGATGCCTTGAGCAAGATCCGGAATTTTCTTAGCACCAAACAAAATCAAGATGACAAAAAGAATGATAAGAAGTTCCCCAGCGCCTAAGTTTCCGAACATGTTTTCCTCTTTATATTATTCTTAATTATAACGCTACAATATTTACGATTGTTCAAAATAAACTAAACAATCGTTTATTTAGTACTGGCTAATAGTATTAATTAAAAAGATTATTCGCAATAGAATTGAAAATGAGTGCACCGTCGGTATTACTCAGCACAGGATCGCAATGCCTTTCGGGATGAGGCATGAGTCCCATCACGTTTTTCTTTTTATTCATAATGCCGGCTATGTTTGAAACCGATCCGTTCGGGTTGTATTTGCTCGACGTATCCCCGTCCTTCGATGCGTAACGGAAAAGAATCTGGTCGTTTTCTTCGAGAGATTTCAAAGTCGCATCGTCTGTGTAATAATTCCCTTCGCCGTGCGCTACGGGAAATGTTAACAGTTTCTTCTTAATCGATTTAGTGAAAATATTTTTGTTGTTTTCGACACGTAAGTGAACATCCTTGCAAACAAACTTGAGCGATTCGTTTTTCAGCATAACGCCGGGAAGAAGTCCAATCTCGAGAAGGATTTGGAACCCGTTACAGATACCGATTACGATTCCGCCTTTTTCGGCAAAGTTGTAAACCGAATCCATGATGGGCGAGAACCTTGCGATCGCGCCGGTTCTAAGATAATCACCGTAAGAAAATCCGCCGGGTAAAATTATTACGTTGGAATGTTTGAGATCTTTTTCTTTATGCCATAGGAATTCTGCTTCGTATCCCAAGACTTTTTTTACAGCGTAGTATGCGTCATGATCGCAATTGCTTCCGGGAAAAACTACAACTCCGAATTTTGGTTTCATTTTACTTCTTCCAACGAAAATTCAAAGTCTTCGATGATCGGATTCGATAAGAGTTTTTCGGAATATTCCTTCACTTC
>JAMCSN010000060.1 GCA_023381535.1 Bacteroidota bacterium
AAAGTTGCGGAAGAATTGAAAATCAAAATCTACTTGCAGCACGAAGACGTATTTAAATTTATGCACAGGATTTGAGGGTTGTTAGTTGCTAGTAGTTGGTTGAATAATTAAAAGGGGGTGATAATTTGGAAAGAACGAATTTTGAAAAATTGGATGTTTATAAGTTATCTGAAAAATTATCGGATTTGATTTGGGATATTGCTATTGACTGGCATCAACTGGCTCGATATTCAGTTGGAATTCAACTTATAAGATCGACAGACAGTATTGGTGCTAACATAGCAGAAGGTACAGGAAGGGGTAGTTCTAAAGAAAATAAAAGGTTTGCTAGAATAGCACGCGGCTCCTTATTTGAAACCAAACATTGGCTACGCAGAGCGGTGAAAAGAAAGTTGCTTTCACAGAAAAATATAGAACAAATAAAATTAGTGATTGATGAATTATCGCCTAGGTTGAGTGCATATATTAATGCAATAAAAACTACTAACAACTAACGACGATCAACTAACAAATTTATGCCCTACGAATTTGAAGAAATACTTGAAACCATCCGGATGACGGAGATCGAACATTTCGATATCAGAACCGTCACGCTCGGAATAAGTTTGCGCGATTGTCACGACCGGAATCTTGAAGTGACAAAACAAAAAATTTACGACAAGATTATAAAGTACGGCGGAAATCACGTTAAGTACGCGAAGGAAATAGAGTCGCAGTACGGAATTTCGATTGCAAATAAAAGAGTTTCCATCACGCCGGTTTCAATTCCATTCGATTCATTCTCTTTGGAAGAATATGTTGAAATTGCTAAAACGCTTGATCGCGCTGCGGAAGATATTGGAATTGATTACCTGGCCGGTTTTTCAGCTCTCGTTCAAAAAGGGATGACAAACGGTGAACGTGAATTAATAAAAGCTATTCCTTTTGCGCTCTCGGAAACAAAACGTGTTTGCTCAAGTGTGAATATCGCTTCAACCAAAGCCGGTATAAACATGGATGCGGTTTTGATGATGAGTGAAGCGATTAAACTCACTGCTGAAAAGACAAAAGACAAAGATTCAATCGGCTGTGCAAAGCTTGTTGTGTTTGCAAATGCAGTTGAAGATAATCCTTTTGTTGCGGGTGCATTTCACGGAGTGTCGGAACCGGAAGTAACTCTTAATGTCGGTATCAGCGGTCCCGGTGTTGTGCTAGATGCTATCAAAGAAGCGGGACGGGTTGATCTTCAGCATCTTGCAGAAGTTATTAAGAAAACAATTTTCAAAATTACCCGTGCCGGAGAATTGATCGGAAGAAAAGTTGCGGAGAAACACGGTGTACCTTTTGGAATCGTAGACATTTCATTAGCACCAACTCCGGCTGAAGGCGACAGCATCGCCGACATATTAAAAGCTATGGGTGTTGAAGACGTTGGCGCTCCAGGAACAACCGCAGCTTTGGCTATGTTGAACGATTCAGTTAAGAAAGCAGGGCTGATGGCAAGTTCGTCTGTAGGTGGAATGAGCGGGGCGTTTATCCCGGTAAGTGAAGACATGGGAATGATACGCGCGGTTCAAGCCGGACATTTAACGCTGGAAAAATTGGAAGCGATGACCGCTGTATGTTCCGTTGGTCTTGATATGATTGCGGTGCCCGGCGATACTCCCGCAACGACAATTGCCGGTATCATTGCCGATGAATCTGCCATAGGAGTGATTAACGATAAAACTACGGCGGTAAGAATAATTCCTGCATACGGGAAAAAAATTGGCGACTTTGTAGATTACGGCGGTTTGCTAGGCAAAGCTCCTATTATGAAAGTGAGTAACCTAAGCAGCGCTAATTTTGTTGAACGCGGCGGAAAAATTCCCGCGCCTATGAGAAGTCTGACTAATTAGTTTTCTGTCGTCTCTAATGAAGTTTGTGAAATGAAATCTTTTACACAGGAGGATAAATGAAAAAAGGACTATTGATTGCGTTAGGAGTTTTAGCTCTAGTTGTAATCATTGTTATTTCAATTGTCGGTTGGGGAGTGAAAAAATACAATGGCTTTGTCGCTTTGAATGAAGGAGTGAATCAGGGTTGGAGCCAGGTCGAAAACGTTTATCAAAGACGGGCGGACTTGATTCCGAATCTTGTTGCAACTGTAAAAGGCGTTGCAAACTTCGAAAAAGAAACTTACACAGCCGTTACCGAAGCAAGAGCAAAAGTTGGACAAGTAAAACTTTCGCCCGAACAACTAAGTGATCCACAAGCGTTTCAAAATTTCCAGAAAGCGCAGGACGGTTTGAGCAGCGCGTTATCACGTTTATTGGTTGTTTCGGAAAATTATCCGCAACTAAAAGCGAATGAAAATTTTCTGAATTTACAAGCTCAACTTGAAGGCACGGAAAATAGAATTACTGTAGAGCGGCAGAAATTTAATAAAGTCGTTCAGGAGTATAACACTGCTATCAAAGTTTTTCCGGCAGCATTGATTGCAAACTTTAGCGGATTCAAAGAAAAACAATATTTCAAAGCTCAGGAAGGCGCAGAGCAAGTTCCGAAGGTTCAGTTTTAAGAAATGAGTGTAGAACTAAGAGTGCAGAGTGTTGAATGAAGATTTTTAAAATAGTATCCTTTTTTATAATACCGTTTTTATTTCTGAAAGCTCAAACCGAGTTTCCAATTCTAAAAACTTATGCCACGGATTTTACATCCACACTGGATAATTCCGAACTTAACACTCTCAACTCTACACTCAAAACATTCGACGATTCGACTTCAAACCAAGTTGTCTTTCTGATGATTCATTCTCTCAACGGCTATCCGATGGAAGACTTCACTTACCAAACGGCTGCAAAAAACAAAATTGGTTCTGCTAAGAACAACAACGGAATTTTGTTCTTCGTTGCCAAAGATGATAAGAAAATGAGAATTGAAGTTGGCTACGGTCTCGAAGGTTCCTTGCCCGATGCTCTGGCAAATTCAATACTTAGAAATGAAGTCCGCCCTTATTTCAAAGAAGGTGATTATTACAATGGAGTTGCAGCCGGTATCAACGCGATAATTGCCGCTACAAAAGGAGAATACAAAGGAGAGAGTAAGGACATTTCCGGGAAGGGAAGTCACATTCCCTTCATATTCTTGTTCATCGTATTCATAATCCTTTCGTCAATTTTTAGAAAGGGTGGAGGAGGCGGTGGCGGTTTGTTACCATGGATAATTCTGGGTTCCATGGGCGGCTCTGGCAGACGAAGCAGCGGATGGGGTGGGGGCGGAGGTGGTGGTTTTGGCGGATTTTCTGGGGGAGGCGGCTCTTTTGGAGGCGGTGGAGCAAGTGGCGGCTGGTAATTTCTTTGCTTACAATTCATTTTATCTTAGATCGGAAGACTTGATTTAGTATTATTTCGGCGGATTTGAAAGATATTATTGAAGGAATCAGATTATTTAATGAATCCGATTTCTTTTTAGCCCACAATGTTTTTGAGGAATTATGGGCTGAAAGTGATCGAGAAGACAGGTATTTTTTTCAAGGATTGGTTCTGATTTAGGTAGGGCGTTACAGTTTAGTGTCATGAAATCGCCGATGATGCGATGGAGTCAATCCGAGAAAGAAAACAAAAAGCTGATAAGTTACTTACCGATTCATAAAAACATTAATCTAAAGTTGTTGGTGAGCGATATAGAACTGATCATTAAAGACCTGTATGAATTATCTTCCGATCGAGACCTCAATTTGTTTTGGAAACAGATTCCAAGAATTAAAACCGATAGATAAATTTTTCAATTAAAGAGGAGGCCTATTATGGCAATAATGATAACTGACGAATGCATCAACTGTGGCGCCTGTGAACCGGAATGCCCCAACACTGCAATTTATGAAGGTGGTGCTGAATGGAAATTAGGAGATAAAACGTACGGCGAAGGCGATGCAGCTCCTTCCAGCGCATCCGGATTTTTTTCCAAAGATTATTTTTATATAGTACCCGATAAGTGTACTGAGTGCACAGGTTTTCATGATGAACCTCAATGCGCCGCTGTTTGTCCGGTTGATTGCTGCATTCCCGATCCCAACCATGTTGAAGATAAAGACACATTATTGAAAAGGAAAGAATATCTGGACGGATTAGGAAGATAGATTTAGCTATTAGTTGAGTTAGAAAATTATTGTAGGGACTTGATCACTCAAGTCCCTTTTTTGTTTTAAAAATTAATTCTGAGTAGCTCCATTCTAAATCTCATGGTGGAGTTATAATAATTCTGAAAGTTCTGCTGTCCGCTAGAAATCTCAGGTTGCGGAGTCAAATCACTTTGAGTTGGATAAGCTGGAGGAAAAAGATGAACATACAATAGCGGTCCAATTATTGGTGAAAGTAAAGGAATGTATCTTGTCGGGTGCTCATGATCTGTTGGAAACAAAGCCAGGGAAATTCCGGTTGTAACCAAAGCTGTTGCAATGCTGCTTCCTAGGGCCACTACGTAAGACAAGTTTGGGTTATCGTGTTCAGCAACAAGATAAATCCCGTAGGGGAATCCTAAAGAATAGCCGAGCACAATTCCGCCAAGTGCTGCACCATAGCCTGCATATTCTCCTTGAGGCTTCGTAATTGCGTATATTAGCAGTGCACTACCGTAGCTTCCAACTAATGTTAAAGCTGATCCAACTAATAACTCTAAAGGAACAGCGGTATATATTGGTCTTACTTTTAGTTTGGTTGCAAGATTTGCCGAATCGATTTCTACTAGATGCTGTAAGCCGCTAGTTGTTAAATCAACATCCAATGTGTCGGTATTAACTAGTGAGTAGTAGTTCCAAATACCGTCCTTGGCGTTAATTGCTTGTGTTTGAGCGTCTATGAGATCATTTCTAAATGTTGTATCAGCATTATCAAAGAATTTTCCAAACCCCTTCATCAAGTAAGATTTGTTAAAATCGGATTTTTCAAAAAGGTAGTTAATTTTAATATGTACTAGCTGATAGTTTGATCTTTCTTGTTTTGTTACTAACTGCATGTACACTCTTCGGTCAAGTATATTTCCGACGCTGTAAAAAACTGCCTGCTCGGCAACTTTTTGGAAGAACGGTATCGGGCTATTTAACTGCGGTGCATCAACTCCGGCTAATTTGATTTTTCTTCCGTCCTCAAGTTCAAATAAATTTGCGTCGAGAATTTTTATCACTTTAACATACTGCCCAAACGTTGAAGAAGTTAATATGAACAGCGATAATAAAAGAAGGCGAGCGAGATTTACCATTATGCGGTTTCCCACAATTTTTTTGAATGCAAATCAAAAATAGAAAAATCTAACAAATATATTTGGATGAAAAATTTTGCCCTTTCGGACATAACCTAGGATTTTATTATCGCACTATAATAGTTGCAGATACCGGGAAATGGTCGGATGGAAATCTTCCGTTGTAACTTGTCGTTATAATTTCTGAGCTAACCGGGTTGAATTCTTTTGAAACGAAAATGTAGTCTATTTTTTCCCCGTCGGTGTTTCCCTTGAACGCATGAAACGTTCCTTGATTATGTCCGGTTTTGTGTAACGCGCGAAACGTATCTATTAAACCGGAAGCTAGAACTGCTTTGATTGCCGGATTGTCTTCCGTGCTGTTGAAATCTCCTGTTAAAATTACCGGAAGATTTTTTTCGCCGATTCGCTTAACTAGCAGTTGCGCGCTTTTCTCCCTCGACGGCTGCGATTGATGATCAAGGTGAACATTGAACGCGTAGAAAGTTTTGCCGGAAGTTTTATCCGTCATTCTTGCCCATGTGCAGATTCTTGTAATTTCGTTTCCCCAACTTTTTGAACCCGGAATTTCGGGAGTATCGGAAAACCAGAACGTTTGAGTAGAATCGATTTTGAATTTATCTTTTTTGTAAAAAATGCATGAATATTCTCCCGCTGTTTTACCATCATCCCTTCCCACGCCCACAAGTTCGTATTGCTGCAGCTGTTTCAATAAATCATCAATTTGAAATCTGAGAGCTTCTTGCAATCCTAAAATATCCAGGTCGAACTTCTGAATTGTCTCTGCTGCATAACCTTTTCTGAACTGCCAATTATTCTCGCCGTCATTTGCCGCGCCGTAGCGAATGTTGAAAGTCATAACTTTCAATCCGGTTTCGCTTTTCTGCTGAGCGGAAACAGAAACTGTTAGCATGCAAACAAACAGCAAAACTATTAACTTGAATTTTAGCAGCAAGTTAAAATTCCGCGAAAAATTTCTTTCTATTTTGTTGTTCATAAAAAATTCCATAGTTTTTTGATAGTTATTAGCTAATTACTCCATTAAGATAAATGTAAAGCAAAGATATGAAAATAGGAAAATATACATTGCACGCAATTGAAACCGGGGTTTTTGCTTTGGACGGCGGCGCAATGTTTGGAATTATTCCTAAAATTTTATGGAACAAGAGTAATCCTGCGGATGATCAAAACAGAGTTACACTGCACGCGCGCAACCTTTTGTTGGTAAGCGATTCACGAAAAATTTTGATCGATACAGGGATAGGCGAAAACTGGGACGAAAAATTTTCAAAAATTTACCGCCTGGATCAGCACGAATTCACGCTGATTCAATCACTCTCCAAAATCGGCATTCATCCGTGGGAAATAACTGATGTTCTATTGACGCACCTTCACTTTGATCACACCGGCGGATCGACAACGTTCAAAGATGGAAAATGGATTCCGACTTTTCCCAATGCAAAATATTATGTTCAGAAAAAACATTTTGAGTGGGCGGTAAATCCTATTGAAAAAGACCGCGCAAGTTTTATTCAAGAACGGTTTATGCCGCTGCAGAAAGAAGGACTTCTTAATTCTGTTGACGGAGATACCCAGTTCGATGACGAAATAAATCTTGTTACAATTAACGGGCACACCATATTTCAACAAATCATAAAAGTTCACGATTCTCGGGACACTGTTTTATATTGCGGTGATCTTTTCCCGTTCGCTTCTCACGTACCCATACCGTATGTGATGGGTTACGACTTGCAGCCGATGATTACCATCGAAGAAAAAAAGAAAATTCTTCCCGTTGCCATCAATGAAAATTGGAAATTGTTTTTCGAGCACGATCCCGAAGTTATCATGGCAACCGTTGCAGAAACCCAGCGCGGTTTTGCAATTGACGAAGTGTTTACAGAGATGATCTGATGAATGAGCTTCAAGGATTTACCAAAGTCTGCAAGTATTCCAATCTGAAAGAAAAAATCGGGCAGCGGTTTATCGTAAATGAAATTGATGTTGCAGTTTTCAAAGTTGATGGGAAAGTGTATGCGCTGAGCAATATGTGTCTTCACCAGAAAGCATTTATAATTTATGATGGTTTTGTTGATGATGGAAAAGTTACATGCCCCGCTCATGGCTGGCAGTACGATCTCAAAACCGGAATAGTTGCCGGCGGCATAAAAGGATTAGATGTTTACGAAGTGAAGATTCACAATGACGACGTTTTTATCAAAGTCTTTGAGAAGAAATTGAACTGGTAAAATGGAATCCGAAAACAAAATCACGAACCAAGTTGTAATTGAAAAAGCAAAAGAACTTGGTTTTGATCTTGTAGGATTTGCACCCGCCGACAAACTTGAAATCGAAACCGAACATTTGAAGAAGTGGCTCGATCGTAATTATCACGGTACGATGGAATACATGTC
>JAMCSN010000083.1 GCA_023381535.1 Bacteroidota bacterium
ACCGCAGCGCTCAAAACCATCAATGAAAAAATAAATCTTACAGAAGAAATAAAATCCAATCTGGAATCTTCTCTTTCGACCATTATCAATCAGCTGGCGGAGAAAGAGAAACTACATACTGAGTTTATTGCCAAGCGCGAATCTCTGATTGAAGAAATCCGCTCCAAACAGAAAGAATACGACGAGTTCGAAAACAGATATACATTTGCCAAAGAGAACATAGACAAGTTGGAAGCCGAGAACAAAGAACTTGCCGATAGACGCAACCGGTTATATGAAGATGTAAGCAAGTTTGAATCCGTGAGAGCCGAGATAGACGAAAAAATTCTTCAGCTTAAAAACGACGAAGAAAAAATTACGGAAGAGTTGGCAAGGAAAAGAAGCAGTCTAGATGAGCTTGAAAAAAGAAAAATTGAAGTCGAAGAAAATCATCTGAAAGTTGAAAACGATTTTTCCCGGGTGATCAACAAGTTCACCGAAGAATTTAGCGCGGCAAAAGAAAAGCTTAATTCTCTCCGCCAGGAAATTATCGAAAAAGAGAAGGAGCTCAACAGCAAAGAAAAAATACTTCTTGAAAAAACGAGTCAGGTTGCCGAATACGGCGGATTAACGAAAGTGCTTCACAAAGAACGTACGACAATCGAGCAGATGATCGGAAATCTGAAAGAGGAAAAGGATGAGTTGTCAAAAGAAGTGTTGGAACTGAAAGATGATGCGGGTAAAACCAAAATTTATCTGCAGCAGCTTCAATCCGAATCGTCCTTGCTAGAAATAAAAAAAGAATCGCTCGAAAAAGAAATCCGCCAGCTTATCAATCAGACTAATGATAATTACTCGGTGCTCAGCGAGCGGAAACAGAAACTTACCGCCGAGATCGGCGATAACAGTCGCGCGCTTTCCGACTTAAAGAATAATGTTTCGTCACTCAAAGAAGAATTGCGGTCATTAAAAATCGAAAAAGCCAACACCGAAACGCAAAAAGAAGAATTCACATCGAAAATATCCGAACTTATTGCAATGGAAAAGAGTTTAAAGTTCAAGATAGCTCAACACGAAAAAAAATTGAACAAAGCTGATAAATAAGTTTAGACGCAGCACCTTTTTGCTTCATCAAATAAAAGACACTACTTATTTACAGCGAAGTTTTTATTTACAATTGTCAGCTAATAAAATGTTGATGAATCATTCCGCGAAAGGGAAATTATGAAAAAGTATGCCTTGCCGATTTCCGTAATGCTTTTTCTTCTAACCGTTGCTCAATTATCCGCACAGCAAAAGATTGACAGTCTCAAGTATAAATCGAATCCGGTTTACGCCATTCAAATAGCGATGTACGATATTTACCAGACCAAACAAGCAAACATTGTTATGCTCGGCAATTCTCTTACTCACGGTGCTGCGTGGAATGAATTGCTCGGACGCACTGACGTGGTTGAGCGCGGCATACCCAGCGACATACTTCAAGGTTATGCCGCAAGAATGAATTACATTTATAAACTTCATCCTAAAATTGTTTTTATAATGGGCGGGTTGAACGACATCTATAATTGGATTCCGGTTGAGGAAACATTTTCCACGTACGTGAAAATCATAGAGGGTTTGCGCGCAAGAAACATCATACCGGTGATTCAATCAACAACCTACGCCGCAAAATTCTACGGAAAAGAATTTGGTCTCACGGCAGAATCTAATTTCGGGAGGAATAGAGAGATTGATAAGCTGAACAAACTTTTGGCAGACTACGCAAAGCGTAACAACATAGATTGGATTAATCTCATTCCACATATTTCTACTCCGGATGGATATTTAAAATCGGAATTAACAATAGACGGAATACATTTCAGAGCTGCTGCTTACAAAATATGGGCTGCGGAAGTTGAGAAGGTTTTGGCAAAACACAATTTGTAATTTAGCTTGCAAAGTTTATTATTTGCATAAATTATAACCGGTCTAGAATTATTTTTTTGGAAAAATTGAAAGGTCAAGTAAAGATGGACAATCAAAATAAAATTAAACAGCCGCTTTGGATATTGATAATTACGATTGCAATCCTCTACGTTACTTCGTTTGCAACCATTAATTACTCGCTCGCGGGTATAAGTCTTACAACAGTCGATCTATTTTCTGACATAAAGAATCAACCGCAGGATAATGCGCCGATGAATTTGCTGCCGCGCAAAGTTAATACCGATCATTCACATAGAAATGTTTTGCAGGCGTCGTTCGGTTTGCCCGATTTAGGAATTCTTGAAAACAAAATTTCGAAATCGGAAAAAGAAATAACGGAGAATAATACTATCTACGTTACGGTCCAGGGAAGAAAAACTCCAATCACCGGAAACACAAAACAGTTGAGTTATTTTTTTGATGCATTGAAGAATGCAAAATCTAAAATTGTGCGCGTGGCTCATTACGGCGATTCCGCAATCGAAGGCGACTTGATTACGTCCGACATACGCGAGACGCTTCAAAATAAATTCGGCGGAAACGGAGTCGGCTGGCTGGGTATCGTATCGCAAGATATTATGTTTAGAATGACAACAAAGCATACATTTTCAAGCAACTGGGAATCTGCCGCATTGTACACAAACAATCCCAAGGGTCTTCCACTGGGAATAAGCGGCGAGGTAAATGTTCCGAAAGGAAACGCTTGGGTGCAGTATCAAACAACAACCGCACGATACTACCTGCGTGATTTCAGTCTTGTAAGATTGTTTTATTCAAATGCAAAAAGTTCTCAAATATTTTACTCCTTCGACGGCGGCGCAAAACAATCCGCAACATTAAAACCCGGAACGGATATTCAAGAATTAGTTTTGAAACCTTCCGGCAGAGCAAAAACAGTTAAGATAGAATTTCCGACTGCGGACCAAGCGTACTTCTACGGCGCTAGTTTGGAAAACGGTCCCGGCGTTTATGTTGATAACTTACCGTTACGCGGCAACACGGGCGCCGATCTCGGTTCACTAAAACCGGAAGTGCTGAAACAATTTGCGAAATATCTCGATTACAAATTGATCATATTGGAATTCGGTTTGAACATTGCGGGCACACGTCAATCCGATTACTCATGGTACGAAAGAGAAATGGTAAAGGTGATCAACAATTTGAAATCTGCTTTTCCCAATACAAGTTTTCTTATGATCTCGGTGCATGACAAAGCGATGAAGAAAGGTTCCAGCTTTGTAACCGACCCGACGATTCTTACTCTACTTCAAGCGCAAAAAAGTATTGCTCAGAAGGCAAACGTCGCTATCTGGAGTTTGTTCGATGCTATGGGCGGAGAAAATTCGATGCCGCAATGGGTAAATGCTAATCCTCCGCTGGCATTCAGAGATTACATTCACTTTAACGATCAGGGCGCAAAGAAAGTTGCCGATCTTCTGACGGATGCATTGCTGTCCATATACCGTTAATTCAAAAAAGAGAAAAATAAAAATGAACGATATCTACGCAGACAAATCAAAAACTCTTTGGGAACGATGGCAGAATAACGCAAAGAGAAATCCCGACCGTGATGCAATTGTTCATTGGGTTGCCGGAGAGGAACCGTTCCGATGGACTTACAAGAATTTAACTGAGACTGCAAAAAAGTTTTCCGTTAGAATTGCCGAAGCCGGAGTAAAACCGGGCGACGTGTGTGCAATCATAATCCGGCATAACAGTTTTTTCTATCCGCTCTATCTCGGAATATCGAGAGCTGCTGCGCTGCCGGCGGTGCTCGCGTTTCCGAATCCAAGATTGCATCCGGATAAATTCCGTCAAGGATTGGAAGGAATGGCGCAGCGTTCAGGTCTCGATTATATTCTTACGGAAAAAGAACTCGAACCGATGATCAGACCGCTTGTTGAAAAACCGGGCAGCACTATTAAAGCAGTTTTCTTTCCGCTTGAGTGGGATATCACTTCGGAAATCAATCCGAAGAAAGATGCGGAGATTGAACAAATCTCAAAATCGGTAAAAGAAACCGAACCGATGCTGCTTCAGCATTCATCAGGCACAACAGGTTTGCAGAAACCGGTTGTGTTGTCTCACCGCGCAATTCTGAATCACGTTACTCATCTAGGGCAAGCTTTTAGATTAACTGAGAAAGACAAAGTTGCAACGTGGCTGCCGCTTTATCATGATTTCGGATTGATCGCATGTTTCCATATTCCGTTGGCATGCGGCATCACAACTGTTCAGATCGATCCGTTTCAATGGGTGCTGGCGCCGATTCTTCTGCTGGAAGTAATATCAAAAGAGAAAGCAACGATGACTTGTCTTCCCAACTTTGCATATAATGTTCTAGCCGAAAAAATTGATGATGAAGAGTTGGAAGGAATCTCGCTTGAAAGTTTAAGATTGACCGTGAACGCTGCCGAACCGATCCGTCATGATAGCCACGAAAAATTTGCCAAGCGATTTAAAAAGTACGGTTTGAATCCTTTGGCTCTAAGCGGAATGTACGGAATGGCAGAAGTAACTCTCGGTTTAACACTTACGGAACCTGACAAACCGATTTCGGAATTGCAAGTTGATCGGAATGAACTTTCACACGGAGTAATGAAACCGGCAGATAAGAATTCTATTGTGCGCGTCTGCGTTTCTTCAGGAAAACCTATTGGCGGCTGCGAAGCTCGTATAGTTGATGAACACAGAAAAGATGTTCCCGATGGACTTGTTGGAGAAGTTGCCGTTAAATCCGTCTCAATGTTCGACGGCTACAGAAACTACCCCGAAAAAACTGCCGAGGTCGTTGAGAACGGCTGGTACTATTCCGGAGATTACGGTTTCAAATGGAAAGATGAATACTATATCATCGGCAGAAAAAAAGATATTATAATTGTTGCCGGAAAAAATATTTATCCCGAAGACATTGAAGACGTTGTTAACCAGGTGAAAGATGTTGATGCGGGAAGGGTCATTGCATTCGGCGAAGAAGATCCCAATATGGGAACAGAGCAGGTCAGCGTTGTTGCCGAAACAAAACTTACAACCGGAGAAGACAAAAAAAGAATCCGGCTCGACATATTAAAAGCCGGGATGAGTATAGACATGAATATTCATAAAGTGTATCTTGTGCCGCCGCGATGGCTGATAAAAAGTTCATCCGGCAAACCGAGCAGAAAAGCAAACAAAGAAAGATTAACCGAGGGAACCGATCCACAAGTTTGGAGCAGATAATGATCTCATCTGAATTAAAACAAGTAATTTTAAAAGAATTGGACCTCGACGATTTCGACATGACCGACGAAACGATAGCGCCGCAAGTGCCGGGGTGGGATTCTTTGAATCATGTTAACATCATACTTGCTGTTGAACATCACTTTAAGGTAAAATTCAAAAGCTATGAAGTGCTGCGCTTGAAAAACGTAGGCGATCTTCAGAAGCTGGTTGATTCAAAACTCGGCAAGTAACATAATGGCACACGGAGGAACGAGATTTTAACCGATCCCCGCTTCGTCCCGCTGGGCTATATGAAGCGGGGCGGGCGTTTGATCTGTGTGCTATTTCTTTTAACCATTAACCGGACGATTGCCTATGCCTTTCAACATCAGCATCGATAACGTGCTTTCGATATTAAAGTACAATCCAAGCGATCCGCTAATTTTCAGCACAAGTCTTTTCCTAATTCTTTTTACTCTTTTCCTTCTCGTTTATAATCTGATGGGGAAAAACAAATCGGCGAAAATTTTTCTTCTCATTTTATTCTCGCTTTATTTTTATTACAAAGCCGCCGGATTTTATTTTATGATACTTGTCGTTTCGGCTATCGCAAATTTTCTTTTCGGCAAATGGATTGCCATTACGGAAAATTTTACGAAGAAGCGTCTTGTGCTCATACTTGCGCTAATCGTAAATCTTGGACTACTCGGATATTTCAAGTACACTAATTTTATTATTCAAATCATTAACGGAATCGGTACCGCACAGCTTGACCCGTTGACAATATTTCTACCTATCGGAATTTCGTTTTACACTTTTAAGTCGCTCAATTATGTTTTCGATGTTTATTTCGATACGCTGAAGCCGACCCGCAGCTTGAGGGATTTTTGTTTGTTCGTCTTTTTCTTTCCCAACATATTAGCCGGACCGATAGACCGCGCTTCGGAATTTCTTCCGCAGATAGATCGGGAGCCGTTTCTTTCAAAAGAAGATTTGGGAAAAGCATTATTCCTCATCATTGCCGGACTGCTGAAAAAAGTTGTGATTGCAGATTACATCAGCATAAACTTTGTAGATCGTATTTTCGATTACCCGTTACGTTATACCGGCATAGAAAATCTTCTGGCAATATACGGCTACGCTTTGCAAATCTATTGCGATTTCTCCGGTTACTCGGATATGGCAATTGGTATTGCGCTGCTGCTCGGTTTCCGGTTGATGGATAATTTTAATTCGCCGTTTAAAGCTACAAGCATTGCAGATTTCTGGCGGCGGTGGCACATTTCACTTTCCACATGGCTGAGAGATTATCTGTTCAAGCCGATCCAGCTTTCGTTGAGAAACTTGAGAATGTTTGCCAACATAATTGCCGTGGTGGTAACATTTTTTATTTGCGGTCTATGGCACGGCGCCGGATGGAATTTTATCCTGTGGGGCGCGATCCACGGATTCATGATGGGATTTGCGCTGCTGATCGCAAAACCGAAAACAAAACTTTACAACATGCTCGGAATCAGCAACACAAAGTTTTTAAAATTCTTTCAGGTAATTATAACGTTTCATCTGGTTGCAGTTTCATTTCTGGTTTTCAGGGCGCCAAATCTTCAGACGGTGTCGGAAATCTTTTCGCAAATATTTGGTTTCTTCCACAAAGAAGTCTTCATACAATTTGTTGAACGTCTGCCTATAATTTTTGTTTTGATCGTGCTGGGATACATTTTCCACTTTTTGCCGGTAAAGATAGAACAGCGTGTGCAGAAAATGCTTTCTGATATGCCGCTTGTAGGAAAAGCAGTTCTGCTGGCGTTGGCAATTTGGATAGCCGTTCAATTCAAGTCGGCAGATATACAGCCGTTTATCTATTTCCAGTTTTGATAAACAAATAAGCGATATAGATTTTTTTCTTAAGCATCAACAGATTTAGTCACGCAAGAGAATCCCCGGTTTTACAATCAATATTTTTCTGCAAGGGTGATAAAAGATTTAGGCGCCGGAAGAAAAACAACGGAAACACCGCCGGCACCGGAACCAACAAAATAAACGTAGACGTTGCATGCAACGTCTCTACAATACAAAACAACATATCACCGATGCAAAATATTTCACCAAAGAAAGGATCGTTGGCTGTTATAATACGTTCATTCAAATCTGCGGTTGCGAAAGCAGCTCACGAGAGCGGGCTCTAAAACATTTCGCTTGGCAGCCGCGGTTTTACGACCGCATTATTCGTAACGAAAAAGAATTGTACAATATTAGAAGGTACATAAAGCAGAATCCTTTGAGATGGGAATTAGATAAAGATAAACCGGAAAATATTTGCGAGTTGTAACG
>JAMCSN010000012.1 GCA_023381535.1 Bacteroidota bacterium
CATTCAGCGCGGAGTACGGAGGACGTCTTTCTTCCGTGATTAACATTACAAACAATGACGGAAATAGAAATCACTTTGAAGGAAAAGCATCGTTGAGTTTGCTTTCGCTTAGTACAACGCTTCAAACTCCGCTCGGTTCGTTCGGCTCACTGTCCGGATCGATTCGCAGAACATATATCGATCAGACTTTGGCTAAATGGATTAAGGATGTGCCGGATTACTATTTTGTTGACGGCAATATGAAGGCGTTTTTTGATCTAGGTGAATCGAATAAATTGAGCGTTAGTTTCTTCGGCAGCAAAGACAACTTAAATTTTGTTTTGGATAAAAACAGAAAAGAGTCTCTTGGGTTCGATTATTATTGGGGAAACCAAACCGGTAGCGTGAATTGGAAAACCATCTTTGCGCCGAAGTTGTTTGGAAATTTTTGGTTAACAGGCAGCTATTATTTTTCTGATTTCAACTTCAGCGATGTATCTTATGTGGAATCAAACATTATCCGCGATGTTACGCTCAAAGGTGCTGTTGAATATTTTTATAGCGACAAATTTCATTTCAAATCGGGATTTGAATTTAAAAATTTGAGTGGGAGCTTGAAGGAAAATTTTCCCGGAGGAAGAGTTGATGCGGCAAGACACCCGCGCCTATTTTCAACTTACATTACTGCAAACTGGCAGCCGTCCAATTTATGGATTGTTGAAGCCGGTCTTCGTTATGATTATTTCGAATCGTCAATCCCTTTCAGAAATCTTGATCCCCGCTTAACTATTAAATACAGACTTGATGAATTATCCAACTTGAAATTTTCAACCGGAATCGTTCATCAATATGCAAACAGAATTCCGCGAATGTTTTTTGTGAGCATTTGGACAACCGCCGACGAATATGTGAAAGCTTCTTCGTCGGATCATTTTGTGCTTGGCTATCAAAGAGCGCTCGCGGAAAAAATTGAACTTGAAGTCGAAGCGTATTACAAAGATTACAAAAACATTTATTCGTATAACCCAACATTCTTCACGGAACTTTCGCCAACCGGTTATGATGAAAACAATCTGCCGATCTTCAGCAACAGCAAAGGTTTATTCAATAGGGGCGACGGCAATTCATACGGCATTGAATTTTTATTACGAAAAGAAAGCGGGGCATTTACCGGTTGGCTGTCGTATTCATACTCAAGAACAATGTACACTGTTGATAATGTTAATCGTGAAAATTCTTTTCCGCCGAGACACGACCGAACTCACGCTGTGAATCTTGTGGTTAATATGGACTTGAACAATTTGTTCAACGAGCTGCACGGAAGACAATTTGTTAATCCGGCTAAGCGATGGACGCTGGGGGTAAACTTCACGTATTATTCCGGACAGCCGATAACGCTGCCGAGTTCAATTTATCTTAGCAACAGCACGCCGGATTGGGACATAAACAAAAACTCGATTGCTGTTTATCCTTCAACCATAGATGCTTTTCGACTGCCGTATTATTCGAGACTCGATTTCAGCTTGACTTATGAAATTCAGTATGACGGCTGGTCGCTGTCGCCTTATGTGCAAGTCTTCAACGTGCTGAACCGGAAAAATGTTTGGTTCATTCAGTACAAAAATGAAATCAAAGACAATATGGTGAAACAAGAAGTGAAAAACGTTAACATGTTTCCTATTCTTCCAAGCATCGGCATAACGGTGAAGTTTTAACTTGAAGAATGAAAATCAAAAATGAAAAATAAATTGAAAATATTGTTGACCGCTCTAACGGCTGGAATAATTTTCTGTTCATGCGGTCAAGGAGTTGTTGAGATTGGGCAGAACACTTACGAGCCGAAAATCGTGATAGAGGGATATTTGTATCCCGGGCAGCCGGTACGGAATATTAGAATCACGCGGAACATACCATTGAACACAGCATCCGATCCTACTTCTATTGTTATAACTAATGCCGATGTTAAGCTGACCGATCTGCAAACGAACAAAAATTATCAACTTACTTTCAATGTTCAAAAATTTTCTTACGAATATTCCGGCAATGATTTGAGAATCGATTACGGGAACAGCTACAAACTAACGGTCAATGCTGCCATTGACGGTAAGAGTTTATCGGCAAGTTCGGTTACAAATGTTCCGAAGTCAGGATTCAAAATTAATCATGTGTTATCGGAACTTCAGCCGTTATATTACCGCGAGCGCGATGGAAACGGAAATGTGAAAAATTTCTCGATTACTTTTTCTCCATCAACCGGAACAAATTTCTATGCCTTCTCTATTGTCGCCCTTGACGCGAGCGACTCAACATTCATCTATAATAATGCTTACGTGAATGTTTCGCACGATGACGTAACCAAGAATCTGGACGGTTACCGGTATCAACTTGTGTGGCTGCAAGATATTAATTCTTACGGGAGCGAGATAAAATATAATTTGGATTGGATTCACTTCTGGTTTTATGGCAAGTACCGTATCATCGTTTATGCCGGCGACGATAATTACAAAAACTTTGTACTGACATACAAAAACGTTCAAGAGTTTGATGGAAATTTTCATGAGCCGCAAATGAACATGCAGGGTGACGGCATCGGAATATTCGGTTCGGTGATCGCGGATACGGTTTATGTTTCCGTAAAAAAGTGAATTAACAACCTTAACTATTAACTGCCCGATTCTATTAGCTTTCGCAACGCAGTCTTTAATTCTTCATCACGGATTTTTCTCTCATATTCCACCGGTTGGGCAATTCTTTCGGCGCAATTCTGAATGTTGCATCGTTCGCATGTATCGTTAACAATCACACGTGGGATTTCAGCGTCATCTAAGAAATTGATTTTGTTACGAACATCCTCGTTCACAAGAATGCTTAATGATATACTGAAATTTGTGTTTTCAAGAAGAGCAGATTTCTTTGCTGTGGTGATTGTCAAAAATTCGTTTTTGGAATTAACAAATGTTGATCTTTGAATTAGCGCTATTGGTCCGTCGTTTTTTTCTGGCGGAAGTTGAAGTTCTTCTAATTGTTTCAATGCTTTAATTGAAACCCAGCGTCTGCAGTAGTGTTCGTTCGTTTGATATCCACCGGGATTTTCGTTCGTATTCAGCCGTAACTCTTTCAGAAGAGAATATTTGTCCGAATCTATTACCGAATTGAACCGCAAGAAGAAAAAACTTGGGATGTTGAAATATTTCGCCAGCACATTTGTAATTCTCTGAAAAAACATTTCGATTGAGGCGTTATACTTGTCTAACATCGAAAGAAAAGCATCGGCATCCCATTTCTCCGAGGAGAAGAATCCGGAAAGATCTTCTATAAGCGATTCTTTTCTTATCATCAGTGCGGTCGCGAAATACGAAGCTTTAAAGTTGTTCAACAGTTCATCGAACGAGTTTAGACTTATATCGGAATAAATATGCGACCGGTCTTTGATATTTAAGTAGTTGTAAGCAATTTCTTTCCCAACGATGAACGATTTCTGATACGTTGAAAGTTTTTGATTGAGCAATACTTTTTTTGTTTTTGAATCTGAAATATGCACGCCGCGAATCGAACCGAACTCAGGAAATTTTCCAAGAGTTGTTTCGTCAATCGTAAAATGAAATTCATCAACGAGTATTTTAGAAAGCGTTTCTTGGGTGAGTGTAGGTTCTAAATCTAAATTAAACTTTGAACGAAACTCATCAACTATTTTTTCCAAATCCGGAAAATAATTTCCATTCAGCTCCTTGTATGTCTGAATGGCAGTTCGGCTGAAATTGTTTTGACTGAGCTCGGAGTTTCTGGCCATCTCTATCAATGTTGCGACCAGCGCGCTCAACTGAAGGGGTGCTTGTGAAATTTGCAGCAAGACTTTGTTCACATCTATTCCGTAATGATCTAACGGCAGTTGCTCTAAAATGTTGGACTCAAGCAAATCTCCGATTGGAGCGAAGTGTTTGGTGAGTTTTAACGAAACTAAACTATCGTAAGTTACCTGAAGTGTGTGAGCGAGCAACGCAATCTTATCTGCTTTCGGATACTTCTTGCCGTTCTCAATCTCATTTAAGTAAGAAATTGACAACGAACTTTTCTGTGCAAGTTCAGAAAGAGATAATCCTTTTTCTTGTCGAAGTTGTTTTAATTTCAAGCCGAAGATCAATCTGATCTTCCAATCCGGCAGTTTCATAAATTCCTTCTAAAAACTGATTTAACATAGTAAAAATTAAGATATTTTACCCAAAGGTATTAGCAAAAATTCATTATCAGCGAAAATTCGCTTGCAACTTTGACGTTGCCTTGTTATTTTCATTTCAGAAACACCAATCACAAACGAGGGAAAGGATTTGAATTTACCAAAGCTTGATCAGAACAGGTTGATTGACCTTATACCGTATCAGCTTAAACATTACCCACAAGCCGAGTGCCTTTCAGATAAGGTTACCGGTCAGTGGAGACATTACAGTACTGCAGAAGTTCAAACAACTATCGACAAAGTTAGTTTAGGTTTACTCAAGTTTGGAATTAAACCGGGCGATAAGGTCGCGATCATTTCCAAGAATAGAGTTGAATGGAATTTTGTTGATCTTGGAATTCTTCAGATGGGCGGTGTTGTGGTGCCGCTTTATCCCAACATTAGCGAAGACGACTACTCGTTTATTTTTGATGACTCGGCGATCAGAATTGTATTTGTGGAAGATCTGGAATTATACAAGAAGGTCAGAAATGTCAGCAAGAAAATAAAAACGAGAGTTGAAGCGATTTATACTTTTAATCAGATTGAAAAAATTCCTCACTGGTCGGAGATAACAAATCTTGCCGATGAATCTCTAAGACCGAAGCTTGAAGAAATTAAGAAAGGAATTACCGAAAAAAATCTTGCAACAATAATTTATACCTCAGGCACAACGGGCAGACAAAAAGGAGTGATGCTGACTCATCTAAATATAATGAGCAACGTTAACTCTCTCAATCGAGCGATGCCTATTCACACGTTCAAACAAACAATTAGTTTTCTCCCGCTTTGTCACATTTTTGAAAGAACGGCAGTTTACTTTTATATGAGCTTCGGTTCTTCGGTTCATTATCCGCAAAGTTTAGAAACACTTGGTGAAAACATTAAAGAGGTAAAACCAAATTTCTTTATAACCGTCCCGCGCCTACTGGAAAAAGTATTTGAAAAAATAATGGCTGAAGGATACAAACTTAATATTGTTAAGAAAGCAATATTCGGTTGGGCTGTTAATCTTGCCAATCATTACGATCATCAGGGAAGAAATAATTGGTTTTACAATTTCAGATTATTCTTCGCCAGAAAAATTGTATTCGTAAAATGGGTTGCGGGACTTGGCGGTGAAATAAAAGGCATCGTGAGCGGTTCTGCCGCCTTGCAGCCGCGGTTAGCAAGAATTTTTACCGGTGCCGGAATTCCGATTGTTGAAGGATACGGACTAACCGAAACATCGCCGGTTTTAACGTGCAACCGTTTTGAAAAGAACAAAAATTATTTCGGTACGGTAGGTCTGCCGATTCCCGATGTATCAATAAAAATTTCTGAGCAAGGCGAGATTTTGGCAAAAGGTCCGAATGTAATGTCAAGCTATTACCAGAATGAAGAAGCAACAAGAGTTGCAATAGACGAAGAAGGATGGTTCCATACCGGCGATACGGGTGAAATTATTGGCGATGGCTTTCTAAAGGTTACCGGACGGCTAAAAGAAATTTTCAAAACCAGCGGAGGAAAATTTATTGCGCCGGCGCCGATCGAAAACAAAATGAAAGAATCATTTTTCATTGAACACATTATGGTAATCGGCGAGAATAGAAAATTTGCCGCGGCAATAATTCAACCTCACTTTGATTTCATCCGGAAATGGAGTAGAGGAAAAAATATGGAGCTTACGCTTCGAGGAGAGATTGTCAATTCGCAAGAAGTGAAAGACCGAATCTGGAAAGACGTTCAAAAGAAAAACAAACGTTTCGGTCATATCGAACAAATAAAAAAAATTGCAATTGTGTCTGATCTCTGGAGCGTGGAAACCGGAGAACTAACGCCGACTTTAAAGGTAAAACGAAAAGTTCTGACCGAAAAATACAAGGACTTGATTGAAAAAATTTATGACGAATCAACGACGAGCAACGTTTTATAGAATTGTTAAACAAATATTTCATAACTAATCAAATAATATTCGAGACTTAATATGAACAGAAGAATCAAAAATGTAGCGGTACTCGGATCCGGCGTAATGGGCTCCCGCATCGCGTGCCATTTTGCCAATATCGGATGCTCGGTTTTCCTGCTGGATATTGTACCCGACAAACTGACCGACGACGAGAGCAAGAAAGGATTAACGCTTGATAAGCCTGAAGTGCGGAACAGAATTGCAAATTCAAATCTGCAAAACGTAATCAAGGCAAGTCCGGAGCCGCTTTATCATGCATCGTTTGCATCGCGCATTAAATGCGGAAATTTCGATGACAACATGGAATGGATTAAAAATTGTGATTGGGTGATTGAAGCAGTTGTTGAAAATCTGGATATCAAAAAGAAAGTGTTTGAACGAGTTGAAAAATTCAGAACGCCGGGGACTTTGATAACAACAAACACTTCCGGAATACCGATCAACTCGATGCTCGATGAAAGAAGCGAAGATTTTCAAAATCATTTTTGCGGCGTTCACTTCTTCAATCCGCCGAGGTATTTACCTCTGATGGAAATTATTCCAACGCCAAAAACCCAAAAAGAAATTGTTGAATTCTTGATGGAGTATGGCGATCTGTATTTGGGTAAGACACCGGTACTTTGCAAAGATACTCCGGCTTTCATTGCAAACCGCATCGGCGTTTTCAGTATTATGGCGGTTTTCAAATTGATGAAAGAAATGGGATTGAAAATTTCCGAAATCGATACTCTTACCGGACCGATCACTGGCAAACCGAAATCCGCAACGTTTAGAACTGCTGATGTTGTTGGTATTGACACTCTGGTGAAAGTTGCGAGCAATGTTTACAAAGATTGTCCGAAGGATGAAGAGAGAGAAATTTTCCAAATCCCGGATTACGTTGACAAACTTGTAAAGAACAATTGGCTTGGCGATAAAACCGGGCAGGGGTTCTACAAGAAAGTTAAAACTGCCGAAGGAAAGAAAGAAATTCACGAATTGAACATTGATACTTTTGAGTATGCACCATCGGCGAAAACAAAATTCGCATCGGTAACGGCAGCAAAACAAGTTGACAACTTGAAAGAAAGAGTCAAACAGTTAACTCTTTCGAAAGACAAAGCTGGAGAGTTTCTAAAAAAACTTTCATTCATGATTTTCAAATACTCATCCAACCGCGTTCCAGAAATAGCCGATGAGATTTATAAAATTGATGACGCGCTCCGCGCCGGATTTGGCTGGGAGTTGGGTCCATTCGAAAACTGGGACGCGCTTGGACTTG
>JAMCSN010000144.1 GCA_023381535.1 Bacteroidota bacterium
TTATTAATCCATTCACTCTCTCAACATCCAGCGACGACGGGATAAGATTGTTCGTCGACGACAAGATGATTATTAGCGATTGGACTGACCACTCGCTTTCATCGTCTTCTGCCGAAGTTGAAATGACAGAAGGAAAAGTTTACAAAGTCAAAGTTGAGTTTTATGAAAACGGCGGCGATGCAATTGCAATGCTTGGCTGGAAACTGCCTGGTGAAGATTTAATGACTGAGGCATTGAATGCTGCTAAAAAATCTGACGTAGTACTTTTGTTTGCCGGCACATCACAGAATTACGAGTCCGAAGGACGCGACCGTGATAACCTATCATTGCCGAACAATCAAGATGAACTGATTCAGAAAATTGCGGAAGTAAATCCTAATACAGTCGTTGTCTTGCAAAACGGTTCGCCTGTGTTGATGAATGAATGGATTAATAAAGTAAAAGGAATTGTTGAAGCGTGGTTCCCAGGCGTAGAAGGCGGCAACGCGATTGCCGATGTGTTGCTTGGCGATTATAATCCTTCCGGAAAACTTCCAGTAACATTTCCGAAAAGGTGGGAAGATTGTTCCGCTTATAAGACGTACAAACAGAAAGACAGCGTAACGGTTTACGACGACGGAATATTTGTGGGCTACCGTCATTTCGACAAAAATAAAATTGAGCCGTTGTTCCCGTTCGGCTTCGGTTTATCTTACACAACCTTTGATTTCTCAAACTTAAAAGTTGAAAAAAATGCCGGCGGCAATTTTGAATTAACCTTTGCTGTGACTAACACGGGAAAGGTAAAAGGCGCTGAAGTTGCGCAAGTGTACGTAAGTCAAGTTACTCCTAAAGTTGAAAAAGCCGTGAAAGAATTGAAAAATTTTATGAAAGTTGACTTGAAAGCCGGACAATCGACAATGATAAAGTTGAATTTGAAGCGTGACGATTTCGCATATTACGACGAGAAGATTCACGGATGGAAAGTTGATCCGGGCAAGTACAAAATTATGGTCGGCGGTTCATCCGATAATCTCAAACTTGGAACAGAAATTTTTGTAGATTAAGGCTGGTAATCGTTTTGTGAAATCCAAAAGAGAATACCGCCTAAACTATGCAATGAAAAAGATTATCGTTTTACTGGCTGTTACTTGTGCAACTCTCAATGCGCAGAATTTCAGCGGCGGATTCAATTTTAACTTGCCGTGGAATGATTCCACCACGCAAAAATTTTTGCCGCAGTTTCCCATTGAGAAAATTCCGGTTAACACTTTTATTACAATAGACGCCGGCGGAAATTTTAGTCTTGGCGGAAAGAAAATAAAATTCTGGGGAACAAATTCAGTTGCAGACGGCGCATTCCCGCAGAAGGATAAAGCCGCTCAAATTGCCGGACGAATGCGCAAGCTCGGTATCAACCTTGTCCGTATGCATCACCTTGATAATCCTTGGTCGGCTTATAGTTTGCTTCCCGGTTCATTTTCAACTTCGCGATCAATTTACCAGCCCAATCTGGATTTGCTTGAGTATTACATTTCCAAACTCAAAGAGACCGGCATTTTTATTAATATGAATTTGAACGTTGCGCGCAAGTTCCATGCAATGGATGGAGTAGAAGGAGCCGATTCAATCAACAATTACGGAACAGATTTCGCGAAAGGCGTAACACTTTTTGATCCGTATTTGATTATGCTTGAAAAAGAATTTGCACAGCAATTGCTGACTCACGTCAATCCGTACACAGGCAAAGCGTTGGTTAACGATCCCGTTATGGCAATGGTTGAGACCAACAATGAAAACAGTCTTTACCGGTTTTGGAAAGACGATCAATTGAAGCCGATACCAAGCGGCGGCAAATTGATTAATCGTCATGTGCACATGCTGGATAGTTTGTTCAATGAGTTTCTGAAAAACAAATATCAGAACACTCAGACGCTTGCAAGTTCATGGAGTCAAGGGATAACACCTTTCGGACAAAACGAGCAAATAAAGAATGGATCCTTCGAACAGACAATCGACTATGCGGATTGGGAGTTGGAGGTTCATACGCAATATTCCGCTCAGGCAACTTTGAGCAGAGATAATGTTAATCCTTACAGAGATACTTACTCGGCAAAAGTTATAGTCTCTCAATCTTCCGGCACGGATTGGCATATTCAATTCAAATACAAAACGATTACGGTGAACAAAGATTCGGCTTACACGATTACGTTTGCTGCGCGATCTGATGCAGCGAGAAATATTTCTGTTTCGTTGATGAATGATAATTCTCCGTGGACATGGTACAGCGGAATGACTGCAGCCCTCACTACTAATTGGAAAGTTTTTTCATTCAACGTGAAAGCTCCGGAGACCAACATTGGTCACACACGACTTTCGTTTTCTCTCGGGAAAAGTACCGGTACGTATTGGTTCGACAGTGTGAGTGTTACGAGAGCCGGTGTTAAAGGTTTGATGAATGATGAAACGATTGAAGCGCAGAATGTACGACGGATTGATTTTTCCAGCTGTGCTGGATATACCGACCAGCGTGTGAAAGATATGTCTGAGTTTTACCTCAAGCTGCAGAGCGATTATTTCACGGACATGAAAAATTATCTTCATAATACACTTGGAGTTAAAGTGCCGATCGTAGGAACGAACTGGAATGTTGGCGCACCTGACATGTCAGCAATTTCGGTTTCGGATTACATCGACAATCACGCTTACTGGGATCACCCACAATTTCCAAACATACCTTGGTCATCTACCGATTGGCTAATCAACAACACGCCTATGGTAACAGATAGTTACGGCGGAACGATTCCGGATTTATTTGCTGGTGTGCCGATGGTTGGCAAGCCATACACAATCAGCGAGTACAATCACGCTTATCCAAACCGTTACCAAAGCGAAGCGCTTTTATTTTTAACCGGCTATGCTTCTTTTCACGGTGCCGATGGAATTATGATGTTCGATTATAGCGGAGCGAGAGACGATTGGGATAAAGATTTTATAAACGGTTACTTTGATACGCAGCGCAACAGCGTTTACATGTCTCTATACCCATCGTGTGCGTTGGCATTTAGAAATGGTTTTATTGATGAGTCAAAAAATCCGGTCACAATAAATTATTCGAAGCAGACAATAGATTTGTTCCCAAAAACAAACGGAAGCAATTGGCGCGGTTCAGTTGGTTACGATCGACATCTTGCATTGCAGCACTCTGTTAGAACGGAATCTTACAACAGTAGTTCTGAAACTGATTTCAATACTTTGCCGTCTGCTCCAACTTCTCTGTATATAACTGACACCGGTCAGATTGTTTATAACACAACAGACGGAACTTTTACTATCGGAAGCGATAAGTTTAACGGCGTGACGGGATTTCTTTCAGCATTGAAAAACACTCGCATCGGCGATTTATCGGTGATTGATTTTAACGACGGCGATTTCGGAACTATGACTTGGAGTTCTTTGACGAATGAAAGGTTATCTCAGTCGAAACGCTCGCTTATAACGCTTGCGTCAAAAATTCAGAACAATAACATGACGTGGGATGGAACGCAAACGGTTCATAACAAATGGGGAAGTGCGCCCACACAAATTTATCCTCTTAACATTAAACTTGATCTGAATATTTATGCCGACTCGATAAAAATTTATCCGCTTGATTCTGAGGGGATGGAAAATGTAATTCATCCTTTTGTGATTCAACCTTTTCAGAAGAATCATTTTCTCGTCACACTGGATCAAAATCATTTAAGCACGCTGTGGTTTGGCGTAGAAGCATTCGGCAATGGCGATCCAACAGCGGTTGATGCAGTACAAAAATTGCCGACGGAATTTAAGCTTGAACAGAACTATCCTAATCCATTCAACCCAACCACAACAATAAAATTTTCAATACCAGCCGTAGAGATGAGGCATGCCTCGTTTCCGATGGTAAAATTAAGTGTTTACGATCTGTTAGGGCGTGAGGTTGCAAAACTTGTTAACGAAACAAAATCACCCGGCAATTATGAAGTAACATTTGACGCGTCGAAACTTGCAAGTGGGCTCTACATATACACGCTTAGTTCTGGAGGATATTTTCAGTCGAAGAAAATGATTTTGCTTAAGTGAGGTGGCTACTTCATTAGAACCATTTTTTTTACAATCGAAAAACCGTCTTCGCTTATTCGGTAGAAATACACTCCGCTACTTAATTTATAATTCATAATTGACCCGCTTCGACTCGCGTCTCGCGAGGCGAGGAATTTAGAATTGTGCACGCCAGCTTGTTGGTACTCATCTACCAATGTTGCGATTTCTTTTCCCAGCACATCGTAAACTTTCAAAGTAACATAACCTGCATTTGGCAAGCTGTAACTAATCACTGTTTCCGGATTAAACGGATTGGGGTAATTCTGATCTAAAGAAAACTCCGGAACTTGTTCGTTAATTTTGTTCTCATCCTCCGCAACATCTGTAACTACATCTTGAGCTTGAAGTGAAGAAGCCCACGAGCCATTTGTTAAAATTTTTTGCGCGAAGATTCGTTTCGTAAAATCTCCATATCTGATCGTAACTCCGGCTCCGAACGTTGCAACTTTTGTATTCGCCGGAATTTTGAAATAGTCCTGCACGTAATATGTTCCGCCGCTAAAAGAAAGTGTTTGTGACTTTGATGTCCCTCCGTCCCACCCAATGTGAGGATGACAAGACATTGTGATTTTGTTCTCGTCGATTGTGAATGCCGGATTACTTGTCATTTGCACAACTATATAATTGTTCCCGCCTAGGTTTAAGTTAAGCGGAGCTATTTGCATTGATATTACCGGCAGTTGAATTTGATTCTTGGTGCGAAGAATTGAAATCGTTTCTGACTTTAACGTATCGCCTGCTTGGTTGAAAAAGTTGAACACAAGCTTGGCGTCTTGAATATCATTGCTAGAATTAAGCTGAAGCGAGCCGCTGTAATAATTATTGGAAACGTTTTGATTTTCGAGAACGCTGCCGTTCATCGAAACCGAAAATGAAACTACATCGTCGGTAGTAAAAATCTCGATGGGTACGGCCCCGTTATAGATTTCTTCGTTTTTTGGATCGGTGATTATTGCTTTGTTATATTTTTCAAAGGCAGTCCAGACCGGGCGTGGTGTTCCATAAATATCGTTTTGGTTTGCGAACTCGATTAATCCAAACCATTCTTCCGGATTTGGATCGTGTGTAAGCGGATGATCGCCTTTCCACCATCCGTCGTGATACTGAAAAACACATCCGCCTTGAGCGCCTGCGTCAATGAGTGAGCGGTACATGTACAAATCGCCGTTCATTTGTTTCTCAATTGTATTTCCTCCGTAGGTGTAATCCGAAGTTGAAATTATTGGCGGAGAAACGGACAAACCGAACTCAGTGATTATTAATGGATTTCTACTTGCTCGGTTGTTTTTAAGATACTTCAAAAATCCTCCATACCCTTGTGAACCGGTTATCGTTGAGGGACCATATATGTAAGCGTTGTAACCCGCGAAATCAAAATAATCCATGTTGATGTAATCGCCGACAATCGTATTTGAAAATGAAACCGGAACGTGTGGGTGCTTCTGATGAATCAAATCAATTACAGATTGCCAGAGCGATAAAAGATTTTGCGCACCGGCATTGTAAATATTTTCCACTTGCGGTTCGTTCATTATTAGATAACCGATCACGCAATTATATTTCGATGAATAATTCAATACGCTGTTTACTTGGTTTATTGCAGACGCTCTAAACGAAGCATCCCCAAACTTTCCTGCCGGGTCGATCCAGATGCCGAATAAAATTTTCAAACCGGATTCATCAACGAGTTTCAGTTCTTCCTCTGTTAATGCGCCCCATGTCCGGATAGTGTTGAACCCGGCATTTTTGATCCTCTGCAAATCGAACCTGATTAAGTCTGGATTGAAACTGTAAACCCACGGCACTTGCCCGGGACGTGTGTGCGTTTCGTATCCAATTCCTTTCACAAAAAATTTGTTTCCGTTTATGTAAAGCCAACCGTTGTTTACGGAAACACTTTGCGCGTTACATACGTTGATCGCTAAAATGAAAAGCAGGGTGAAGAATGTATAATTTCGTTTCATAATAAATTGCGGACGATTGAATTTTGGTTTGCGCTTAAGTCCATCTTAATAACGCGCTCTATAGACGACACTAAAAGGATTTCCGTATTGAGACGCTTCTATTTGTCACTGACCGACTTTGTGCCGCTACTATTCCAGAATTACTTCATTAACACCATTTTCTTTACGAGCGTAAATCCTTCCGCGCTCATTCTGTAAAAGTAAACGCCACTCGCAACGAGACTGCCTGATGAATCATCTCCGTTCCAAATGGAAGAATATTTACCGGCTTGATGAAATGAATCCGTAAGAACCTTAACGAGCTGACCGAGCGAATTAAAAATTTCTATCCTAACGTTGCTTGCTCTAGGAATTTCATAATTGATAGTTGTTGAAGGGTTGAACGGATTCGGATAATTATTACTCAGCTTGAAACTGAACGGGAGCTCAGTTTCCTTTTCATTAACAGAAGTCGGAGTTGTTAAATTATAAACTTCAATTTCGTAGAGCGAGTAACCGTATTGTGTACCGCGTTTTGTTCCGTAGATTCTTAAATATCTTGCCGATGCCGAAACGTTATATTGTTCGATGCCGCCTTGTCCGTTTGTCTGGGTTAACAATGTGGTCCAGTTGGAATTATCATTAGAAACTTCAATGCGATATTGTTTTCCGTATGCGGCTTCCCAATTTAATTTTATTCGATTAAAAGTTGTTACGCTTCCGAAATCAATTGCTATCCACTGAATATCGGACCAAGCCGACGACCAGCGTGTACCGTTATTTCCATCAACGGCTTTACTTCCAACGTAGTCGGAATTATTATTTTCAATCGAAGAAACAGTAACGGTTTTTCTAAGTGCCAAATTTACCGGCGGTGCATCGTAAACTCTGAATGATGCTGTTTTAGTATTGTTAGTGAAAATCGTTTCCGGAATATTGTTAGTCGGATTAACAACTGCTTCGATAGTGTGCGTGCCGGGATCACCAGCTGTCCAGAAATAATCGCCGTTATTCTCATTCACGTTTCCGCAGACAAGAGCCATTCCGCCTTTCGAAATTGAATCTTCTAGAGCAACGGAGCTGCAAACATATTGCCCATCAACCTTGAAACTTATTTCGTGAAATGTTGCAGCTGGACTTGGCCAGACACCGCGGTTAATTACTGTCGCAAGAAATATCACTTTGTCTCCCTTAACCGGAAAACGGGGAACGGTCATAACGTTTGCGATTTGCAAATCGGGTAATCGATTGTTCGGAGGGCGTAAATCTAAAGTGCCGCTAAATTTAATACTGTCGGAAGAACTACCGACACTGAAAATATACGGAGCCGGATC
>JAMCSN010000091.1 GCA_023381535.1 Bacteroidota bacterium
AAAACTTTACGAAAGGAAACGAATCCCGCATTCGATTTTTGCGAAGCGAAATATTGGCTGGCATACAAAGACGGAAAAATTGTCGGGCGAATTGCCGGAATCATTAATCGCAAATTCAACGAAAAGTGGATTCAAAAAAGCGCGCGCTTCGGATGGTTTGATGTAATTGATAATGAAGAAGTTGCTAAAACGTTATTCAACACAGTCGAACTCTGGGCAAAGGAAAAAGGAATGACAAGTATTCACGGCCCGCTTGGATTTACAGACATGGACGGTGAGGGGCTTTTAGTTGAAGGGTTTGATGAACTTTCAACTTTCGGATCGATATACAATCATCCGTATTATCAGAAGCTCGTTGAAAAATTTGATTATCACAAAGATGTTGACTGGCTTGAGTTTTCCGTTACGCTCAATCGTACAATTCCGGAAAAAGTTTCCCGCATAGCGGAAGCTGTGGCAACTAGAGAACATTTAAAATTCTTACGTGTGAAAAAAGCAAAAGAAATTCTCCCCTACGCCCGCGACATTTTCTATTTGATCAACAACGCTTACAAAGACCTTTATGGATTTGTTGAGCTAACTGATAAACAAATTGACATGTACGTAAAAGCTTATTTCGGTTTCATAAAACCGGATTACGTTCCGGTAATTTTGGATGAGCATAATAAAGTTGCAGCATTCGGAATTACGATGCCCTCCCTTTCGAGAGCAATTCAAAAAAATCACGGCAAACTTTTCCCGTTCGGATTTATTCATATACTGAAAGCAATGAAAAATAATCCCAATGTCGATCTCTATCTAACTGCAGTTCGCCCGGATTTGCAAAACAAAGGCGTAAACGCCATGCTGATTAATGAAATGAATAACGTGTTCATAAGAAATAATATCAGAATGGTTGAGACAAATCGCGAGTTGGAAGAAAACGCAAAGATTCAAGCTCAATGGAAATTCTACGACACCCGCCAGCACAAACGAAGAAGATGTTATAAGAAAGAGCTTGTTTCCATTAAGTAGTAAAAGATTTTGAAACAAGAAAATGAATCGATCGAATTTTTTAACGACAAAATTGTAATGGGTTCACTTTCTATGACATCGCTGAAAATCAGCCACTTCTAAAAGCGTGTCTTAGCTTGATTAATAGCACTATTATTCGTACTATTGCCGGTGTTAAATAAAGGGTTATTATTATGAGTCAAGCAATTACTGCCAATGAACTAAAAACGCGCGGAGTTGCCGCAATAAGCGAAGCCACTTCCGATGATAGAGAAGTTTTCGTAACTGTACGCGGTAAGAACCGTTATGTTATACTTCCGGTTGAAAAATACAACTACCTTCGCGAGTGCGAGCTGGACGCAGCTATTCTTGAAGCTAAGAACGATTTGAAAAAGGGTAAATATTTCCAAGAATCGGTTGAGAAACATATTAAGCGGATCACTCGTGGCTAAGCTTATCTTTACAGAAAGTTATAATAGGAAGGCAAAAACATTTTTCAAGCATCATCCGCAAATCATTAAGCAATACGAAAAAACCCTCAAGCTTCTCGAGATCAATCCTTTTCACACTTCATTAAGACTGCACAAATTAGCGGGAAAACATGCCGACATTTATTCCGTATCTATAAATATTTCTTATAGAACCACAATCGACTTTATAATCGAAAAGGACACAATCATTCTTATTGATGTCGGTTCTCATTCCGAGATTTATTAGAAAGGAGCATTCGTTTCACACCTAATTAATTTATGAATAACAAATTCTCACACTTAATCAGCAATCTTTAATAATGCTACTTAGAATACATTGAACGGCTCTCCGTTATCTACTTAGAATATTTCTTATCTTTGCAAAAAGTTTTGAGGAATAGATGAATTTCTCCGTAACAAAATCCGAAATTATTTTTCGCGGAAAAGTCTTCGATGTTCAAGTCGATGAGATAGAATACAACGGAAGCGGTAATAAAGCGCGACGAGAAGTTGCCGTTCATCCCGGCGGTGCCGTAGTTGTTGCGGTTAAAAACGACGGCAAAATAGTAATGGTTACACAATACCGTTATCCCAGCAAAGAAGTTTTACTCGAATTACCAGCCGGTAAATTAGATAAAGGCGAAGATCCTCAAGTTTGCGCAACTAGAGAACTAACCGAAGAAACCGGATACACTTCAAATAAAATTTCCAAGCTTGGAAAGATTCACACTAGTCCCGGATTTTGTTCTGAAGTCCTGCACATTTTTCTTGCTGAGAATTTAGTACCCGGTGATCATGCGCGCGAAGAAGGCGAAGAAGGAATGGAAATGTTTGAATTCACCCTAGATGAGATTGAAGAAAAAATTAGAATCGGAGAAATAGCAGACGCAAAAACCATTTGTGGTATATTAATGTATAAACTAAATTCTGAACGCAGAGCGTAGAGTGTAGAGCGATCAAATACTCTGCGTTCTACACTCTTCACTCATTAGTAAGCTCCTCCAATTCAACTTTATGAAGGTGTGTAATTTTCTTTCCTAAAAACCGTTCTGCAACTTCCCGAAATTTTACCGGAACATCGCTCACGTAAAATTCGCTTTCTCCATGGTGCACCGATTGATTTCTCAACTGCCTTCCATTCAAATAATCTTCAACTAATTGTGCGGCGGGCGTTCCGGAATCCACAAGACGAACATTTTTTCCGACAACTTTTTGAATGATATCGGCAAGTATCGGGTAGTGAGTGCAACCAAGAATCAAGCTGTCAATTTTCTTCTCTTTCAGTTCGCTCAAATATTCTTTTGCAATCATCTCGGTTACTTTGTGATCAAGCCATCCTTCTTCTGCCAATGGAACAAATAATGGGCAAGCTTGCTCGTAAACTTTGACTTTTGGGTTCAGCTTTTTTAATTCGTGCGCATACGCTTGATTATTAATTGTCGCTCTCGTTCCGATTACACCGACTACTTTTTTCATGGATTCTTGCAGAGCCATCTTTGCACCCGGCTCAATCATTCCAATTACCGGAATTGTTAGAAATCTTTTCAGCTCTTTCAACGCAACGGATGAAGCGGTATTGCATGCAACGACAAGCAGCTTAATATTTTTCCTCAACAAAAAATTTGCCGCTTGAAGAGAGTATTCAATCACCGTTTCATTCGATTTCGATCCGTACGGTACTCGCGCCGTATCTCCGAAGTAAACAATATTTTCGTTCGGCATCAAACGTGTAACGGCCCGTACCACCGTAAGTCCGCCAATACCTGAATCAAAAAAGCCGATGGGATTTGTTCTGTTCATGAAATTCAATTTAACACCTATAACATTTCTTCAATTGTTTGAGTTAATTCGTGAGTGATGAGTTCGTAAACATCCGCCGAGATTTTTTTTCTGTTCCGATCAAGAATGTAAAACGAGTCAACCACGTCGTCAGCCTTAGTAGAAATTTTCGCGAAGTAGATCGAAAGTCCTAGCTCGTTCATCTTTTTCGTCACTTGAAACAGAAGACCTAGGCGGTCGGGCGAAAAAATATCGATGATAGTGTACTTGTCATGTTTCTCAAATGCAATTTTAATTTTTCCTTTGCGTTTGAAAAGTTTGCTTTCGAGCCGGCGCCACTTGGATTTAATCTGGTTGAATTCTTTTGTTATCTGCAGCTCGTTTTCGATTGCAAGATTCAAGTCTTTTGTAATCTTGACATAGCGTTCATCGCCGATCGGTTTGTTTGTCCTGAAATCGGTTACGTTGAAGCTATCGATAACAATTCCGTCTTTGCGTGTAAATATTTTCGCATCGTGAATGTTTAGATCGTTGATTGAAAGCGCGCCGCACAAGTGTGAAAGCAGCGCTTCGGAATCTCTCGTAATGACCGTTACGACTGTAAAAGGTTCGTCAATTTTGAAAAAAACAGAGACGGCGGAACCTTTTTCTATTTCTTCGATGTGCTGATTAATTTCTTCGGTTGAAAAATGCTGCATGTAGCCGAGATCGTTAATTGATTCGATGTGATCGATGAAAGAATCTTCGGAAGGAATTTCCGAACCGCTGATGATCTCCCGCAAATTGTACGACAGCAGTTCCTGCGCAGTGATTCTGTCATCGAGCATGGTTTTTATTTTGCGGTAAAGTTCATTCAGCAAATCGCTCTTCCACTGCGTCCACACAACTTGCGATACAGCAGATAGATCGGCATACGTGAGCATGTAGAGAAAATCAATTTGTTTGGAATATGAAAACAACTGCGCAAAATTATTCAGCGTTGAAGGATCATTGAGATTCCGGCGGAAGGCAACCTGTTCCATTACCAAATGATTTCTAACCAAGAATTGTACAATTTCAATTTCATCCGGACCGTAACCCAAACGTTCCATAATCGAATTGGCGATTTCAGCGCCGATGATTTCATGCCCGGAAATACTGATCGGTTTGGCGATGTCGTGAAAAAGCACCGCGAGATAAAGAATGTCTCTATCGCGCAGTCCTTGAAATAATTTTCCTAACGGAGAAGTTTCTGTTGCTAAGTTTTCAAGATTGTTCAGCGCAATTAACGTATGCTCGTCGGCAGTGTAACAATGATATACTCCGGGTTGAAAAAATCCGATCATATCTTTGAACTCAGTCAGAAAAGCGCCGAGCACGCCGAGCTCGTTCATTGCGGTTAAAGTTTTGCCGACATTCTTCGGAAGTTTCAAAATCTCTCTAAAGAACACGGACGACTGCGGCTCAAATGTCTGCGTCTCTTCATGATCGATAACGCTTTCAATTATTTGCGAGCGCAAATTTTCATCGAAGTGCGCGTCGTGAAGTCCGCGGTAATAAAATGTTCTTAGTATGCTCGAAAGTGAAAGTGAAGAGTTCCGATTAACAGAAATCACTTCTCCCTTCAGAGTAAAATCGGTATCGAGATGAATTGCAAGGTACTTGCTCATCGGCGGCGTGATCTCTTCGTAGTAACGCTTCATCATTGTCCGCGCGAAACGCTTTATGACATTCGCCGAATCAAAATATTTGCGCATGTATTGATGCCAGCCGTCGCCTGTATGACCATGAACGTTGGCAATTTTTTCCTGGTATGTGAATTCGAGGCGATCGTTTTTATGATTGCTGATAAGATGAAGATGATTGCGCGTGTTCAAAATCATCCGGTAACTTTCCTGAAGCCTGGCAACAGCTCTCGGCACAAGAATTTTTTCTTTTTTCAAAATCGAAAGAAAATGCTGCGTCTGAGTAATTTCTTCCTGAGAGGTTAACGAAAGATTATTCTGGAGAGTGTAAATCAGCACATCGAGTTGAATGTCCCTCAACCCGCCCGCAGTGTATTTTACATTGGGCTCAAGAGCTTTTGCGGAATCGCCGTACTTATGATAACGTTCTTCAAGATCGATATAGTATTTATTGATGAGTTCGGCTTTCTGCTTGGCGGAAATCGATTCAAATATTTTCTGACTCCATGCCGCATAAAGTTTTTCGTTGCCGAGGATGTATCTCGTTTCGAAAAATTGGGTGAACGCGTGCAAATCTTCTTTCAAGAATCTTTTTATATCTACATACTCGCGAACGGTATGCGAGACTTCAATACCCGCATCCCACAACATCGTAACGCAGTCTTTAATTGTCTTTTCGTTGCCGTCAATTTTTTCGAAGATGAACATTATATCTATATCGGAAAACGGGGAAAGCTCCCGACGGCTGAAACTACCCACCGAGGCAACAGCGCATTTCAGTTTTTGCCCATGCAAAATTTTCTGAATGTACTCCTCAACCAGCAAGCTCCATTTCACGCAGAACTTGAAAGGGTCCTTTTGCAGATCTTCATCTTGAAAGATAAGATCACGATCGGCAAAAAATTTTTCTTTTAGTTTCAGTGGATCCATAGTCAGCAATTCTATAAATACGTGTAGGGACGAGGTAATCCCAATGTTGTCAGGTTAAGAATTATTGGGCTAAAGCCCTATTAGCTTTTACTTGTTCTAACCCCACGCTTACCCGCTTCGCCTTGCGGCTTACGAGGCGAGAGCGTGGGGTTACTAAACAAACCTTTTCTCATTGGTCCGCCTCGGCGAATTAGTCCAAAGTCTATTAACCTAAACCTGGCAGCATTGCGAGGTAATCCTGCCTGCCGCAGGCAAGCTCGTCCCTACAAAATTAGAACGATTAAGTTCTTAATTATATTTTCTTAAATCTTGCCTGGAAGAATCTAAGATGTTTCGGTTCGAAAACCATCTTCAATCCTTTAATCTTCTTCCTATCTTCATACACCTGAGCAATTGATTCAACCATAACATCAATGTGAGCTTGGGTGTAAACGCGTCGCGGAAAAGTTAAACGAACCAATTCAAGTTTTGGGTAACGGTTCTTTCCGGTTTGAGAATCGCGTCCTGCGGAAACAATTCCTCTTTCCATTCCGCGCACGCCAGAATCAAGATAAATCTCCGAAGCCAAAGTTTGAGCCGGGAATAAATCTTGTTTCAGATGAGGCAAGAATTTTTTTGCATCAAGAAATATCGCATGTCCGCCGAAAGGATAGACCAGCGGAATATTATATTTTTCAAGCTGCTTGCCGCAATATTCAACTTGACCGATGCGGGCTTTAATGTTATCGAACTCGACCATTTCTTCAAGTCCGCGCGCCATGGCTTCCATATCGCGTCCGGCTAATCCGCCGTAGGTGTGAAGTCCTTCATAAATAACAACCATGTTTCGCGCTTCTTCGTAAACGTGTTTGTTGCGTGTGGCAAGGAAGCCGCCGATGTTAACCATCAAATCTTTTTTCGCGCTCACCCACAATCCGTCAAAGTAAGAACACATTTCTTTCAAGATTTGTGCTATGGTTTTGTTTTCGTAACCTTTCTCACGTACTTTTATGAAGTAAGCATTTTCAGTTGCTCGCGTTGCGTCGAACCAAAGTTTTATGCCGTGCTTTTGTGTGAGCTTGGAAATCTCTTTCAAGTTTGCCATCGAGAACGGCTGACCGCCGGCCATGTTAACCGGTCCCGCTATGCTGACGTACGGAATTTTCTTGGCGCCGACTTTCTTAATCAAGTCTGCCAACTTTTGGGGATCGATGTTTCCTTTGAACGGATGTTTGTCCTGAGCTTCGTGAGCTTCGTCGATAATCACATCAACAAATTTTCCGCCTGCTAATTCCTGATGTTCGCGCGTGGTGGTGAAGTACATGTTGCCGGGAATAAAATCTCCCGGTTGAATCATTATTTTTGAAATGATGTGTTCTGCGGCGCGTCCTTGATGCGTTGGTACAAAGTAAGGCATGCCGTAATATTTTTTTACGTTATCCCATAAGTGATAAAAGTTTTTGCTTCCGGCATAAGCTTCATCGCCAAGCATCATTCCCGCCCATTGGTAATCGCTCATTGCGTTGGTGCCGCTGTCGGTCAATAGGTCAAT
>JAMCSN010000039.1 GCA_023381535.1 Bacteroidota bacterium
GAGTCGGTTTTCGATCCAAACGAGTTGTAAATTGTTAACGAAACAACTCCGAGTAAAATTAAACCGCCCGCAACTAGTAATAATTGTGCTGAACCCATCTGGTTTACTTATTGTTAACAAATTTTACATTGCTGGCTGGTTTACTCCTAAAACCAACTTACAAAAAAAAATAAAACAAACCAACGACAAAAAATCCATTCTTAGACGCAGAAGTTTTGCATGTTGCCTTTCATCGACAGTCATTTCATAAATTCCCAAATTGCAAACAATTACTGGCGGTTAATATAGGGTTTTTGATCTTAGATTCTGTGATTGGACTCACAGTCCGGTTTTATTAGGAGATTTGAATTGCTGGTACAAGCAGAATAATTTTTGATACAAGGAAACTGAAAACGTTATTTCATCTAGAAATATTCAAAAAATTTTTTCAGAAAACATGTTCGGAAATGTTAATAATTAACTAAATTATGGACCGACTTCTTGAGGATGTCGATTGTGAAAACACGAAAAAAAATCTTTCAGCGATACAAGTCTGCTCATGAGCAAAACCTTTCATAAGAAACTGCTTTCGGAATCCTCCCAAGCTGCAATAAAAATTGTGGTCATTTATTTCTTTATGGGCGTTCTTTGGTATTTCACCGCAGAAAGGATAGTGGATAAGTATTTCAGACATTATGAGTATCAATCTTACATCGAGTTAATGATTGGTATGATTTTTTTGCTAATCACAGCAGCAGTACTGTTCCTTCTGATAAAAAAATCACTTAAAAGTTACGCCGAAGTAGCCGATAAATTTGAAACCCAGCGTGACCTTTATAATCTTATCACTGCTAACACTAACGACGTGATTTGGCTCTTAAGCATTCCAGAAAATAAATTCAAATTCGTAAGCCCGTCGGTTCAAAGATTAAGGGGTTTCTCTCCTGAAGAAGTTATCGAAAAACCTTTTGCCGAGTCTCTTACAAATAAATCTTACCAACAGATAAACAAAATTCTTGTTAACCTTATAGATGATTACGAAAACGGCAATGAATCAGCTAAAACTCACACGGTTGAAGTTGACCAGCCATGCAAAGACGGATCAATCATAAACACAGAAGTTGTCGTAACATTGCTAAAAAATAATAATGGAAAAGTTACCGAAGTCCTGGGCATAAGCAGAGACGTTACGGAAAGAAAACTTACTGAAGATGCCCTCCTTAACAACGAAAAAAAGTACCGAACCTTCGTTGAAACTACAATGAACGGATTCTTCATATTAAATATTGAAGGAAAATTTCTTGAGGTTAACGATTCGCTTTGCCAGTTAACCGGATACACCAGAGATGAACTTTTTCAAATGAAAATAAACGACTTGGATTTTTTGGAAACGGTTCAGAGCATAAAAGAGCACGCGGAACGGATCATGAAATTCGGTCCACAAAAATTTGAAACAAAACTTTTAGCCAAAAGCGGCAGTGTTTTATCGATTGAAACCAGCGTTGCTTACAGTCCGGATGGCGGCGGAATCTTTTACGGTTTTATAAACAATGTTACCGAGAAAAACAAAATGCTGATGGAGGTTTTAAAAGCTCGCGATGAAGCCGAAAGATCAACCCAATTGAAAAGTGAATTTTTAGCTCAAATGTCTCACGAAATTAGATCTCCTCTGAATGTTACGTTGAGTTTTACAAATTTTATTAAAGACGAAATGAAAAGTAAACTTACGCCGGTGCTGGAAGAAAGTTTTTTTGCTATCGATACTTCGATCAAGCGCGTGATTAGAACCATCGATTTAATTTTGAACATGTCCGAAATGCAACTGGGAACGTACGAGCCCACTTGGAAAAATTTTGATTTGGTAGAAGAAGTGTTTAATGTAATACAAAGAGAGTACGAGTTTACCGCCAGAAGAAAAGGACTCGATCTGATCATTCAATCAAAACCAAAAACTGCAAAAGTGTATGGCGATCAATACAGCGTCACGCAAATTTTCGTAAACTTGATAGACAACGCAATTAAGTATACCAACTTCGGGCAGATAGAAATTACCATTGATAAAGACAAACAACGAAACGTTGTTGTAACTGTCAAGGATTCCGGAATAGGAATTTCCGAGGAATACATTCCGAAACTTTTTGTACCGTTTACTCAAGAAGAGCAAGGCTACTCCCGGCGGTTCGAAGGCAACGGTTTGGGGCTCGCTCTTGTAAAGAGATACTGCGATTTGAACAATGCAGCCATTTCGGTCGAATCGCAAAAAGGTTTTGGAACTACTTTTATTATTACTTTTCGTAAATTAAGTAAGTTAAATGTTCAAGTGAACTAAAATTCAGCGAGGTGAATAATGGCGGGTAAACCAAGACTGCTGATGATTGACGACGATGAACTCACACTCAGAATATTTACGATAATTATCAGTAAACTTTTCAACGTAACATCTTGCAAATTTGGCGACGAATTTTTGAACCTTTTGAAGAAAAAGGAATTTGATGTTTTCTTAATCGACCTGTCGCTAAAAGGCGAGATAGACGGAATTCAGCTGATCAAAGAACTTCGTACTTCCGTTAAGTACAAAGACTACCCAATAGTTGTTGTTACCGCAAACGCTTTCAAGAAAGATGAGGAAGTTGCCATGGCAGCGGGGGCTTCAAAATTTTTGCGTAAGCCGATTGAAAACGAAAGGCTTCTTCAGGAACTCCGCGAATACATTTAGTAGCATGCACGTGTTTCAAAATTGGGGATTCTTCTTTTAGCTTAAGTCACATTAGCAAAATTTAATTTGTAAGGCGGTTCTCTTAATCCTCATTATTTCTGAAGCTTTTACAAAGTTTTTATTATATTTTACAATCACCGTCCCATTAGAAGATGAATAAATCAACCGGTTATAGGGAGAGGGGTTTTGATTTGTGTGAACATTTTTTCTGAATGGTTGATTGATAAAGACTTTGTAAAAAAGATTGATATTGAAAATCCGGCAATATTGTCCAATAGCGTGTTTCATTAGCGAGAGACGATTTTGAGATGGAAGTATAAAATAATTTTTTACACAGCAATTTTTCTTTTCTGTAACGCTCATACGCCAAACTATTCCCGATCTATAAAAGAATCCCAAGAAACGAAGAAGATTTATTTTAATGTTTATTCTTCTCCTTCGAAACGCGATATAAATTATATCAAAATGTTTTCCCGCAGCAAAGGTATTGCAATCGGAACATATGTAATGGAATTCAATGGAAAAACTTGGAATTTGGTTCAAAAAAAATCTGAGTTCAACAGTATTCGCGGGGCGTTCGCTAAAGATGAAAATCATATTTACTTAACAAAAAGAATCTACCCGATGAATTCGTCTGAGCTTCTTTTTTTTGATGGCAGTATCTGGGAAAAAATTTACAATCCATTCTCAAATGAAATCTTTTGCATTCATGTTACAAATAAAAATAATGTATGGTTAGGCGGTGATAGAGAAATTTCCTTTAAGGAAAATAATAAATGGACAAATATACCTTACCCGTCAGTTTTTTTTGGAATTTCTCAAATATTTGGAAATGATGAGTCCCAAGCATGGGTTCGGACAAGTGATAACAATCTATTCTTTTTTAATAACTCTGAATGGGTCCAACATTTTCAAAATAAAAATGTTGTATCGGTTGATTTTGAAAATGTAAATCATGGTTTTGCTCTTGTCGATAACATGATATTTGAATTTACAGAAGGTAATTGGAAAACTCATTCGGTAGATAAATCTCTCAAATACGTGCAAAAAATTTATTATCAAAAACCAAATAGAATTTGGGGATTGGGAAAAAATGGATTTGTTGTTTTATACAACGGTTTGAGATGGTTGAAATTTGATTTTCCGATTAAAGAAAATTTAACATGTATTTCTTTTATTTCCGACGACCAAGGATGGATTGCCGGGGATAATGGTACGCTTGTTCATTTTTCAAGTAGAGTAATTCCAGAGAGTGAACCGTTAAAATTAGGATTCAAAGCTGTAATACCTTTCCCTTATGCTAAAAATCTCGACGACGAATATGGAATTGCAATTGATGATATCAATGGAGATGGTTTAAGAGATATTTATTCGGTCTGTCTTTATAATCCGAATAGACTTTATATAAATAATTCAGATAAAGTCAGCATAACTAATGCTCTCTTTATGGACGAAGCTGCAAAACGTAATGCTAACGGAGTTTCCGAATCTGAGATTATTAATTATATACCCAAACTCCATCTCGGAGTAGGATTAGCGGATATTGAAAATGACGGTGATCCGGATATTTACATTTGTAGTCTTAATGAGCCAAATAAACTTTTGATAAACGATAGCAGAGGATTTTTCCGGGACGTTTCTCAACAATCGAACAGAGCAACCGATATAAGTGAAAGAACTAATTGTGCAATCTTTGGTGATGTGAACAACGACGGCAACCTTGATCTTTTCATCACAAATGAATATTCGACAAATCGCTTGTTCATCAATGACGGTAACGGTTATTTCAAAGAAGTTACGAAAGATGCCGGTTTAACGAGTGTTAGTGGATCTATGGGGGCTTCTTTCGCGGATATTGATGGTGATGGATTGTTAGATTTATTCGTTGCTAACTGGGCAAGAACAAATAATCTGTATAAAAACATTTCAAAAAAAAATGGTGAAGTAAAATTTGTGGATATTACCGATAAAGCCGGCGTAGGAAGTGAACCATATAAAAAAAGTAATGGGGTTGGCTTTGCCGATTTTAATAACGATGGATTGCTCGACTTATTTGTAACGAATAGAGACGCCTCCAATAGATTATACAAAAATAATGGTGATGATACATTTGAAGATGTTACGGAAAAAGTTTTTGGTATAGATTCGATGGTGTCTTACGGTGCAAGTTTCGCCGATTTTGATAACGATGGTTTTCTTGATCTTTATGTTGCTAACGTTGGAGAAAATGTCCTTTATAAAAATCTTAATGGTAAAAAATTTGTCGATGTTACATTAAAGTATGGTGCTGAATTAAGTGGTTACTGCACAGGCACTGCAACAGGAGATATTGATAACGATGGAGATGTTGATCTCTATTGTGCCAACTATACAAATGGAAGCAGTGTTTTGTTTGTCAATACTATTGATGATAGAAATTTTATTACAATAGATGTTAAAGGTACAATTTCCAATAGAGATGCAATCGGTACTAAGGTGTGGTTGTTTCCGGCAGGGCATGTTGAAGATAAAAATTATTTGTTGGGATTTAGAGAAATCAATGGTGGAAATAGTTATTGTTCAAGGAGTTCCACACTAGTTCATTTTGGCGTTAATGCAAATCGAACCTATGACATCGTAATTTTTTTCCCGGCTAGCGGGATTAAAAAAATTTTAACTTCCATTAAAGCCGGATTTAAAATCAAAGTATTCGAAGAAGGAGGCTTTTCAAAGACAGTTACTTATTTCAAAAAATCGCTTTTGCGTTTTTTCGAAAATCGAGAAAACCAAATTGAACTCCTTAAGTTTTTTATTGTTGTGCTGCTTGTAATATTCTCTATTAATCGAGGGAAGAAAAAGTATAACTGGAATATTGGTTTTTCGGTTATTTCACATGGGATTGTTACGGCATCTTACATCACTTTGATTTTTCTTCTTTTATATAAAGAATTTTCTTTGTCTACTATTCTACCTATTTCATTTGTTATCATATACATTTTCTTATTGCATTTAATTTTTGAAAGGATTGTTTTTGCAAAGAGAATCAGAGAAGAAAAACAAAAAGCCAGAGATAAAATGGCCAGAGATTTACATGATGATTTGGCATCTACTTTGAGCAGCGGATTAATTTACGCTGATGCTTTAGCTCGATCAATGAAAAGTGAAAAACACAAAGGAATAGATTTAGCCGACAAAGTGAAATCGTTACTGAACGAAGCAACAGAATCAATCACGGATTTAGTTTGGACTGTTTCTCCCAGCCACGACAAACTTAAAGATCTGATGGCACGTATTCGGTTATTTATAACTGAAGCATGTAAGACAAATAATATATTATGCGAGATCAAAATTGATTCTTTGGAAAACGATTTTTCCATTTCAGGCGAAGTAAGAAAAAATATTTATCTTATCTTCAAAGAAGCAATGAATAATATTATTCGGCATGCCGATGCCAAAAAAGTGATTTTTACCGTACTACATTATAAAGATGGATTTGATATATCTCTTCAAGACGACGGTATAGGGTTTAAGATGGATAAATTTCAATTAGACGAAGAAAGCATTACCGATGTAGAAAATATAGGTTCACTTCATGGAAATGGAATTCTGAACATGTTGAAAAGAGCGCGGGAATTGAATGCAAAATTAGAAATTGATTCAAGTATAGATAATGGAACAAAAATACTCTTAAAAATTAACCTGTCTGCCGCAAGGTAGAAATGACATAAATGCGTCATTGTAATTCTGTCCAACTACTCGGAAATTAGTTTGGAATAAAAATCTTAGATCAATTGATAAATGTCGATTAAAGTTGCAATAGTTGAAGACCACTCTGAGTACAGGGAAAGCATTTCGTTTATCCTTCAATCGACCGAAGGTTTTTCATGTACGGGTAAATTTTCTTCAGTTAATGAAGCACTGAGGAATCCGACTAAGACGGATGTAATTTTGCTTGATATCAATTTACCGCAAATTTCCGGAATTGACGGTATAAGCAAATTGAAAGAAAAATATCCCGATGCATCAATCATAATGCTCACAGTATATGATGATGATGAAAATATTTTTAGAGCCATTACTGCCGGAGCCGACGGTTATATTCTTAAAAAAACTCCACCTATTAGAATACTTCAGGCGATTGAAGATGTAGCACAAGGAGGTTCTCCAATGAGCCCCTCTGTTGCTAAACAAGCACTTAATTTATTTAAAAGCTATGCACCTATAAAACTAACAGAGGATGTTTTAAGCAATAGAGAGAAAGAAATTTTATCTCTAATTGTTGATGGATTAAGTAATGATGAAATTTCTACAAAACTGTTTATAAGTCTTCAAACCGTTCGGAATCACATACGACACATTTACGAAAAGCTTCACGTTCACTCTAAAGCTCAAGCTGTTGCTAAAGCAATTAAGGGACGCATAACAAAATCTTAACTCTTCATTCCCGCCTACCTCACGCAATCCGGATAGGCTGGCGGGCAAATTCATTTCTTCCTTTTCATTAATCTAAAAATGACGCAATTGCGTCATTGTATATTGTTTGCTCATAATTGATTTTATATTTGTAGAAACAAATGCCTTATCAAAGTTTATTATTTTTTTAAATATGAATTTAAAAAAGAGGTACTTATGAAAAAGATAATGCTTGCTTGGCTGTTGCTATGCGTTTTAGTTACGGCTTTCTCTGCTGTTGTAGCCCAAACTCCTTACGATAAATATTACCAGATTCTATCTAGATCATTTGGTTTTGGAAGCGCAGGGCAATTATCCGTTGGTGGATACTTTGCTGTAGGAAATGCTGATTGGTGGGATCACAACGAATTTACTGTTTGGAGGTTAAATGAAAAAGGAGATTCAGTCAAAGTGAAAAAATATTTCCCCCCAAAACCATATAATCAGTATAACAGATGGGCTGTCAGCGCAGCAAGTGCCGCTGACGGTGGTTTATTCATACTCACCGGTTCATGGGATCTTAACGGCGGCGGACAGTTCACATATAATTCAGTTATGAGAACTAATGCTCAAGGTGATTCGACCTGGTGTGTAATTATCTCACCTCAAGCTGCTTGGGCTGGTGCGAAGTTAAATGATATATTAGTCACACCGGATGGTGGCTGTATCGTTGTTGGCCAGAGCAATTGGAACGATTATCCCCGAATTTTGAAAATAAGTTCTACAGGGGCAATAACCTGGGAAGGATTTATTCCAAGTGGAGGTTACGTGTTCAATAGCGTCTGTTTGACTTCTGATGGCGGATATATTGCTGCCGGAGGTAAAAGAACAGGTGAGAGTAATCTTTTGGTAGCAAAATTAAATAGTGCCGGTACAACCGTTTGGAATAAGATATTTTATTCTGGTAGCCTTACAAGTGGTGATAAAAAAGTAGCAGTAGGTCTATCCGTGGCTGCTACATCTGATGGGGGTTGTATGGTTGCAGGTAATGTTTCCAAACCTGGAGAGTGGGCTAGCTCAGCGTTGCTCATGCGGATGAATGCTGCTGGCGACTCCCTATGGACAAAAAAATATTATGTATGGAAAGATCAAAATGAAACGGGACATTCAAATAAAATAATACGATTACCTTCCGACCAGTATTTAATGTTTCTGAAAAAAAATACATCTACTGTTCCTGAGTTAACACTAATGAAGGTTAATTCATCAGGGGATTCGTTATGGACTCAAGTTGGATATAGTTCATCAATGGGGCTGGTTGGTATAGACAGTGAAGGTGGTATCTTATTAACGGGAACAACAGGAGGAGCGAATTATAATGATTGCGTAGGAGTATTCATAAGAACTACTTCAGGTGGTATGTATAAGTCTCCTGAATTGATAACCCCATTTAATGGTTACACAGGTATCGATATGATTCCAACTCTTGAATGGCGCGAAAGCCCTTGGTCGGGAGGACCATTTCACAGGCCATCTTCATTTCGTGTACAAGTGGCAAGAGATAGTGCTTTCACGAACATAGTGTTTGATAAATCAAATGTAACTACGACTAAACAACAGACTACGAAGCTTCTTCCTCTTACAAAATATATTTGGCGTGTGCAATCAGTTGGAAAAGAAGGAAGTCCAACAAAATGGAGTTCCGTTAATAGTTTTACTACACAAGCAGGTACTTCCGTAGAACCGATTGACGATGGAGTGCCGGTGTCATTCTCTCTCCAACAGAATTATCCAAATCCATTTAACCCTTCATCAACAATTGAATTTTCAATTCCGAAGTCCACACACGTGAATGTTACTATTTTTAATACTCTAGGTAAAGAGATTAATATTCTAATGAACAGCTACTTGAGCGCAGGTAAACACACAGTCGTATTCGATGGAAATAATTTACCGAGCGGCATTTACTTTTATAGATTGAGAGCAGGAGATTACACAGAAACAAAAAAGGCGATATTATTAAAATGATTCTGGAAACTAGATACTGGATAGAACAAGCCAGATACTGGATTCTGGATGCTAGATAGAATCAAGCATCCAGTAACCAGCATCCAGAATCAATTGATAAGTTAAAAAGTTAAACTCAAACCGGCATACAAACTTCTGCCAAGCGTTCCGTAGTAAAGCACTTCTTCGTACTGCTTATCAAAAAGATTTTCGATTCGTGCGTTAAGTTCCAGATAATCGAACAACTTATACGATGCAGCAAGATTGAACAAAATATAATCCGGCATCTCAACTCTTACCGGGTTGTACATGTCTGTAAAATCCTTATCCCAACGTTTGCCGACATAATGTGTCTCCAAATTCAAATCAAATTTTTCGGTAGCATTCCAGTTCACATTCAGTTCGAATTGATCTTTAGGTCTGCGCAGAAGAGGTTGATTGAAATCTGGACTGAGGTTATAATCATTGTTCGTTTCTGTGTAGGTATAGCTCGCATTTATATTAAGTCCGGCAAAGTTTTTAACATTAGCTGTAACTTCTATGCCGTGTGATGAAGCCTTCGCAATGTTTATCGTTTTATAATTTTCATCGTAACCGAACATGTTTTCAAAACGGAGATTGAAATAAGTTAAACCCAAGGAAATTTTTCCGTTCAGCAAAAATTGCTCAATGCCGGCATCCCATCCTTTGCTTTTTTCCGGATTAAGATCCGGGTTTCCGAACAACGGATCGAACAAGTCAAACAAAGACGGCGCTTTGAATCCGGTGCCGTAAGAAAATTTTAATTTGGTTTCGGTTGTGTGAATAAAATATGCAGGCGCAATTCTAAAAGTTGTTACTCCGCCAAACTTTTGATTGTTGTCGTATCTCAAACCGGCGGTAACAAAAAGAGATTGATCAACATCGAGTTGATCTTGCAAGTATAATCCAGTAGTTCGTACTGATTGTTCCGGCGAAAAACTATCGTATGGACCGTAATCACTTGTTGAAAGATAGCTTGAATTGGATTTTTCTGTTGATGATTCAACTCCAAACGTAACAAGATTATGATCAACAAATCTTAGATTGTTCTGCCAATCCAGTTTGGTGCGTTGGCCATTGTTAAGTGCGTCGGATGAAGTGGTCGGTCTGAATTGATCGGGCAAGTCGAGTGAATGTGTAAAATGTTTCATCAGCGAAGCGTTGAAAGTCTGTTCCCACTTTCCATCAAACAAAGAAAGGTTTAACCCGCCCTTGAAAATTTGATTTTCCAAATTGTAGTTGAAATTCGGATCGTCACCGAATTTGTCGTTCTGATCTAATGCCGATTCTGCTTTTGTGAATTTATATAAAAAGTTGAGCGAAAAATTTTTCTGCAAATTTATTGTGAAGTGGGAAGTAAAAGCATCGTTTGAATAACCGTCTTTCTCGGAGTTTCCGTATCTCGAATCGGCGGCGGAAACACCATGACTTCCATTGCGCGTTGCGGTAACTGCGTAGTCAAGAAATCCGACTCTGCCGAGAGCGGAAACGTTAGCACGGTAAAATCCATTGGAACCGGTCTCGCCCGAAAAAGAATATTCCGGTTTCATGTTTTCTTTTTTAGTTATAATATTTATTACTCCGGCAATTGCGTCGGAACCATACAAAGTGCTTTGCGGTCCGCGCACCACTTCAATACGATCGATATCATTCGTATTCAAATATGAAAAATCAAACGCGTTGTTCAGCGACGACGGATCGTTCATTACAACTCCGTCAAGTATCACAAGAGTGTGGTTTGAGTTTGCACCGCGCATTGAAACGTACGAAAGTTTCCCCGGTCCGCCTTGTTGATAAACCGATATACCCGGCAATTCTCGTAAAACATCAACAACAGAATTTAGCTGCCTTTGAGAAATTTCATTTGACGTGATTACGGAAACCGAACTTCCGACAGCAATAGACGGGGTTTCTGTTCGTGTTGCGGTTACTACAATTTCCGAGAGTGTCGTTTTAACAGAATCGGTTTGAGCAGAAACGGAAATGCTGATGAAAAGAAATAGCGAAAAGAAAAGAAAATTTTTCATTGAAGTTACTCCTTGTAAAAAAGTTGAAAGTTGTAACTTCGGGGGTTAATGGAATTTGAATCGATATTTTTTGAAATGTACACAGAATCAAAACCCTACCCGCGAAGGTTGATTATTAGCCGTTTGACGGCTTGTTTATTAGCTAAATCCGCGGCAGGTCTCCTGACTTAAGACTTCGTTTAACGCCTTCCCGACGTAATTGATAATTGAGAATGGCTAATTGAGAATTTAATTCTCAATTCTAAATTCCTCGCCTCGCTTCACTTACGTCCAGCAAGTCGAAGCGGGTCCATTCGCAATTGCCTTATCAGTGGCAATATGTTAAACGAACTAACAACGTCTCTTACAGTTGCGGGGCAGCACCGGAATTTTCCGCTTTGTGGAATCACCGGTTTCCCTATTAAGTAAATCACCGCAGATTGATAAAAACTTCGGGTGAAAGATAGAAAAGAATGATCATCCAAGCAATTAGTGAAATGTGAGTATTCATGAGTCTACACTAAAAAGGTATTTCAGTTGCCCAAAAGTTACGGTTCCGGTATAAATTAGCAGTAGAAAAATTTGAAAATGACCTTTTTAGATTCGCCTCATTCATGATTTGTAACATTCTTTTTTGAAAAAAACTTTAATAGGTTTATTTTAACGGCAACTTATTTAATATTCTGACAATAGCAGTGAATCAAAAAATCTTATCGTTTCAGTTTTTATCAATCGCTTCATTTACAAAATTTTCATTTCAAAAATCTTATAACAAAGGAGATTCCTGATGGGCTGGCTTTCTAGAGCATTGAACTCATCTATCGGCAAGAAATTTGTGATGGCTCTTACCGGGATCTGTCTTATCTTATTTTTAATTATTCACTTGATCAACAACCTAACACTTTTTGCCGGACCGGAATTATTCAACACTGTTGTGAAAGGTTTGGATGGTATCAAACCGCTAATAAGAGTGATTGAAGTTATTCTGGCGTTGATATTTATTTTTCATATCTACAACGGAGTTAGGTTATGGTGGGAAAATAAGAAAGCACGACCCGTAAGGTATGCCATCAATGGTTCGTCAAAAAATTCCGATATTTTTTCACGCACCATGATTTGGACCGGTAGCATTGTTTTTATTTTTCTCGTAATTCACTTGAGAACACTTTGGGTTACTTTCAATTTTGATCCGACTGTGCATGAAGGGCATAGATACTACGACGCAGTTGTATCGGCATTTCAAAGTCCCGTTTATTCACTTTTCTATGTAATCGCAGTAATTATTCTGGGTTTCCATCTTAACCATGGTTTCCAAAGTGCTTTTCAAACATTCGGTTGGAATCACAAAAAATATTTTTCATTTATTAAGAGGTTGGGATTTATTTATTCGCTTCTAACTGCATTGGCTTTCGCATCAATTCCAATTTACTTTTTATTTTTCTTCGGAGGTAAGTGATGAAAAAATTAGATTCGAAAGTACCGGCAGGGAAACTTGAAGAAAAATGGACCAATCACAAGTTCAATATGAAACTTGTTAACCCGGCTAATAAACGCAAGTACGACATCATTGTTGTAGGAACCGGATTAGCCGGAGCTTCGGCCGCAGCATCGTTGGGCGAGCTTGGTTACAATGTTAAAGCATTCACATTTCATGACAGCGCACGCCGTGCGCACAGCATTGCAGCTCAAGGCGGTATCAACGCGGCAAAAAATTATCAGAACGACGGTGATTCTGTTTACAGACTTTTTTACGATACAATCAAAGGCGGCGATTTCCGTTCGCGTGAAGCAAACGTTTACCGCTTGGCTGAAGTTAGTAATAACATTATAGACCAATGTGTTGCGCAGGGAGTTCCGTTTGCGCGTGAATACGGCGGCTCACTTGATAACAGGTCTTTTGGCGGCGCACTTGTATCGAGAACGTTTTACGCAAAAGGACAAACCGGACAGCAGCTTTTACTCGGTGCTTACACAGCAATGAATCGCCAAATCAACCTTGGCAAAGTAAAATTATTCACCCGCCGGGAAATGTTAGACGTTGTTGTGATAGACGGCGTTGCTAAAGGAATAATTGTTAGAAATCTTCTCACCGGAGAAATTGAAAAGCATTCTGCTCATGCAGTAATTCTTGCTACAGGCGGTTATTCAAATGTATTCTTCCTTTCAACAAATGCGATGAACTGCAATACAACAGCTATTTGGCGCGCTCATAAACGCGGTGCGGCTTTTGCAAATCCTTGTTACACTCAAATTCACCCGACATGTTTGCCGGTTCACGGCGAAGGACAATCAAAATTAACTTTGATGAGCGAAAGCTTGCGTAACGACGGAAGAATCTGGGTCTCGAAATTGAAACATGATATGCGTAAGCCGAGCGATATTCCTGAAGAAGAACGAGATTATTACCTTGAAAGAAAATATCCAACCTACGGCAATTTGAGTCCGCGTGATATTTCCTCGCGTGCAGCAAAAGAAGCCGTTGATGATGGTCGCGGTGCTCAAGGTCAGGATGCTGTATATCTTGATTTCAGCGATGCTATAAATCGTCTCGGTCAAAAAACAATTGAAGAACGTTACGGAAACTTGTTTGAAATTTACGAAACGATTACAGGCGACAATCCATACAAAACACCAATGAAAATTTATCCTGCACCGCACTACACGATGGGCGGATTATGGGTGGATTATAATTTGATGAGTTCGATTCCCGGTTTGTTTGTAGCCGGCGAAGCAAACTTTTCAGATCACGGTGCAAACCGCTTAGGTGCCAGCGCGCTTATGCAAGGTTTGGCTGATGGATACTTCGTTCTTCCTTATACGATCGGAAATTACCTTGGCGGCGATAAACCGGCGTTGGTGAAAACCGAGCATCCCGAATTCGATAAAGTGAAAAAGGAAGTAGAAGATCAAACAACAAAACTTCTTTCGATAAAAGGAAAAAGAACGGTTGACGATATTCATAAACAGCTCGGCAGATACATGTGGAATAAAGTTGGAATGGCACGCAACAAAAAAGGTCTGAAAGAAGTTATGGGTGAAATTCAAGAATTGCGTGACGAGTTCTGGAAAAATGTGAATGTCGTCGGTAGTTCGAATGACGTTAACCAGTGTCTCGAACGTGCCGGAAGACTTGCGGATTATCTTGAACTTGGCGAGTTGATGGCGCTCGATGCTTTGGATCGCAATGAATCATGCGGCGGTCATTTCAGAGAAGAATATCAAACCGAAGAAGGTGAAGCGCTACGGAATGATGATGACTACGCTTACGTTTCAGCGTGGGAATTCCAGGACGTTGGTAAGTGGAAACTTCACAAAGAGCACCTCGAATTTGAAAGTGTGAAACTAGCGACAAGGAGTTATAAATAATGAAAGAGAAAAAAATAAATCTGACTCTTAAAATATGGCGCCAGGTCGGACCTAAGTCGCCGGGAAATTTTGCCGAGTACAAAGTTGCCGTGTCGCCGGATTCGTCATTCTTGGAAATGCTCGATGAGATTAACAACGATCTCGAAAGCAAAAGTCTCGAACCAATAGCATTTGAAAGCGACTGCCGTGAAGGAATTTGTGGAACGTGTGGACTTGTGATTAATGGTCAACCGCACGGACCAATTCCACGCATTGCAACGTGTCAATTGCACATGAGAAACTTTAAAGAAGGCGATACAATTTATGTCGAACCGTTCCGCGCAAAAGCATTTCCGTTGGTGAAAGATTTAATTGTAGATCGTTCTGCAATGGACAGAATTATGGAAGCCGGAGGATTCATTTCAGTTAATACGGGCAGTATTCCGGACGCAAATGCAATTCAGATACCGAAAGATATAGCTTCGGAAGCGATGGATGCGGCTGCGTGCATAGGCTGCGGCGCTTGTGTTGCGGCATGTAAGAATGCATCGGCAATGTTATTTGTAAGCGCAAAGGTTTCACAATTTGCGCTTCTGCCTCAAGGACAAACGGAACGATACAACCGTGTTGAAACGATGGTGAAGAAAATGGATGAACTCGGTTTCGGCGCGTGCTCAAATACGTACGCGTGTGAAGCGGAATGCCCGAAAGGAATTTCCGTTAAAAACATTGCGCGTATGAACAGAGAATACTTTATGGCGAAAGTGAAATCTGATAACGTGGAAGTGTAGCTAGACATAAACGAAAGTTTCGCATTTAAGGAAGCAAACTCTATTGAAAGCCCGGTTAATTTAATCGGGTTTTTTTTACTGTAACTTTAGGCATCACTGAACAATCAGCAACTGCAATAAAAGGAGTTAATTCTTTTTCCGGTTTGTAACTGCGAAGTGCAATGATTATTTTTCTACTTAATATTAAAGAGAAAGCGATGGATAAGACAAAAGGGAAAAAGACTCTTGTTAAAAGAATTAATAAAAAGAAGACCGGGATAAAACAATACGCGCTTCAAAAAATAGAAATACTTAGCTGGCTAATGGGGAAAAAACTATATTCTTCACGAGAAGAATTGTATGATAGATAAAATATTTATAGTTGAGAGAACACTCACTATTGTTAATCCATTTGAGAAATAAGAAGAATTTTACAAATCGCTTTAATCGGGCTTTTTTTACGCCTTTTTGGTATTATTGAAACATAACCACAACCGAATAACCAGTAAGCCGCTAATTTATGTTTGAAAGAGAAATAAAGTTCATTTATGATTTCAATCTGAATAAGATTAATCGGTTAGGTCCCTACTTTACATTTGAACAATTATCAACAACCGATATCCACCCCGCAATTTTGCATTACATTTCGGCTGAGATAGATTACCTTGTCTTTGAAGACCGCCAGAACCTTCTGAAAAATTCTGTGTTTGACTATTCCGGTGAAAAAATAAATTATCATTTCAATCAAATTACCTCCGAGCTGAAGAAGACAAAACGATTTTCGTCCGAGTACATTACCAAGCTGATTCTGCACGCATGTTCATTTACAATAAATTATTTAATTAGACCGAAGTGGACGCTTGCTAAGTTTGTTTTCGACGAAGCGGATATTAAAAGCACTAACGAAATAAAACAGATTCTGAATTACATCTATTACTATAAATATCTTACCAAAATTCTTATCTCTTACATCAATGCAAAAAAAATTCTTTCGATGAACCGTGAAGAATTTGAGGTGCTTCTGAACAAAGCCGACGCATTGGGCGCCGAGAGCTATTTGTCGGCAATAATTTCCAATGCGCTTAAATCGATGGCGGAGTTTTTCAATATTGGTGAAATAAAAAAATTCAGAGTACCGCTTCCCGCAGTCGAATTGTTCCTTGAAGAGAAAGAATTGCTGCAGCATCTTGATGTGTTGAACGCTGAATTCGGCAACGACGAAAACTCAAAATTTAATATGTATGATTACCTGAAAGCTTTGAACAAGGTAATGATCGAGAAAAAGGAAGAAGCTCCGGTTGTTGAAGAACAAATTCAATTTGAAGGCGAGAAAGAGGTTGAACCGGTTGCGGAAGAAAAAATGACGGAACTCGCCGCACAAGAAACCGAAGTTGAAAAAACGGTTGCTTCCGTGCCGGACGATGAAAAACATGAACCCGTTGTAGAAGAAGAACAAGTCAAAGAAGCCGAAGACGTTGAAGAGAAATCGGAAATAGAAATTAAGCAGCCGACCAAACTGAGAATTCATGTCGGTGAAGACAACCGAATCGAACCGATATTTGAGGATGAAAAAGTTACGGCTGAAAATGAAGAAGTGATCGAAGATGAACTTGAAACCGGGGAACAACTGTTGGATAACGGAGAAACCAACGGATCGGATGAAAAATCATTTGAGGAGGAAACACTGTTTGCGGAAAATGATTTAGCCGAAGAAAAGTTAGAAGATGAAAGCTCGGAAGTCACGCAGGAATCTCTCGCAAATCATAACATCATTGAAGTTGAATCCGAGCATGAAACCATTGAGGAAGAGACGCCAAAGGAAGAGATCTCGGTCAGCAAAGATGAATTAACTCCGCTCGAAAGAATAATTCAGATTGAGAAAGAAAATGAACCGGAAGGCGAATCCATGTTTGACATGTTGAAAGAAAATTTTGTCCAGCATCAACCATCATTGCCGAAGCTTGATCTTGCGGAACTTCTTGAACGTAAAGAGATGACAAAAATTATTGAAACAATTTTCGATTACGATATAGAAGATTTTGCAAACACGCTTGAAGAAATATCACTATGCAAAGAACTTGAGGACGCACAATCAGTAATAAATCGAACATTGGCAAGCCGTCACATATCACGCAGCACCAAAGAAGCCGAAGCATTCATAACAATCATTTCAGAATTTTTTGAGCACCGGTAAATTTTATGTTTATAGACTATTCTAAAATATACATTAAAGCCGGAGACGGCGGAGATGGAGCCGTAGCTTTCAGGAGAGAGAAGTATGTTCCGAAAGGCGGTCCCGCAGGCGGCAACGGAGGAAACGGAGGCAGCATAATTTTTGTTGCTGAGTCCAATCTTTCAACTTTACTTGATTTCCGGTACAACAAAAAATACAATGCTCAAAACGGCGAGCGCGGCGGCTCATCGCTCAAAGACGGAAAGAGCGGTAAAGATGTTGTAATAAAAGTTCCGGTTGGTACAATCATCAAAGATTCTGAGACGGAAGAAATTCTGTGCGATCTTGATAAAAACGGGAAAGAATTTGTTGCCGCAAAAGGCGGCAGAGGCGGAAAAGGAAACTCCAACTTTGCAACGCCGACAAATCAAACTCCGCGCTTTGCAGAGCCCGGCAGACCCGGCGAAGAAAGAAATGTTGTTCTTGAATTGAAGCTGATTGCCGATGTCGGTATGGTTGGATTTCCGAACGCAGGTAAGTCAACTTTGATTTCTGTTATTTCTGAAGCCAAACCTAAAATTGCAGATTATCCATTCACCACATTAGAACCGAATCTCGGGATCGTGCGTTATAAAGATTATCAAAGTATAACAGTTGCAGATATACCGGGAATTATTGAAGGTGCTCATCTCGGCAAAGGATTGGGCTTGAAGTTTCTTCGCCATATCGAGCGCACAAAAATTCTTCTCTTGATGATCGACATAACTTCCGAAGATTATGTTAAGGATTACAAAACATTGGTTAACGAACTCGAAAAATATTCTAAGGTTCTCAGCAAGAAGAAAAAGCTATTGGCATTTACGAAAGCGGATTTGGTTGAAAAGTCCGAGTTGAAAAAAATTAAACTCAGAAAAATTCCAAATTACCATGGACCGGTCTTGGTCTTTTCTGCTGCAACAAAATTTGGCATTGAGGAATTGCTGGATAGTCTATGGCATCAATTGAAAGACTGAACCTTAAAAGTTATCTGACCAAGCTCTTATTTTTTTTCGTGATTGCATTTCTCTCTGCTGTAATCGGTTTATGGGCGGGTCCGATAAAGATGAGTCTGAGCGATGTTTTATCTACAATTTTTTCTTCCGATACAACCAAAACTTATTACCAAATCATTTGGGAAATTAGACTGCCGCGCGTTCTGTTTGCACTTGCTGTCGGCGGAGGTTTATCGATAGCAGGCGCGGTTTTTCAAGCTATACTTATGAATCCGTTAGCCGAACCTTACATACTCGGCATTTCGAGCGGCGGAACGTTTGGTGCGGTTCTCTCATTTGTTATCGGCGCATCATTGGTCGGAACGCAACTATTTTCTTTCGCAGGCGCTTTAATTGTAATGATTTTGGTTTTTGTTTTGGGAAAACGGTTTGGAGAGCTTGAACCGAATGTTTTACTGTTGACCGGAGTGATGATCGGTGCATTCTTCTCCGCAGCAATTCTACTTTTGATGACGCTGTTAAACGATTCTCTGCGCACCGCCGTTTTTTGGCTTATCGGAAATTTATCGATCGCACCGAAGGAAAATTTAGTTTTCGTTCTGCCGGTTACGCTTATCGTAAGTTTTATTCTTACAATGAATTCTAATAAGTATAATCTGCTCAGTCTGGGAACGGATACTGCAAAACAACTTGGTGTTAATACTTCTGCAATCAAAAACATAACTTACGTTATAACAAGCATAATGATTGGCGCGTTGGTTTCGGTTAGTGGAATAATTGGTTTTGTCGGTTTATTAATTCCGCATGTTTGCAGACTAATTTTCGGAACCGATAACAGAGTTGTTTTGCCGGCATCATTTTTTATTGGAGCGGCATACTTAACTCTTGCAGATACGCTTGCGCGCACGTTGGTAGCGCCGTCGGAATTGCCTGTGGGGGCTATAACGGCGTTAATCGGGGCACCGGTTTTTGTATATCTTCTTAAACAAAAATTCAACGTTAGAATATAACTTTGGAGAGAGCGGTTTGCCTTGCAAGCTAAGCTTGAAGTTTGGAGCTTGAAACTATATATTTATTGCCCGTTTTTAAGATTTTACTCTTGAAACTTGTTTTTTGATTTGATAAGAAATTTTTGGCGAGGTAGCTCAGTAGGTTAGAGCAGTGGAATCATAATCCACGTGTCGGGGGTTCGAATCCCTCCCTCGCTACTTCTAATTAGGAGTTATAAAAATGTACTCATTATTAATGCTTATATCGGTTTTAGTAGGAATTTTATTAATCATTGTTGTGCTTCTTCAGTCAAGCAAAGGCGGCGGATTAGCCGGATCGTTTGGAGGCTCAGGTCAATTCGGAACAGTGTTCGGTACGAGAAGAACAGCAGATTTTCTGAGCAAAGCTACATGGTGGCTCGGCGGCGCTTTAATGGTTTTGGCTGTGGTAATAAATTTATTTTTCTTACCCGGTCAAACAACAAGTGCGCAAAGGGAAAGTATTATTCAAGGCGGCAGACAGCAGGCGGTACCAACTGCGCCGGCGCTGCCACAACAGAAACCGCCAACGCAGTCAAATCAAAAATAGATTTTGCGAGCCCCTCCGACGAGGGGCTTTCTTATCACTTCAATTATGAATTTACTATCTAATATCTCGCAATTTAATTTTCATTCGGGGAGTTTATGAAAAAAGAAAAGAAACCTGTTAAGGCATACAAGAATTTGGAATTTCTGAATTCTGCCGATGCGCGTACAATTAGAATTTTATCAGAGTTCTATGAACCCAAATCAAGATTCGAAAAGAATCATATTGTTGACACAGTCGTTTTCTTCGGTTCCGCAAGAATACATTCTAAAAAAGATGCGCTTAAATTATTGAACGAAGCTAAAAAAGATAAGTCGCCGTCTGCTCAGCAAAAGTTTGATCGCGCCGTGCAGCAGGTTGAAATGTCTAAGTACTATGAGGATGCGGTTAAACTTTCAAAGAGATTGACGGAATGGTCTATGAAGCTTCCGTCGAACGGTAAACGATTTATTATTTGCAGCGGCGGCGGACCTGGTATTATGGAAGCGGCAAACAAAGGCGCACGACTTGCGAAAGGTCATACCATAGGCTTGAACATCAGCATTCCTTACGAACAGTTTGTAAATAAATATGTTGACCCCGCACTAGCATTCGAATTTCATTACTTCTTCATGAGAAAATTCTGGTTCGCATATCTCGCGAAAGGTTTGGTTGCTTTTCCCGGAGGTTTTGGTACAATGGATGAGTTGATGGAAATGCTGACGCTGGTTCAAACCGATAAAATTTCCAAACCGCTGAAAATAGTTTTATACGGTGAAAGTTATTGGCGAGAGATTATAAACTTCGACAAAATGATTGCGCACGGCGTGATAAATGCTAGTAACATGAAACTGTTGGATTTTGCGAGCGATGTGGATGAAGCTTTTCAGAAGATAACGGCACATTTCACAAAACATTATTTGAACAATAATCACAACAGCCATAAATAAAAAATCCCCCGTCTTTGGCGGAGGATTTTTTCAAGATTAACCTCTTCTATCTCGCAAGGATTGTTCGCGCGAAGCTCTTCGTTTCGACTTAATTGCATCCATTCTCTTTTCGATAGAGGGCTTGGTGTAAGAAGTTCTTTTCTTGTACTCTTTTAGAATACCGGAACGCTCATATTTTTTCTTAAAACGTTTTAACGCTTTGTCAATATTCTCGTTCTCTTGAACGGTAATGCCTACCAATGTTTTTCACCTGCCTTCTTTGTTAATTTTTTTGCGTTCCAAACCTAAAGAATTGAGCTGTGAGAATCAAATTAGGTTACGCATCTTCATCGGGAGGATTGATAACTAAAACGGGCATTTGGCGTATCTGATTACTTTTTCCGCCACGCTTCCAAGCAAATTATGAAGCAAACCGGTTCTGCCGTGCGTTGCAATAACTATCAGTTCGGCGTCAACCTCTTTGGCGTAGTTAACAATTTCTTCGTAGTCCATTCCGCGTCTCAGTACCGGAAGAATTTTAATCGGCAAGTCTTCTCTTAAATTATTTACTTCATTATCAACATAAGCAGTTATTTCTTCTGCTAATTCCATTGCGTTGCACCCGCCGAAATTCTACTTGGAAGTTTTTTTCTTTGCGACGAATCCTTTGTCTTTGGCGTAATCGTAAAGTTGTGCGTATAGCATTTTGCGTGCTCTATGTAAACGCGAACGAACGGTGCCGACCGGGATATCAACAAAATCTGCAATCTCTTCGTAAGTAAAACCTTCTATATCGCTAAGAATAATGACGGTTCTGAAGTCCTCTGGTAAATCGGTTATGGCGCTGGAAATTTCGTCATCCAACAAATTTGTAAATGCGTCTTGTTCATAATGCTGCATTTCAATTTGATCGGATTTTATGTTCTCATAAAAATTCTGGACATCTTCGTAATCAACTTTATCCGGTTCTTTAGTTTGCTTGCGGTAATCGTTTATATAAGAGTTTTTCAGAATTCGGAACAGCCATGCTTTGCAATTGGTGCCTTTTTCAAATTTATCGAAGAAACGGAAAGCTTTTAGAAAAGTCTCTTGCACCAAATCATCCGCATCATCTTCGTCACCGGTCATTCGCAGCGCAAAATTATAAACCGCATCCATATGAGGGACAGCTTCTTTTTCGAACTCACGGTAACGTTGCTGGAGTTCTTCGTTGGATAATTTATTAGTGATAGCTCGCATAAGCGCGGTTGTCTTTCAAAGAAGGAGTTTTAAGCAAATGAAAATTAAGTAAATATCGATTCAATTAATATCCGAATCTAACCGATATATTTGTTCAAGAATCCGTTTTTGATTTCAAACTCAGCAATGCCGTTTCGTGATAACTTGAAATCAGCATCATCATCTACCGACAGCAGCTTGTCGGTTTTAATTTCATATCCGTGAAAATCATATTCTTCAATTCCGTAAAAAAATGATAAGTCGCCGATTTCTGCTATTGTGCTCTTGTAGAAGAATTTTTTTGTCTGGGCATCCAGCTTTTTCGTACGCTTGATGCCGACATCAACTGAAAAATTTCTTCCGTTATGATTAAGAGTTAAATTTCTCAGCAGAAGATCGAACAAGAGTTCATTGTTCTCCGGGATCTCAAAGTAGCCCGTGTAATCTATCTTTTCATAATTCTTTTCAGCGATTGATTGAAACGCGGCAAGCATCGCAACAAAGTTTAACTTTCTAACAAAATCTTTGTTGTGATCGTCTTTGTAAAAACCGGACTCAATTAAAATTGTGCTGATTCCTTTTTTCGCAAAATTATCTCCGAAGGAACGCGGCTCGTGGTCATCTTTGTAACGTGCAATCTTCTGCGGTGCAAAAATCGAAAGCGTGTTAAAGATTTCTACGATTACTTGCATGCTTTTTTCGCGCGCATAATTTATACTCTTCACGTAATCCATAGGCGGTGCAAGGAGCGAGACTGCCGTAGGATTGTTCGTTCTTCCGGCAGTGTAATAACTATTCTGATCGTGTAAGTTGAATCCGAAATCCGGCTGAATCTTTTCAGCATATTCATACAGTAATTGCGATTCATCCGATTGGAGGCGCGCCGCATCGCGGTTTAAATCGATGTTGAAAGAATTTTCCCGCTGAAATTTTTCCGCACCGTCGGGATTCAACATCGGGATGAAATGAAAGGTTAGTTTATTCAAAATGCTTTCTTTCAAATCACTAAAAGAATCGTTCGCAATAAAAAAAATCAACAGATCAAATATTGCAGCCGTTGCCGTCGGCTCATCGCCGTGCATCTGCGACCACGCGAGAACTTTAGTTTTTCCTTTTCCAAAAACGACGGAATAAATTTCTTTTCGTTCAACGGATTCGCCGATTTTTTCTATTTGAATATTTTTGTGACCACTTAACTCATTCAAAAGTTCCGAAATCTGTCGGTGCGGAATGAAGTAAGAATCAATTTTCTTTTCTTTGATGGTCTCGTAATGATCGAAAAGCCGGCGGAATAAATCTTTGTCAATCAGATGCGTCTTCACAATGATTCCTTATTGATTTTCGTTGTAGTTTAATACAAATTAAACTAAGATTACTACAAATTAAGAAAGATTTATTTTTCTACCTAAGGAGGAACGATGGCAACCGATATGCTTCAGTTAGGATCGACGGCGCCGGATTTTAACCTACCGGCTACGGACGGCAACAACTATTCATTGAAAGATTTTGCATCGAAGAAAGCACTCGTTGTGATATTCAGCTGCAATCATTGTCCTTATGTTCAGGCATACGAAGACAGAATAATTGAAATCCAAAAAGATTATGGGAAGGATATTCAAGTTGTTGCGATCAATGCAAATGAAGTTGAAAATTATCCCGACGATTCATTTGAGAACATGAAAGAGCGCGCACAAACGAAGAAATTTAATTTTCCGTATTTGCGAGATGATTCTCAGGCAGTTGCCAAAGCTTATGGCGCCACTCACACACCGGAAATATTTCTTTTTGATCAGGAAAGAAAATTAGCGTTTCATGGAAAGATAGACGACAACTGGCAAGACCCGAAATCGGTCAAATCGAAATATTTGAGAAATGCTATCGATGAATTGTTGGCGGGCAAAAAGATTTCTGTACCGGAGACATTTACAATCGGCTGCACGATTAAGTGGAAAAGATAGTTAAATAACTTCACCAAAATTATCTTCAAACCGTTGCAGTTCTTTTAACGGCTGTGGAGAAATAGCGAAGCAGTAGAGCGGATAAAGCTGCGAAATCATTTTTATCATCTCAATTACAATTCCATCCGAGTAGAGAATTTTTTCAGACGGGTTCTTTATCTTTTCAAGAAGCAGAAGATCATGCTTTGCAAGGAGGTCAAAATGTTTTTCCGCGTTGAACTTCGAAACAACTTCTTCATTCTCTTCCCATAAATAGCTGAGAGAATAATTATTGCTGATCTTGTATTTCTTGCAGACTTCGATAATTTCTTTCTTGAACTTTACCTGGTTCTGTCTGAAATAAAGTTTCTCTTCTTCGGAACGGTTAATAAAAATTCCCATAGAGAAACTTTTCGGTTCAAAGTAGATGTAGAATTCGCTATCGAGTTTGATTCTTCCGAAATGAATCAACAGAAACGCGCGGTAAGGATCACCTTTGGCAAACCGCATATCTTTGTTCTGCCGCATGATTGTTTGGTTAAACTTCGGTTCTGTTCTGATAGCGGGGTTCAATCGGTTCAAGAAAGGCGCAATCTCGGTAATAAAATTTTTTGCCGGCTGAACCCAATAATTTTGATAACGGTCGTAGTTCTTGTGGAACCACGCAACAGAATTGTTCTTGTCGAGGTCTTTCAGAAATCTGAATAACTCTTTATTAAATCCGCCGAAGGAGTCTGCCATATCAGTACATTATTCCGAGGTTAAGTGTGATGTACAACTGACCGATGTCGTTTCTAAATTGGTTCGTCAAGTTTTCAATTCCTTCACCAAACACGTGAGCGTACAAGTACCTGACATTAATGCCGACAAGATTTGTCTTGCTGATTCCGAAGTTGGCGCCCAAACCGACATAACCCGCGGCGGCGTAATGTGCTCTTGCGTGCTTGAATGATGAAAAGAATTCCTGATCATACGGTGTAGTTAAGATTAATGTTGGTCCGACACCAACGCTGATGTAAGGACGCAAATTATCTGTCAGCGTTTCTGAAAATAATCTGAACTGCGCGCCGGCATTCAGCGGAAACAAAAATGCGCGGTTAACTTTGTCCGGTGTGTACGTATTTCCAAAATAATCTATGTACTGAATTTCTCTGGCATCCTTCAATTCCGAAATTGAGAAATCGACAAACCCGGTAAGGTCATGCGAGTAAGATTTTCTGAGAAACGTGCCGAGACCAAAACCGCCCTCGCCAAACATCAGATCAACTCCCCAACTATTGGGAGGAAATATTTCCGGCGGTTTTTCGGGCGCCAGCTCTCCGATTTTTTGAGCGCTCACAAATCCAAACGGCAGTAAAAGAAGAAAAATCATTAACACTTTCATCTTACAATTCCTTTTGCTAACCTTCTAATTAAAGATTATAGTTATTATGTTAAAAATCAACCGACTAAATTTTACTCAAACTAAGCAAACAACTTTTCCTACTATTAAACAATCAGAACACTAAAAAGGTTTTACTTATGGCGTTGAACTTGGAGCTGAAAATAAAGGTGGATTCGCACAAAAAATATATTTCTGTTTTGAAGCGAATCGGCGCCGAGAACAAAGGTATATTAAAGCAAAAAGATATCTACTACAAAGTTAAGAAAGGTTTGCTGAAACTCCGGGTTGAAAATGAAACTTTTACGCTGATAAAATATCTTCGGGATGAGAAAGGGAAGCGCTGGAGCAATTATGAATTGATGACGCTAATGGCAAAAAATCCCGAGAAATATCTCAACGAAATTTTTGATGTGGAAGCCGTTGTCGTTAAAGAAAGAAAATATTGGCTTTACAAGAACACGAGAGTTCATTTGGATACTGTGAAAAATTTGGGAAAGCTTTTAGAGCTTGAAACACTTTTTACCGGAAGCCGGGCGGATGCTACAAAACAATTTAACAAGATCGTCAAAATTTTGAACCTTGACCTTGGAAAACAAATTCATAAATCTTACAAGAACCTTTTGGTGAAGAAGTGATTCTAACCCGGGAAAATATTGCCTCGGTTGATATCGATTTTTTGATCAACCAAAAAATTGAGTTGGGTGCAGCAGACGAATTTCTTTTGATTGTTCCGACTAACCGGAAAGTTCGCAACCTTAAGAAAGAAATCATATCGCAGCTGCCAAATAAAGCGGCATCGGGACTGAATATTGAAACACTCGGAACGCTTTCGACAAAACTTTTGAGCGAATGGAAATCCTTCAAACAGTTGAGCGAAGCGGCATCAACTGTCTTCATCAAGCAGAGCGCTTCGGAAATCAATCTGCGTTATCTTTCACTTTATAAAGAAGAAATTCCTTTCGGCACGCTGGATAGAATACGCAGCGTGATTTCCGAATACAAAAGAAGCGGTATAACGCCGAACGTTTTGCGCAGAGAAGCCGACGGATTGGAAAAATCGGAAAAACTAAAAGCGATAGACATTGCCGACATTTACGAAATTTATCAGAAAAAATGCTTGGTACTAAACGCTTACGAAATCGGCGACGTGTATTCCGACCTTATGATGATTGACGAAACATCGTTTCAAAAGTTGTTCAAGAAAATTTATCCCGGAGTGGATTTGGTTGTTGTCAACGGGTTCAGCGAGTTTTCCAATCCGGAGATTGAAATACTGAGACGCATTTCAATTATTCCGGCGGCGAAAACTTTCATCAATTTCGATTATTACTCGCACAATAAACTTCTGTTCGCTCACCTTGATCAATGTTACGAAAGATTGGAGAGAGCCGGTTTCTCGAAAATTAAAGACAAATCTTCATCGGAGATAAACGAGTTTTCAATTTTGATGAGAGAAAAACTTTTCATCGCCAAAAATTTAAAAGAAAAAATAAAAGGCAGAGACAAAATTTTCAAAATTGAAGCGTTCGATAGAAACGATGAAGTTGAATTAATTGCTAAGACAGTTAAGAAATTGATTGTTGACGAAAAAATTGAGCCGAGCAGAATTTGCGTTGTCTTCAACTTGATTCAGAATTATTCCTCAATTGTTAAGGACGTTTTTGCAAAGGTTGGTCTGCCGTTCAATTTAACCGACAGAACTCCGCTCGATAATTCAAATCCGGTCACGGCGCTCGTAAACCTTTTAGAAATAGCCGAGAACGATTTTTATTTCAAAAATATTTTTAGAGCGCTCAGCAGCAGATTTGTGGATACCTCCGGCATCGACATGTCCAACCTTTACATGGTTGCATCGGAACTAAACATTGTTGCCGGCAAAGAAAACTGGATCAACACATTAAACGATGCCATCGCTAATCTCGGTCACGCTGGCGATGAGGACGAAGACATTTCCGACAAGCGCCAGTCCTACTTGAAAGCGAAGTCGGATATTGCCGCGTTAGTTGACAACTTGAAAATTTTCAGCGGCAAGATGACGATTTCGGTTTTTGTTGATCATCTGAAAAGTTTTATCGTCAAATCAAAAGTTCCGTTAAGGCTTCTTCAAGTGGAATCAGGGCAAGAGAGCAATGTGAGGGCGTTCACGGATTTCATCGAAACCGTTTCGGAAATATTTCAGTTGCTGGAGGAAGAATTCGGCAGCGAGAAAAATTTTTCGTTGAGTTTCTTTATGGACCAAATTAGAACCGCTTGCGGATGGGCGCGCTTTAATGTGAAAGAAAAATCGAACTATGGAGTGCAGGTAACCAACCTTGAGGAAATACGCGGACTGAAATACGATTATCTTTTTATCGGCGGACTTTGCGACGGCGATTTACCGACGAGATATAATCCGGAAATATTTTTCTCCGGTTCGTTCAAGAAACAATCTTTCGTTCATCAAACTGAAGAACGGTATAGATTTTATCAATCGCTTTGTTCTTGGAACAAGCGGTTGTACTTCTCATACTTTAAGAACGAAGCCGGCAGAGAAACGGTTACTTCAACTTTCTTGAAAGATTTTGAAAATATATTTGAAGTTAGCCGGATAGATGAAATGCAGTACAAGGATTTGATTTTTTCGAATGAAGAATTGCAAATTCACGCCGGGCGTGAAGGGATCGAATCATTAGAAAATTTTGCATCCGCCGACTTTGATTCTGCGGCAATCTTACGCGCGCTTAAGATTGATGCGATACGAAGCAGCAATCCATTCGGCGATTCAGCTTACACGGGAAATGTTTTAGCAGAAGACGATGACGGAATCGATCAACAATTCCTTGGCGAACTAACCGAAAGATTGAAATCGTTTTCCGTCAGACAATATTCTGTCTCTCAACTCGAGACTTATGCGAAATGTCCGTTCAAGTTTTTTACAGAACGCGTGCTAGGCATTAAGCCGGTTGAAGAACCGACCGAGGATATCGAAGCAATTGAAATGGGACGGCTTCTTCATTCCATTCTGTATGAATTCTATTCAACACTCAGAGAAAAAAATATTCAGTTAGTCGGCTGCGACGACGAAAAATTTAGGCAAGCAGAAAAAATTATTTTCGATGTTGCAGAGAGGCAGCTTCAAACCACCGCGTTCAAATCACCCGCAACGTTTTATGAAAAAGAAAAAATTCTCGGCATCGGCGGAAATAAAAAGGAATCCATCCTTTTCCGGTTTTTAGAAGCCGAAAGAAACGGCGAGGAAGATTTTATTCCAAAATTTTTTGAAGTCAGTTTCGGTCGTTTGAAAGAAAGCGATGCAGATAAAATTTTAAGCGATCCAAATCCGATTGTAATTGACGGCATTAGACTTCGCGGGAAGATTGATAGAATTGAAACAAACGAGAAACTGAAATCTTTCAACATTGTAGATTACAAATTGAGCGGCGCCAAACCGACATTTGACGATTTGAAGAACGGTATTTCACTTCAACTTCCGGTTTATCTTTATGCTGCGAGCGAACTGCTGAGCAAAAAATTTGGCGGCAATTATTCGCCGAATGAAATGTTCATCTATTCATTGAAATACGCTGTTGACGAGTTCGGAAAAAACAAAGTATCGGCGACACGAAAGAATGATGAGATCCAATCTGTAGAGCAGTTGATCGGCAGAACAATTGAACATATCAAGAATTATATTCGATCAATTTCTGAAGGCAAGTTTAATCTGTCTAAGCTGGAAGATAGGGAAAACAAGGTGTGCCGGTTCTGCCAATTTAGAACTGTCTGCCGGATTGACGAGGTGAACTAAATACTTGGTGAACTAAATACTTGCTAAACAGTTGAAATCTTAAACGGAATTTTATATGTTTCCACTGCCACTGCTGAAGAGCAGTGGCAATTTTTTTTATCAAAGCACAAAAAGGAGTTTTTCAGGTGTCAAACTTCGTTTACTTAAGCAAAGAGCGGATGCGCGAGATCGAGAAAGAATTAAGCGATCTCAAAAATAACGGCAGAAAAAGAATGGCTGAAAGAATTGCCGAAGCCAGATCTCACGGCGATCTTTCCGAAAACGCCGAATACGATGCCGCAAAAGAAGAACAGGGTTTGCTCGAACTAAGGATTAGCAAAATGGAAGAGCTTCTTTCGCGCGCAACTCTTATTGATTTGACCAACATGCCGAAAGATCAAGCGCATATTTTATCTACATTAACCGTGAAGAATTTGAACAACGCGAAAACTTATAAATATACTCTTGTCTCGCCGGAAGAAGCCGATATTGATAAAGGCAAGATTGCAATTTCATCGCCGGTAGGACAGGCGCTGATGGCTTCTAAGGTTGGTCAAACCGTGCAGGCAAAGGTTCCGGCGGGAATTATTAAATTTCAAGTGCTGGATTTAGAATAATTGTTAGATAAATTTTGATTGCTGAATTTATTGGAAAGTCTCTTATGAGACTTTCTTTTTATTGATGAACTAGAGCTGCAGAGAATGAAAAGAGTTGAGCAAAAGGTTTTGAAGTTTGTGGATCAGCATGGGCTGATTGGTGCCGGCGATAAAATTTTGGTAGCGTTCAGCGGCGGACCTGATTCTGTTTTTGCACTCAGCTTCTTGAAAAAGTATTGTCGCAAATTTAAAATTGAAGTGTACGCTGTTCATTTCAATCACGGTTTACGCGGTGAAGAATCCGATGCCGATGAAAAGTTTGCGAGAGATTTCTGCGAGGCAAGCGATATCAAAATTGAAGTTGAAAAGCTGAACGTGAAAACATTTGCGAAGAAGAACAAACTTTCCATTGAGGAAGCCGCACGCAAGCTAAGATACGAGAATTTGGAATCGATAGCTAAAAAGTTGAAATGCAATAAGATTGTTACAGCGCACAATCAAAGCGACAACACCGAAACAGTTTTGATGAATCTATTCAGCGGTACGGGATTAGCGGGACTGTCCGGCATTCCGGTTAAACGCGGAAAAATCATTCGTCCGTTTCTTTGTGTTACCAAACAAGAAATCATGGAAGCATTGCAAGAAAGCGGAATCGGGTTCCGAATCGATTCATCAAACTTCAGCAACGATTTCAAAAGAAATTTTGTGCGCAACAGAATCCTTCCGCTGGTAAGAGAAAAAATTAATCCGTCGATTGACGAAGCACTATTCCGTTCGGCACGGAACATTGAGAGCTCGTCTTTGCTAAGCGAAAAACTTCTTGGTTTACCAACGAGAAAATACGTTACATCGCAAAACGGAGTTGTGAAGATCAAGACTTCGCTAAGCGAACTCTTCGGCGGAAAATTTCCCGGTGAAATTTTGAAATCAACGCTTCAAAAATATTTCAAGCATGAATTCGGTTATGACGACTTCGAAAAAATAAATTCGTTAACCGGCAAACAAAAAGGGAAAAGGGTTCATCTCTCCAAAAATTTGATTGCTTACCGGGAAGAAAAAGAAATTAGAATCGAAGAAGCGAAAGCGCCATCTAACAGAGAACTGAAAATCGAAATCGGTACTCATGTTACGATCGGATCAGAAACTATCGGCGTTGAACTTGAGAAGAACAGAAACGTCAAATGGAGCAGTGATAAAAAAACTGAATTCGTTTCCGGCGACAATCTGAAAAACAGTTTTGAGGTTCGTGCATGGAAAGAAGGAGACCGCTTCAAACCGCTTGGAATGAAAGGCGTTAAAAAGGTTTCCGATTTCCTGACTGACGAGAAAGTGCCGACGTCGGAAAGAAAAAAACAATTGGTGCTGCTTAATCGGAACCAAATTGTGTGGGTTGTTGGTTTAAGAATAGATGATCGGTTCAAACTAAATTCGAAAACAAAAAAAGTTTACAAACTATGGATGAATTAAAGAAGCAAACGAAAGACGAGATTTTGGTCGGGACCGAAAAATTTGTTCCTTACTTGACCGAAGAGGTAATTCAAAAAAGAATTGCTGAACTCGGCAAACAAATCTCGGAAGAGTACAAAGCCAAGCTGCCGATTTTCATTGGCGTTCTTAACGGATCGTTCATGTTTATGTCCGACCTTCTGAAAAATGTTACGATCAACTGCGAGATGGATTTTTTCAAACTTTCGAGTTACGGCGACGAAAAAATTTCTTCCGGCCGGGTTAAACTTGTGAAAGATTTGAACGCCGACATCAACGATCGTCACCTGATCATCGTTGAAGACATTATCGATACCGGACTTTCAATCAATTACATCGAGCAGATGATCAAAGAACACACACCGGCAAGTATGAAGGTTGTTTCGCTTCTTGTGAAGCCGGAGAGTTTAAAATATGATATCAAAATTGATTATATTGGCTTCAAAATTCCTAATAAGTTCGTGATTGGATACGGACTCGATTACGCTCAAAAGTATCGGAATCTGCGCTCAATCTACGTTTTAAGTGAATAATTAGAGAAAGAATTTAATGACTGAATGGACCAAACTATTTATGGCTGAC
>JAMCSN010000130.1 GCA_023381535.1 Bacteroidota bacterium
TGTATCGGGAATGTATATCGTGATAATTAAACGCAAAGTTTATTTCTTTGCAGATTGCACGGTCAACGTTGATCCAAACGCCGACGAGCTGGCAGAAATTGCCGTCAGCGCGGCTGAAATGGTTAAGGAATTTGATATTGTTCCGAAGATTGCGATGTTGTCCTTCAGCAATTTTGGTAGCGCACCTTATCCGCAGACTAAAAAAGTATCCGATGCAGTAAGAATCGTTCACAACAATCATCCCGAATTGATAATCGACGGTGAGATGCAGGCTGATACTGCTGTTGTACCGGAAAGAATGGAAGAGGAATTTCCGTTCACTGTACTTAAAGGTGGCGCAAACGTTTTAATCTTCCCGGATTTGGATTCGGGCAACATAGCATACAAACTTTTGCAGAGGTTAACCGACGCAACAGTGATAGGTCCAATTCTTTTGGGTATGAAAAAACCGGTTCACGTTTTGCAGCGCGGTGATACCGTTAATGATATTATTAACATTACAGCCATTGCAGTTGTTGGCGCAAAAGATCATAAGTAATTTTCAACTCGGCATTCTTTCCTCCCGTTAAACCGGGAGGAAAGAGCCATTATCCGCACAAACGACATTGAATTTGTTTCGAAGAGAGTGAAGAGTTTTCTTTTCATTATTCCCATCGCTAATTTATATTTAGGTTAGATAATTTAACTTTACAAGCTAATTAACCGGCAAGAAGACTGTGCTGAGAAATACTTTATATATCTTTGGCAGTGTGGTCATTTTTTTTGCCGGCGTTATTTGTTACGGCATAGTTCTTAATCTAAGAGAAGTAACTCTTTCTGAAGCGCTTGCCGAAAAAGGAATAAAAGAACTGAAAGATGTCCGCATTGTAATTGACAGAAAAAACTACAAGTTGAATTTGTACTCACAGGGAATTCTAATTAAAGACTACAAAGCTGTGTTCGGAAAGAATAACAACGTTATTAAAACTACAGCCGATGATAATGTTACTCCAATTGGCGATTACAAGATTTGTGCAATCGATACAACTTCACATTATCATAAATTCTTGCATTTAAATTACCCTAACGAACGCGATGCAGCAGAAGCTCTGGCACGAGGTTACATCAACCAGGATGAGTTTTCTTCAATTCTGCTTTCAGCGAAGCTTAATGAATGTCCGCCAACAGAGACAAGACTTGGTTCTGCAATTGGGATTCATGGAATAGGCAAGTACAATATCATTTTCAAAAATCTTCCGTTCTCATTTAACTGGACTGACGGTTCAATCGCAGTGAGCAATGAAAACATTGACGAGCTTTATTCGGTCGTTAAGATTGGCACCCCAGTCAAAATAATTAATTAGATGCCGGTTTGATAAAGAAATACTATTACATATTATTCCTCGCTTTGTCTATTCCCATCTTCGGGCAATCATTAAGAAAATTGGAAGTGACTCAAATAAAATTTCTTGGCAATACTGCAATCTCTTCCTCAACTTTAAGCACTGTAATTTATTCCAAAGAATCGCCAAGCTGGTTTTCTCAGTTTCTGGGAAAGTTTTCTTCACTCGGCAATAAACCGGTTTACTTCGATTCGTTGTTGATCCCGTTGGACTTAAAAGCTATAAAAGAACTATACCGCTCCAAAGGTTATTTCAAAACAAGTGTTTCCGAAAAGACAATTACGGATAATTCTTCCGGCGAAGTAACATTGATTTATTCAATCGATGAGTCAAGTCCGGCATATATTAAATCGTTTGCTGTTAATGGATTGGATACAATCGCTCCGGAGTACCAGGTGCTGCTGCACGATTATGCAAAGGTGGACACAACAACAATTTATGACGACGCATTAGTCGATGAGAAGAAGAACTATATCATAACATTTTTGCGCGATCACGGATTCATGCTTAGTAAAGTTGACAAGCCGATTGTAACAGTTGATACTTTGAAAAACAAAGTTGATGTGAAATTGCAGTTCACTTCCGGCAGACGATATAAAGTCGGTGAAATCTCAACCACAAGAACCGGCGTGGGCTTCGATTTGGTCCATGACGATCTTCTAAAAGAACTTGTAGGAATTAAAACCGGGCAATGGTACAGTAACTATGATATTCAGCGCGGGACGGTAAGACTTTTTAGGACAAATCTTTTTACGGCTGCTAACATAATGGCTGTAACGGCAGATACGGTTGGAAATGTCGTTCCAATACGAATTCTTGCAGACATCGGGACGATGAATGAGTTGTCTCCCGAAATAATTATGAACAACGAGGAAAATACATTTAACCTCGGTCTTGGTTTGAACTTCATTAGAAAAAATTTCTTGGGGGATGCTCGAAAGTTTACAATCGGCACATCTGCAGCGGCGCAAAATATTTCCGAATTTTTTCACAACCCGAGTTTTGCAGACTCAGCTTTCTACGGCTACTTCGATGCGCGTGTATCGGTAGAACAACCGTTTATTTTCGGCAGACCAATCGGAACAAAGCTGGAAACATATTTTACTGCACAAAAGCAAAAAGATAAATATAACTCGAACATCTTCGGCGCCAAACTAAGTTTCGATTTTGAACTTCCGCAATTTACCTACATTACTTCATTCAATGCGTATTTCAATATTGAACGCTCTGAGTACACATATAAACCGATCTACTTGAAAAATTTGCTGAGCTTGTTTCTGCAAAGGAATAATTATCCCAAAGCAGTTGCTGATTCTTTAGCAGCAAACAGTGTGAACTCGGAGCCCGGCGGACAAATGATTTCACAAAGTACAAATGCAGCTCTCGGTATTAACGTTGGCGCCAACAAAACTAATGATACTTTTTTTCCGACCAGCGGTTATTCCCTTTCTCTTTTAATTGAAGACGGGAATGCAATTCCTTACTTAATCAGCCGGATAATAAAAACAGATTTTACCCGCCCGTTATTTTTCAAAACCGTTTTCACTTCTACACTATACTTACCTTTTTACTCAAGCACAGTAAATTCGTTTGGTCTAAAATTTAAAGTGGGACAAATATTTACTTACCGCGGAGATAAGGCGGATATACCGCTCAACCAAAGATTGTATGCTGGGGGGAGCAACTCGGTAAGAGGATGGGCGTCGCGTCAGCTTGTACCTTCGGTCTCCGAGTTCAGTCTTGGCGCTAATCCAACACAAGAAGATCTTGTTGCGATACTCCAGAAAGGCGCCGCTACCGGCGGATTCTTTTTGCTGGAAGGATCGATAGAAACAAGAAACCGCCTCGTCGGTAAAGTCGGTTCTGCATTATTCATTGATTACGGAAATACATGGAACGGCTACAAAGAATTTCGTTTCGATCAAGTTGCAGTTGCCGCCGGTTTCGGTATCAGATATTATTCCGAGTACGTCCCGCTTAGAATCGACTTTGGTTTTAAAGTTTACGATCCCAACGACAGGAGAAGCATGTTCAAGAAAAGTTTTTGGTCGGAACTGCTTCAATTTCATCTTGGTATAGGCGAAGCGTTTTAATCATTTTGCAAATACATTAACGAAAGATTACCGGAATTAAATGTGCAGCATTTTTTATCTTGACTTGCGTTAATATTAGCAATACATTAATTCCAGATTTCAACATCACTATGGGGTAACTCTCGGGGATGAAATTAAAAGATCAAGTTGATTGAAAATTACGGGGCCTTTATTACTACAATTATTTCATACCGATTAGGCGTTTGCAAAAAGGCAAAGCTTTGTTCTGTTCTTACTAACTTTGAACACCCCTTCTCACATTTTTCCTCAACCTTGTTTTGGTTAATTAGAAATATCAGTTTCAATTTAACTCAGAATAAACCTTCCGAAAGAACTATTAATGCTTTCATATACAAAGTAACAGAATTGCAAAAGATCCAATTTAAGCTGAAAATGATCCGGAAAAGGCACGCGGAGTCCTTTTTAGAGCATTCCAAGGCAATGAAAGCATAGGCAAAGTACTTGAAATCATATTCCAAGCAGCTGCAAGCATAGAGAAAGTATAAGAAATCGTATTCCGGGCGCTCGCAAGCATGTGGAAAGATGCCGAAATCATTTTCCAAGTTGATGAAACCGTAGGGAAAGTTCAAGAAATCACATTACGGGTACATTTAGCGATTGGGAAAGGGCTTGAAACCAAATGCCGGGTTATTACAGGCTATGGGAAAGGTTGTGAAATCATGTTCTTGATTGCTACAAGCCGAGTAAGAGATGATTATTTTTTACACGTATAAACTGTTGTCCGAAGGACTCCTTTGGAGAAATAGTTTCGGGATGAAAAAGTTTACGGACGTTGAGGTGACCAAAAAGTAAAGCTTTTTTGAAAAATGGAACGCGGATAGCACTGATTTAAGCAGATTTTCACTGATCTTAAATTGAAATTACTTTTTAGTCACCCTCTAATGTGGAAGAGGTAAAGTAGCCGTTTCAACGGTTTTGGAGTTGATTCACTCAAGTAGTGAAATTATAAAAAACAGTTCAAAACAATTAAGAGGGAGTTTTCAAATGGCAAAGAAAGCAAAGTTAGTAGTGCCAGAACAAGATATTCTTGAGACGGCAAAAACAATTTCCGGAATAGGAAGAAGTAAAGAAAGGCTGGCTCAGTTTGGCATGGACACCGCTTATTTTGACGGCTTCGATGCGGAGATTCTAACTGCATCGCATTACATGAGCGATGAAGAGTACACAAAGAAAATGGAAGTTACTACCGTAGAAAAAAATGCAAAGTTAGCCGAAGCCGGAAGATGGGGCGACGGGGTTAAACTCCGGTTGGAACTTGCATTCCCGGATAACCCGGAGGCGGCAAAAGAATTTCCGTCGGTTAAATTCGGCAAAGCAAAGCGCGATGAAAAAACTATGCTTGAAGTGATTCCCAACATTTGCAACTTGATAGATAAGTACGAAGCAAAGCTGAAAGAAAAAGGAATGACGGACGGTTACAAACAGCAGGAAGAAACTTTATTTGCTGCATTAGATAAGTTGAACAACGACCAGGAGACTTTGAAGAAAAACCGTCCGCAGTACACTCAAGAACGTGTAGCGGCGTATCAAAAACTCTATGACCGTGTGAACGACATAAACAAAGTGGGAAGAAATGCGTATGCAGACAGCGCTGCGGATTTGGAAGTGTTCAAATCCCCATGGCCTTTAAGTGGAAAAAAAGATGCAAAGAAAACGGAAGTACAACCGGTGAAATAAATGCTGGCAAAAACCTTCGAGGTTTTGCAAACCTCGAAGGTTTGATAACAACAGTAATTGAATGATGATGGTCAAGGTTGGGTCTTGACCAGCGATAAAGGTCTTAATCTTGAACCTATGATATTGACAAAGGCGGCTAAAGATAGTCGCCTTTGTTTTACATTCAGTTTGCTGCCTGAGATTATTTAACCAGCAGCATTTTCTTCGTAATGGAATTACTTCCGGTTGTGAGATTATAGAAATAAACACCGCTTGGTAAATTTGTTGCTTTAAATTCAACTTCATACTTACCCGCTTCATAAACTCCGTCAGCTAGAATTTGAATCTCTCTTCCAAGCACGTCAAACACTTTTAGTTTTATCTGGCTCTTAAGCGGAAGCGAGAAACTAATCTTTGTAGTTGGGTTAAAAGGGTTAGGATAGTTTTGAGATAATTCGAAAGTATTTAATACTTCAGTATGGTTATCCACAGATGATGGAATGTTTTTGTTAAAAGTTACTGTTGTTGGATAGCCAGTGTGAATTATATCTAGATCCCCGTCATCATCAACATCTGCCATAATAGGAATTAAATTAAAACCAACTTCTTTTCTTTGACCTAATTTATATCCCATTTTGGCATTGGAATCACCGAATAATAAATCAGGCGTATTAAGTTCTATTCCAAAAGTGACTTCAGCAGAATCCTGACATTCCTTACAAACCTGGTAATTTGAAACAATCATATCAAAACGGTTATCGCCATTGACATCGCCTGATGTAAAAAAAGCAAAATTTTCACCTCCAGAGAAATTGGTTTTAGGCGGATCAGTATTAAATATTCCAAGAGGATTTTGCAGTAACACGGCACCTCCTCCAACTGACCCAAAGCCGGCTATATCATTCAATCCATTTTTGTTATAATCAATAACAAATATTTGCGCCAAGTCATTGATGGACTTCCCGATTACATGATGGTCAAAACTGCCTTTGCCATTATTATAATAGATATAAGTACCTGTTGAATCTGGGTTTGAATTGAGATCGAAAGTTCTTTGCAAGACTAAATCTAAATTACCGTCATTGTTCATATCAACTAATTGAGCTTGAGTGATATATTGTCCCAGATAAATTACGTTTGTATCACGTTCAAATGTTCCGGTACCATCGTTAATTAATATTCTCCAAGCATTATTAATCTCACCATTAAGGGATTCTTTACTAATCAGATCAAAATAACCGTCACCGTTAACATCTCCGACAGCTATAATTATCCCTCCATTTTTGTTATAGGGGTAAAGAATCTGGTGTTTATGATATTTACCATCTTTATCTCCAAGACAAGTTGTAACTTCCGTAGAAAATTCACCCCCGGTAATCATATCAACAATACCGTCGTTATTAACATCGACCAGATACTTCACATCATACAATTCAGGCACTTGCACATTTTTTGTAAAATTTCCTTTGCCATCATTATAGCTAACGATGCCTGCCCCTGATACAATATCAATATAGCCGTCTTTGTTGTAATCAATTGCAATCGCTTTATAACTGGGAAAATCATAACGAACAAGACTATCAAATCTTGCTACCGTTGGATTTGTTATTTCAATTGAAAAACGCCAGTTGAATGATCTTAATGTGTCATTTCCATTGATTAAAGGACCGAACGATGCGTCAATTATTTCTCCACAGAAGAAAGGCTTTTCGGGAATGAACATAAATGCATTAATAACACTATCAATCTCGGTTTTACCACACACCAAACCACTGTTAGACCCATAAACTCTAAAGGGATTCTTTTGCTCTATACTAAATAATCTTATGTCATGGTTAAGGCTTACTTCTATCCTTGCATTTCGTCCAGCCCCGATTGAATTTTGCGATGGTTTGACTTCAGTAACTTTTAGGTTCTGACATCTTATCGATATCGATGTTAATATTGATATTGTCCATATTAGTTTTTTCATGTCAATTCGCATTACGAATCTTCTTTTTATTAGGAATACTATTAATAACCCAAGTTTATTTTTTATGAACTACCTCACCATAAAAGTTTGTTTCTCTTCCGTACTTAAAACCAGAAGGTTTTTTGCTAAAATTGATAAACTTTTTTTTCTACGTCATATTTCCTCCCTTACTAAGAAGATGT
>JAMCSN010000023.1 GCA_023381535.1 Bacteroidota bacterium
TCACCGAGTTGATTGATGTTATTGACGGCAACGACAAGGACCAAACGCAGATAAGTGAGCCGGAACAATGAAATTTGAGACCAAGCTGAAAACTGTAAGTTCGTTCAACGTAGGCGCACTTGTTAATCTTGTGATGTTGTTGCTGATGTTTTTCTTTATGACGTCAAATTTTCTTTCACAGCCGGGTGTCAGTGTAAATATATACCGCACCATTATTGATGATAAAAAAGATTTGCCGAAAGCTTTGATGATGATTGATGAACGTGGGAAGATGTATTTGGGTTTTGACGAGGTCAACTTTTCCAATCTTGCTAATAAAGTATCGGCGCTGAAACAAAATGTTCAAAACGATTTTACAATTCGTGTGGATAAGTCCGTGAAGATCGGTTTAATTGCCAGACTTGTTGAGACGCTTAAAACTGCCGGAATAAAAAAAATAAATTTGCAAACTGATTCGTTAACATTCTAAAATGTTTTTCAAAGAACCAAAAAAAATATCTTATCTTTTCTCAATATCCGTTCATGCAATCTTTGCGCTCTGGCTGGTTTTCACTAGTATCGGAGCCAACAACCAGCAGGAAGACTATCTTCTGGTTGGGTTCGGTCCCGGTTTCGGAATGGGCGGCGGCGCAGCGGGTCAAGGTGATCAGCCCGGCAGCGGCGGATTAACGCCTGAAACACCTCCGGAGAAAAAAGTTGAAGACAAGAAAGTTGACCTTCCAAAATCCGATCAGTTGAAAGATGAGGACGCGATTGCTAGTCCTTCGAAGAAAAAAAATGAAGACGAAATTTTAACCAGCAAAGTGAAACCGCTTTTCAAAAGCAACAACAAAGGCGATGGTTTCGGTTACGGTCCAGAAGGAAACGGTACGGGCGGCGGCGGATTCGGTTTTGCATTAGATTTCGGCGGAAGGGGAGTTAGACGAATTTATAGTTACTCTTTGCCGGAATATCCCGAAGGTGTTTCAAAGGAAATTGATTTGCGACTTCGGTTTACAATTCTGCCGGACGGCACTGTAAGCAATATCATCCCTTTGATTAAAGCCGATGCGAGACTTGAGATGACTGCGATAAATTCACTGCGTCAATGGCGTTTTGAACCACTGCCTTCCAACGCAAAGCAGCTTGAACAAACTGTTGTGATTACTTTTCCGTATCGTCTGCAGTAACTGTTTGTCCGGTCTTATCATCGTGGTAATAAAATTTGTAAAAAAAGTATTCTACGATTGAAAGAAGTGTAAGAGAAATTGTGTCGGAATCAAACTGAATCCCGAAACCTTTGCTGTCAATGAAAAGTTTTACGACTGCTGTTGCAATCGACCATCCCACAGCGAACAAAACAATAATCAAAGCCAAATTTGTGAACGCCGAGGCAAGCGATTCATTCTGCCACTTTTTTGTGAAGATGACCAGTATGAAAATTAAATGTGCGCTGAAAATTAATGCCGAAATCATTTTAGAAATTATTTTGTGAGTTATCGATTCTGCTGTTTATTATTTGAGAGCCTACCAACCCGCCGATAGCACCGAAGATCAAATTGATTATGAAATTATTTACCAGGATGGAAAGAGTATAAATCCAAGAGAACCCGGTTGCTAAAATTTCATTTCTCACATTTTGAAATAGATACAAAACCTCACGCTTAATGTCTTCAGTGATTGGGAAAGTATCAAGCATGCGCTGTAAATCCGGGAACGCAGCGATTATATCGTTCTGTCTTGTAATGAACGTAATAAAAATTTCAAACACGCTTCCGAAAATTGCTGCGAATATTCCGGTCATCAACCCTATATAAACAGCTTTCTTAGTTAGGATTCTTCCTATTGTATGATTTGCTTTCTGATCTAATATTAATGCTAAGAAAGCAGCTATAGGCATGATGAAGCAGCAAGAAAAACTTTTCACGAAAGGGACGATCTGAAGAACGCCCGCGCCAAAACCACAAACAATACTTGGTAAATATTTTTTCACGTTTTCCCGGAGTTTAATTCAACAAAAAGTTGACGCAATCCATTGTAAAGATATAAAAAACCGACTGAACCAAAAAGCAATCCCGTTGAAAAGGCAATTAATTTTGAATAACTATAAACATTGATCGTGTAAAGAAAAACATCCAGCAGCATTGGCGCAGAAAAAATCAGCAGAAGTTTGATGCCAAGACTTTTCTTGAAATTGAAAAATATCAGCACGATACTGCTTATCAGCGAACCTAAGTAGATGCCAGTGCATCTTGCACAGACCATTGTTTCGTAGGTGCCGTTGGTGATCAGTTTCGTTTTTATTTGATGACAGACGAGCGAATAAGTTTTGTGTAAAAACGGTAGAGCTATGGTAATCTTATTATTGAAAGGAATGAGCCATTCGGAAAAAATTCCCAAGCACCAGATCAGCACAAGTAACACGATCACCAATTTTATGGAAAGACGCATAAGATGGTTATTCTGATTTCACGTAGTTGTAAATCAAAATGGAACTCTTGGTTAGAATATATAATTTCGATCCGAACAAAAACGTATCCATAATTTCTTGGTCGAGTTTCGGGTTGAAAATGACGGGGTCAAAATTACCTTGTTCAAAATCGGAATTCGAAAAAACCGCTATCTGAGATTTGCTGTTGACCGTGATCGATTGTGTTGTCGCGTTTATGTTTGTGGGCACGAACGGGAACTTAATTTTTTTGATCCCATTTCCAAATTGGTCGAACTCGATGATGTTCGGAGGATCTACCACAAGCAATTTTGCATCGCGCGTTATTGCGAAGTTCATCGGGTTGGATAATGAAAATGAACCGGCGTCGAAACTGCCAATAGTCACCTGATACTCGCCGCGTATATTGAATTTCAGAATTCTATTGTTGTCGGAATCCAAAACAAAAAGATCGCCTTGATTCGAAACTGCTGAGCAAGTCGGGTAATTAAACACGTAACGTGAATCGGTTATGTTCTCAGCAGCGAGCTGTGATAAGAAATTTAAATCTTTGTCGAAAAATTGAACCCGGTTATTGTTCTTATCAGAGACATAAACATTTAGCGTTGTGGCAAAAACGTCTGTCGGGTTATCAAATGTGGATTGTTGCCAGCCGTATCCGCCGATGACCTTGATAACGTTTCCGAGAGTGTCAATCTTGATTAACTCGTTTGAGGATGTATCTGTTATAAAAATGTAACCCGCCGGACTGATTGAAAAAGATTTAGCATCTTTAAATGAGCCAATACTTCCGGATGAGATAAAGTTTTGTGCCTGACTTAAATTAGCACCGATCAATAGTAAAAATAACAGGTAATATTTTATTGCAGTTGCGCTCATGTTTAGTTACTAACCCGATTTAAGCAGTGATCTTAGGCACAGTTTCTGAAAGAAATTCCTTAATAAAAATAAGAAATTTTATTAACTTTACTTCAACTAGAATGTATGAACTAAATTTACAACAGAGGAATCAATGCAAAGAATATTAATATGCTGTTTGGTTAGTTTGTTAATTCTTTCCTCATGTAAGTTCAAAGAAAGCGTTACAACTCCCCAAACCCCCGGCTCAGGAGATACAGCCATCAAAGTTGTAACACCTAACGGAGCGGAAACTTTAGCAGAAGGTTCCAGTTATCAGATTACATGGACAGGAACCGGAACTCTTTTAGTTCGCATTCAGTATTCGATTGACAACGGAACGAGTTGGTCTCTAGTAAAAGATAGTTTGAAGAATACCGGTTTGTATAATTGGTTCCCGATTCCAAACACTGTTTCCAGTCAATGTCTTATTCAAGTATCCTCGCTTGATGGAGTAAGCAGCGACAGAAGCGATAAAGTTTTTTCGATTGTGAAGAATTCGAATAAAAGTTTAAGAATTACATCTCCGGTTGGCGGAGAAACATGGCAGGCAGGCACTTCAGCACAGATTACATGGTACAGTTCTGGTATTGATTCGGTGAAAATAGATTACACGATTGATAACGGTCAGAATTGGAATGTAATTTCTAATTCCACCAAGAACACAGGTATATATTATTGGCAGCCGATACCTAATACACCAACGACGCTTGCAAAAGTAAGGATCAGAGATGCGCAAGACGGAGTAACGTCTTCCGAAAGTGCAACCCCGTTTCAAATTTTACCCGAGCAGTCTGCTAAAGTCATTTCGCCAAATGGCGGCGAGCAATGGTATGCGGGTTCAAGTAACAACATCACTTGGCAATCGACAAATGTTGCGAATGTAAAAATTGAATTCACAATTGACGGCGGAGCTACCTGGTCAACTATTGTTGCTAGCACGCCGAGTACTGGCGTCTATAGTTGGAATGGGATACCGAACGTCAGTTCGTTGCAGTGTAAGATTCGTATTAGCGATGCAAGCGACGGAATTCCAAGTGATATTTCGGATAATAATTTTACGATCACTACGCCCGGTAGTCAGTTGATAGCTGTAACCAGTCCTAATGGCGGAGAGACGTGGGCAGCGGGTACATCGCAAAACATTACATGGTCTGCAACAGGTATTACAAATGTTAAGATTGAATACACAATCAATAATGGAATAACTTGGAATACAATTACACCGAGTACACCAAGCACAGGTTTCTATACTTGGACGCAGTTGCCTAATACTCCATCGACAAACTGCAAAATTCGTATTAGCGATGCACAAGACGGTTCTCCATCTGATGACAGTAATAATTTGTTTTCGATTTCACCAGCGCCGTCGATTGCCGTAACGTCACCAAATGGCGGTGAAGTTTGGACAAGCGGTACATCTCAGACTATAAAATATACCTCTGTGAACATTCCAAATGTGAAGATTGAATACACAACCAATGGCGGCGCTAACTGGATAACAATTACAAACTTGACACCTAGCATTGGCGAATACACATGGGATAATATACCAGCGGCTAATTCGTACCAATGTAAAGTAAAAGTTAGCGATGCAATGTTTGGCAGTCCATCGGACATTTCGGACAATAATTTTACAATCACGAACCAACAAGCAAAGCAGCTTACTGTAACAAGTCCGAACGGAGGAGAGATGTGGGCTGCAGGATCAACCCAGAGTATAACTTGGTCTGCAATGGGTGTAACAGATGTAAAGATAGAGTACACACTCAACAATGGAATAAATTGGAGTACGTTAGTATCAAGTACGCCAAGCACGGGATTTTACACTTGGTCACAATTACCAAGTACACCATCTACGAATTGTTTAATAAGAATAAGTGATGCTCAGGATCAGACAACCAGTGATGTAAGTGACAATTTATTTTCAATTACACCAGCTCCATCGGTTAAAGTAACCTCGCCAAACGGAGGGGAAGTATGGCAAAGCGGATCTCAGCAAACTATAACCTATACGTCAGAAAATATTGCGAATGTTAAGATTGAATATACTACAGACGGAGGAGCGAACTGGACGACTTTGATTAACTCAACACCAAGTATTGGTGCTTTTACGTGGAACAATATTCCTAATTTGACGTCTTACCAATGCAAAGTGCGGGTGAGCGATGCCATGTTTGGAAGTCCATCAGATATATCTGATAATAACTTTACAATCACCAACCAAATAGTCAAATCAATTACCTTAACGAGTCCTATCGGTGGCGAAATTTGGGATGCGGGCACCTCAAAGCAAATAACGTGGTCGGCCGTAGGTGTAACTGATGTTAAACTGGAGTTTAGCACTAACAATGGATTAACTTGGAATACTATAGAAAACTCGATTCCAAATACTGGATCTTACAGTTGGGCAGTTCCGAATACACAATCAACACAATGTAAAGTTAGAGTTAGTGATGTCAGCGGAAGTCCCTCGACAGTCAGCCCGAATACATTTACAATTAAACCTGTCGCATCAATTACGCTTATTGCTCCAAATGGGAATGAGGTAATAAGAGCGGGACAATCTTATAACATTACATGGACTGCTATTGGGATTGACAACGTTAAGATAGAATACACTACCAACAGCAGTTCCAGTTTAGTGGAGTGGAAAACAATTGTTTCAAGCACGCCTGCCGCTGCGGGCTCATACTCGTTTGGATTCCCTCAATCTTCGACGGATTGCAAGGTAAGAATTTCTGAAGCTGTTATTGGGTCACCTTCGGCAACAAGTGCTGGCACTTTTACGGTTTTGCCTAAAACTTCAATTACTGTATCATTTCCTAATGGTGGTGAGAGTTGGATACAGGGAGAGAAATATCAAATACAATGGAGTTCGGTAAATGTTGCAAAGGTTAAAATTGAATACACGTTAAATGATGGAACTGGTTGGACTACAATTGGTGAAAACTTAGACAATACAGGCTTCTACGATTGGGTTGTACCCACAACTTTAGCATTGCCAACCACTACTGGAGGATTTATTGGATCTGAGCTTTGCAAGATCAGAGTATCTGAATACAACGCAGCCGATCCAAATGTACCAGGAGCTTTTGATGAATCTAATGGCACTTTCTCCATTTATAAGAAGTTCATAAGAGTAATAACTCCAAATGGTGGTGAGCAATTGCCAGCTACTACTCAATCTACTACTCAATACTATAATATTACATGGATTTCTAAAGGAGTCAATAATGTAAAGATAGATTACACGCTGGATAACGGACAGACTTGGACAAATATTACGGCAAGTGTTCAAAGCACAGGTGCGTTTAAGTGGGCAATACCGTCTGTTCCTTCGTCATTAGGAAAAGTTAGAATAACAGATGCAACTGATGCAACAGTGACTGATGAAACGGACGGATTTTTCAGCATAATACCGTAAAAGATAGAAATCAGTTCCTAAGTAAAAGGTGCTTTTGAAAGAAGCACCTTTTTTATTGTTTTTCAACTATGCGTTTTTATGAAGAGAGTGCTTGGAAGATTTAGGGGTTTTATCGAAAGATTTTATCCATCGAATCCGTATGTAATATCGTTTTCGTTTCCACGTTACTTTGTGCTGATATTAATAATGTTGGCTGTTGCTGGTATTTTTTATCTGCGATCTCAGAACAAAAATGAATTGGAAATTCTTAAGACAAAGCACAAAGAAATTCAGCTAATGGTTGCAGAGTATTTGGATGAAACTACGTCCACTAATTTGAGTTCCGATAAAGTTGCAACATTAAACAAAAGGTTGGATGAGTATAAGAAGAATCTGAGAATGATTGAGACTGAAATAGAACATTTACAGAGATTTTGGTTTCTTGAATAATGTTCATTAATTTTGCAATAAATTTTACTGCCCCGTAGTGTAATTGGCAACACGTCTGACTCTGGATCAGAAGACTTCAGGTTCGACCC
>JAMCSN010000305.1 GCA_023381535.1 Bacteroidota bacterium
CGATCCGGTTGATGAATTTGTAGTTTCGTCTTTGAGAAAGTACAAGGACTTCGAATTCAAATCGGTTGAGTCGATCGATTCAAAAAAAATGAAAGAGATAAAAGACATTGAACAGCCGAAGGATAAAATTGAAGAACTCACCAAAGACGATGCGAAACATTTCAGCAGTCTGCTTTCCAAAATGAAAAACATACTTGCCGATCGTGTGGAAGATGTTTTGGAATCCACAAGATTGGTTGACAGCGCCTCATGTTTGGTTTCCAAAGAAGAAGGCGTTACGGCATCGATGCATAAAATTCTTAAGATGACGAACAAAGAAATGGGACAGCAGAAGAAAATTTTTGAAGTGAATCCGAATCATAAATTAGTACGCAACTTGATACGAGTATTCAAAGTCGATTCGGAAAATCAATTTATCAAAGATGCAACGGAACAGTTGTACGAATCGGCACTGCTGCAAGAAGGAAATCTCGATGATCCGCATAAGCTGGTGAAAAGGATCAATCAAATGTTAGAACAATCCAGCGATTGGTTTGTAAAGTTAAATAATTATAATTAGGTGATCGGACTTTAAAAACTAATTTTGTAAGGAAAACTTTCCAATTTCAAGTTAAGGGTTCCAATGTAAAATGGAACCCTAATAACTCACCGACAAAACAAATTCAGATCCTCTCAAAAAAATATTTCCGTGTGAATTTTTCTTTTTGTATTAAACTTATATCTCTTATCTTTAAGACAAAGAAAAAATAAGAGGGCTTATGCTAAAACGAATTTTCTCAATGGTCTTTCTCATCCTAACACCAATTTATACTTATGCTGGCGAAGAAAATCTTAAAATTCCAACTCTCAACGAATCCCAAAGTCAAATTCTGATAATCGGCATTTTTGTTTGTTTGTTCGGGCTCTTGTTTGGGATCTATCAGTATCGTAAAGTTAAAAAGTTACTAGCGCACAAATCGATGCTGGATGTAGCGCAAGTAATTTTCGAAACCGCCAAAACATATTTGATTCAGCAGGGCAAATTTTTGGGAATACTTTTCATTTTCATCGCAGCGTGCATCGCATTTTATTTTGGATACTTAATGGATAATGGAATTCCCGGAATCCTTTTAATTCTAATGTGGACGGTAATCGGTATTACCGGTTCATACAGCGTTGCATGGTTCGGTATCAGAATGAATACGTTGGCTAACAGCAGAATGGCGTTCGCATCGTTAGAAAGAAAACCGTTAAAACTTTCCAACATACCTTTGGATGCCGGTATGAGCATCGGCGTTATGCTGATCTGTGTTGAACTTATAATGATGTTGATTATTCTTTTGTTTATACCTAGAGTGTTTGCCGGCGCGTGCTTTATCGGATTTGCAATTGGCGAATCATTGGGCGCAAGCGCTTTAAGAATTGCAGGAGGAATCTTTACAAAGATTGCTGATATCGGCGCGGACTTAATGAAAATAGTTTTCAAAATAAAAGAAGACGATCCGCGCAATCCCGGTGTTATTGCCGATTGTGTCGGTGATAATGCCGGCGACAGCGTTGGTCCAACTGCTGACGGATTTGAAACATACGGAGTTACCGGCGTTGCGCTAATCAGTTTAATTGTTCTTGCAGTTCATGATATCAATATTCAAACGGAATTGTTGACGTGGATTTTCTCAATCCGTATCATCATGATTTTAACTTCGATCGGAGCTTTCTTTATTAACAAAGTTGTGAGTTACTACCGTTATTCCGGCAAAGACGATATTAATTTCGAAGATCCGCTCACTTCTTTAGTTTGGATTTCTTCCATACTTTCAATCACTGCCACTTTTGTAGTTTCATATTTTCTTATCGGTTCTCTGCCGAACAATATTTGGATTGTACTTTCAATAATTATAAGCTGCGGTACATTTGGCGCTGCACTTATTCCGGAATTCACAAAAATATTTACCAGCACAAAATCGCGCCATGTGAATGAAATTATTGAAGCTTCGCGTCAGGGCGGTTCATCATTAAATATTCTTTCCGGTCTTGTTGCGGGAAATTTCAGCGCCTTCTGGATGGGATTGATTTTCGCACTTTTAATGTTCATCGCGTATTTCGCAAGCGCAGAAGTACTTTCCGGATTTATGATGTTTCCTTCGATCTTCGCATTCGGTTTAGTTGCATTTGGATTTTTGGGAATGGGACCGGTTACCATTGCGGTTGACAGCTACGGACCGGTTACGGATAATGCTCAATCAATCTACGAGCTTTCTCTTATCGAAGAAATAAAAGATATTGATAAAGAAATCGAAAGAGATTTTGGTTTCAAACCGGATTTTGAAAAAGCGAAACATTACCTGGAAGAAAATGATGGCGCAGGAAATACTTTTAAGGCAACAGCAAAGCCGGTGCTGATTGGAACAGCAGTTGTCGGCGCCACCGCGATGATATTTTCACTTATTCTCTTATTACGAAATACGCTTGGCATAGATCCATCAAGTGTTTTGAGCATTCTTAATCCATACTCAAACATTGGTTTCTTGTGCGGCGGAGCTGTTATTTTCTGGTTTACCGGCGCTTCAACACAAGCAGTTACAACCGGAGCCCATCGTGCGGTTGAATACATAAAGAAAAATATTCAGTTGGACCCGAATGCTAACAAAAGCGCTTCGATAGAAAAATCAAAAGAAGTCGTGAAGATTTGTACTCAATATGCTCAAACCGGAATGCTGAATATTTTTATTGCAATTTTTAGTTTTGCTTTGGCGTTCGCACTTTTATCTGCGCCGGCTACGTCGATAGCGCCTGTAGCTTTCTTTATCAGCTTTTTAATTTCGATTGCCGTGTTCGGATTGTTTCAAGCCGTGTTTATGGCTAATGCAGGCGGTGCATGGGACAATGCCAAGAAAGTTGTTGAGGTTGTGCTGAAAGAAAAAGGTACGCCGCTTCACGACGCAACTGTAGTCGGCGATACCGTTGGCGATCCATTTAAGGATACATCTTCGGTTGCGCTAAATCCGGTAATCAAATTCACAACCTTGTTCGGATTGTTGGCTATGGAAATCTCAATCTCGGAAGAGTTTAGAAATACCGCGCCCTACGTTGGAGTTGTGGTCTTGGCAGTAGCTCTCTATTTTGCGTGGCGTTCATTCTATAAAATGCGAATTACCGGATAGTTTTTTTGTCTTATAAATTTTTTTGGATACCCTGCTGAATTCCAGCGGGGTATTTTTTTGAATTCTCGCTGGTCAATAAATTTATACTCGCCATCAAAAACTTTTTTTGGTTGCATTGCTGGAACTTCCAAGAGAAAAGCTGTCATTCAAAATGTCTATGAAATTGTTGCGATTGGGTAATTTCATTAGGTATATTTGCACCCCAACCTTACTAAGTTAATAAATTCATAATTTCTTAAATGATGCCATTGTTAGTATTCATTATGGAGAGAGAATGATTAAATATAAATTTGTTCCGTTTTCTGTTCTGTTTATCATAGCCATTGTCGGCGCGGTTTTGAATTATAATTCGTCACACATTGTTGGTGGTCCGATAAATAGCGGCGACACTGCATGGATGCTGACTGCGACAGGTCTGGTTCTGCTGATGACGCCGGGTCTTTCATACTTTTACGGGGGAATGGTTGGAAGGAAAAATATAATCTCAACTATGCTTCAGAGTTTTATTTCGATGGGCGTAATTAGTATTGTGTGGGTTGTTGTTGGTTTCAGTTTGGCGTTTGGAGATTCTATCGGAGGGATAATCGGCAATCCGTTTACATATTTTATGTTTAGAGGCGTTGATGGAAATACTCATCCGCTGTTAGCCCCAACTTTTCCATTAATTCTTTTCGCTCTTTTTCAATTGAAGTTTGCGATCATTACACCAGCGCTTATAACCGGTTCATTTGCAGAACGAATTCGTTTTTCTTCTTACCTGTTGTTTATGATTTTATTTTCTCTTTTCATCTACACACCTCTTGCGCACATGACTTGGCATCCGGACGGATTGCTGAGAAAAATGGGAGTCTTGGATTTCGCTGGAGGAACCGTAGTTCACATGTCGGCGGGATTTGCCGCGTTAGCAGGCGCTCTTCATCTCGGAAGACGGCATACGCACATTGCGAAAGAACGCCACATTCCTGCTAACATTCCGTACGTAATTTTAGGCACCGGATTGTTATGGTTCGGGTGGTTTGGTTTCAACGCCGGTTCCGCAATGGCTGCTAACGGATTAGCTGCTTTAGCATTTGCAACTACAAACACCGCATCTGCCGCAGCAGCAATGTCTTGGTTGTTTTATGATGTAATGGTCGGAAGAAAACCATCGGCAATGAGTGCAAGCATTGGTGCAGTTGTCGGTTTGGTTGCAATTACTCCTGCTGCCGGTTACGTTTCTGTTGGAGCGAGTATTTTCATCGGCGCTACTGCTGCACTAATAAGCAACGTTGCTGTAACAATGAAAGGTAAAACTACGCTCGACGACGCGCTCGATGTTTTTCCTTGTCACGGTTTGGGTGGAATCGTTGGAATGATTCTTACCGGCGTCTTTGCAAAAAATGTCGGATTAATTCACGGCGAGACCCACACGTTTCTAATACACATGGTTGCGCTGGTAATAGTTAGCGTCTTTACGTTTGGTGGATCGTACTTACTTTATATGATTACGGATAGAATTTTACCGATGCGTGTCAGCAAGGAAGAAGAAATCGAAGGACTTGATATTAGTCAGCATGGTGAAAGCATTCACTCAAGACTGCCGTCGTGGGATTAAAAGCAATCGATTGAAATTCCGAACAGCAAAATTTCATTTACACAAGAATGTTTTTTTGTGGTGCTTTATTTAATCAAAGATTAAATTCCTTCCCAAAATCATTGGGATGGATATGCACAAAGAAACATTCTCTACCGCACAAGAAACTTCCACCGGATTAAAACGCGAACTGGGTGTATTCGATTCGACAATGATTGTTGTCGGTTCAATGATCGGTTCCGGAATTTTTATTGTCAGTTCCGATATTGGGCGAACTGTCGGCTCAAGCGGATTACTGCTTTTAGTTTGGTTCATCACCGGCGTTATCACTCTGATCGGTGCGTTAAGTTACGGCGAACTTGCCGCGATGATGCCCAACGCCGGCGGTCAGTACGTTTATTTGCGCGAAGCTTACAATCCGCTGGTTGGCTTTCTCTACGGCTGGACTTTGTTCTTGGTAATTCAAACGGGAACAATTGCAGCCGTAGCCGTTGCATTCGCAAAGTTTACTGCCGTTCTCATCCCTTGGTTTAGCACCGCAAACGTTCTGTTCAATTTCTTTGGACTCAAAGTTTCATCGGGGCAAATTTTAGCGATCGTACTGATTTTATTTTTGACTTACATAAACATGAGAGGGTTGCGGGAAGCAAAGTTTGTCCAAAACATATTTACGATAGCAAAAACACTTGCTCTGCTTGGTCTAATTGTTTTAGGAATTTTTATCGGTTCAAACGCACAAGCTATCGCTGCTAACTTTTCAAAAGTTTGGGAGGGACAGTGGCTGCACATGTCTGGCAGCAAAATCGAATGGATTGAACAATTAAGCGGATTCTCGGTTATCGTTGCAATCGGAGTCGCAATGGTCGGTTCACTGTTTGCAAGTGTGGCGTGGGAAAATATTACGTTCACCGCTGGCGAAATAAAGAATCCGAAAAAAGTTATTCCTCTAAGTCTTTTTTGGGGAACGTTGATAGTGACACTTCTATATGTGCTTGCTAACGTTGCATATTTGGTTGTTCTGCCGCTTGCCGGAAATCCGCAAGCTAAAGATGTTGTCGGTCAGGGAATTCAATTTGCTGCGGATGATCGTGTTGGAACCGCCGCAGCGCAAATGTTTTTTGGTCAACCTGCTGCGTTGATAATGGCGGTGCTGATTATGGTCTCAACATTTGGATGCAACAACGGTTTGATACTTGCCGGCGCACGGGTTTATTACGCAATGGCGAAAGACAATTTGTTTTTCAAAACCACCGGTGAATTAAATAAAAATTCTGTTCCGGCTAAAGCGCTTATCTTTCAAGCAATATGGGCAAGCGTTTTATGTTTGTCCGGAACTTACTCCCAGCTTTTAGACTACGTGATATTTACCGTTCTAATTTTTTATTCTCTGACAATAATCGGCGTTTTCATTTTACGAAAAAGAAAACCGGATACGGAGCGACCGTACAAAGCTTTCGGCTATCCTGTGCTGCCGATCCTTTACATTTTTCTTGCATGCACCATTTCAATCATTTTGATTGTTGAAAAACCGATGTACACATGGCCGGGATTAATAATTGTTTTGTTGGGAATACCGGTTTATTTTTTTTGGAAGGCATTTCAGAAAAAGGATCAGAACGTTACCAGATAGAAACCGGAATTTGCATTTGTACTTTTACCGGCTGATCGCTTTGTTTGCCCGGTCTAAATCGTGTCCTTGAAACAGCCGTCATCGCAGCTTCATCGCATCCGTAGCCGATGCCTTTTGTGAGCATAGTTTTTCTAACCACGCCGTACTCATCAATGAATGCAAGAACGAACACTGTTCCGGAAATTCCTTTTTGTTTTGCTTGAGGTGGAATAATTACCTTTGAATTGATCTCATCAAAGCCGCCAAGCGGTTCGGGCATTTCATCTACGGCAACAAAATAAATTTCTTCTTTCGGTTTTTGAATTATCGGAATGCCCAAGGAAATACCCGGCTTACCGGTGCCAGTTCCGGTTCCTGTCCCACTGCCCGTGCCGGTTCCTTTTGCATCTCCAGATTGATTTCCGACGGCAGCAGTTTCTTTTTTCGTTTCCGTTGATTTAACTACTGGCTTAACTTTCTCTTCGACTTTCTTTTCGCTCGTATTTATTTTTTCTTCCGGTTCTTCCGCAACAGCAGTTGTTCCGCCGCCGGATTCTTCAAACAAATTGAACTCGATCAAACCGTTTGTGCTGGGGTTGTAATTATGTGCGGCGATGTAAAAAAGAAAAAAAATAATTGAGTGAACTAAGAGTGAAATTGAAAATGAAACATATTTTGAGACGTTTCCCGGCATTGAAATTTATTAAGTGGAATGTGCATAAATCATTTTTGTCAAGGTGTTGTACTCTCTATGCGGGTTGTGGCTATCAAAAGTTTGGTCGCGCCGGCTTTTTTCAATTGATCGAGCAGCTGAACAAATGCACCGTGACGAACATTTTTATCGGCTTTGATAATAACTTCTTTCACACCGTTTTTTTCAAATTCTT
>JAMCSN010000166.1:0-1543 GCA_023381535.1 Bacteroidota bacterium
AGTGATTGACGGCAGCAAAGTTAAAAAAGGTGATGTGCTGATCGGTTACGCTTCGAACGGATTACACACGAACGGTTATTCCCTGGCAAGAAAAGTTCTGCTTGAAAAATATTCCGTTCATGATAAACCGGAAGGGTTGAATTCGAGTCTTGGTGAAGAACTGCTGCGTGTTCATAAATCATATTTAAAATTGATCAGTGAGCTGAAAGAAAAAATTTCGATAAACGCTTTTTCGCATATAACCGGCGGCGGAATAATCGGCAACACAAAACGCGTTGTGCCGAAAAATTTGAAAATAAAAATCGATTGGGACGCGTGGACCGTCCCGGCAATTTTCAAGCTGATCCAGAAAACCGGGAATATATCCGACGAAGAAATGAGAGAAGTTTTTAATATAGGAATCGGACTGATTGCAATTGTGAATAAGAATGAGGTTGAGTTGGCATTGAAAACAAGCGAAGTCGCTGGCGAACATGGAATCGTAATTGGTGAGGTAAACTAAATCTGAAACATTGTTGATCGGACAGCTTTTCTATGAGTTTGAACAAAAAGAAAGAGTTGGTTGTTTTAGCAATAGCTTATGCGCGCAAACTTAGAAAAGAATCGACAACAGCGGAAAAAATATTTTGGGAACTTGTTAGAGACAGAAGATTTTCAGATAAAAAGTTTCTGCGTCAACACCCTCTCTTTTATGATATTCAAGGAAGAGAATCATTTTTCATAGCAGATTTTTATTGTCATGAGAGGAAATTAGTTGTAGAGTTAGACGGACCAATTCACAAGTACAAATTAGCACATGATAAGTTTAGAGACGAAATTCTAAATAGCTTGGGACTACATATACTTAGATTCAAAAATGTAGAAGTTGAAAACAGTCTTGAAATTATAAAAAGGAAATTATCAGAATCTATAAACTCTCCCTAAATCCCTCTCTTAAAAAGAGAGGGACTTTTAAACTCCCTTCTCTTTCCAAGAGAAGGGCGGGGGATGAGTTCAAAGAGTAAACGAAAACAAAATTATGTTCATAGATACACACGTACATATATTCTTGCCAAATTTCGCCGGTGAAGTAGATCAAATTATTGATCGCGCTAAAGCTGCCGGTGTTGATTATCTAATTGTACCGGGAACCGATGTCGCCACTTCAATCCAGGCTGTTGAACTGAGCGAGAAGTATAATTGTGTTTACGCTGCAGTCGGTGTTCATCCGCACGATACAAAAGATTGGAACGATTCACTCATCGAAAAATTGGAAGAGCTTGCAAAGAATAAAAAAGTTGTCGCCATAGGTGAAATCGGGTTGGATTACTATTACGATTTCTCACCTCGCGAAATCCAACTGCAAGCATTCGAATCACAAATTAAACTTGCGCTCAAACTTAACTTGCCTATCATAGTTCATAATCGAGAAGCGAATGACGATGTTATGTCGTTGGCGCGCAAATACAAGGATTCGGGGCTCCGGGCACAGTTTCACTGTTTCGCCGGATCGATTCACGATGCACGCGAACTTATCGAGATGCACCATTTCATTTCATTCCCG
>JAMCSN010000166.1:1553-7186 GCA_023381535.1 Bacteroidota bacterium
AACCGATGCGCCGTTCATGACGCCGGTTCCTCATCGCGGCGAAAGAAATGAACCGGCTTACATAAAACTTGTAGCAGAAAAAATTGCGGAGGTGCATAAATTAACTGTGGAAGATGTCGGAAGATCGACTTCGTATAACGCACACAAATTTTTTGGTATCGGCGATGGACTGAAATTGAGTTTCACTTACCAAATCGGTCAGTCACTTTATATTAACGTAACAAACCGGTGCAACGCTGATTGTATTTTCTGCGATCGGAAAGGCGAAGCTGTGGTTAAAGGCTACAGTTTGAAAATGAAGAAATCGGAAGAGCCTGATGCGGAAGTCTATATTAAAGAGATAGGTGACCCAAAGAAATTTAAGGAAATTGTTTTCTGTGGATACGGCGAACCAACAATCCGTTGGGACATTGTTAAAAAAATTGCTGAGCATGTTAAAGCCAACGGCAGTAAAACAAGATTAAACACGGATGGTCACGGAAATTTTATAAACAAACGCGATATAACACCGGAGTTGGAAGGACTGATTGATACGGTCTCGATCAGTTTGAACTCAACAGATCCCTATCAATATGCCAAGCTGATGCGGGTTGATCCTTCGATGCATGCCGAGATGTTGGACTTTGCAAAGAAGGCGAAAAATTTCTCGCACGTTGTTCTTTCGATTGTCGGATTAAGTGAAGTAGATGCTGAAGCCGCCAAGAAATTTGTTACGGAAGAAGTTGGTGTTGATTTTAGAGAAAGAGAATATTTTTAATATGAACCAGCAAAGATGATTACACGATTTAAAATCTTGCTTTTGGTCGCGTTCTCTCTTCTGCTGCAATCTTGCGCAACATTCAAATCCGAACCAAATTTGTTCGGGAATCAAATAGACAGCCTCCTTGTTTCCGATCTTCCAAACTCTACTCAAACAGCAATTTCAGTTTACGACTTGACTGAAAACAAACCGGTCTACATGCACAATGAAAAATTGCTTCTCCGCCCGGCATCGAATCAAAAAATTCTAACTACTTCAGCAGCTTACCTATTTTTAGGAAGCGATTATAATTTTGAAACGAAAGTCTATCACACCGGCTCAATTGCAGATTCTGTTCTGTGCGGCGACTTATATTTTGTTGGCGGACTTGATCCAGCTTTCACTACCCACAATCTTGACTCGCTCGTTCGAGAAATAAAAAAGTTCGGCATAAAGGAGATCAACGGCAACGTTTATGGCGACGTGTCCGCGATGGATTCGCTTTTCTGGGGCGAAGGTTGGATGTGGGATGACGACCCGTATTCTTTTGCTGCATACATGACTCCGCTTAACATAAACAAAAACAGTGTTGCCGTTGTTGTCTCCCCTTCTCAGCCAGGCGACTGCGCCAATGTTGAAACGATTCCCAAAACAAATTTCGTAGTGATCAAAAATTCTGCGGTAACCACCGACACTGGAAAAACAAAACTAAAAATTACACGCGATTGGTTGAATAGAAAGAATACAATCTTCGTCAGCGGTACAATTTCAAGATTATCAAAGCCGGATACAATTGCGCTAAACGTTTTCAATCCTACATTTTATTTCTTGCAATTAGCTGCGGAAAGTTTCAAACGAAACGGAATTGAGTTGGAAGGAAAAGTTGATACGCTTACGTTGCGTGACAGCGCCGAAGTTATTGCATCGTCTAAACACAGCATTGAATCTGTTATAAATTACACCAACAAAAACAGCTACAATCTCGGTGCGGAAATGCTGTTGAGAGCACTGGCGCTTAAATACTATGGTAAACCGGCATCGGCAAAAAACGGAATCAAACTGCTCGATAGTTTAATAACTCTTTCCGGATTAGATCCGAAACGGTATTCGTTGGTTGACGGCTCAGGTTTATCGTTTTATAATCTTGTTTCAACGCAACTGATTATGGATGTTTTGAAATATCTCTATCTTAATCAGCCGGAGATTTACAAAAAGATTTACGACTCATTCCCAGTTTCCGGTACCGACGGATCATTGAAAAACAGAATGAAAAATTTTCCGATACGCGGACAAGTTCATGCAAAAACCGGAACGATCAGCGGTGTTAGCTGTTTATCGGGATACATTCAGACTCGGAAAAATCACACATTGGCATTTTCGGTAATGATACAAAATTACACGGGCAATTCAAGCGCGGCACGCAAGTTTCAAGACAAAATTTGCGAAATCATTTTCAACACGAACTAAAGCGTCATCCCATGAAAAACTATAAAGAATTTAAGGTCACTACTAAACCGTTGAACAATGAACTCGTGAGCGGTTTGCTTTGGCAACTTGACATCGACGGTATCAACGAAACGGACAGCGGTTTGATTGTCTTTGCAGATGCTACAAAAGACATTTCTCGCGACGACGTAGAAAAAATATTGACGGGAATGATTTACGAAAAGTTAATCGACGAATTCACAATTGAAGAAGAAACTTTTGAAGACAAGAACTGGAACGAGGAATATGAAAAGAAAGTCAATGTGATTGAGGTGACCGACAAAATCGTAATCAAACCTTCGTTCAAAGAATATTCTCCCAAGCCGAACCAAATCATAATTACGATCGATCCGAAAATGTCTTTCGGCACCGGAGAACATGCAACCACAAAACTCGTTCTTCAACTAATCGAAAAATATGTTAAGACGGGAAACAAAGTTTTGGATGTCGGTTCCGGCACTGGTGTGCTCGCAATCAGTTCTGTGATGCTCGGGGCCAAATCCGCATTAGGAATTGATAACGACGAATGGTGCCTTCTTAACGGAAACGAAAATGTAACAGCGAATAATTTGGAAGGTAAAGTTGAAATCCGAATGGCGGAGATAAATCAAATCAGTGAAACCGGTTTCGATCTTATTGTCGCCAACATCAACAAACATATTTTGCTTGAAATCGCCGCATCGATAAAAACTAAGTCGATCAAAAACGGTCGATTAATTCTCTCGGGACTTTTGCGGACCGACAAAGAAGAAATTTTGCAAATGTACACTAAACTTGGTTACGGTTTATTAGACAGCGCCGACATGGACGAATGGTGCGCACTCGTTTTTCAATTAATGGTATGAATCTCGATGAAAGTCTCAAACTCTGTCCCGCCACAAGCAGCGGAGGAATTACACCCAATCTTCTTGTCCGCCGAAGCGAACGCGAAGGCGGATTAAACTAATTACGACTGAAGCTTCGTTAAAAGTTTAGTCAATTCCTTCTGTTCATTTTCATTCAAGCCGGAAATAACCGAAGAAATATTTTCCACATATGCCGGCATTAAGGAATCAATTTTACTTTTTCCCGGTGAAGTCAGTTCAGCTAAAATTACCCGTCTATCTTCCTTTGAAGGAACTCTTTTTACAAATCCTTCTTTTTCAAGATTATCAACAACACAGGTAATGTTGGCGCCTGTAACCATCATTTCCTCACTTATTTTTTTCAGCGGAACAGGTCCAATTTTATTTAAGATATCAAGTACGCCAAACTGCGGAGCAGTAAGTTTATTTTCGAACATTTGTTTTGACTGAACTCTTTTTACTTTGTCGTGTGCCTTCGATAATTTTTCCCAGAGTTCAAGTGCAATTTTATTTTTTTCGCTTGGCATGCGATGTCCCTTTCAATTTATTTCAAAATAAAAATATTCAAATCAACAACAAGACCAAACATCTTTTGGCTTTTTTGAGCCAGATTTGAGAGAACTTTGTTTGAAAATAGTTCTTTTTCAACCTAAAAAAAAGAACTTTATAAATACAAACACCTGAATTAGGAAAAAGATTGCAAAAAGCTTGTGGCAAAACTCATCAAAATTCGTACGAAAGTTTGGAAGTATTTGGGTATGATTCATATTATTAAGAACGAAAAAACAAAAGTTTACTTCAATTGATAATCGATCAGCAAAAATTGGATCAACTAATCTCGATGGGGAATGCCAAATTTCCGGACGGTCATTTTATTTTGAACTTTTACCATCCTATTGGCGAGACAGAGTTTTCAGAAATAGTTGAAAAAACACTTACGCGCGAAACCGATTTTTTCTATTGCTGCCAGCCCAGTGAACAATTTCTTGTACTGGCTTTGGATAAACTGATTTCAATTTACGGGCCGGATCGAACAGACTCTTTGAACTTTCAACAGAATATTGACGGGATAAAATCGAAAACCGTTTCGAATGGCAGTCAGTTCAATCTGAAAAGAAAACCTCTTTTTATCGGCTCGCTTAAATTTCCGTCGGAGAAACACGAATCTCTCTGGGAAGATTTCAATGCCGGTGAATGGTTCTTTCCGAAAATAATTTTGATTAAGGAAGGGTCTCAACATTACTTGGTAGTCAACTCTTTCCATTATCAAGGATTCGAAAAATATATTGCACACTTACTTAGATTACTGGACGAAGACCGTGCTCTTAAAGAGGAACTTCAGACTCCTCAAATATTATCTTCCAGTGAAGTATCTTTTGAGGAGTGGTCGAAAGAAATTGATTCGGCATTGCATAAAATTACAGACGGAACAATTCAGAAAGTTGTTTTGGCGCGGTATGCGGATTTCCATTTATCTCAAAAACCGAAATTGTCAGGATTGCTTTACGAGCTTGAAGACAATTATAAGGAATGTTACACGTTTGCATTCAGATCCGGAGGATCGGTTTTTCTTGGTTCGTCGCCCGAAAAACTTTTTAGCATTCATGATGGCATTATTGAAACAGACGCACTCGCCGGCTCTTTCCCGCGAGGTGAATCCGCAGAACTTGATTCTTCACTAGAAAATAATTTGCTGAACGATATAAAAAATCTGGAAGAACACAAAAGCGTTGTTAATTTTTTAACCGAGAAATTGAGTCGAGTAGCAAATAAAATTATTCACAATGGAAAACCAATGGTAAAAAAGTTTTCCAACATTCAGCATCTGTACACACCGATCAAAGCAGAAATTAAAGAAGGGGTTTCGGCGATTTCAGTTATCGAAAATCTTCATCCTACACCGGCAGTTTGCGGAATGCCGTCGTTAGTTGCCAATCAAATGATCGAAAATTTGGAAACGTTTGAGCGCGGCTTGTACGCCGGAGCTTTGGGTTGGGTTGGATTAGATAACAGTGCTGAAATGTTTGTCGGTATCCGTTCCGCTATCATAAAAGATAATTTCATGCGGGCATTTGCCGGATGCGGAATAGTAAATGGATCAAACAGTTTAGCAGAGTTTAACGAGACGTCACTAAAACTAAAACCAATTTTGTCTTTGTTTAAGAATGAAACTATCAATCAATCGTAACACAGTTTGGTGCGATCTTTTTGTTGACCGGCTCGCAAATGCCGGAGTTAAATACGCATGCATTTCCCCCGGTTCGAGAAGCACCGCGTTAACTCTTGCGTTCGCATCGAATAAAAATATTGAGACATTTCCAATTGTAGATGAAAGATCATCCTCGTTCTTTGCGTTAGGTTTAGCTAAGAAGAGCAAATCCCCGGTAGCGATTGTTACAACCTCCGGAACCGCTGTAGCCGAATTGTATCCGGCTATAATAGAAGCATATTACCAACGGATACCTTTAATTATTTGCACTGCCGATCGTCCACCAATATTGAGAAACAGCGGCGCGAACCAAACGATTAACCAGCAAAATATTTTTGCAAACCACATCCGTCAT
>JAMCSN010000010.1 GCA_023381535.1 Bacteroidota bacterium
TAAATCTTGGTTTATTGGCAACAGCCACAACTGTCTTAACAGGCAATCCTTTTGAGGGAGTAAAAAAAGAACCGGTTAAACCTAATGTGCTCTTTATTATAGTTGATGACCTGCGTCCTGAATTAGGCTGTTACGGTAATAAAATTATCAAAACACCAAACATAGACCAGCTTGCAAAAGAAGGGATTCTATTTACAGAAGCTTATTGTCAGGTTGGAGTCTGTGCACCTTCCCGTGCAAGTGCCATGACGGGACTTAGACCCGATTCTGATCGTGTTTGGGATCTTGGTGATAAATTCAGAGAAAATATTCCTGATGTAGTTACTATGCCGCAATATTTTCATAAGTATGGATATCATACCGTATCTATTGGCAAAATTTTTCACAACTATATGCCCGATTCTATTTCTTGGGATGAACCAGATCTTCGTCCTTCTAAATACAATACTAAAGATATGATTGACCGCGACGCAGAAACATTTTACAACGACGCCGAAACAATTGCAAAACAAACAATTCAGAGAAATGAAAGTATTAAGAAAAGACCTCATATGTATGCAGACGGATGGAACGTTGGTCCGGCACTTGAAGTTACCGATAATCCCGATACTGCATTCTATGACGGCGCACAAACAGAACTTGCAATAGAAACATTAAAGAGAATAAAAAATTACAACAAGCCCTTCTATTTGGGGTTAGGTTATTTCAGACCGCATTTACCATTTGTGGTTCCAAAAAAATATTGGGATTTATACAAAGATGTAGATATTCCATTAGCAGCAAACCCTTACCTTCCAAAAAATTCACCCGTCTGGGCAATTAATTCTTTATATGAGTTAGGAGGATATTGGGGCTTTGAACATGTCGGGCATCCTTCTGTGTACCAAATGCAGGCAGATACTGCGCGCCTGTTAAAACGCGGTTACTATGCAAGCGTAAGTTATACCGATGCACAAATAGGTAAACTTATAAAAGCATTAAAAAAGATGGGACTATATGACAACACAATCATTATTTTGTGGGGCGATCACGGGTGGAAACTTGGAGAGCACAGAAGCTGGGGCAAAATGACAAACTATGATATTGATACTCATGTGCCTATGATAATTAAAGTACCCGGTGTTAAAGGCGGAATTAAAGTTGATAAGCTTACCGAACTTATTGATATGTACCCTACGCTGCTTGATCTGGCTGGAATAAAAGTGCCTTCTTATTTGCAAGGGACAAGTTTTGCCCCCTTATTGAAAAACCCGCGTCTCCCGTGGAAACACGCGGTGTTTAGTCAGTATCACAGACGCCCAAACCATTCACCCACCGGAAAAAGATATATGGGTTATTCAATGACTACAAAAAATTATCATTACGTCGAATGGCGTTACTGGGATATTGACAAAAAAGTTGCCGGCGAAATTGCTGGAACCGAACTTTACGATAGAAAAAAAGATCGTCAAGAAAATGTCAATATTGCCAGCTATCCCGAAAATGCAAAATTGATTAAAGAACTTGCAAAGGAGCTGCATGAAGGCTGGCGGGCTGCAAGACCAAACTGATAATCTGAAATTTGAAGTATGAATTCAACCGCGCCTTTCCATGTAATGGCGAAACCAATAGGACCCATTTGCAATATTAATTGCAAATATTGTTTTTACCTGGAAAAAGAAAATCTTTATTCCGGCAATGCACGCGGCAAAACTGATTGGATAATGGCAGATGATCTACTCGAGTTGTTCATAAAGCAAAAAATTGAATCAACCAATCTGCATGAAGAAACTTTTGCATGGCAGGGCGGCGAACCTACTTTATTAGGTGTAAATTATTTTCGAAAAGTTGTAGAACTTCAAAAAAAATATGCAGGCGGAAAAAAGATTCATAATGCCTTTCAAACAAATGGAATTCTTTTGAATGATGAATGGTGCGAATTCTTTTCCGAAAATTCTTTCCTGATCGGTTTATCTATTGATGGTCCACGAGAACTGCACGACAAACATCGTGTTGATAAAGGAGGCAATCCCACCTTCGATAAAGTTATGCGCGGAATTGAATTTCTTAAAAAACACAAAGTAGAATTCAATACACTTACGGTTGTTCAAAGAAACAATTCTTACCATCCTCTTGAGGTTTATAACTTTCTAAAAGAGTACGGCAGCAAGTATATGCAATTTATCCCGATAGTTGAAAGAATTTCTGAAAGAGATTCAAACGGACTGTCACTCACTCTTCCCAATCAACAAAAAGCTGTTGTCAGCCAATGGTCTGTAGAGCCGGTTCAGTATGGCAATTTTCTGATTGAGATATTTAACCAATGGGTAAGCAATGATGTAGGAAAATATTTTGTACAGACTTTTGATGTCGCACTCGAAGCCTGGTTTGGACTTGAGCCAAGTTTATGTCTTTTTAGTAAAACCTGTGGCAATGCACTTGCAATCGAACATAATGGCGATCTCTATTCCTGCGATCATTATGTTTTTCCCGAAAATAAACTCGGGAATATTCTTGAGAATCCGCTTTTAAGTATGGTGCGGTCTAAGCAACAAACAGATTTTGGAAATGACAAAAAAGATAAACTGCCAAAATATTGCAGAGAATGTAATGTAAAGTTTGTCTGCAATGGTGAATGTCCTAAAAACCGTTTCCTTATAACTAAGGATGGAGAATACGGCTTGAATTATCTCTGTGCCGGTTATAAAATGTTTTTTAATCATATTGATCCATATATGAAATTTATGGCTGATGAGTTGAAGAACAAACGTCCACCCAGTAACGTGATGAGGTGGGTTCAAAAAAATGATAAAAGATTTTTGCAGGTAAAAGTTGGAAGGAATGAGCCATGTCCATGCGGAAGCGGAAAAAAATATAAAAATTGCTGCGGGCACAAATAGAAACTATTTTTTATTAGCATCTACTCTTAACTAAATGAAACATAAAACCAGGCTTCAAAAAAGTTTTTACACGCGCAATGTTCATGCGGTTGCAAAGGAACTACTTGGAAAATTATTCGTGCGGAGAATTGACAGAGAAATAATTTCCGGAATAATTGTAGAAGTGGAAGCATACGACGGCTCCATTGATGAAGCCGCACATACATTCCGCGGTAAGACGAAAAGAAACGAGGTAATGTTCGAAGAAGGCGGATTGCTTTACGTCTATTTCACTTACGGAATGCATTTCTGCTGCAATGTTGTTGCAGGGAAAGCAAACGAAGGGAAAGCAATTCTGCTGCGCGCGTTAGAACCGGTTGAAGGAATTGACCGGATGGCGCTTAACCGATTCGGCAAAAAAGATATTAACGAAAAACAGTTAATCAACCTTACGAACGGTCCGGCAAAAATATGCGAGGCATTTCAAATCACCCGTTCGGAGAATGGTGCCGATTTAACCGGAGAAGAAATTTTTATCTGCGATGCACCTCCTCTGGCTAAAAACCAAGTTGAAACGTCCGTAAGAATCGGTATCAAAAAATCTGTAGATTTACCGTGGCGCTATTATATAAAGGATAATCCGTTCGTGTCTGGAAAACCGCCCCTTCGGGGGAAAAAATGATTTTTCCGAAAAACGTTTTAATCGTACGCACCGACCGTATTGGCGATGTAATTCTTTCTCTTCCAATTGCTTCGGTAATCAAGAAACATTCTCCGCAGACTAAAATTTCTTTTCTAGTTAGAGACTACACAAAACCGCTAGCGGACAATAACAAGTTCATCGATGAAACTATTACCTTGAAAGAAGAACACGGAAAAATTCCGTTAGCTTCTAACGTTGCGATGTTAAGAAACAAATTCGATGCATGTATCGTTGCGTATCCCACATTTAAGATTGCACTTATTTTATTTCTTGCCGGAATCAAAACCAGAATTGGAACCGGTTACCGATGGTATTCGTTTCTGTTCAATAAAAAAGTTTACGATCATAGAAAATACGGCGAGCGGCACGAATTGGAGTACAACATCCGTCTGCTGGCACAACTCGGCATTACGGAAAATGTAAACGAAGAAAATGTTGAGTTCGGAATCGTTCCTTCAAAAGAAAATAGCGAGAAGGTTAAGAGTGAATTGATGTCCCTCGGTCTCAGTTTCACAAAACCGATTGTAATTATTCATCCCGGAAGCGGCGGCAGTTCAATTGATTTGCCGGTTCACAAAATGAAAAAGATTATCGAAGCGTTATCCAAAGAAAATGTTGAGACGGTTATCACAGGAAACGCCGACGAGAAGGAACTTTGTCAATCGCTGGTTGTAAATAATTCTAGCGGAATAATTATTAACACCGCCGGCAAATTCGATTTAGAAAACTTGATGGCACTGATTGACTTGAGCGATATAATGATTGCAAATTCAACCGGACCGATTCACATCGCCGCGGCATTGGGCAAGCATGTCGTAGGGTTTTATCCCAAGATTTTTTCGTGCGCTCCGAGACGTTGGGGTCCATACACGAACAAGAAAGTGATTTTTTCTCCGACCATAAATTGCAGCAACTGCACGCGAGAGCAGTGCGAGAAACTAAACTGCATGGAGAGCATTTCCGTGGATGAAGTGATGAATGCCGTCAAAAATATTCTTCAATAAATTTCTGCGGAGAAGAAATGAGATTTTGTGCTGCAACTCCGGCAAAGAATACGAGTAAGATTATGATTAAGACTTCGGCGAGCGTTCGACCGAGCGATTCGACTAAGTCCATTGAAATCGATTCGATTGAGCTCATCGAAATCTCACGCGAGGGCTCAGTCGAGCCGAGCAAGAATAAGAGCAGGAAACATTCTAACAAAATCTTGCTCTTGCTCGTAATCTTGTTCTTCTTCAAGACAACCGCCGCTCAATCCAAATCCGAATTTCGGACATTGCAGAATAACGCTTTCAAAGTGGGAGAGAAATTAACTTTCGACGTGAAGTACGGTTTTGTAACGGCTGGATTTGCGCAATACTCAATTCCCAAAATTGTAAAGATTGCCGGACGCGACGCCTACAATGTGATGTTCGATGTCAGTTCTGTTTCGGCGTTCGATCCGTTTTATAAAGTACGAGATCATTACGAAACATACATTGATGTAGCCGGACTATTCCCGTGGCGTTTCGAACAGCATATTCGCGAAGGCGACTACTCGCGCGACTTTTCGGCGTTCTTCGATCAGCGGCGCGGCAAAGCAAAAACATCGGAAGGATCGTACGATATCCCAAAATATGTTAATGATATTGTCTCAGCGTTTTATCTTGCCCGCACTTTCGATTATTCAAAAATGAAAGAAGGCGATAAAGTCCATCTCGAAAATTTTTACAAAGATAAAGTTTACCCGCTCGATGTTTTGTTCCGTGGAAGGGAGAGAGTTTCCGTTTCTGCCGGCACGTTCGATTGCATTATTCTTGAACCTCTTGTTATGGAGGGGGGCTTATTCAAAAGCGAAGGAAGCATTGTTGTATGGTTAACCAACGATCAATTGAAAATTCCGGTTAAGGTGAAAACAAAAGTTATTGTCGGATCCATTGATGCGGAGCTTTCCGGCTATCAAGGTTTGGCGGGAGAATTAAAAGCAAAACGGAAGTAACGCTTAGAAATAAAAACACCTTGATAAATGCTACGATTATTTTCAGCAAATATCTCACCTTTTGATTAATTTGGAATCGCATGAACGAAGAATTTCAAAACCAGCAGTCCGCACCAGAAGAAAAACACGAGGAGAAAGAACCGTTTTCAACTTTGTCTCCTGTTGCAACGGCATTTATTGCTCTCATCGGAATTTTTCTTCTCTATCAGGTAGTCGGTGCAATTTTAACTTTGGCAATCTTCGGATTTAACTTTGAGAAAGCCGACGTTAACGCTATCCGTTTGCTAACCATGGGTGGGCAGATTATGCTCATCCTTCTTCCTGCATTGATACTTGCAAAGAAAATCTATCATGGTAACACGACATTTATTTTGAGAATGAAACTGCCCCATCTGAAAGAAGTTGGCGCATTTGTGATCGGATTGTTTTTACTTACACCGCTGCTTCAAAGTTTTCTTTCGCTTCAGAATACTATTCTTTCAAAACTGGCAAGTTCCTTTCCTTTGATTAAAAGGTTTACCGATTTTCTGGATCAAATCGATAAACTTGTAACTACGACTTACGGAAGTTTGTTAACATCGCACTCACCGTTCGAAACCTCGTTCATCATCTTTGTAGTTGCCGTAATTCCAGCTATCTGCGAGGAAACATTATTCAGAGGGTTGGTTCAGAAAAGTTTTGAACAAAAGTTTAAACCGTTCTTAAGCATTTTTATCACCGCTTTTTTCTTCGGGCTTTATCACTTCAACCCTTACGGCGCAATCCCGCTTATTTCTTTGGGAGTTTACTTCGGTTACGCGGCATATTTAAGCGATTCTATTTTTGTTCCGATGACTCTCCACTTTTTTAACAACCTGGTTTCCGTTTTGGCTTTCATAATATTAGGCAACGATGAATTAATAAAGTCCGGCGGGGTTCAAGGTACTTCATTTGTTCCTCAGTTGATTACGTTTGTAATGTTTGCGCTTTTGTTTTTCTCTTACATGGTTTTCGTTAAGAAGAATTACCACAGACTTACCTCAAAATGAAAGGAGGCTGAGATGATTTGCCCGCGGTGCGAATACGAATATGTTGAAGGAGTAAAAGTTTGTGCGGATTGCGGCGCGAAGCTTATTCCCGTCGAAGAATTTGAAGGACATCTTGTTCATCCAAAAGACTGGGTAATAGTTTATACTTGCGATGAACCGTATCAAGCCGAAATGTTGAAAGCCAATCTTGCCGGCGCCGAGATTGAATCGCTAATCATTTCTCAAAAAGATAGAAGCTATCCCGGTGTTGGTGACTTGGCGGTTGTAAAATTGCTTGTACAGAAGAAAAATGTTCAAGAAACTGTAGCAATCATTCGCGATATTGAAGAGACCAAAACGAATGACGAGGAATAAATGGCAAAAGCATTCAGCAAGTTATCAACCCGCGTGATCGTTGCCGTTTTAGGCATTCCGCTAGTTGTCATTGTAAGTCTCTACGGAAAATATCTCTTCTTAGTCTTCGCGGCATTTATCGGTCTGGTGTCGTTTCATGAATTTTCTAAAATGGTTAAGAACAGAAAATACTTTACGAATAATCTCGTTGGATATTTAGCCATTGTTGCCATCATTTTAAAT
>JAMCSN010000003.1 GCA_023381535.1 Bacteroidota bacterium
AGATCCTTTTGAATTACAGAGGATTATTCAAATGAAAATTTATGATATACTTACTCTTGTAAAGTAATGTTATGTTCTACTATTGCCGTACGTTGATTATTTCTCTGCGCTTCCTTTATTTTGTTCGTTATAATATTTAGTCACCTAATGTTCTTTTTAATATTACAATAGTCAGATTTTATTATGAGGCAATGGGGTTCTACCTCGAAACAAAACTAATTCTTTATATTTGTTGTTAGAAAATGTAATATATAGCCGCTTAACCAAAGGATTTAATAATGCGTACAATTCAACAGTTTACTGCTTTAATTGAGCGTGAGGGAAACCAATACGTTGCTTTGTGTCCCGAATTAGATATTGCAAGTCAAGGCGATACTGTAGAGCAAGCGCGCAAAAATTTACATGAAGCTTTAGAACTCTTTTTTGAAACAGCTTCTGAGCAAGAGATTGAAGAACGATTGCACAATAATCTTTTTAATTTTGTCGATAGTAATTAAAATTTATAAATGAGTCTACTCTAAAAAGGTATTTCAGTTGCCCAAAAGTTACGATTCCGGTATAAATTAGCAGCAGAAAAATTCGAAAATGACCTTTTTAGATTTGCCTCATAAATAGGAAGAAAAATGTCTAGGGAGCTTTCATTAGAAGTTAATTTAAGTCCATCACAGATAATTGAAGCCGTGATGCGCTTGAAAAAAGAAGAAAGGGCTTCATTTGTTGAAGATCTCCTTGCTGCTGCAAGCCCAGAGTATGTTAAAAGCATCGCTGAAGCACGCGAAGACTATAAGAAAGGGCGTGTTTATACGCATGATGAAGTATTCAAAGCCAAATGAACTTCCAAGTCAAGTATTGGTCATCGAAAAGATATTTACAAAGGCAAATAGTTAAGAAAGAAAGTTGGTTTGACCGCTAAGTTTTGTCATAGTTTTTGCTTGCCGTATAAAATCATGTTTACAATTTAGAGAAAGTAAAGTGTTGAACGAGAAAAGAGTAATAGTAGCAATGAGCGGCGGAGTTGATTCATCCGTTGCTGCGGCGCTTTTGTATAAGCAAGGTTACGAAGTAATCGGCGTAACGATGAAGACATGGGGATTCATGGAAGTCGGCGGCGCTCCCAAACATGAATCGGGATGCTGTTCTCTCGATGCGATCTTCGATGCGAAGAACGTTGCAACATCGCTCGGCTTTCCGCACTACACGGTTGATTTCACAAAAGCGTTTGAAGAAACTGTGATAGATAATTTCGTCGATGAATATCTGAACGGTCGGACTCCGAATCCTTGCGTTGTCTGCAACAGAAAAATAAAATGGGAAGAACTTCTAAAGAAAGCTGATTCACTCGACGCAAAATATGTTGCCACCGGTCACTATGCAGTTGTAGAATACAACCCGGCATTGAACCGCTACTCGCTCAAAAATTCGCACGATCAAAAGAAAGATCAGTCGTACGCGCTTTGGGGATTGACACAAGAAAGTTTGAGCCGTACAATTTTTCCTTTGGGCGGATATACAAAAGTTGAAGTGAGAAAACTGGCGGAAGAGTTCGGACTAAAAACAGCAAACAAACCGGACAGCCAGGAAATATGTTTCGTTGCCGATGATAACTACGAAAGATTTTTGCGCGAAAGAATTCCCGGTATGATTGAAAAGATTGAAGGCGGGGATATGGTTTATCACGGCGATGTCGTCGGCAAGCACAGAGGTATTCCATTCTACACAGTCGGACAAAGGAAAGGTCTCGGCGTTTCATTTGAGAAACCGGTTTACGTGAAAAGCATCGATGAAAAGACAAACACAATCGAAATTGCCAATAAGGAAGAACTGTTCGAAAACATTTGTTCGGCATCGGATATAAATTTTGTGAGCAGAAAGGAATTCAAATCCGGAGAAATTGTTTTCGGGAAGATTCGCTACAATGATACAGCAGCTCCGGCTGAAATAGTTTCTGCCGATGAATCGGAAATCAAAATAAAATTTTTGGAACCGAAGAATGCAGTAACGCCGGGCCAATCGTTGGTTTTGTATGACGAACAAGGCTACGTTCTTGCCGGGGGAATAATCCGGAAAATCTAAGTGTCTAAAAAATAAGGAGGCTGTCAGAAGTAATTTTTCAAAAAATAAATCTGCGAAAATCCCCGCTTCACCGACCCGTCTCGCCGATGGCAAGCCGAGGCAGAAGCTTAGCGAGGCGAGTGTTATAATCTGTGTCATCAGCGTGCTATTTTAAAAAAATAATGACTTCTGACAGCCTCCTTAAAGTTTTTGATTACTTAACTCCCAGTTCATCCATAATTGCTTTCACATCAACTCCAAGACCTTTTGCAACAGCTTCTCCCAAACTAACATCAGCTCTGAACCAATGGCACAATTGGCGGTTAACTATTTCATTTCTTTTCGGTCCGTCAATTCCTTTCATTGCCCCGATGATATTACTAATTGTGTTTTTCCTTTCAGCATCTGTCATAACATTTCGGAATAACATTCCTGGCTGAGTATAATGGTCGTCTTCGCCCGGTTCATTTCTATCATACCAATCGGCTATGTTGGAATCGAGTTCCATTGGAGGAATTTTATAGTCTTCATCAGGAACAATATCATCAAAACTGTTCGGATGATAGTTGGGATTACTTCCGCCGTTTCCGTCAACGCGCATATATCCGTCCCGCTGATAATTGTTCACAGCGAACGGGCATTTATTAACCGGAATCTGTTCGTAATTTGCACCAAGACGGTAGCGGTGCGCGTCGGGATAGGATAGCAATCTTCCTTGAAGCATTTTATCGGGTGAGTAACTAATTCCATCCACAACATGTGCAGGAGCGAAAGCAGCTTGTTCAACATCTGCAAAATAATTGTCCGGAATTTTATTTAGCTCCATCACACCAACATCAATTAACGGATATTCCTTATGCGGCCAAATCTTTGTCAGGTCAAACGGATTCCATCTAAAAGTTTTTGCCTGCTCTTTTGTCATTACCTGAATTTTGAGATTCCATTTTGGGAAATCACCTTTTTCAATTGCTTGAACTAAATCACGCTGAGCCCAGTCAGGATCTTTACCGCGTATTTCTTCTGCCAATGCGGCATCAAAATTTTTAATTCCTTGCTGAGTTTTAAAATGAAATTTTACCCAAATCAATTCATTCTTAGCATTGATCATAGATAAAGTGTGACTGCTGTAGCCGTTCATATTTCTGTATGAGAACGGAGTACCGCGGTCGGACATCAAGATCAATACTTGGTGAAGACTTTCCGGGTTGAGAGACCAATAATCCCACATCATAGTTGGGCTCTTGCAGTTTGTCTTTGGATCGCGCTTCTGAGTGTGAATAAAATCGTCAAATTTTTTCGGATCCTTGATAAAAAATACAGGCGTGTTGTTTCCAACAAGATCCCAATTTCCGTCTTCGGTATAGAACTTAACAGCGAATCCGCGGGGGTCTCTTTCCGTATCAGCCGATCCTTTTTCTCCGCCAACGGTTGAGAAACGAACAAAGACTTTCGTCTCTTTACCGATTTTATTAAAAAGTTTTGCCTTTGTGTATTTTGTAATATCATTTGTTACGGTAAACTTACCGAATGCGCCTGAACCTTTTGCGTGCACAATTCTTTCAGGTATTCTTTCACGGTTGAAGTGAGCCATCTTTTCGTGATAGATGTAATCCTGAAGTAAGAGCGGTCCGCGTGGCCCGACAGATTGCGTATTCTGGTGTTCGTAATACGGACTGCCGGAAGCGGTAGTTAATTTTTTCTTTTCGGTTCCCATTGTTTCTCCTTCTATTGTTATTTACTCACGTTACGCAAAAATTATTATTATTCATGATCATGTTCTTGATCTTAATCATAATCTGCCGTTAAAATACTCAGAAGAGCAAGATCATGAGCATGATGAAGATCAAGAACAATTATACAAGTAAATATTGCGTAACATGAATTATTAATTAAATTAAAATAAGTACGATAGATTTCTGGCATAAATTGCTCTAAACATTAGAATAAATCAAATTGATATTATTTATCTTTGCATAGATAAAAACTATGGTGAGATATGACGCTCGTTCAGCTTGAGTATATCGTAATGCTTGATACATACAGAAAGTTTTCTGTTGCTGCCGAGAAATGTTTTGTTACTCAACCTACACTCAGCATGCAGGTGCAGAAGTTGGAAGAAGAACTCGGAATAAAAATTTTTGATAGAAGTAAGAAACCGTTGGTTGCAACTGAAGTAGGAAGAGAAATAATTGAATTGGGCAGAAGTGTTCTGAGCGGGACAAAATCTATAGCCGATATTGTTAGTGAAAGAAAAGGCGAGATAAAAGGTGAATTGCATATTGCGATCATTCCGACACTTGCGCCATATCTTCTTCCTCTTTTCCTGCATGGATTTTTGAAAAAATATAAAGACGTTAATTTGAAAGTAATCGAATTGACTACCGAACGGATCATCGAACAGTTAAAAAGGAATTTAATTGATGCGGCAATTTTAGTAACGCCATTGGATTATACTTCTGTAAAAACAACGCCTTTATTTTTGGAAGAGTTTGTTCTGTATTCAAAAAGGTGGGGAAAATTAACACAGAATAAAGTAATTACTGTCGATGAAATTGAGATAGATGAGCTTTGGCTCTTGGAAGAAGGACATTGTTTTCGTTCACAAATAATTAATCTGTGCGATCTTCAAAAATTATCGCAGCAGGAAAAAAGATTTTATTACGAAGCTGGCAGTATAGAAACATTAGTACGTATGGTTGAAAAAAACGGAGGAGTTACAATATTGCCGGAGCTTGCTCTGATGGACTTTAACCCCGCTCAGTTAAAATGTGTCAGACGATTCAAACCGCCTGTTCCTGTGAGAGAAGTAAGCTTAATTACACACCGGGATTTTGTTAAGCGCAGATTGGTAGAAGCTTTGAAGAACGAAATTATTTTAAATCTGCCGATTAAGCTTTTGAAAAAGAAAAAACACTTTGTCGTTAACATTGATAAATAGTGAAAGAGATTACTGCATACTAACAAATATAAAATAGACTTTCATTATTAAATTCTAATTACGATATTTGCACCATAAATGAAGGAAAGAAACATTAACCCGGTATTGAATTTACTCTTTAATTGTTTGGAGGTTAGTCTTCGAAAGGAAGTTCGGAAAAAACGGATCACTCAATGCGAAAGTTCTTCTCCTCAATCAAAGCTATGAGCCGCTCACAATTTGCAATGTTAAAAAAGCAGTAGTGCTTATTTTTCTCGGCAAAGCCGAGCTTGTTGTCAACAACGACAAAAAAGAAATTCACGCAGTATCCAAAGCGTACCCTTGGCCCAGCATTATTCGTCTCAACGATTATATAAAAGTCCCTTACAAAAAAATCATTCTCACTCGGCGTAACATTTTAAAACGCGACGGGCACAAGTGTGCATACTGCGGCAGAGCCGACCTTCCTCTAACAATCGATCATATAGTACCCCGTTCGAAAGGAGGAGACGACAGCTGGGAAAATCTTGTTGCTGCTTGCCTTCCTTGCAACAACAGAAAAGGGGACCGCTCTCCGGAAGAAGCCGGTATCAAACTGAAAATCAAACCGTACGCGCCGAATCATATTATGTTTATCCGAAACAATGCCGGAAGATTAGACGATACATGGAAGCGGTATCTTTTCCAGGCATAGTGATGTAAACTAATTTTTCTTTATTTTTACACATCAAATTTCATAATCAACTTATTCGCGGTTAATGGCAAAGAAAAGAATTCTAAGCGGAATGAGACCGACGGGCAAACTTCACATCGGGCATTATGTCGGCGCTCTTGAAAACTGGATAAAATTGCAAAACGAATATGAAAGCTATCATTTGATTGCCGACTATCATGTTTTGACAACCGATCTATCAACTGAAGAGATATATAACAACACAATCGATATGCTAATTGATTGGCTTGCTTCCGGCTTGGATCCGGAAAAAGCACCAATGTTTCGTCAATCTCAAGTTAAGGAACACGCCGAGTTATTTTTGATTTTTTCAATGTTGATAACTAAGGCACGCCTTGAACGAAATCCTACACTTAAAGAGCAAGTAAGGGATTTGAATATTGAAAACGTGATTTACGGTCACTTAGGTTATCCTGTTCTTCAAGCTGCCGATATTCTACTTTATAAAGGTGAAGCTGTTCCGGTTGGTGAAGACCAGGTACCGCATGTAGAAATAACGAGAGAGATTGCGCGTAGGTTTAATAATCAATATGGCGAAGTATTCCGCGAACCGGAACCGTTGTTAACAAGATTTGCCAGGTTACCCGGTCTCGACGGCGATGCTAAGATGAGTAAATCTTTGGGAAATACAATTTTACTTTCGGACGATACGGAAACAGTAAAACAAAAACTTCGCAAAGCCGTTACCGATCCGCAGAAGATTAGAAAGAACGATCCCGGAAGACCGGAAATATGTTTGGTGTTTACATATCATCAAAAGTTTAACCCGGAAGAGACGGGTGAAATAGAAACAAATTGCAGAAGCGGTGCTTTGGGTTGTGTGGATTGCAAACTGAAATGCACGGCAAAGATAAATGAATTCTTGGCGCCGATACTCGAACGGAGAAAGAAATTGGAAGCCAATCCGGGTCACGTTAAAGATATTTTGATTGAAGGCGAAAAGAAAGCGCGCGTTGTAGCAGAAAAAACGATGGCAGAAGTTCGAAACAAAATGTTGATTGGATAAATTGTATAAGATAAGTCTAAAGGAATTTGAAGGTCCGCTTGATCTGCTTCTCTTTTTCCTTAAGAGAGACGAACTGGATATCTATGATATTCCGATCTCGCGCATCACAAAAGAATTTATGGAATACCTTCATCTGCTCGAGCAGCTCGATCTTGAAGTTGCCGGCGATTTTATTTTGATGGCTGCAACGCTGATGCAGATAAAAGTTAAAATGCTTCTGCCTCGTGAGATAGATGAAAAGGGTGAAGAGATTGATCCCCGCGCAGATCTCGTAAGAGCGCTTCTTGAATACAAACGTTACAAAGAAATGTCCGAAGAGTTGTCGTTTATGGAAGCAACGATGCGCACGTATAACTACCGCGGCAATTTTGATTCCGACAGTAAAGAGACGCCGACCAATTACGATGTTCTGCTGAAAAATATTTCTATTTATGATTTGATTAAAGCGTTCAAGAAAGCGCTGCTAGATAGACCGGCTGAACCGGTTCATCAAATCAAAAAATGGAATGTCACGATTGACGAACAGATGGAATACATTATGGGCAAGATTTCCGAAAATAACAATGTCAGTTTTATCGAGTTGATGCTCGATATCCGCGACAAAATTCGAATTGTGGTAACGTTTATAGCAATGCTCGAAATGGTTAAAGCCGGAAGAATCGGTTTGAGGGAGTCACTTAACCTAAACGATTTCATCATTTATGGATTAGCGAATGGATAGTATTTATAAATCAGTTATCGAAGCGCTCATTTTTGCTTCGGACGATCCGATTGCGTCGAAAGAAATTATTGATTCCATCAAAGAGATCGACGGCAGCGATACGGAAATAACCGATGACGATATCGATCTGACTGTAAATGAGTTGAACGCAAACTATGAGCAGAACGGAAACGCATTCGTGATTTTGAAAATTGCTCACGGGTACGTCCACGCTACCAAACCGGAACATGCGAAGTATGTCGGGTATCTTTCGTCTGAAAAAAGTAAACGGAGATTAAGCCCGGCGGCGTTGGAAACTCTTGCAATCATTGCTTACAAACAGCCGCTTACAAAACCGGAGCTCGAAACAATCCGCGGCGTTAATTCGGATTATACTTTGAATACATTGCTCGAAAAAAATCTTATCACTATTCAAGGAAGAGCCGAGACAGTTGGTCGCCCGCTGTTGTACGTTACGACGGATGAGTTTTTAAAATATTTCGGATTGAACACGATTACCGATTTGCCGAAGCCGAGAGAGATTGAAGAGATAATGAAAGACGAAGACTTTCAAGAGCAGAAAAGACGAATAATGATGAACGGTGTTGAAGAAACTGCCGAGGAAGAATTGTTAGAAGAGAACTCTGAAAACGAGAGTGAACTGGAATCCGATTTCGAAGATGAAACTGCGACTGAATAGATATCTTGCCGAATGCGGTATTGCCTCCCGGAGAAAATCAGAAGAGTTTATTAAGGAAGGAAGGGTTAGCGTTAACGGGAAAGCCGTTATCGAACTTGCTTTCATAATTGATTCCGAAAACGATGTAATAAAAGTCGACGGCGAGAAACTGCATCAGCAGAGAAAAGTTTATTTCCTTCTGAATAAGCCGAAAGGATTTATTACATCCACGGCTGATGAAAAGGGAAGAAGAACTGTAGTTGATTTGATCGAGACAAAACAAAAGATTTTTCCCGTGGGCAGATTGGACTACAATACTACCGGAGTACTTCTTCTTACGAACGACGGCGACTTCACAAATTTTCTTACTCATCCAAAGAATCATGTCTCGCGTGAGTACAAGGTGACGCTCAATAGGGAATTAACCGAAGAAGATAAGCTGAAACTTTTAAAGGGAATAACTTTGGACGGCAGAAAAAGCCGTTTCAAAGAAATTAAATCCTTGAGTAGAAAAGATTGGAAAAGAATTTCGGTAACGACCGTCGAGGGAAGAAATCATTTTGTGAAGAATATGTTCTCCGCTCTCGGCTATTTCGTTGATCAGCTCGAACGGATCAGTTTCGGAAATTTCACTGTTAAAGGAATACCGGCGGGCGGTTATAGAAAATTATCTTTCAGCGAGATCGAAAAAGTTTATGAAATATTTGGCAAGTAAAACATTCGTCGTGCTTTTAGTTTTTACGTCGGTAGCTTTAGCGCAGAAAGATACACTGCTGACGAAGAAAAACAATCCGGGCATAAGCACATTGAGCGAACTTCGTGATCAGCTTGATGATTATTTTAATGATCCGAATTTCAACGATGCATTTATCGGCGTCATAATCAAATCACAGAAGACCGGCGAAGTTTTGTATAAAAGAAATGCCGATAAACTTTTCATCCCGGCATCCAACATGAAACTTTTTACTTCGTCTGCTGCGTTAATACTGCTTGGTTCGGATTACCAGTACGAGACAAATTTGTTTGTGAACGGAAAAATTAAAAAAGGCGTCTTACAGGGCGACTTGATTGTGCAAGGCTCCGGCGATCCGTCAATCTCCGGCAGATTTTACGATGGAAACGTTACAAAAGTTTTTGAGAATTGGGCAGACACGCTTAAGTCCAAAGGAATTTGGGTAATCGATGGAAATATTTTCGGCGACGATTCTCTTTTCGATAACGTCGGTTTGGGTAAAGGTTGGGAATTGGACTACGAATCGGAATGGTTTGCGGCTCCAAGCGGAGCGTTGAGTTTCAACGATAATAATTTAGAAATTAAAGTTGAACCTACCGAACCAAACTTCCCGGCGAATGTAGTTTTAACTCCCGATACAAAATATGTTACGCTCGCGGCAAAAGTCGTTACCGTTGAAGGCGAACCGGCAGCACCGATTTCGGCTTCCAGACTGCGCGGTACGAATTTAATCAGCATCACCGGAGAAATTAAGAAAGGCGCTCAACCTTTTGTCGATCGCATTTCCGTTTCCGATCCTACGATGTACTTCTTAACAGTGATGAAAGAAGTTTTCGAGAAGAAAGGGATTGTCGTTAAAGGAAAAGTTGGACCGATCGAAAGTTCTGATAAACCGATCGACTACGATGATCTTACCCCGATTCTTGATCACCGATCTTTGCCATTGAAAATGCTGATAAAGGAACTGAACAAGAACAGCAATAATTTCTATGCCGAACAGATTCTTAAAACAATTGGTTCGGAAATTTACAATTACGGTTCAATTGATGAAGGTGTTAAAGCAAGTAAAGAAGTATTCAGCTCGATGGGAATTAATACCGACAACATGGTGATGGCAGACGGTTCCGGTTTATCGAGATTGGATTTGGTTACTCCGCGTCAAATTGTAAATTTGCTTTCGTACATGGCAAAGAGCGAAGTCTTCGACGAATTTTATGATTCACTGCCGATTGCCGGTGTTGACGGAACTTTGATAGACCGGATGAAAAAAAGTTCAGCTGAAAATAATGTTCACGCAAAAGCCGGTTACAACAATAACGTTTCGTCTCTTTCCGGCTACTTAACTACGGTTTCCGGCGAGCGGTTGATTTTTTCGATTATCATAAATAATTTTTTAGCGCCGCCCGCATTAGCAAACTATATTATGGATAACGTTTGCAATCGGCTCGTAAATTTTTCAAGAAATTAATTTAGCTCAACCGATCATCTAGGAGGAAATTTGGATAACACTAATCAGACGGTTCAACAGGCCGGCGGACAAGAACCCGATTACAACACTCTTGTTCAAAGACGGCATGAAGAATTGAACGAACTGCTCAACAAAGGTATTGTGCCGTTCGCATACAGCTACGACGTTGATAATTATTCTGCTGCGATCAAAAATAATTTTGAACAGTATGAAAACCAAACCGTAAAGATTGCCGGAAGAATTATGGCGATTAGGAGAATGGGAAAGGCTTCCTTTGCGCACATTCAAGATAAAGACGGAAAGATTCAGATTTACTTGAAGAAAGATGATGTTGGTGAGTACTACGACGTTTTTAAACTTTTGGATATCGGCGACATAATCGGCGTGGAAGGATTCGTCTTCAAAACCAAGACTGGTGAAATTTCAGTTCATTCAAAATCGTTTGTGGTTCTTACTAAATCAATCCGTCCGATTCCCATCGCAAAGGAGACGGTTGACGAACAAGGAAATAAAATTGTTCACGACCAATTTGCGGACAAGGAACTACGCTACCGCCAACGCTATCTCGATTTGATTGTTAATCCGGAAGTGAAAGAAGTTTTTAAGACGCGTTCTAAAATTGTTACCGAGATTAGAAAATATTTGGATGAAAATAATTTGGTGGAAGTGGAGACGCCGATTCTGCAACCGTTATACGGCGGTGCAACCGCGCGACCGTTCGTCACGCATCATAATGCGCTCGACATTGAATTGTATTTGAGAATTGCAGACGAACTGTATCTCAAACGTTTGATCGTTGGAGGATTTGACGGCGTTTATGAAATCTCGAAAGATTTCAGAAACGAAGGAATGGATAGAACTCACAATCCCGAATTCACGATGCTTGAATTGTACGTCGCGTATAAGGATTACGTTTGGATGATGGAATTTGTTGAGAACATGGTAGCAAAACTTGCGCAAAATGTTTTCGGCAAAACGGAATTCGAGATTGAAGGGAACAAAATCAATTTCAATCCGCCATGGCAAAGAATTTCGATGGTTGACGAGTTGAAAAATAAAGTCGGCATCGATGTACTCGCAGCATCGAACAATGAGCTGATCAAAATTTTGAAAAGTAAGAACGTTGACCTCGAAGGAGTGGAGAGTAAAGGCAAGTTGATCGATCTGCTTTTCGAAGCAACGATTCAGCCGAATTTGATTCAGCCGACATTTGTCGTTGATTACCCGATTGAGCTTTCTCCTCTTGCGAAGAAGCACAGAAGCAGAGAAGGACTTGTTGAACGCTTTGAAGGTTTCGTTCTCGGCAGAGAGATTTGCAACGCATTTAGCGAGCTTAACGATCCGATCGATCAGAGAAACCGTTTTGAAGCTCAGGTGAAAATGCGTGAGGAGGGCGATGATGAAGCGCAGCCGATTGACGAAGATTTTATTCGCGCTATGGAATACGGAATGCCTCCGACCGCTGGTTTAGGCATCGGAATAGATAGACTTGTTATGTTGTTCACGAATCAGTCGTCTATTCGTGACGTGTTGCTGTTCCCACAAATGCGTCCGCAAAAGTAAATTATCAAGTCATCAAAGGTTAAGATGAAAAATATTTGGAAACAGCTGCCCATCTTTCTGCTAGTACTTGTGATCGGCGTTTATCTCGGCATCAGATTTTCAAATTCGTTTTCTAAAGAAAGAGGACAGCTGAATAAATTTGAAAAGATTTTCGGCTACACAGAAGATTATTACGTTGATTCCGTAAAGAGCAAGAAGTTGGTTGAAGATGCGATACGAGGAATGTTTAGTGGACTTGATCCGCACACAGTTTACATTTCACCGGAAGAGGAGAAAATATCGGAAGAAGAATTCAGAGGAAACTTCAAAGGCATCGGCGTTGAATTTCAAATCATCAACGACTCTATCACTGTAGTATCGCCAATTACGGGCGGACCAAGTGAAAGTGTCGGCATTATTTCCGGCGACCGCATAATAAAGATAGACGGAAAAAATTGTGTGGGCTGGAAGAATGATCAAGTAATGAAAACTCTTCGAGGCACAAAGGGAACGGGTGTCGATCTCACAATCTTCCGTCCATCCTCTAAGTCAACAATTAATTTTCACGTGGTGCGGGATAAAATTAATCTTTACTCAGTTGATGCATCGCTGCTGTATGACAACAAAACCGGGTATATCAACTTAACGCGTTTTTCCGAAACGACTACAGATGAAATGACTGCTGCGTTAAAAGAATTAGCTTCTAAAGGTATGAAAAGACTGATCTTAGACTTACGGAACAATCCTGGTGGTTTAGAATACCAAGCAGCAGAAGTTGCAGATTTCTTTATTGACGGGAATAAAACTATCGTTACGAACAAAAGTCGTGTTAGAGATTTTGACAAAGAATATCACGCGAAAGTAGCATATCCTTACGAGAAAATTCCATTAATTATTTTGGTGAATAGAGGTTCGGCTTCAGCAAGCGAGATTGTATCCGGTGCAATTCAAGATTGGGATAGGGGATTGATAGTTGGTGAAACAACTTTTGGAAAAGGATTGGTACAACAACCGTTTCAATTTTCCGACGGTTCGGCAGTTAGGATTACTATTGCGAGGTACTACACGCCCTCCGGCAGGGAAATTCAGCGCAACTACAAAGACAAAAAGAAATATTTCGAAGAAGTTATGGATCGTCAAGAACTGCAAGGTGAAAATGTAGATCACAAAACGGAAAAAGATTCTACCAAACCAAAGTATAAAACAGCGGGCGGAAGAATTGTTTACGGCGGCGGAGGAATAACACCGGATTATTTTGTGGAGAATAAGAAAGTTTCGAACTATTCTGTTGAGTTGAGAAAGAACAACGTTTATTACCAGTTCGTTAGAAAGTTGATGGACAAAAACGGTGCGCAGATCAAGAACAAGTACCAAAACAATTTGCAGAAATTTGTGAAAGAATTTCAGCTAAGCGACGAACAGATGCAGAGCTTCATAAAATTTGCAGAATTTCTAAAAGTTAAGTACGATCCTAAAGGTTACTCAGCCGACAAGGAAGAAATTCGCGCGCGGCTAAAAGCATTTGTTGCAAGAGACATGTTCAAAAACAACGGCTGGTATCTCACGCTTCTTCAACTCGACCCGCAGTTTCAGAAAGCAATGTCTTTGTTCGGAGAAGCTTCGCGAATAGCCGGACTTTCCAAATGAACAATTTGAGTGGTAATTGAATTGAAGAATGTTTTTGTTAACGTTGAAAAAGGTTTTACGCTGAATAAACGGAAAGTGCATCAAGTTTTGTCACTCGTGTGCAGCGAATTAAACGTCGGCATTTCGGAAATGGAAATTAATTTCGTTTCTTCCGAGACGATGCTCGCGGTTAACAAGAAGTTTTTGAATCATAACTATGACACCGACATAATCACCTTTGATTATTCGAACGAAAGGGATAATTTAGACGGCGAAATTTTTATTTCTCTAGCACAAGCTGAAAAAAACGGCAAACTTTTTCGAGTTTCGACCGATAATGAATTGTTAAGATTAATCGTTCACGGTGTATTGCATTTGATTGGTTATGATGATAAAATTGCTGCTAGAAGAAAAATTATGAAAAAACGGGAAGACCAATTAGTCAAAAAGTTTCAAAAGAACGTTAGGAGTTTGATAAAGTAAGTATGCATGCAAGAATTGTAGAAATACTAGCAAAGATTTTAGAAGGATTGAGCAATAACTCGTCACTTGAAGAAGTAAACCATACATTAGTGAGCAATCAACACTTTGATAAGAAAATTTTGGGTATCGCTTTTAGTCTGGTTTATGATAAAATACTTTCAAGGAAGAAGAGCGGGGCTAAAACAAATATTGAAGCCGAGAAAAATATAAGAATGTTGTCTGAAGATGAAAAGGAAATCCTCGGGATAGACAACTACAATTATTTGTTGCATCTGATAAATGTCGGCTTGTTAGATTATTCCAATCTTGAATCAATATTAGAACAGATTGAAATGTTTCCCGAAAATAGAATCACGCGGAAAGAAATCAACTGGATTATTTTGCTTTCATTAGTAGAATACGATTCGAGTATCCTTCCGGGCAGCAGACGAACATTGTACTCATCAGATACTGTTAATTAAAAGGTAATCCGGAAATGAGCAAAGATCTTATTCTTGTCGAGTCGCCATCCAAGGCAAAGACAATCAATAAATACGTCGGCAAAAGTTACGTAGTTGAAGCTACTGTCGGTCATATCAGAAATCTTCCTAAGACAAAACTCGGGATTGATATCGAGAACGGATTTGAGCCTTCGCTGCTGAACATACGCGGCAAAGGAGATGTGATTAAAAAAATAAAATCGCTCGCGGCGAAATCCGGAACGATTTATATCGCAACCGATCCTGACCGCGAGGGCGAAGCTATTGCGCAGGATGTTGTGGACGTTTTGGGAAAAGGCGCCGAAGAAAAAATTAAACGCGTTCTATTTAATGAGATCACGAAAAAAGCCGTCAACGAAGCATTGAAAAATCCAATCCAAGTTGATACGCATTTAGTCATCTCCCAGCGGGCTCGCCGAGTTATGGATAGAATCATCGGTTACAAAGTCAGTCCGTTTCTATGGAAAGCTGTAATTGAAGCTTACGGCAGTTCGTTATCTGCCGGCAGAGTTCAGTCTGTAGCACTGAGGTTAATCTGCGAACGCGAAGAAGAAATTGAAAAATTTATTGCTACCGAATACTGGTCAATCATTGCCGTATTCACAACTGAAAAAGGGGAAGTAATAAAAGCAAAGTTGTACGAGGTAAACGGAAAACAAATTAAAGTTCCTCCTAAACCTCAAATGACAGCAGAAGATTGGGATGAATTTTTAAAGACAAACTTTGCAATAACGAAACAAGATTTAGCTTCTCAAATTGTTGAAAGCTTAAGACAGAAAAACAATTACCGCATTTCCGATCTTACCAAAAAAGAAAGCCGTAGAAATCCGTATCCTCCGTTCATCACAAGCAGTCTGCAAGTTGAAGCTTCCCGGAAACTCAGGTACCGTCCCAGAAGAACAATGATGCTTGCGCAGCAGTTGTATGAAGGTATCGATCTTGGTCCGGAAGGAACAACCGGTTTGATTACTTACATGAGGACCGACTCGACAAGGTTGAGTGAAGAAGTTGTAGCTGAGGCGCGGCAGTTTATCGGCGATAAATATGGAAAGAATTATCTTCCCGATGGACCAAAAAGTTATGAACAGAAAAACAAAAAAAATGTTCAGGACGCGCACGAAGCAATAAGACCAACCTCGTTAAAGTACACGCCGGATTTTGTAAAAGAATATTTGGATGAAGCGCAGTTTAAACTGTACGAACTTATTTGGAAACGGTTTATTGCTTGCCAGATGGAAGCAGCGCGATTGGAGACAACTACCGTCAGCATTTCAGCAGATGAATATGTTTTTAGAAGTTCCGGTACAACAATTTTGTTTGATGGATTTCTAACATTATACGATGAAGAGCTTGAGGATCAAAACGATCAGAACGGAAGCGACGGATTAATTCCGGCGGGATTAGCGATCGATCAGAAGATGAATCTTCAAGAGCTTACGCCAAATCAACATTTTACAAAACCGCCTCCGCGTTATACCGAAAGTTCGCTGATAAAAGAGTTGGAAAGCAACGGCATTGGTCGTCCAAGTACTTATGCCATGATCATGGGAACAATTATCGATCGGAAATATGTCGAGCAGATTGAACGGAAACTTGTTCCCACGCCGCTTGGTAGAAAGGTTAACGGAATTTTGGTTCAATATTTTTCAAATATTTTCAATGTGAATTTTACCGCAAAGATGGAAGATGAATTGGATTTGATTGCCGATGGGGAGATAGGTTACTTAAACGTGCTGAATGATTTCTACGAGCCGTTTTCGAAAACATTGAATGAAGTTGAATCGAAACTTGAAAAAATAAAATGTGATAAGTGCGGCGGCGACATGGATATAAAAATAGGCCGTTACGGAAAATACCTCGCTTGCACTAATTATCCGGAATGTAAAAACATTAAATCATTGAAAGAATTTGGTCCCAACGGTGGCGAACCGGAATTCACCGGTGATATTTGTCCTAAGTGCGGCTCACGCACGGTATTTCGAAAAGGAAAATTCGGAAGGTTTATCGGCTGCGAAAAATATCCGGATTGTGATTTTACAAAAATCGTTACTCTTGGTTTGAAGTGCCCCAAGTGTAGTGAAGGCGAAGTAATAACCCGCAGAACAAAACGCGGAAAGATTTTTTACGGATGCAACAGATATCCGGATTGCGATTTTGCCAGCTGGACTCTTCCGAAAGCAAAAGAAGAGGAAGAAGCAAGTTATTCTGAAGAAGAATACTAATCATTCAAACACTGCACATGAAGCAACTTGATTTAAAAACAGTTGCAGACGAGATGCTTTCGGAAATGTCGGGAATAACACGTGCATCCGAAAACACGCTCGCGGCATATACCCGCGACATCAATGAATTTGTGAATTTCTGTGGTGAGAAACAAATCAGCTCAATCGACCGGATTAGTGAACGCACGATTCGACATTTCATTATCCGGCTCAATGAAAATGAATCGACAAAAAGCACAATCTCAAGAAAACTTTCCTCTTTGCGGCGGCTGTTTTTATTCGCAATAAAAAACGAATACATCGAAAAGAATCCGATTGATAAAATTCCGAATCCAAAAGTGACGAGGAAATTACCGGAAATCATTAATGTTGATTCTTATTTGGAAATTTTTAGTTTGGTTGATAAGGAAAATGAAGTTAAAGAATCGAGGCAGATCAAAGCCATTTTTGAATTATTGTACGGTTGTGCATTGCGTGTTTCGGAATTATGCTCTTTAGATTTGGGCGATGTAGATTTTCATGGAATGAGCATTCGTGTTCTCGGTAAAGGTTCTAAAGTTCGAGTCGTTCCGTTGGGTTCAAAATCGGCAGATGTTCTAAAAAATTATATAGGCACGCTTTCAGCAAAATCGCATTCAGTTCCATTGTTTGCAGACGAGTACGGGGAGCGCATCACGCGTCATTATGTTTATCGTTTAGTAAAAAAATATCTTTCAAAAGTAACGGACATTGATAAAAGAAGTCCTCACATTTTGCGTCACAGCGCAGCAACGCATATGCTTGATAATGAAGCCGACATAATGGCAGTCAAAGAAATTCTTGGTCACGAAAATCTTTCAACAACACAAATTTATACCCACGTAAGTGTGGAGCGATTGAAAAAATCATATAAGAAAGCACATCCAAAATCTTAAAGGAGCCGTCATGAACATTCAAATAACATCCCGTAAGTTTCGTGCAAAAGATTCGCTAAAAGATTTTATTAAGAGCGAAGTGAAATCTCTGGAAAGATTTAACGATCAAATTTTAGACGTAAATGTTATATTGAGTTTTACACACCCAAAAGACAGTATTAAAACTTCGGAATTAGTGTTAGCTTTGCCGGGTAAAACAATTACAGTAATTGAATCTAGCGAAGAATTTGAAAAATCAGTCAGCATAGCCGTCGAAAAAATAAAAAAACAATTAGGCAAAATTAAAACGAAGAAATTATCGCGCAAAAAGAATGAAGATTGACGAAAAGAATATCACGCAAAAAGAGAGTATTACTGTAGAGTTCTTTTACAATAACACGAAGGACAGGTTTAAGATTAAGCTATTGAATGAGCGTGTCGGCTTTGATCGGGAAATCAGAGATCAAAATCTACACAGACCCGGTTTGCCGCTCGCGGGCTTTTTGCAATTGTTCTCATTCAACCGCATACAAGTTTTTGGTAATACTGAAATGCGGTATTTGAAAAGTCTCACTGTAAAAGATAGGATTAAAGCGCTTGAGAAAATTTTCAAATACGATATTCCTTGTTTTATCATTACAAATGATAATGCACCGTCAAAGGAAATGATTGAACTGGCTAACAAGTCGGGCATACCGGTTTTTGGAACAAGCTACTCTACAACTAAACTAATTTATGTTATCTCTGATTTTTTGGATGATCAGTTCGCGCCACGACTCACAATACATGGATCTCTCGTTGACGTGTATGGCGTCGGAATGTTATTCGTCGGTAAATCCGGAATTGGAAAAAGCGAAGTTGCCCTTGACTTAGTAGAAAGGGGACACCGTTTAGTTGCCGATGATGTTGTAATACTAACGAAAAAAGGGGAGGGTATATTGATGGGTGCCGGAACCGACCTGGTTAAACATTTTATGGAGTTGAGAGGCATTGGTATCATAGATATTAAAAGCATGTTCGGTGTGCGAGCGATTAGATTCCAGAAACGGTTGGAAGTCATTATTGAATTGGAAATTTGGGATGACAAAGCAGAATATACAAGGACAGGTCTTGACGATTCATTCCTCGCCGTTATGGATGTCGATATACCTTACATCAAACTTCCGATTATTCCCGGCAAGAATATCACAGTTATTTCGGAAATAATTGCTTTGAACTATTTGCTGAAACACTATGGATACGATGCAGCTAAGGTTCTTCAAGAAAGAATTACTGAAAAAATTCGCAAAAAAACGGATGAAATGAATCGCGCGGTTGATTATTTTGAGCACGATTTTGAATAGAATTCCGGTATGTTTAAGCTTGACTACAGGAGCTTGTTTTATTATCTTCGCACCCTAATTTGATATGAAAAAATTTTATTACTTTTCAAAATCTAAACTGAAATTCGTGGAAATACGAAGTTTCTACAAGAAATTCGTATTCCTCGTCTTATTCTTTTCAGTGCTAGTTTCATTCTTCGTCTTTGGGACGTTCGTTGTGTTCAACGAATTTATCAATCCTGATTCTGAAGTTAAAGTGTTGAAGAAGAATAACGCAGTGCTAAGAGATCAGTTTGATCTGCTTTTAGAAAAATATAAAAAGCTTGATGAAAGAATTACAGCCCTTTCCGATCAGAGCCATGATCTAAGGCTTAAAGCTGATCTTGATCCTATGCCTAAAGATGATCAATTATATGGTACCGGCGGTAGCGTCTTTGAACCCATCAAAACTGCAAGCATCGGCAACCTTGATAATTACCTCAACGATTTAAACTCATATGTAAATAAAGTTTCTCTCAAAGTAAAACTTGAAACCAATAACTACGACGAGATCGAAAAAACTCTAAAAGATAACGAACAATTATATAATAACATTCCGGCAATAAGACCATGTGAAGGTACGATCGAGAACGATTTCGGAATGCGGATGCATCCGATTCTGAAGATTATGCGTATGCACAACGGTGTTGATATTGTTACGGATGCGGGGACAAAAGTTTACGCGCCGGGTGCCGGTGTTGTGGATTTTGCTGGATGGCGCGGCGGATACGGACTTACTGTTGAAATTGATCACGGCTTTGGTTATCGAACCGTTTACGCTCATCTTGAAAAAACTAATGTTAAGCAAGGACAAAAAGTTGCGAGAGGGGATATAATTGCTTTCACCGGAAATTCCGGAAGACTTTCCACAGGTCCGCATCTGCATTATGAAGTTAGGCACGATGGAATACCTTTGGACCCAAGAAATTTCATATTTGATGATGTAAGTATTTTCGAAATTGTCAAAAAATAAAAACCATTTCAGGAGAATTGACAATGATTTGGACCGTCGAATTAGCATCTTATCTAGATGACGCTCCGTGGCCTGCTACAAAAGAAGAATTATTAGATTACGCAGAACGTATTGGTGCACCGCTCGAAGTTGTTGAAAATCTGCTAGAGCTTGAAGACTCGGATGAGCCGTATGAATCTATTGAAGATATATGGCCTGACTACCCGAGCGACGAGGATTTCTTTTATACTGATGATGATGAATTCAAATCGTAACATTTTAAAACATGATAAGTGAGTTTTTGTCAGATATAGTTGAACAAGAAAAAGCGAAAGCTATCTTAACAAGAATTTATCGATCGAGGCGTGTACCACACGCCTTTCTTTTTTGCGGTAAAGACGGCGTAGGCAAGTTTAACACTGCAATTCAATTTGCAAAACTTTTGAATACCGGAGAAGATCAATCTGATTTCAACACAGCGCTGAATGCAAAGATATCATCCCTAAACGAACCTTATATAAAGCTTATTATGCCTTTGCCTCGCGGTAAAGGAGAGGGGGGTGACGATTCTGCATTCGATAAACTGCCCAAAGAGATTATCGAAAACGTTGCTCAAGAAATCAAAAAGAAAGCAGCAAATCCATATCACAAAATCTCCATCGAAGATGCCAATACAATCAAGATAAGCAGCATACGCGAGGTTAAAAAATTCGTTTCAGTTCAACTGGATGATGTAAAATTCCGTGTAGTAATAATTCTTGATGCACATTTGATGAACGATCAAGCGCAAAACGCACTACTTAAAAATTTAGAAGAACCTCCGGAAGGAATTGTCTTCATACTGATTACTTCTGACAAAGAAAAATTACTGCATACAATCCAGTCACGATGCTGGACAATAAACTTCGAACCGCTGTCTGAAGCGTCGGTAACTTCAATAATGAAAAAGTATTTTCTTATTGATGACGCCGTTGCATCCAAAGTTGCTCACTTTGCAGATGGGTCGGTTACAGATGCCTTATTATTAACTGTTAGAGAATTTGACAGTATCCTTGAGAAAACAATTTCAATACTTCGGTTTTCTTTAGCGAAAAGATATAATTCTGCTTATAAAGAATTGTATAATTTTTTGAAGGACAACTCGAACGATTCAATTACAATGCTGGTTAGAATGATCAAGACGTGGACACGCGACGTTGCTAAGAATAAATCCAATATAGAAAACTACTATTTTGAAAAGTATGCTGATACACTGTCCAAGTTTAATAGTAGATTTAGTGAAGTAAACCTTTCTAAACTATTTTCAACTTTGGATTCCTTAGATGAAAACTACTCCAAGAAAGTTAACTTGAATGTATTATCCCTTAATCTTATATTTGAAATAAGTTCAGTATCTATTGGGAATTAGACAATGTTTCGAAATGCTATAGATCAAGAAGTTATTGCTAACTTTCAAAATAAGTTATCAACATCCTCTGAGATTAAACCAATCGATAATCTTTTCACAAACATGATTGTTCGAAATATAAGTGAAAGACATCATAACGTAAGCAGTTGTCTCTCTTGCGATTGGAATACTTGCGATAGATTGTTAACTGAGGATAGGACGATTGTAGAGATATCGTGCAAAGGATTACTACCTTGTAACTTCAGTGAAGTTCCTGTTGAAAAAAATCTTGAGCTTTTTCCTGAAGACTTTATTATTGTCCAACATGACGAAGCCTACGAGATAGCTCAAGTTAAGCTAATTGGCGAGCTCGTAAAACTTAAAAGACATTACCTTGGGCTGTATAATGAAAACTTGCCGAAAGTTGTAAGAAAAACATCTGTTGAAGATCTTGATCGCGTAAGAAAAAATTTGCAAGATGAAGAAAGAGCAATACCGATATTCAAAAAATCTGTTGCTAAATGTAAACTGGATATGAAACTTGTAAGTATTCATTACCAGTTTGATAGGAAACGACTTTTTTTCTTTTATACCGCAGACGGAAGAGTTGATTTTCGTGAACTGGCAAAAGAACTTGCGTCAGAATTTAAAACTCGTATTGAATTACGACAGATTGGTGTACGTGATGAAGCGAAGAAGGTTGGTGGTGTGGGTACTTGTGGTAGGGAGTACTGCTGTATTTCGTTTCTGTCCAGCTTTAAGAGAATTACAACTCAACTTGCAAATGAACAGAACCTTATTTCTAGTATGGGCAAGCTAAGTGGACCATGCGGCAAACTGAAGTGTTGTCTCTCTTTTGAAGTCGACTAAAATCTACCTTAAATAATCAGAACATTTCGAAAGGCAATTATGAGAAAAGTTGTAATAATTGAAGCGAAGAGAACTCCTATTGGATCCTTTCAAGGCGCCTTATCATCGCTTTCAGCACCGCAGTTGGGGTCACTGGTAATCAAAGACTTACTTGAAAGAACCAAAATTAATCCTAATGAAATTGATGAAGTGATAATGGGAAATGTTCTATCTGCTGGAGTAGGACAAGCACCAGCCAGACAAGCTGCTTTACTTGCTGGATTACCTGAAAAAACCGAGTGCCTTACTATTAACAAAGTTTGCGGCAGTGGTTTAAAAGCCGTTATGCTAGCTCAGCAAGCTATTATGTGTGGTGATGCAGACGTCATAATTGCTGGCGGGATGGAGAGTATGTCTAATGTACCATATTTGCTTCAAGACGCTAGAAACGGATATCGTTTGGGTCACGGAAAGGTAATAGACTCAATAATTAAAGATGGATTATGGGATGTGTACAACAACATTCACATGGGTAGTTGTGCAGAATCATGTGCTAAAGAACAGAAAATAACCAGAGAAGAAGTAGATAACTTCACAGTGGAATCGTACAAAAGAGCACTGCAAGCGCAAGAAAACAAGGTATTCGAGAGAGAGATAACGTCAGTTACAATCCAGGGGAAAAAAGAGTTAATTCAAGTTACGGAAGATGAAGAACCGAAAAAAGTAAAGTTTGATAGATTACCAACTTTGAAACCCACCTTTGAAAAGGATGGAATAATTACAGCAGCAAATGCATCTAGTCTTAATGATGGAGCTGCGGCTGTCTTAATGATGTCGGAAGAAAAGGCAAAAAGTCTTGGATTAAATCCTTTAGTTGAAATCATAGGGCAAAGTTCAGCAGCAAAGAAACCAATTGAATTTCCAATTGCACCGGTAGATGCCATTACTAAAGTGCTTTCTAAGTTAGGTATGAGTATTAATGAGATTGATCTTTTTGAAATTAATGAAGCCTTCGCAGTAGTATCCGTAGCCGTCAATAGATTACTTAATTTGGATCCTTATAAGGTTAATGTAAATGGTGGTGCGATTGCTTTGGGCCATCCCATCGGAGCTAGCGGTGCACGAATTCTTTCAACGTTAATACATGAACTGCGAAGAAAAAATTTACGTTATGGTCTGGCATCATTGTGTATTGGCGGTGGGGAAGCTTCCGCAGTTGTAATTAAGAACTCTATAAAATAGAATTGAAAGGTTTATATGAACTTCGAAAAAATTGCTGTTGTAGGTGCTGGAACAATGGGAAACGGAATTGCTCATGTTTTTGCGCAAAACAATTTCAAAGTTACTTTAGTTGATAAGGAGCAAGCTTTTGTAGATCGTGGGTTATCCATAATATCTGCAAATCTTGATCGCCAGATAAAGAAGAATATGATCGGTTTAGAAGATAAACAACGCATTCTCGATAATATACAAGTACAAACACAATTAAGTCTGATTCCCAAAGATGTTGATTTATTAATAGAGGCAATCTACGAGAACAAGGATGCCAAGTTATTAATTTTCAATGAGTTAGAGAAAACAATTGAATATGAATGTATCTTCGCGACCAATACCTCTTCAATATCAATCACTGAACTTGCAGCCACTTCGCGTGCAGACCGTTTTATCGGTATGCATTTTATGAACCCAGTTCCTGTAATGCAGTTAGTCGAAGTGATTCGGGGTTACTCGACAAGCCAACAGACGTTTGATGCTATTGTGCAGTTGTCCATTGCCATAGGGAAAACACCTGTCGAAGTGAATGACTATCCTGGCTTTATTGCGAATAGAATTTTAATGCCAATGATCAACGAGGCTGTTTATAGCCTGTACGAGAATGTTGCTTCTGCAAAGGATATTGACACTGTTATGAAGTTGGGTATGAATCACCCTATGGGGCCACTAACATTAGCTGACTTTATAGGATTGGATGTGTGCTTGTCCATTATGGAAGTTTTGTATAACGGTTTTAATGACTCCAAATATCGACCTTGTCCGTTGCTTAAGAAGATGGTTTCTGCTGGTAAACTTGGCAGAAAGTCTGGTGAAGGTTTTTTTATCTACACAGAAAAGAAATAGAATACGCATAATGTATATTATGTAAACTATTAAAATCGGTTTTCTTTAGTTTATTCCATTTCCAAATTGTTAGTACTCCCCAACGATTATTCAATCTAAGTAACGGTGGTTTCTAAATTAACCTGGCTATGTTGCAAGATTTATTCTTGTGGGACTGGTTCAGAAAAAATGGCACGAATATAATTTGAAACGGAAAACTCTTGAATATCTTCAGTTGCTTCACCAACGCCGATAAAACAAACGGGAAGTTTCTTCATTTCGCAAATCTGAAATACTATTCCACCTTTAGCAGTGCCGTCAAGTTTGGTTAAAATAAGTCCTGTCAGGTCAACGAAGCTGTTAAATTCGTTTGCTTGAATAAGAGCGTTTTGCCCAGAGTTTCCATCTATTACAAGAAATGTATCATGAGGTGCTTCAGGTATTAACGTGGTAATTACTTTTTTGATTTTACTTAATTCATTCATTAGGTTTTTGTTATTGTGAAGCCGGCCAGCAGTATCGATGAGGACTACATCGGCATTATCTTCAAGAGCTGCTTTAATGGAGTCGTATGCAACCGAGGCAGGATCAGTTGAGGTTGCTTCAATTAATCGTACTTCAGCTCGTTCAGCCCACACCTTTAATTGATCATTTGCCGCCGCACGAAAGGTATCGGCTGATCCAATAATTACTTTCAAACCATCGGATCTTAATTTGCTTGCAAGTTTACCAACAGTAGTGGTCTTCCCGGAACCATTGATCCCGACAACAAGAATAACATACGGTTTCTTACTATTCAAAATCCTATCGAAAAGATTATAATCAGAAAAAGGAAGCAACGAAGTCAGCTCACTTTTTATTATCTCAATAATTGCCAAAACCGATCTATCGGATTGTGTTAAAATTCTTTTTCGGGCATTGCTGATAAGTTTTTCAGTTAAGTCCAACCCCATGTCGCAACTTATTAGCGTTTCTTCAAGTGCTTCTATTGTGCTTTCATCGACCGATGCCCTTCTCGTAATGGTTTCAGAAATTTTGTTCAATATGTTGTTTCGAGTTTTAGCAAGTCCGTTTTTCAACTTACTAAAGTCAATTCGAGGAATGAGTTTCATGTTCTTTCTTGTTCAAGAATTCGTGTGCCCTAATAGTATACCCAAAAATTGATAAAACGCTCAAGGTTAGACTTAAATACAAGGATCCCAAGTATATCAGGCTACCCTCTTGAGCATTTAGCAGAATTGCAATAAAGAATATTCCAATTGAAAAAACCGTGGCTTTACCCAATAGGTTAGACGGGAGTATTTTACCTATTTTTTTACTCACATATACCCCACCAATAAAAATTATGACGTCGCGCAAAATTATTGTGTAGAAATAAAAGAGAGGGATCTTGTTCATAAGAAACAGATATATAACAATTATGGCAACTAACGTTTTGTCTGCTAGCGGGTCAATAAGTTTTCCTAGTTCGGTTATCTGATTCGTTCGGCGAGCAATATACCCATCTAGAATATCTGAAATGAAAGCAAGTAATATCAAGTAAACTATAAATGCAAAATATGAAGCGTCGTGTCGAGCCATTTCAAAACAATAGATGAAAGGTATAGCGAGTATTAGCCGAAACAGACTGATAAGATTAGGCGTTGCTAATATTTCTTTGGAATTAATTTTCATAAACATCTTTAGTTATTCCAAGCGAAACAGGAATCGGATAATTTCCAGAAAAACATGCCGTACAAAAATCATCCGGTGAATGATCAGTCATAGCCTCGAGCAATTCATTTTCAGTGAGATATTCTAAAGAATCGACCTCAAGGTAATCGCGAATCTTATTTATGTCCTCATTGTACTTGTGAGCAATAAGTTCATCTTTCGAAGGAAAATCCATTCCATAATAGCAAGGACTGATGATTGGGGGTGATGAGATACGAAGATGAATTTCTTTAGGATTTGCTTCCCTAATAAGTCGGACCAACTGCTTGGAGGTAGTACCTCTTACAATAGAATCATCCACCAAGACAACAGTCTTATTCTCCAGCACTCCTTTGACAGTATTAAATTTTATTTTTACACCAATCTCTCGCGCTTTTTGTCCTGGAAGAATAAAAGTTCTACCGATATAGTGACTTCGAATTAATCCGATTTCTAAGCGGGATGCAATTCCTTGTTTTACTAATTGACTCTGAAAGCCGATCGCCGCAGTGTTAGAACTATCGGGCACACTAATAACAATCACCTTCTCCCCATCCTTATCAACTACCGGATGGTTTTGAGCTAACACCTTACCAAGTTTTCTGCGCATCTTATCAACGTTAGAACCAAATATTTTGCTGTCTGGCCTCGAAAAATAAATGTACTCGAAGATACAATGTTTCTTTGGTGATTCTTCAGTAAAAATTTTTTCCGATTTGAATGTATTGCTTTTAATCCCCTCTTCATCAATTATTATAATCTCACCTGGCTCTACATCTCGAATGTATTCTGCAGAATTGATATCGAGGGCACAAGTTTCGGATGTGACTATGAATGATCCGTTAAGCTTTCCTATGCATAAAGGTCTGAAGCCATTGGGGTCGCGAGCTGCAACCAAATAATTGTTTGTCATAATTACAAAGCTATAAGCGCCGCGAATCTTCTGTAGAGCTTCTCTAATTTGGTCAATCTGATTTTGCAGTCGACTCCTTGCAACCAAATGAAGTACTACTTCAGAGTCGCTTGTTGTCTGAAAAATCGCTCCATCATTCACAAGTTCGTCGCGCAGTTCTTTTGCGTTTGTAAGATTACCATTGTGGGCAATTGCTATGTTTCCCAATCGGTAATTAACAAAAAATGGCTGGATGTTTTTTGATGAATCGGAAGCTCCTGTAGTGGAGTACCTGTTGTGACCAATTGCAAAGTTGCCAACAAGTTTGTTTTCGAAAATATTTGGATCTCCAAATACTTCCGAAACTAAACCAAGATCCTTGTGGATATTGAAAACAGTTTTCTGATTCTTTCTCTCGGCGGCAATAATTCCGGCAGCTTCTTGTCCCCTATGCTGTAGCGAGTGCAGCCCGTAGTAGGTGGTCAAAGCTGCATCTTTGTTGCTTGCAATTCCGAAGATGCCGCAATTGCATCTAGGTTTATCCAAATCTATATTCATTTATCTTCAAATCGAATTAATAAAAAAGGCACCCGTAATGTGCCCCGAGTCGGAACGGCGGGATTTGAACCCGCGACCCCTTGAACCCCATTCAAGTGCGCTACCGGGCTGCGCTACGTTCCGTTTTTAAAACGTTGCTTGGATATATTGTAAAAAGGCTTTTACTTCTTCTAAATCTTTTTTCAACGAACGAGGTGCAGTTGATTTCTGTTTATCAACGCTCTCATGTGATGAAGTAATCAGAACATTTGGATCGAAATCGGTTAAAATCTTTTTTGCTCCTTCAATTGTATATTTTTCTTCCCGAAGTAATCTCTTAATCTGCAAAATCAGTTTTATATCTTTGTTTGTATAGATTCTATTTCCCGCACGGTTTTTACCAGGTTTCAACTGTTCAAATTCTGTTTCCCAATATCGTAATATGTATTGCTCTAATCCGGTTAGCTTACTCACTTCGCTAATTGAATAGTATAACTTTTTTAATCCAAAGTCCTTCATAGCAATAACCTCTAATTTGCACGAGGTAAAATAAATTATTGTGGAGTGAGTATCAAGATTTTATACGGAATACAAGAATGAAAACAATTTGTCCGTGATCGATTATAAAATTTTTCTAAGAACATAAACAGCTGCTAAGTAGCTATTCTCCTTAAAACCGGCTATGTAACCACTGGCTTTGGAAGCTGTTATTAAATTTTTTCTAAAACTGTCTCTATTAGAAATATTTGATAGATGAACTTCAATTATCGGAATCTTCAGCAATTCTACCGCGTCTCTTATAGCTACAGAATAATGAGAATAAGCCCCCGGATTAAAAACAATGCCGTGATAATTCTTGTTAGCTAATGATAATTTTTCAATAACTTGCTCCTCGGAACCCGATTGAAAAAAATCGAAATCAATAGTAGGATACTCTCCTTTAATTTCTTTTTCAATATCAGTCCACCCTTTCCCACCGTAAAGCAACGGATCTCTCTCACCGAGCCTGTTTAAGTTTGGACCATTGATTACTAGAATCTTCATTGAACCTCGGAGATTTCCTCTATTACTTCGCGTATTTTAGGCGTGAGATATTTATCGTCCACACCTAATTCTTTCAAAGCATTTGTTAAGATTATTACTTTACGCTGAAGCGTTGACAATTTATTGATGACGATTGTTCGATCGTCTTTAAGAATGCAATAACCGCCTTTGAAATCACCTCTTTCAAATCTAACTTTAGCACCCATCTCTTGTGCGATTTGCCTTAAGTCTTGAAGCAGCTTCTCAAACTCTCTTTCTTTAATTTTCATTTTTTCTCAACGGTTTGAAAATGGCGATAAATATGGCAGCGACATAACTAAAGACTTCAATCATAGGAAAACTGCTTAGTGCCGTTATTCTCTTCCTAAGCAGATCAACCACAGCATTGGAATCAAACGAACTTTCGTAAAGCAGTTTCACTACCTTATAATCAAGAAAAGAAAGATAAAGTTCAAAAGGAGCCGTAATTATTACCAACATCAAAATTATAAATAACCAACCTTCATTTTTTATTTTTATTTTTGAACTGAAAATAAAGACAAAGAACAAAATCAAGAATGCCGGGTAGCTGATTAAATTCAGCATAAGAATCGGAAAGATTGTTTCCAGAACACTTGTCAAGTTCTGGACATTGTACAAATTTTTTAAGTCTAAATTGATCGGCTCAAATAGTTGATACACAACCAGTTGCCTTGCAACATAACTTCCCAGCCAAATCGTGAACGAAGTTATTGCAAGTGATAAAATTATTTTAGAGAGTGCATTTTGCTTCATGGGAGAATTTTTTTGAACGAAAATAGTGAAAAATTATGACTGTTGCTTCGATTGATATCGGCTCAAATACTGTTTTACTTCTAATTGCGAAAGTGTCTAGTGTAACATTTGAAATCCTGAACTCAAGTACAATCTACAGTGTCCCACGCGTATCGGAGGGTGTTAGAGAGCATCTCATCATAAATAGTACTCGTGAGGCACTCTTGTTCGCAACTCTCAAAGAGTATCAAAACGTGATTGAACAAAATAATTGCAAAATTGTTCTGCCGGTTGCTACTAATGCCTTTAGAATTGCCCAGAATGCCGAACAAATTATCAACCAAATTAGGACAACTTTTGGTTGGGATACTAAAATCATTTCCGGCGAAAAAGAAGCACAACTAACTTTTCTTGGTGCTGCTTCACCATTTCATGATAACTCAAAAAAAGGTGTAATTGATATCGGCGGCGGGAGTACAGAAATTGTTTCCGGCAATAAAGACTCTATCGAATACAAAAACAGTTTTGCATTGGGTGTCGTATCATTAACAGAAAAATTCTTCAAACATAATCCGCCACTCATCGATGAAATTGACAAGGCAATTGCTGAGATTGATGTTACAATTAAGCCGATCTTAGATTTACCCAATCCGAATGATGTCATCGCTGTTGCCGGGACGCCAACAACCTTAGCGTGTATCAAGAATAGCATTCGAATTTATGATGACTCTCTGGTTGATAATGCAGTGCTGACAGATAGTGAAGTAAAATTGATGCGCGTTAAATTAATGACGATGACTCACGAGCAAATAAAAGAAAAGTATGGCGATGTTGTTTCTGGTCGTGAAGATGTTCTGCTTGCCGGAACATTAATACTGGAAAGAATTATTAACGCAATGCGTTTAAATCAAATTACCGTGAGTTCGAAAGGACTAAGGTATGGCATCGTATATGACTACTTAATGAGTATTAACAATTCGCCGGGCAAAAAATAAATTATAGCGAGAATTGCGACGGACATGCAAATTGCAACTACAACCGAATATGCTTTGTTTTTAGTCTGCGCAAAGGTAAACGATCCCGCATTGACCATACTCCAAAGGAATAGTAACACATCAATTACCAACAGAACATAAGCCGCCATTGGTTTTATCAAGAAAGGACTTGGATTAAAAGTTAAAAAATACTCGCCAAACAGTGCAAACTGGATTGGTGTTAAAATTAAAAATCCTAACAGCTGAGGTATGAAACAATAGGTATAAAGTGCAATATTATCCGCTACCCTATTCTTTATGCCGAAAGAGTTGTTCAACAATTTTATGATAATAGAGGCAAGCAATAAAAACAGAATAACCGGAATGCCGCCGGTGATAAATGCTTGAGGAAAAACGTTCATCGATTCGGTGCTGCCGTAAACCGAATTATGAATCATCTCTGAAAGTATTGCGTATTTTATTCCGATTAGAATGAGCAGCCATATAACAAAATTTTTATGATCGGAATGAATAATCTTTTCGCCTGCCATAATCGGAGATTCAAATTCTTGCCATGTGGTCTGCCACAAGTCGATGTTTGAAACACGGATACGTAAATACGAGTCGCATTTTGTGCAATTCTATTGAATAGAAAGGGTTCTCGGTACCGCAGTTCTTACACACCAAAACATTTTTCATAGGCAACAACTAGAATTTTATTTTCATCGAAAGCTGAACTGTTTGTCCAAACTGATTTTCCTTCACATTGAAATCGAACAGCTGTGCATCGACATAAGCGTCAACAAGATTTAAGAAGTATGTCAGTCCCAAGTACACGGCAAAAAGATCACGCTGATCTTTGTAAAATTCTCTCGCCCTCAAGTATGAAGAATTTCCATTAGGATTATCCTTCGTAATACTCTGACTGAACAAGTCCCTATACTGAACATAAGAATTATTAGTGGTATTCCACGTATAAATAAAATACCCCATGAAGCCCCAAACAACCGGTATCTTCCAATACGATTCATTATAGAACTGACCGAAACCGGGGACCAAGGCGCTTCTCAATACCGCGCCCCAAGGAGATTTTTTCATTACAAATTTGGAAGTATCGATTTGTGAAGAAGCTGAGTTGACTTTTTCTTGAGCCGGTGTGCTAGTTGTGAAGACAATCAAAAGTAACAGTGAAAGGAATATTTTAGTTATAATTTTTACCAATGGTTTCCAGCATTTCAAATAATCGTTCAAGTTCTGCAAGAGAATAAAATTCTATTATTATTTCTCCGGCGCCGTTTTTTTTCTGTTTACAAATTACTTTTGTACCTAGAATGCTTTGCATTTTCTCTTCCAGATCTTTCTGTGATAAACTTGCAAGATCTCTGGCAGCCGGAATTGATTTTTGACCCTTGTGGATTTTGGGATTGATAAGTTTTCTTACAATATCTTCTACTTTACGCACGGAAAGATTGTGCTTCAGAATTTTATCCAGCAATTCCAATTGAACAAGCTCATTCGGCAAATTAATCAGTGCGCGAGCGTGACCGGAAGTAATCTCGTCCTTCACCAAACTTTGTTGAATCTTTTGAGGAAGTTTTAGTAATCGTATCGTGTTGGTTACGGTTGTACGATCCTTCCCTACTTTAACCGCAATTTCTTCTTGAGAAAGATTGCATTCATCCATAAGTCTTTTGTAAGCAAACGCAATCTCGATGGCATTCAATTTTTCCCGCTGAATATTTTCTATCAACGATAACTCCAGCATTTCTTCTTTGGTATCAACTTTTATGATGTATGCCGGAATTTCATGGTAGCCGATGTCCTTGCATGAGCGGAGGCGTCGTTCACCGGAAATTAATTCATAATGATCTTGCTGTACTCTCCTAACTGTAATCGGTTGAATTAACCCGTTCTCGAGAATTGATTTTCTTAATTCTTCCTGTGCTACTGGATCAAATTCTGTTCGCGGCTGGAACGGATTGGGTGAAATATTGTTAACCGGAATTTTTGCGAGGATACCGTATGAAATGCCGTCATCTTTCTGAATGTCTTTCGTTGATACCGCAACGGGTGCGTCGATCTTATCTTTTAACTGAGGATTAATTAATGCGTCAAGACCTCTGCCGAGTCCAGGTTTCATCTTTGTCAATTCTCGCTTTCCTTCTTAGCTAAATTATTTCTCTGAATCAATTCCGACGCAAGCGAAATATAGTTCTGAGCGCCGATAGAACTTGCATCATACAATATCACTGGTTTAGAATGACTGGGTGCTTCGGATAATCTTACGTTTCTATGAATGATGGTCTTAAAAACTTTTTCGCCAAAATATTTTTTCACTTCATCCACAACCTGGTGAGACAGTCTTAAACGTGTATCGAACATTGTAAGCAGAACACCTTCAATCGCAAGAGATTCATTCAAGTTTTTCTTTACGATGTTGATTGTATTGAGCAATTGTCCCAATCCCTCCAACGCAAAGTACTCGCACTGAACCGGGATCAAAACAGAATCTGCCGATGTAAGAGCATTTAGCGTAAGCAACCCTAGCGAAGGCGGACAATCGATAAAAATGAATTCATATTTTTCATCGATAGATTGCATTGCTTTCTTCAATAAGAATTCACGTTCTTCCATCGAAACCATTTCCACTTCCGCACCTACAAGATCAATAGTGGAAGGAAGAATGTCGAGATACGGCATGTAGCTGTTGACGATGCAGTCTTCCGGTTTTTCTATGCCGATAAGAGTTTGGTAAACCGACATACTGTTGTTCTCGACTCCAAGTCCAGATGTTGAGTTCGCTTGAGGATCAATGTCGATCAGCAAAGTCTTAAATTCTGCAGCGGCTACCGAAGCAGAAAGATTTATTGCAGTGGTTGTTTTTCCTACTCCACCTTTTTGATTCGCGATTACAATTTTTCTTGCCATAAAGGATCAAAAACCTAAATAAGAGAATAATTTATAATTCAATTTCTTCACCGAAATTTAGAACTCTTGCTTTCTTTCCTATTTGCTCAACTTTTTTCTTGAACTCTAAAGGATCGGCAGCGATAACGGGAAATGTGTTGTAGTGCATTGGTATAGCAAGTTTCGGATTCGCCAATTCTACTGCTTTTACTGCGTCGTTAATTCCCATTGTGAAATTGTCGCCGATCGGCATGCACATGCAATCAATCGGCGTCATCTCGCCGATCAATTTCATGTCGTAAAATAATCCCGTATCACCGGTGTGATAAAGATTTTTACCGTCAATCGAAAGAATTACTCCCGACGGTTCTCCGGCATAAGTTCCATCCGGTGTCATTGAACCGTGATGAGCTATCGTAAACTTAACTCGCCCAAATTCAAAATTGTATCCGCCGCCGATGTGCATGTTATGTGCTTTGAATCCTTTGGACGCGCAGTAGTTAGCCAATTCGTTCACGGCAATGAAAAGCGAGTCGCATCTTTTTGCAATGTTAAAAGCGTCTCCTATATGATCGCCGTGCGCGTGAGTCAGAATTATATAATCGGCTTTTACTTCATTTGACTTCACCGGTGAAGTCGGGTTTCCGTCTAGAAACGGATCAATAAGAATAATTTTGCCAGACTTTGTTGTTACCTGGAATGCCGAATGTGAAAAATATTTAAGCTTCATTTCGGGTCCTCCGTGTAATTAAAAATCATTTTATGAGCGTCTTTACTGCGGATTAATTTAATCAATTCTTGCTTAATATTTTGATATGCAAAAGCTTTTCTAAAATAATCTTTTAACCGGAATATTTCAGCAGAGACACTGACATTTCATCAATCTCTTTCGTGTAGATTTCTCTTCCTAAAATTTTTCAACATGTTTTGAAACTTATTCTCTTTCGATTTTTTCAATGATGAAGTGAGATAGTTTCGTAATTGATCTCTCGATAGCCCGGTCTTGAAGCGACCGTTCTCTGCAATTGAAATACTTCCGGTTTCTTCGGAAACAATAACGCTTATAACGTCGGCTTGCTCAGAGATTCCAATTCCCGCTCTATGCCGCATACCCAACGGTCTTCCCTCTTTGCTTGTCTCAGCAGATAAAGGAAGTGTACACCGCGCGGCTTCGATTACGTCGCCCTTGATTATTACAGCGCCGTCATGCAACGGAGAATTCGGGAAAAAGATTGACCGAAGCAAATTTTTGCTGACTTTTGAATCTATCATCTCGCCTGTTTCCGTTACGCCGCGGATACCAACAGATTTTACAATCACGATTAGTGCGCCGTGTTGGTGCTGGGATAACTCGAACGCTGTCTCCGCAATTATATTCTCGGTGTCGGATCTATCATCTTTGATGAACAATCTTATGATTGGAGTTCTTCCGAGAAGAACAAGAAACCTCCGTATTTCCGGCTGAAACAAAATGATGAATGCAATCACCCAAATATCGGAAAGCAATTTTAACAGCCAGCCCAACGCTTTGAAATTTGCCGCTTGAGCAAAAAACGAAAGTATAAGAACAATAATAAGACCGTAAAAAATTTGCGCTGCAATTGTCCCGCGAATAACGGTGTAGAGCTTATAAAAAATGAGAGTAACGAGAAGAATATCAACGATATCCAAAAATGTTACAGTGAGAAAACCGATTCGAAATAATTCAAACATTATTAAGTTGTTCCGGATTATCGATAAAACTATTTAGCTTTGCCGCAAAGATAGCTTGTTTAACATTGTGAGTTCTAATAAATCTGGCGCCGTTTTTTATAGCAACCGTTTCCGTTATAACCGTCGGGACAACTCTTTCATCAATATTTATTTCCAAAGCTTTGCCCAAGAATGATTTGTTAGAAAGCCCCGTGAGAATAGGGTGACCAATTGCCTTGAACTCATTTAGTCGCTTTAACAATTCGTAATTATCGGTAAGCCGTTTGCCGAAGCCAATACCGGGATCGACAATGATGTTTTTTATTCCATGTTTCTTCGCCATCTCAACTTTTTCGATAAGATAGTCGAAAACTTCCGATACTACATCATCATAGTAAGGATTCTCTTGCATGGTTTTCGGATTACCTTTCATGTGCATCAAAATAACTGTAGCGCTGTGCCGCTTTGCAACCTCGATCATTTTCGGATCAGTGCTAAAAGAACTGATATCGTTTACAATTTTTGCACCGCGCAATAAACATTCCTCAGCAACTTTAGATTTTGTCGTGTCGATTGAGATTATTACTTTTGGATTTTGCTTTAGTATTTCTTCTACTACCGGAACTACACGTCTTAGCTCTTCCTCTTCGGAAATCGGTTCGGAACCTGGACGGCTTGATTCGCCGCCAATATCAAGTATCTCGGCGCCGTCTTCCAAAAGTCTTAAACCGTGCGCAACAGCCGCATCTTTTTCAAAAAATTTTCCGCCGTCGGAAAATGAGTCCGGTGTTACGTTAAGAATTCCAACTATGTGAGCTTTGTCTTGAGGGAAACTAATTTCTCCTATCAAAAAAGAATTATTATCGTAATCGTTAATTTTTTGGAGAGTCCGAAGAACATTCCTTCCACAATCTTCATTTCCTATTGCAATTATTGCTTTTGCGAGTTCCTTAAATACTACAAACGAACCGAGAGCAAGAAGGTCTGAAAACTTATCACCCCTGATGCCGGTGGTGTAGCAAATTTCTTTGTTGCTTAGAATAATTTTTTTAATTCGCTGTGCCAGCTTAAAATCAATTTCTCGGATCTCCAACGCATGTAAATCCTTTTCGTGAAGGTCGCGGTAAATGTTATACTTTGTACTATAACGCTTAAAAACATTGGGATAGAAAATATCAACCAGTTGAATTGTCAATCATAACCTCGATGATTGATTGTTAGAAAACGAACACATTAGAAACGTTTCTAAAATAAGTATTTTGATAGGGTTCTACAAAGCAAGAATAAATTTTAAGAAACGGAATTTACAAACTCTACAGTAGCTGCCGTGATGTTGTCCTTGCTGTAAATTGCATTGCCGATAACGAAAACATTGCATCCCGCTTTGGAAACTTCTTTAACGTTTTGAATGTCTATTCCTCCGTCAACTTCGATAAGAAATTTTGCAGAGCGCTTTTCTCTAATTTCCGCCAGGTCTTTTATTTTGCGAACGGAGCTTTCAATAAAACGCTGCCCGCCGAATCCCGGGTTAACTGACATCACAAGTACCAAATCAACAATTTCTAAAATCTCATCGAGAGTATTTAACGGCGTAGCTGGATTTATGGCAACACCGGCTTTCGCCCCGAGTTCTTTTATTTTTGTGATTGTGCGATTCAAATGCACAACTTCTTCTTGATGAACTGTTAACGAATTGGCTCCGGCACTGACAAAGTTCTCTAGCAAAGCATCTGGATTCTTAATCATTAGGTGCGCGTCGATTGGAAGTTTTGTTACTTTTTTAATTGCTTTAACAACAGTAGGACCAAATGTTAGGTTTGGAACGAACTGCCCGTCCATAATATCGCAGTGAATCCATTTAGCTCCGCCGAGTTCAACATATCGTATTTGCTGCGACAGATTCGAAAAATCTGCTGTAAGAATTGAAGGAGCTATTATTTTTTGGCTGTTCATCTTTTGTCACCAAACTTAGTTTGCGTTAGAACTACATTCACGCTATCGCCAAGACTCACCAAACTATTTTCCGCCGGTTGCTGATCAACAATCGTGTTCGGCAAAAGTGTCGGTGAATTAATAAATGTTTTATTGCCAACCTTCAAAGATAAGCCTCTTAAGATTCCTTCTGCTTCAACCAAAGATTTACCGAGCAAGTTCGGCACTCTTATCATTCCGACCTTAGGACCAACGCTGACTTTCAGATTAACAATTGTTCCCTTGGCAATTTCTTTTCCTTCAAAATATTGCTGCTCTACAATTGTATTAAGCGGAAATTCCGATTCAACCGAATCAACTTTACCGAGATTTAGTCCCGTTCTTGCCAGCGTTAACTGTGCTTCACGAAAACTTTTTGTTATTAACGAAGGCATCTTAACCATCGGTTCGCCGCCGCTGACTGTAAGATAAACTCTGCGGTTAACCTTAACAACCGTGTTTGCATTCGGTTTTTGGTAAATGACTTGATCTTTCTGGTACTTGTCATCGAATCGCGATGTCTCTACGATAGGATTTAACCCGGCATTTGTTAGTATTCTGATTGCTTCGTCTTTGTTCTTCCCGACAACGTTCGGCACTGCTTCCTCTTTGCCGCTGACGTACAGAGGGAAAATTACGTCATCAAGAACAACTAAGAATGCAACAAATCCTATAAAACAAACTAATAATATTTTCCAAAATTTTTTTGACGGCTTTTTCATAACTGAAATATATTAAACCTATTTCTTATGACAAAATTAAGAGTCTCTTGATTGCAGATACTTTGCTTCTTGGTAATTTTTTTGATTAATTTCTCACTGCAATCAAACTCTTATTCAAACAAGTGTAGAAACCCATGAAAAACATACTTTGTATTTTCGAAGACGAAGGATTCAAAAATTTCTTGCCGCTCACATATTTGCGCCCGGTTTATGATCTTCGCTGCGGTATTCTTACGTTAAGAGAGAAAATATCTTTACGCTTCCCTTCCAAATCGTTGGTACTACATTCCCGGAGTTACCTGAATTCTGTTTTAAGAGAACGCTACCCAAAGTTTGCTGTGAATGAGTTTGATCCATCGGAAATATTATTTGTCAATGGCAGTATCATCCTTACAAAAGAAAACGCAAAACAAATTGCCAAGCTCGAGCTCAACAAGGTTTTAGTTACAAACGACGGTTCGGTTGCGGCTGCTCGACTCTCACCAGATAAACTAAAGAACTTAAAAAATTCCGACTCCGGATTTTTGCAATTTGATTCGCTCTCTGACGTAAAGCGAGTTAACACAAATATTAATCTTCTTAACTATCCATGGGATTTGGTAAATCTTAACGGCGAAGAAATCAAAAATGATTTTGCTTTGTTGGTTAAAAGATCATCCGATAGTAATCTTAAGAAGTTGCGCGCAGTAGAGTTTAAGAACAAAAAAAATATTTTTATTTCAAGCGGAGCTGTGATTGACCCTTTCGTTTTTATGGACGCATCGAACGGGCCAATCTACATCGGAAAAAATGCGTATGTAATGTCTCACACGGTAATCCAAGGTCCCGCATTCATCGGAAACGATACGTTGGTTAAATCGCACGCCGCAATTTATCATAACACCAGCATCGGCGAAGTTTGTAAAGTCGGCGGCGAAGTTGAATCGTCTATAATTCATTCTTATTCAAACAAACAGCATGAAGGATTTCTCGGCCACTCGTATCTTGGAAGCTGGGTGAATCTTGGTGCGAGCACAAACAACAGTGATTTGAAAAACAATTATTCCAATGTCTCTGTTCTGCTTAACGGAAAACCGATCGACACAAATTCTCAATTTGTCGGATTGATAATGGGCGATCACTCGAAGACCGCTATCAACACGATGTTCAACACAGGTACGGTTATTGGCGTTTCATGTAATGTTTTCGGAGCGGGATTTCCATCGCGTTATCTTCCTTCGTTCAGCTGGGGCGGTTCCGATTTATTGCAAACCTACGACATAAACAAGTCGATAGAAGCAGCAAAAGTTGTGACGGCTCGTAGAGGCATTGCTATGTCGGAAAACGAAATCAATTTGTTGAAATATATATTTGAGTTGACTGCAGCCGAACGAAAATGAACTACCGATTTACAACACTCTCATTCGAAACCGTTTTGATTAAAAATGTATAAGAATTATTTCTACTTATCCCGTTGCGTTGATGAATTGAAATTACTTCTCACCGGCAAACGAATTTTAGAAGCGTACACACAAGAGAAGGGCAAATTATTTCTTCACGTACCGGATAACGATAATCCTTATTTTCATATTATCATCTCGGTTAATCCGCAGCAACCATACATTACTTTTAAGCATGAACACCACAAGGCGAAAAAGAATACAGCCGGTTTCTTTGCTGAAGATTTTCCCGCTTTAATCCGTTCAATCAACATCGCATTCGGTGATAGAATTATTCTAATGGAATTGGAGAATGCTCGGCTTTTCATTTTTTTCAGAGGAGCCCAAAGCAATATTTACTTTGTTAATAATGACGGTAATGTTAAATCGTTTAAGAAGATCACGGGCAAAGAAAACAAAGAGATAGTTGAGGAAATCGATTGTCTCGAGTTTATGGATTCCGCGAAAGCAGTTTTAGACAAGATTGTCACCGGTTTCGATGAGACTCAAATGAGGAAAATGAATTCAATCGGAAAAGAAATTATAAGAGAAGCGGAATTACGCGAAGGTGCGTTCACAGAAAAAGTTTTAGATACTCTGAACGAAGTAAACAATTCGAAAATCGCTGTGTACTTTGATCCGGAATCAAACAAGCCGCGATTTCATCCATCAACATTCAAAACATTCCATTTGCCGGAAGATCATTTTGAGTTTGAAAGATACTCCGACGCTCTAAGCAAATATTTCTCGCTTACCTTCACAAAAAATAAAGAAGTTGATATCAGAAAACAGATTGAGAAATATTTGAAAGTTGAAATAGAACGACTTGCAAATAAGTTGAACAATTTGAAGGCGAGAGTGGAAAATGGCTCGAAGGAAAATGTTTACAGACGAAACGCCGATTTACTTTTAGCGAACATTCACCGGCTCCGAAAAGGGATGAAAGAAATCGCATTGGAAGAATTTCCGGCGAACAAAGAAACTTTGATTACACTTGATGAGAAACTCTCGCCTAGTAAAAATGTTGAAAAGTATTATGACAAAGCGCGATCGGAAAAAATTGAATTTGAAAAATCAAAACAGCTTTTGCTAACCGCTTCCAAAGAATACGGAAGACTAATCGGTTTGCGTGAAAAACTCGATAAGACGGATAATCAAGAAGATATTTTAGCAATCAAAAAAGAATTGAAGATGAAAACACAACACTCACCTAGCGAAGATAAATCCGAGAAATTTTCTTTTCGGCACTACTTACTTGCCGGGAAGTATCACATTTATGTCGGTAAGGATAGCAAGAACAATGACCAGCTTACTACAAAATTTGCGAAACAAAACGATTTCTGGTTTCATGCGCGATCTGTTTCGGGATCGCATGTTGTATTGAGAGTGGAGAACACAAAAGAAGTGATTCCCAAAAACATTTTACAGAATGTAGCTTCCGTTGCGGCATTCTACAGCAAAGCAAAGACATCTAAGCTGGCATCTGTTACATACACACTAAAAAAATATGTGATAAAAAATCAAAGACACGAACCGGGACAGGTAACCGTTACCAAAGAAAATGTTCTGCTCGTCAAACCCGAAATTCCAAAAGACTGCGAACCGGTAACGGAATAAATTTATGCTCTACCCTTCCACGTTTCCATACTTCTGTTAACGCCCAATAAGATCATCAGTTTCTGAAACCAAACGTCCGGCAGAATTCCTCTAAGAATTATCGTCAGCCTCAAACTTCGTGGACGTCTAACGGAATATTTTCCTTTTTTTAAGGCGCCGTCAACAATCGCACGTGCGATTACGTCATGACTTTTTACCAGCGGTACGATTAAGTTGCCGAGAAATCCAAGTTTGGCGCCTTCAAACATTCCTTTCGCTAAGTAGCTCGGATGAATTGACGACCACCGAACTCCGTGCTTTCCATTATTCCAAGACTCGAATCGCATTGATTCAGTTAAGCCCCACACGCCCCATTTCGTTGCGTCATAAACCGATAAACCGGCAACACCTACCAATGCACTCGCTGAAGAAATATTAACAATGTGGCCGGAATTTCTTTCATACATTTCTGGGAGGACTGCTCTAATCGTGTAGAGCATTGATGTCAGATTGACTTGAATTGTTTTTTCCCAAACTTCGTCAGTTTGATCAAGAAGTTCTCCTCCTTTTACGTAACCCGCATTGTTGATCAAAATGTCCGTTCCGCCCATTTCTTTTTTTGCTTTCTTAGCTAAGTCGTAAACTTTTTCCTTGTCTGTTACATCGCAGATGTGAGTAAATACTTTTCCGCCGAGACTTTCCAATTCAGATTTAGCCCGTTTGAGTTCTTTCCCGTTAATATCCCAGATAGTAACAGTGCATTTTTCTTTGATGAGAAGCTTGGCGGTTGCAAAGCCGATTCCCATTGCGCCGCCGGTTACAATTGCACGTTTGCCGCTTAGATCCATTTTATCTCCATTTATAAATTGACTTCTCTCAACGCTTCATTGATGGAGTATCATATTCTTTGTAAATTGAAATAGTAATTAACTCAGTGAAATGTAATTTTTATTCACTTTGATATCAATTTCTTTTTCCCATGAGTAGAATTTGGCTGAGACTAAGATAGACAAAGAAAAAGTTAAAAAAATACTAGTCATCAAGCTGAGAGGCATTGGTGATGTTGTCCTTTCGACCGTTGTTTTGAATAATCTTAGAAAAGATTTTCCAAACACGCAGATAGATTATTTGGTGGAAGCGCCTTCCATGCCAGGTTTAGCCGGACTAAAAGACGTAAACCAAGTTCTGATTTTTGAAAGGAAGGACTTTTGGAAAAAGGTTTCGCTTATTAGCCGGATCAGAAAAAACCATTATGATCTCGTGTTAGATTTCTTTACTAATCCATCAACAGCAATAATTACTTTCTTAAGTGGAGCAAAATACAGAGTTGGTTTTCCATACAGAGGAAGAACTTACGCATACAACATTTTCGGACCGGCTGAAAGAGGTAAATATCATGCGGCACAACTTCACCTTGAAACACTGAAGCTTCTCGGACTTAGTCATGAAGAAAAAGAACTTCATTACTTTATCAGTTCATCTGCCTTATCGTTTGCTGATAAATATTTTAGTACAATTTTTTCAGATAAAGATTTTGTTGTTGGTGTATGTCCTACTGGCGGATGGGCATCCAAAAAATGCGACCTGGAAAAGTTTGCTGAAATTTCCGATGCGATCAAATCAAAGTACAACTTCAAGATACTCATCTTATGGGGACATTCTGATGAAGACGATGCTAGGAAAATCCAGCAGATGATGAAACACGAATCATTTCTTGCTCCTTTTACTTCAATTCAAGAATTGGCTGCTCTAATTTCAAAATGCAAAGTATTAATCGCTAACGATAGCGGCCCGATGCATATTTCTACTGCAGTAGGCACACCGGTTCTGAGTCTTCATGGTCCGACAAATCCATTAATGCAAGGACCATTTGGAGAAAAACACGAATGGATTCAACTGACCGGGTTGGAGTGTATTAACTGTAACTTGTTGGTTTGTCCGCGCAAGCACGAATGCTTTCTTGAAATGCCAACAGATAAAATTTTAGCTAAAGTAACTAACTTACTTCATAAAAATAATTTGTATCCATTACCTTGAAAGATATAGAAATTCTTCTTAGACGTTTTTTGCTTAAGTTGCTTTTGTTGGTGAAACAAAAACCAAAGCGTTTGTCGCTTCCTGTATTTGGCAGGGAATCAAAGATTTTGTTTATCCGTCTCAACCGAATTGGCGATGCACTTGTAACTACCCCACTTCTCTCAGAAATTAAGAAACAGATCGGTTGCAAAGTTTTTGTTCTTTCTTCTAACAGTAACTACTTTATTTTTGAAAATCCTAAATTAGCCGACGAAATAATTGTTTATCGGAAAAAGGTTAACGGAATTTTTTCTTTAATTAAGATGATTAACAAAATTGGATTTGATGCAGTTGTTGATCTTCACGATGATGTTTCATCAACAGTGAGCTATTTAATTGCTTTTAGCAAAGTGAATTACAAGTTTGGATTGAACAAGAAGAACGCAAAGTTATTCACACACACTGTAGAAAAATTAGATCCAGCAAAATATCATGTTGTTGATCGTGTGATGGAATTCGGCAAGCTTTTCAATCTAAATCTTGATCGCTCAAGAATTAACATTGTATATGACGCTACATCCGATGCATCAACAAAGGCTGAAGCATTTATAGAAAAGCATTATGCAAACAAGAAATTTTTGTTGGGGATCAACATTTCTGCCGGTAGTGATGCACGATTCTGGGGCAAGCAAAATTTTAAGCGTTTAGTTGCTGATCTATCCGGATATGAGTTAAATCTACTTTTGATGTGTGCCGAAAGAGATCTAAAAACTGCAATAGAAATTGCCGAAGGCAAAATTCCAATATTTTACCGACCCGTCTTCGATCAATTTTGCGCCATGATCCATAAACTTGATTTTATATTGACACCTGATACTTCGATTGTTCATATTGCCTCGGCATTTAATAAACCGTTGTTTGGTATTTATGTAAAGTATAACACCAGAGACATAATCTGGTCGCCTTATCGCTCTCCGTTTGAACGTATTATTACAGAAGAACCGACATTAGAGAATGTTTCTTACGAGTCAGTTAAAGAAAAATTTTTCCCATTTTTTGAGAAATACTATTATGGATACAAAAATCAAAACATGTAAAAACTTTAGCGGCTATAAGCCATGTTTTCCAGATCACGATTGCTTAAAAGATGGCTGCAAAGAATATAACCCAATGGGAACGCGGATTCTTATCATCAACCTCGACGCTATGGGAGATGTTTTGATGACAACTGCGCAGCTTCCGGCAATTAAAAGAAAATTTCCGCAGTCAACTATTTATTGGATTACACTGAAAAATGCCGTTGGTCTGCTGGAATTTAATCCCTACATCGATAGAGTACTTCCATATGACTTCGAAAGTTTGTCTGTTCTTAGCTCTCTTCAGTTTGATATTGTCATGAACGTGGACAAGTCTTTACGCTCTGGGGCATTAACAATGCAAATAGATGCTAAAGAAAAGCTGGGTTTCGGAATCAACGAGCATGGGCAGATAATCCCACTCAACAAAGGTGCTGAATACAACTATCAACTTGGAATGGACGATCATCTGAAGTTTAAGGTCAATCAGAGACTGGGACAAGATTATCTTGCCGAGACATTCGACTTGGGTTATGCACAGGATGAATATGTTTTTAATTTTTCAGAAGCTGAAAAAGAATTTATAGAGGAATATAAATCATCACTTGGAATAACCGGTGAAGATGAAATAATCGGTTTCAACACCGGCTGTTCTGAATTGTATCCAAACAAAAAAATGATGGTGGAACAACACATAACGCTAATCGAAAAGTTTCTTTCTTATAAACGTTTTAAGATTATGCTCCTGGGCGGACCAGAAGACGAAGAAAGGAACAACACGATTGCCTCCCTATTCCCCGGACAAGTAATAAACACACCGACGCGAGACGGCGTTCGACGAGGCGCGTGTTATGAGAACATTCCCAACGTTATAATCACAGGCGATTCATTCGGAATGCATCTTGCAATCGCTCTTAAGAAATTTACAATTGCTTGGTTCGGATTAAGCTGCTGGACTGAAATTGATTTGTATGATAGAGGCGTTAAGTTATTTCCTGAAGGTTTGTTTTGTGCGCCTTGCTGGAAAAAAGTTTGCCCATACAATCTTGAATGTGTTCAAATGATTGATTTGGAAAAAATCGTGAAAGAAACGGTGGGTTATTTTGATCGAAGCCGAAACAAAAAAAAATAAAATTGATTTTCTATCATTTCAAAAAGAAAAAAATCGGCCATTGATTTTAGATGGTGCTGTTGGAACTCTGCTCCTTCAGAGAAATCTGCCGTCAGATACAAATCTTTGGTCTTCCATTTCTAATGTAACCTTTCCCGAAGAAATTATTCGTCTTCATAAGGAATATATTTCTGCTGGTGCCGAAATAATTACAACAAATACTTTTAGGACCAACCCGGCTGCTTATAAGCTGGCCAGTCTGGCAATTTCTAATGAAGAATTTGTAAGGAACAGCGTTCAACTTGCCCTTAGAGCTTGCGGAGATAGTAAAGTTATTGTTGCCGGATCAAACGCCCCGGCTGAAGATTGCTACCAGTCGGAAAGAACAATTTCAAAAACTGAATTGGAGTATAACCACAAAAAACATATTGAGTGGCTCTGGGAATCCGGTTGCGACATAATCTGGAATGAAACACAAAGTCATATAGATGAAATCGAAATAATCTCAAAGTTCTGTTCGCAGAATTCGATCCCATTTGTCATAAATTTATATTTTGATAATGATCTTAACCTATTAAGCGGTGAGCCGTTACAGCAAACAATTGAATTTATAAAAAGCTACTCTCCTTCTTCCATCGGATTCAACTGTATTAAGCCGGAATTGTTTCTAAAATTTGCCGATTCAAATCCTTTGCCGGATCGATTTGGTTTTTATTTTAATTGTGGTGCCGGGCAAGTATCCGACCGGAACATTTCATGTGGTATTGATCCGGCGGCTTATGTAGAATTGGTAAAACCTTTGCTGAGTCATAAACCGATGTTCGCTGGTTCGTGCTGCGGCTCAAATCCTAATCATACTAGAGCAATTAAGGAATACTTTTGTGAAGTCTATGGAAGTTAAAGCACCGGCTAAAATTAATATTGGCTTAAAGATTTTATCTAAGCGACCGGATGGATTTCATAATCTCTCTACGCTGTTCTATCCGCTCAATGATTTGTATGATGTGCTGACTTTTGAGCCTTCCGACCGATTCGAATTCTTTTGTGATTCCGAATCGGCACCAAAGGATGAGTCTAACTTGGTTGTTAAAGCGAAAAAACTATTAAGTAAAACAACCGGCAGCATAATAAATGTCAAAATCACACTCGATAAGAAAATTCCATCGCAAGCCGGTTTGGGCGGAGGAAGTTCCGATGCGGCTGCGACGCTGAAATCGTTAAACGAACTCTTTAAGCTCGAACTGAATCATCAGCAACTTATGAATTTAGCATTACAACTTGGGTCAGATGTTCCGTTCTTTATAGATGCAACACCTTCGATTGGGAAATCTCGAGGCGAAATACTACACAATATAAATCTTCACATCGATGAACCGATGCTAATTGTTAATCCGATGATTAACATCTCAACGAAAGAAGCATTTCAAAATATTTCTGTTCATAGTATTGCGATAGAGTACAACAATTTTATCAGAAACGGGCGTTTAGATTATGCGAAGATGCGTGAAAAAGTCGAAAATGATTTTGAGAAGTATGTTTTTGGAAAGTACCCTGAGATCAGCAGCATTAAATCTTTGATGTATGAAAATGGTGCGTTATTTTCTCTTATGTCGGGCAGCGGCTCAACAGTGTATGGAATGTTTTCAAACTTAGAATCGGCAGTTTTGGCAGCGCAGAAAATTCCACCTGAATATTTTGTATTTATCAGTAATCCTCGCGACTGATTTCTTCCGGTTCAATTTCAGATGTAATCTTGTATGGCAGTTTTATCGTCACTGTGGTGCCGGGATATTTTGCATTGCCAATTTTTGATGGACTTGTCGCTTCGATGGTTCCTTTGTGACGGTCGATGATTTCTTTCACAATTGCCAACCCCATTCCACTTCCTTCCATTTTGGTTTTGTCAATGTTTGATGCGCGGTAAAACTGATTGAAAATTTTATTTATGTCATGTTGCGGAATTCCAATGCCTGTATCTGAAACTTCAATCAGAATGTTTTCCGCATCTTTGTCGGATAGTGTAATTTCAACCTTACTGTCATCGGGCGAATATTTTATTGAGTTGCTTATAAGGTTTGAGAAAGCCAACTCAAGCAAGATCTTATCTCCCATCACCGCTTTTTTATTCTCACGTTGATCGAAAAGTTGAAACTCAATTTTTCTCTGTTTTGTCTCCTCAAAATGATTTTCGATTAAGCTGCGGATAAGATCGTCAATCATAATCTCTTCGGAAGAAGTTATATCAAGCAATTTCAATTTTGAAAATCTGAGAATGTTGTTGATCAATGCCAATGCCTCATCCGTTCTAATCTTCGCACGCTGCAGTTTCTTTTCAACTTCAACATCAATTGGTCCGACCAATCTTTCCAGCAAAAGTTGAATGATAGACTGCAAAGCTGCAATCGGCGATTTTATTTCGTGCACTACTCCGATCGTATATTTCTGTTTCGATTCTTCGGCATCCTCAAGCTTTTCCAACGTACGCCGCAATTGCTGTTCCCTACGGTAAAGCTGTCTGGCAATTTTGTTGGTAAGATATACACTTACAAAGAGCATAAAACCGAACACCATTATAATTAGAACATCGTATGTAACTTCGTGTACGTAACCTTTGCTAACTAATCCAAATATGGGATAAGAATTTAACACATCAACTCGCTGGAGATAATCAAGAACCGCAAAAACAAATGTGATAGCAGCTGCGCAAACATAGACTATATATCCCGGCAGTATTAAACTTCCGATAATCATGTGAAATATGAATAGCATGTACAGCGGGGAATCTATCATTCCAGTGAAGTAAACGAGAAGCATCAGCGAGATCATATCCAAAATAATTTGCAGCAGCGAAAAATGCAGACAATTGAATTTGCCAGGTACGTCGCCAATCTTATCCTTCACAGACTGAAGGATTACATTGTAAAGAAAAATGGTTATCGAAATAAAAGCTATTGCAACGATTTGAGTTTTAGATAGGCTAAGATTGAGAATCAATTCGCCAAACAAAAGAAAGCCGATAAGAATTACAACAGCGATATATCGGAGTCGTATGAACCATCGGTTCCTAAGTCTGATAGCTTTCCAGAACTCGCCGTAATGCTGTGCCCATTGAGGTACTAAAACGAACATAATCTATTCAATTAAATGGTCATTCAACATCAACTGATGGAATACATCCACAATGACCTTACAACCCGTTGTTAATATAATAAAAATGGTTACTGTTATTCTACGAATTACCTCAGTGTTGATCCTAACCGCTCATCTTCAAAAAAAGTCAGCATAACGAAAATTTTTTAAAAATGAAGCCGGACAACCCAATCCGGCTTCACTAAGGAGTGTGCATGAAAAACTTAAGCTATATAGCTTCCCCGTTTAACATAATGAGTGTGTAAAAGTTTATGGGATAGCTGTCCGCTGGGTCCTTCCGTTAGAAATTCCTCATAGATTCTTTGAACATGCGGGTTATCGTGCGACTTTCTGATTTCCAACGATTCATCTTCGGAATAAATTGCTTGAGCGCGTTTTTGTCTTATCTCAGGAGTTGTAGGAATTGGTTGACCTCCGCCGCCCAAACATCCGCCCGGACAAGCCATGAATTCAATGAAATGACATTCGGAGAATTTTCCGCCGGCTTTTATGTCGTCCATAATTTTTTTTGCGTTTGCGGTTCCGTGTGCAACAGCAATTTTCAGTGTAGCGCCTTTCAGCCAGTTCCAATCATGAATAAGATGTTTTAAAATTGCCGGTACCGGTCCCACATGATCGCCGATAGGAATTTCCATGTATTTAGTTCCTTCAAATCCGCGCAACGGAATTATGTTTGCATTCGCGAAGATGTCTTCTGTCTTTTTGCCCAATACAAATTCAACAACAGAGCGAATTGCTGCTTCCATAACTCCGCCAGTTGCACCGAATATTAATCCAGCGCCAGATGCTTCGCCGAACGGAGAATCAAAATCGCTCTTTGGCATTTCCGGTAAATTGATACCGGCTTCTTTAATCATTCTGGCAAGTTCGCGGGTTGTCAATCCGTAATCGACATCTTTGAATCCGCTTGCATGCATCTCCGGTCTATTGCATTCGAATTTTTTTGCAGAACACGGCATTACGGCAACAGAAATGATATCTGCCGGATCAATTCCGTTTTTCTCGGCATAAAATGTTTTTATCAATGCGCCAAACATTTGCTGCGGAGATTTTGCAGTTGATAAGTTTTCAATGTACTCGGGATAGTAATGTTCCAAAAATTTTACCCAGCCCGGCGAACATGAAGTAAACTGCGGCAATGCAACATCTTGTTTTTTGACCAACGCTTTGTACAAGCGAGTTATTAGTTCGGTGCCTTCTTCTATAATGGTTAAGTCGGCAGTAAAATTCGTATCGAACACTTTATTAAAACCGATTCTTCGTAAAGCCGTATTCATTTCGCGAGTCATCGAAGTTCCGGCGGGCAAACCGAACTCCTCTCCAATTGCAGCGCGAGGTGAAGGCGCAGTTTGAATCACAACATGTTTCTTCGGGTCGTCAATAGCAGCCCAAATGCGGTCCGAGGGATCGTTAGCACGCAATGCTGATGTGGGACAGCGGTTAATGCATTGACCGCAATTAATACATATAACATCCGCCAACGGTTTGTTCATGAACGTGCTTATGTGAGTTTTGGAACCTCTATCGATTGCCTCAAGAACACCAACCTCTTGCAGATCGATGCAAGTTCTTACGCACCGTTTACAAAGGACGCATTTGTTCATATCTCTAACTACAGAGAAAGATGAATTATCAATTTCGTATTTCGGTTTTTCGATGTGACCAAATGTTAGGTTATCAACTCCGTATTCTTTTGCCAACGCTTGAAGTTCACACTTCCCGTTTCTGAAACACGAATAACATTCTCCGTAATGTTCGCTCAGCATCAAATCGATTATGTGTCTGCGCGCTTTACGCACCATTGGCGTGGAAGTTTTTATTTTAATCGGAGAAGTAATTGGAAATGCACACGATGCTTGCAGAGTTCTCATCCCTTCAACTTCAACGACACAAATTCTGCAAACACCAGCAACGCACAAATCTTCATGATGACAAAGTGTTGGAATACTTATCCCGTTTTGTTTGCATGCTTCAAGAATTGTTGTGCCGAGCGGAACGACAACTTTCTTTTCATTTATCTGAACCGAAACAGTTCCTCCGATTGTAGTGAGGTCTGTTGGTTTTTCAATCTTCAATGGCTTTTGACTTACCGGTGCTCTCAGTTTGTTTTTACTTTCCATAAGATCCTCCGTTGCCATCGAAAATTTCCTCCTTAAAATTATCCAGTATTGATATGAACGAGTTTGGACTCGACTGACCCAACCCGCATTTGGACGCAATCTGCATCGTTCTGCCAAGTTCTTTAAGCTGGTTTAGATATGAGAAAGTGCACTCGCCTCTTTCAAGCTTCTCTATGCCTTCCAATAATTTTACATTCCCAATTCTGCACGGCGTACATTGGCCGCACGATTCTTCAACAAAAAATTCCATAAAATTTTTTAGTACATGAAGCATGTTTCTGCTTTCGTTAAAAATCATAATTGACCCGCCGGTTGCAGCGTCTTCGTATGCGAGGACTCTGTTGAATCCCGATTTCGGAATGCAAGTACCTGAGGCTCCGCCGACTTGCACTGCTTTAGCATTCTTCGCTCCAACGATTTCCAGCAATTCCGTTATGCGCGTTCCCCACGGAAGTTCATACACACCGGGTTTCTCGCAATCGCCGGAAACGGAAAACAATTTTGATCCGGTAGATTTATCGGTCCCGTATTTCTTGAACCACAATCCGCCTTTTGTAATTATATGTGGTACTGACGCCAATGTTTCTACGTTGTTAACCACTGTCGGTGCACCCATAAAACCAGTGTTAACTGGATACGGTGGGCGGTTGCGGGCTTCGCCTCTATTTCCTTCAAGTGATTCAATCAATGCGGTTTCCTCGCCGCATACGTATGCGCCACTGCCCATTCGAATGGTAATATCAAAATTGAAATTCTTTTTGTTCAGAATTTCTCTGCCGAGCAGTTTATCTTTTCTCATTTCTTGCAGATAATCTTCAAGAGATTTTTTCATGTATTCGTATTCGCCACGAAGATAAATTATTCCGTTCTCGGCGCCGATCGTGTATCCGGCTACTACCATTCCGTCGAGTACCAGTTCGGGAAATTCTAAAAGCAAAACTCTATCTTTGAAAGTACCGGGCTCACCCTCGTCGGCATTACAGATAACATATTTCGTTTTCGAAGTTGCAGCTGCAACGATTGTCCATTTTGTTGCCGTTGGGAATCCCGCGCCGCCTCTTCCTTTCAATTTCGATTCGCGCAGTTCGAATAAAATATCTTCACGCGATTGCGATAAAGCTTTTTTAATCGCTTCACCTCTTGCGTATTTCGAAAAGAGAACTGTCCCTTTTCTATCTTTTTTTTCTTGGTTCATTATTTCACCTCGCCAAGAATCTGAATCGCTTTTTCCGGCGTCACTTTTGAATAGACTCTTTCATTTATCAACAACACTGGTCCTTGATCGCACATACCAAGACAATTAACATATTCGAGAGTGAACTTGCCGTCTTTTGTTGTCTCGCCGAATGTAATTCCCAATTCCCGTTCAACAGCTTTAACAACGGATTTTTTTCCAAAAAGATCACACGCAATTGTCTGGCAAAGACGCACAATGTTTCGTCCTTTCGGCTGCGTATTCAAGAAAGAATAAAAACTGATTACACTGTAAACTTCAACGGGATGGATTCCCAGCAAACGTGCAACTTCCTGCTGCGCGAAATCTGGAATGTGTTTATGCTTTCTATGAATATCCTGAAGAATAGGAAGCAGCGAAGATCTATTATTGCCGTACTTCGCAACGAGTTGTTCGATCTCTTCTGTCATAGCATTTTTTTCGAAGACTAACATTAGCGTACCTCCTCAACTCTTTGCAGCAAGTTTGTAACCTTAGCTATCAGTTCTTCAGGTGAAATTGGTTTCTCAACAAAATCATCGACCGGCACCATTTCGCTTTTCCCGAAATCCATTCCAATCGCTTTCGAAACAGAAGTGTACATCAGAATCGGCGTTTTTATTTTTTCCTTACGAAGTTTTTGTGCCATAAAAAATCCATCGTCGGGTTCATCCATCATAACATCAAGAATTATCAGATCGGGTTTTTTCTCCATTATAATTTTGTATCCGTCCTCCGGATTTGTAGCCGTAACAATATCATATCCCTTTGACCTTAACACCAAACTGCTGGCATCCACGATATCCGGATCGTCATCAATAACTGCTATTAGCGCCATCTTTTTTCTCCTCTAATAGTTCGTTTTGTTAGAATCCATGAGCATATTCCAAAATGACTATGCCCACTTGAAAAAATGATTTTATGTCTGTTACTCCGAATTTTCTAAGTCCGTTTACAATAGTTGCATTTTATATGCCACTAAGATTTTTGTTTTAAGAAAGGAATTTCAATGATTTTTATTCAATCTGTACCTCAGCAAAAAGGCTTTCCTAACAGTGAGAAAAGATTTCTTTTATTTCTGAATTTTATGGTACCGATTTTTTTAAACGAATATTTCTGGTTTAAATTGATCTTCAATACATGGAGTATTGAAAGTATGGTTGGCGACCCGATTTATATTGCGTTGGGAAAACGAAATGCTTGATTACTTTTTACTTCGAGGAAGATTCTTGTCCTTCTTAAGAACTTCCTTTTCCATATTCTTTCTGTAAGCAATTAGTTTTTTCTTGAGACCAGAATCAGAAACCGCAAGTATTTGAACTGCCAATAAAGCAGCGTTCTTGGCACCATCAATTGAAACTGTAGCTACCGGAACGCCGGGAGGCATCTGTACAATCGACAGCAACGAATCTAATCCGTTAGTTGACTTACCGAGAATCGGAACACCGATCACAGGTAACTCAGTATGTGCTGCAATAATTCCAGGAAGATGAGCTGCGCCACCCGCTCCAGCTATGAATACTTTTGTCCCAAGCTTGACTGAATCTGAAATGAATTGGATTGTCTGTCTCGGAGTTCTGTGTGCTGATAGAACGCGGGTTTCGAAATCTATATTAAATTCTTCGAATACGTTTTCAGCTTTTTGCATCACCGGGTAATCCGAATCACTACCCATAAGTATTGCGACTTGAGTTCTTTTCATGAATTTATTTCCTATCAATCAGTTACAAAATTTATTTTAAAAATAGTTCACGCAGATGATAAAACAAAATCCGAAAAACAAAAAAGGCGGAATCGAACTAAACCAATTCCGCCTTCTTGACATAAGTAACTAACTTATTTTCGTGATATCGATCCGACACCTGAAACATTCGTTCTTGTTTTCTGAGGATCACCGTAATAATCGATTGACCCGACACCTGAAACTGACGCATCTAAAGATTCTTTCGCAAAAACATCCGCACTAGCAGCACCGCTTACGCTTACTCTCACAATATTAGCTTTCAAATCTTTCGCATCAAGACTTCCAGCACCCGATAGCTCCACATCAAATCTGTCAGCAGTGCCGTCAACATAAACGTGTCCTGCTCCGCTCAGATCGATTGAAAAATTATCTGTGTTCACACCGATGACTGAAATATTATTCGCGCCGGAAACATCAACAGATCTTAAATCGGGAGTTGTAACATCAATAAGAATTTCTTTTCGCGGAGAGATGTTTTTCTTCGTATCAATAGACAAGGTATTACCTTTTACATTGGTTCGAATGAAATACAAAAGATTTTCTTCAGCAGAAATCTTAAGTGATGGCGCAGAACCGACATGCACACGGATTGTAAAAGCTCCGCCAGCATCCAAGTTTTGAAATTCCTGAATGTTTCTGGTTTCTTGTTTCACTTTCCCGTTGCCTCTTATACCCCAAAAACCACAACCACTAACAACGAATCCTAAAATCAATGAGACGGCAATCAATTTAGCTTTCATGATAGTTTCCTCAAATCTTTACTTTTTTAGACGTAAAGAATGCTTTATGGTTTCATATAAAAATGACCAAATTCACTTATAGCAATTCTTTAGTTAATTGTCTTAACTTATTATATTAAGTTTGTAAAATTAATAAAGCAAATTATTCCGATAAACTATTGTGTTCGATGAAGAATTAAATAAGCTGCAATCAGAAGCGTACGAGCATCTGTGGAACGGACGCTTCCGTTTGGCACTTAATGCGGCTGAGAAAGTTTATCAATCGAGACCGGACGACAGCGAGTCTGCCATCTGCTTGGCTTGGGCGTTGCTCGAAAACGGTAACCCCATGAAAGCGATGGAATACGCCAATCTTGCAGTTGAACTGAAAGGCGATTCCATCAAAGCAAAAGTCTATAGAGCTTACCTACTCTACCGCATGAGCATCTTCGAAGGCGCCATTGCTGATATTGATCAATCCATCGAACAGCAGAAATCAATTCTCACCTGGACATACTTGAACAAGTCGAAATCGCTCGCCGGACTTCGGAAATTTGAAGAAGCTTACGACGCTATTAAACTTGGGATTTCAATCGACCCTAACAAGAAAAAAACTTTTGATGAGATTAAAGATTTAATTAAGGAAGCTGAAGCCCTCTATGCCTATTCGAAAGATTTCAACGCCAAAGACGTAGCACGTTATTTAGCTCTTGCTAACAGGGCGATTAAATCCAAAGAGTATTGGTTTTCTCTTCTTGTCACGCGTAAGATTCTTGAAAAGGTGAAAAATGACGAAGCTGAATTGATTGAACTTGAATCCATGCTTCACCTTTTCCAGTTAAAACCGGCATTGAAAAAAGCAGAAATTCTTTTTAACAAGCACAAAAAGAATCCCCGGTTCAACAATATTTACAATGCTCTCAAAAAGTATTCACAACTTGAACAAGAGTACGAAATAGTTCCGCAACCGAAACGAAAAACCTCGGATAGAAAAACTGATGAAACTAGAAAAACGCCTACTCATGAAATTGCATCTTTTAAACATCATTCAGCTTTTTACCCGAACGATTACGTAGATGTGTTTTCAATAAAAATGTTCGATGTGGATGAAGAAACCAATACCGGCAGACGCAGCTATTACAAAACTTTGGATACGAGGGTTCCTGTAATTGGTGCGGAAGTTATTTTTAACAATCCGTTCTTCAGAAAACTAGATAAGAATTACAGCGGAACAGCAGTTTGGTATCTCAACGATTTTGAAATTGCTCGCAACGACTTCAAACTTAATGTGCATAAAGATTGGGATTCGGTAATCTTCGTACAAACTATTGGTTCCGATAACTCTACATGGAAAATTGGACAAGCTAGAGTCGAGATTTATATAAATCATTTTAAGATTGCGGAAAAATATTTTGGTATAAATACTCAGAAGATTGTTGAAACAACCGAACCACCATTCGCACCGGAGACAAAATCGGAAAAACCGGCGGTAGAGAAAACACAAATCGTAGAGAAAAAACCGCGCGAAGTAAAACCGTTACCCGAATTATTGGCTGACTTGGATAAGTTCATAGGTCTTTCGAGCATCAAAGAAGCTGTTAAAAGTTTTGTCGCTTATCTCGAATTTTTGAAAGAAAGAAAACGCCTCGGCTTGAAAGCTGAGGATAAAATTGCTATCAATGCAGTGTTTCTTGGAAATCCCGGCACGGGTAAAACTACAATTGCACGAATGCTCGGCGATATTTTTTACGCGATGGGAATTTTACCAAGCGGTCACGTAATCGAGGTCGATCGTTCCGCGCTCGTTGGTCAATACATCGGCGAGACAGCACAAAAGACAGAAAAAATTATTAACGATGCAATCGGCGGTATTTTGTTTATCGATGAAGCGTACACGCTGATCAAGAAAGGCGGCAGTCAAGATTTTGGTCAAGAAGCAATCGACATACTTCTCAAACGCATGGAAGACCGCAAAGGCGAATTCGTTGTTATCGTTGCCGGCTACCCGGAAGAAATGAATTCGTTTCTCACTTCCAACCCCGGGTTAAAATCCAGATTTAATCACACATTTGTTTTTGAAGATTACACACCGGATGAACTGCTTGCAATTTTCAAACTGCAGCTCTTAAAGGAAGAATATAAAGCAAACGAAGAAGCTGAAGAAATAATTAAGAAGGAACTTGTTTCCTTATACAGAGGACGTGATAAATCGTTCGGGAACGCGCGCATCGCGAAAAAACTTTTCGAAGATTTGAAAATCACACTCAGCAAATTATATCTAGAACTGCCGGAAGAAAAACGAACGAAAGAATTTCTAACTACATTCAACAAAGATGTGGTAGAACGAATACTTATCAAGAGCGCTGCAAAACAAGTCAAAATTCCTATTAACGAAGAAGCGTTGAAAGAAGCTCTTGATGAACTTCAAAAACTTGTCGGACTGTCGGCAATCAAAAAACAAATTGACGAAATGGTAAAACTTGCCCGCTACCTTGACGAGCAGGGCGAAGACATAAAAAAAATATTCACCGAACACATTTTGTTTTTAGGCAATCCCGGCACTGGTAAAACAACGGTTGCAAGAATTTACGGAAAAATCTATTCGGCATTGGGAATTCTTCCCAAAGGACATTTAGTTGAAACTGACCGACAAGGTTTGGTTGCCGGTTACGTTGGACAGACAGCGGAAAAAACAACTGCGATCATCGACAAGTCGATCGGCGGAATGCTTTTCCTCGATGAAGCGTACGCACTCATTAAATCCGGCGATTCAGGAAATGATTTCGGCAAAGAAGCGATTGACATACTTCTGAAGAGAATGGAAGACGACCGGGGCAAGTTCATTGTGATTGCCGCCGGATACACAGACGAAATGAACCGTTTCATTGCGAGTAATCCCGGTATGCAGTCGCGGTTCAGCAAATCATTTTTCTTCGAAGACTACTCCCCTTCCGAATTGATGGAAATTGCAAAACGTTCTCTTGCAAGAGACAAAAAAGTTTTATCCGGAAGCGCCGAAGAGAAGTTGTTTAAACACTTTGAGGATTTGTTTAAGAACCGCGACAAGAAATTCGGCAACGCAAGAATTGTACGCAACATTCTCGAAGCGGTAAAACAAAAAATGCTACTGCGTCTTTCCGATTTGCCTGCAACTGAAAGAACAGAAGAAAAGCACTACACTGTTGAAGGAACCGACATATCGGAAGTTCTCACACAAGAAATTGAAGCTAAACAGTTTGAAGTGAAGGGCGATCCGCTTATTCTTCAAGAGCACATAAACGAACTGAACAAACTGATCGGTCTCGAAGATGTTAAAAAAGAAATTTACAAGCTGATAAGCTTTTTCAAAATATCCCAGTTAAAAAAAGAAAAGGGATTACATTCCGTAGAGCGAAATTTAAATTCTATTTTCATTGGCAACGAAGGCGTAGGCAAACGAACCGTTGTGAATATTCTAGCAAAGATTCTTAAAGAACTTGGCGTGCTAAAGAAAGAACAGGTTGTTGAAGTTGAACGCCATGATTTGATAGGCGGTTATCCCGGACAAACTGAAATTAAAACCGACAAAGTGATTCAGCAGGCTTTCGGCGGAATTTTATTTGTAAAAGATGCAAAAGCACTTTTCGACGACAATTCATTCGGCAAAGAAGCCGTTGATACAATCTTCAAAAGGTTGTACGATTATAAAAGCAAATTCATACTTATTTTGTCCGGCACTAAAAGTGAAATGGAATTAATTTTTAAAGCCGATCCTTCAATTAAGGCAAAGCTTCCAAACCATTTTTATTTTGAAGATTTTACACCGCGTGAGATGCTTGGAATCGCATCAAACATTGCCGAGAAAAAGGGCTATTGCTTGGACGAAGGTGCTTTGCAAGAACTGCTGGATTTATTTTCGAAACTCTCCAATTCCACCAAAGAACATTTTAAGAACGTCGTATTGGCTAAGCATTTGTTCTATGCCGCAGTTACCAACCAGGAAGAAAGAATTTTCAATATGTACGAACAAAACGATGTTGACCTCACTACAATAACGTTGGAAGACGTTGAAAATATAAATTTATAATTTCTCTCCGCCTCTAAATTATGCTTGAACTCGCAAACTTGGAAAAACGATTCGGCGATTTTACTGCCGTAAACAAGATCAATCTTAAAATTGCCGAAGGACAGTTGTATGGATTTCTTGGTCCGAACGGAGCCGGAAAAACCACTACGATAAAAATGATTACCGGATTGCTTGCGCCGACTTCCGGAAACATTTTTCTCGACGGCGAAAACATTCTGCATCGTCCGCTCGAATCAAAAATGAAAATCGGTTACATACCAGATCAGCCGTATCTATACGATAAACTTACCGGGCGAGAATATCTTTACTTCAGCGGCGGACTGTTCAACATCACAAAAGAAAAGCTAACAAAAGAAATTAATGAGCTTATACGCCAGCTTAAGATCGGCGATTGGATTGACAAGCGTACCGAAGAATATTCTCAAGGAATGAAACAAAGAATTGTAATTGCATCGGCATTTTTACATAACCCGAAACTTTTAATTATTGATGAGCCGATGATCGGACTCGATCCTCAAAGCGCTTACATTGTAAAAAAACTGCTCAAAGATAAAGTCAGCGAAGGTCTAACCATTTTCATGTCAACGCACAGTTTGAATGTTGTAGAAGAAATCTGCACGCACGTGGGAATTATAAACAACGGCAATATTATTTTCGACGGCACAATTGAAATGCTTTTAAGAATGAAACAAGAGCACAACAGGAACCTTGAGAAAATATTTATCGAACTTACCGAAGAAAATGAATCAGATTATTCACATACTTAAGCACAAGCTCTTAATTTTTCTCCGGCTCGAATCCAAAATTACGCTTGCCAACACAATAAAAAATCTTGCCAGCGGATTAACTTATACCGCATTTGCAGTCGGTGCATTTCTTTTTGCCCAGCGCTTTATATGGTTTCTTCTTGTTCGAATCAAACTTGGGCTTTTTCTTTTTCACGAATTCATTTCGATAACACTCTTCATTTTCTTCTTGTCTGTAAATGTGGGAAACATAATCGTTGCATATTCCACGTTGTACAAATCGAGTGAAGTGAATTTCTTTTTAACAAAGCCGGTTTCCCCTTCCAAAATATTTTTCATAAAATATTTGGATAATTTTTTCTACAGTTCATCCACGTTGCTTTTGATTTTGTACGCTTCCCTAATCGGTTATGCATATTATTTTAGACTCAGTCCGCTGCAATTCATTTTACTCGCTGCCGATTATTTCTTTTTCATTTTCAGCGCAAGCGCGCTCGGTGTCATTGTTCTTATGATTCTAGTGCGTCTTTCTCACCGTTTCGGATGGAGAAAAATCGTTTACGCATTGGCTATCGTTTATTCGGCAATTATTTTGATTTTCTTTGCAGTCAATTCTCCAGGCACGCTTGTCAATACTGTAATCAAACTTGGCTTTGCTGTCGATAGAGACAGATACTACGGCGAACTAATTTCGCCAATACTAACCTATCTTCCGAATCACTGGCTGTCTCAAACCGGCTACAATATTATCACCGGCAATCTTATCGAAGCGTGGAGACTTACATTGATGCAACTTGGTTTGTCGTTTATTCTGTTTGTCTCGGTAATGTTTTTAGGAAGCAGATGGTATTTATCGAGCTGGCTTTCAAATCAAAATGTTAAAACGAAAAAACAATCGGCGTCCAAGAAGATAAATCTGTTGGTCTCGTTCGGTAATAAATCCGGTTTCTTGCCCCAGACTGAATCGATAATCAAACGCGACGTTTTGGTTTTTCTCAGAGAACCGACGCAAGTAATTCATTTCTTTGTTCTTCTTTTTCTGATAATAATTTTTGTCGCTAATGTAGCACGAACGGAATTTATCGGCACCGGAAATTTTTATCTGCAGACAATCATTTACCTTGCGACCTTCACTTTCAATCTGCTTTTGGTTACAACACTTTCGTTAAGATTTGTTTTCCCGCTGATCAGTCTCGAAGGATTGGCGTTCTGGAAAATTAAATCAGCGCCCGTCAACGCCGATTTTCTTTTGAAGAAAAAAATTTCAGTCATCGGAATAATAATTATTTTCATCAGCATTTCGCTTGGAGTTATCACCAATCTAAAATTCGGATTACTCGTAACATCGTTTGCGCTGCTTACAACTATTCTTGCGGCGTTGAGTATAATTTCAATCAACTTGGGAATGGGCGGTTTGTTCGCAAACTACAAGGAGAAAAACGCCATCAGGCTGGCTTCGTCGCAAGGCGCAACGCTTTCTTTCCTCTTGAGTGTTCTCTACATCGTTTTTCTAATTGTTATTGTGTTCAAACCATCGAGTGAGTTGTTTCTCTCCATAACGGTTATGCAGCCTCTTTCATTCGGTCAATTCTTCTGGCTTATAATTCCGATTTCGGTTGTATCGCTTATTATCGTAGCGGTATTTCAAAAGATGGCGTACAAATCACTGCTAAAAGATTTTTAGCTCTGAGCCGCCTTCTTGCTGTACAACGCCGATGTAATCCAGCCGGAAATAATCACGGTTAATTTTCTTGTTGAAAACTTCGACGAAACTGAAAGCGCTTTGTTGTAAAATCCATCTACCACACTTGTCTTTTTGCCCAACGCCTTCAACGCAGTTGTAACAACTTGTTCCGCCGTTCTCGGCACGGAACCCATCGCCGAATTTGCTATTCTATGAAATTCCGTTGCGGTTCCTCCCGGGTTCAGCGAAAGCACATCGATGTTATGTTTCCTTAATTCATACCAAAGTGACTCGCCAAGATAAGCGTTGAATACTTTAGTAGCGGAGTACGTTGCCATGAATGGTGTCGGCTGAAAAGCGACCAAACTTCCAAGAAAAATTACGGCTCCTTTTTTCCTTTTAACCATTTTCGGCACAAAATGATGAGTTAAAATTGTCGGCGCAACACAATTTACTTTTACCATTTTCGTTTCGTGGTCGGCATCCGCATTGATAAATTCTCCGTTGGAGCCGAAACCGGCGTTGTTAATTAAAATTCCGACTTCCCTATTGCCGACTTTTTCTTTTAGTGCCGTCAAAAAATCATCTTGAGATAAATCAACCGGCGCTATTACCGTTTCTATACCGTATGCTTTGCTCAACTCCGCTGAAAGTTTTTCCAGACGCTCTCTTCTTCTGGCAACGAGAATTAAATTTATTTTTTCTTTCGCGAGTCTTTTCGTAAACTCTTCACCAATACCGGATGATGCGCCGGTAATCAGTGCCCAATCGCCGTATTTTTCTTTCATTGTCATTTAATCGCCTTTTTATTACAGAACTTTTATAAGCTGATAACTAAATTAGCAAATCATAAGTTCCTATTGGTAAAGAAATATATGATGAATTAATTTACATTTAATCTTAGCTTGCACTGTAGTTGCAGAGCATTCATCTAATAATAAACTTTTCTCTTGCGGGGACGAAGTGTTCGAGAATTGGCAGCAAAGATATCGCAAAAATTTTACTATCGGAATTATCATCAGCATAGTTGTTCACTGCATAGTTTTATTCTCAATTCGTTTTTTGCCGGAAATATCGGGGAAAGAAATTCAAAGAGAATACATCAATACCTACACTGCTAAGATGCAATTCATCAATATCGGTGAAGTTATTCCCGGTGACGGTTCGTTTGGCAATGGGATAGACGAAACAGGAAACGGCGGTGTTCCATTGCAAACAATTTCCGGCACGCCGGTACCTTCTATGGATTCCACTTTGATATCATTCGGTAAAGAAACCATCTTGTTCGATAAAAAAGATTCGCTCAAAATTTCTTCCGGTGTTGGAACCGGAAAAGGAATCGGAGGAAGTGGCGGCGTTGGAAAAGGTTACGGTTATGGAAGCGGACTTGGGAAAGATTACACTCCACTTCCATTTATACCGCGACAAATTCTTGAAGTCATTCCGCAAAATGTTGAAGGCACCAACGGCGAGATAGTTCTTCTGCTCAAGATAGGCATAGACGGAATTGTTAAGGAACACAAAATTGTTATGAACACGACCGGCGATAACGCAGTTCTGAAACATGTTTTGGATGCTGCGTACAAATCGCGCTGGGAGAAAATTAAAATGGAGGGGCGCCAAGTCGAATACTGGATAGAGAAAACGTACAGATACAATTGAAATGACTGTCGTTAGCAGTTAGTCGTTAGTAATTAGATGTTTGGATTGTTGATTAATTGTAGAACGCTTGCCATATTGTTTTTGGAAATCGAACGAACATTATCACATTAAAACAGTTTCATCACAATTGGGAAAAAATGAAACCACTTATAAATATCACATTCAGATGTTCTTCCTATGCTGTGTTTTTTGCTGTCGGAGTTTTCGGCGGATTAACGGCGAAGCGTTCGATACTTTATACACAAGCTTTGCCCGCGCTTATTACTTTGGCGCTTCTCTATTTTTCTGCTTAAGTTATATCGGCAATCGGGGTAAATATGAAAAAGACTTTCTTACTTTTCCTTTTTTGTGAATTCGATAAACACAAACCGGCGCGCTCAACCGTTCAAGTCGCGCGTTTGCCCAAAGATGCTTTGATTGAGATTGAGTGTGTAGTTTCGGCAAAATAAAGAATTGTAGACATGGCAGCATTTACAAACTATCTGGCGGGTTAACTAATAGATATTATGAAAAAACACTTATCAATTATTTCAGCAGTATGTATCGGCATTGCTTCTTTAGGATTTCTATTAATAACACAGATATTTGAAAAAATATTAAATCGATTGAAGGATACTAATGATGAGATAATATCTAGACAAAAAGAAGCAAGAGATTATCTCTATGAGGCAATCTATTCTCGTCATACACTTTTATTGTTAAATGATCACTACGACATTCTTTCTAAAGTAATACAAAGTGATAAGACATATTTTGCTGAAAGAGAAAAACGGCTAATTAGCGTTAGCTCGGGTTCTGCACAAGACTCTTTGAATGCCGCTTTAGCATCCGAAGTTATAGATCAAACATCTTTTAATGCTGAATCTGAGAAAGTAAAAAAGAGTGTCAGCATCCCTTATCATTATGAAATATATAAACGCTATACTGAAAAAGCTGGTGAAGGGACAAAGCTGCTTGATATGAAACGATTGAAAAATCAAAGTAGAATTAGGAATATAACTTCTGTTAAGAATGCATTGTTGAGCTTATTTTTTTTGCTCCAATCAGTTGGATTAGCAATAGCAGTTTATGTAATTGGCACTAATGATTAGTTGATAAAACGCTAATAAACACTTCTGTATCGTCAGACTCTTCGATGCGGTTGTGATAATATGAGCACTATGATTTACAAAACACCTTGGTGATAAAATGTTACTCAAATATTTTTTACTTTGGTTTCCGATGGTGATAATTGCGGTCATCAACGGAACAATTAGAGTTGCGTTCCTTAAAGATTATTTGGGAGAGCTTCCGGCTCATCAAGTTTCCGTGTTCACCGGACTAATTCTCTTCGGCATTTACATTATGGTTGTAACGCGCATCTGGCAAATTAAATCCGGCGCTCAAGCATTGCTAATCGGTTTCATGTGGCTCTGCTTAACCGTCGCGTTCGAGTTTGTGGGTGGTCATTATCTTTTCGGCAACTCGTGGGAAAAACTTTTTCACGACTACAACATCACGCAAGGACGCTTATGGATTTTAATTTTGGTGTGGGTTACATTCGCTCCTTATCTTTTCTACAAATGGAAATCTTACGCGGAATAATTTGGGATTGCAATGAACAAAGTTGTTAAAAAAGAAAACGCTCTGCACTACATCTGGGGAGAAATCTGCGACGGCTGGCATTTGCTTAACGATGATAAGTTAAGCGTAATAATGGAAAGTGTGCCGCCGGGAAAATCTGAAAAGATGCATTACCACAACGAGTCGCGCCAATTCTTTTTTATCCTTAACGGAAAAGCTGCAATCGAAATAGAGGGACAAATTCATGACCTCACCGCCAACGAAGGAATTGAAGTTGAACCGAAACAAGTTCACCAGTTCAGAAATGAAAGCAGTGAAGACGTAACATTCATCGTGATCTCTTCTCCTAAAAGTCATGGAGACCGTGTAGAAGTATAATACCTTTCTTCCTTAAATAATTTTTCAACAAAAACGGGGATTAAGAATGCTTGCCAAAATTCACAAAGAAATGGCTTACAAAGTTATCTCGGATTATCCGAAGACAAACGCGCTGAATTTTTTGCTGAACGGAATTGCCAAACCGGAATGGAAAACCGACGGGAAAACAAAAATCAAATGGCTTAAGGAATGGATGGATATGCCGGATGATTCGCGCCACAGCTCCAAACTGAAAAATGATCATTCGTATAAGTTGACCAAGGAGAAAGGAAGATTCAGAATTGTTTTTGCGAAGACCGGTGCGGATCAGGCAACGGTAATTGCCAGATTAAAATATGCCGCACGCGATCTAAAGGAATGGCAAGTTGAAGAAGAATACAGAACATGCGCGCTGGAACTCGCCAAAAGCATTCATTGGATTGTTGATGTCAGTACCCCTTCCCATACCAGTTTCGGTTGGGATACTAATAAGAAGACAAACTACCATTCCAAGATTGAAAAAGATTTTGATAAGGTTTGGGAAAAATATTACGACAAGAGTAAAATTAGATTCGGAAGGAAGAACGAAATTGACGATATCTATCGCTGGGCAAAAAGATTTGTCGAAGCAAAATATGAAAGGAACATTGAGTTGCTGAATATTTACAAAGCGAAAGGTTCAATTTTAAGAAACAAAGGTGAACAACTCGGCCGCGAAGTGATTTTGGATCTCGCGCAAAATTTAGCAGACTATCTTTCGTACATAGATAAAAAAATAAATTTCAATTTGGTTGTAAAAAAGGTTGGGTGATTTCTTTTTGTATTGCCACGACGCATGCCTACCGCAGGCATGTTTACGTCGTGGCAGTTTTCTAAATCATCTCGCTCAGTAATTCCGGTCGTGGCTGCGGAATTACAATTTTGTTTACCAATAATCCTCTGTCGGAAATTACTTTGGCGCCGGCATCAACTGCACTTTGAACTGCGGCAACTTCTCCCGTGATTGTGCAAAATGCTTTTCCGCCGAGAGCCATCGCCAAACGTATTTCGATCAATCTAACTGTTGCTGCTTTGACTGCAGCGTCTGCGCCCTCTATCAATGAAGCGACTGAAAATGATTCAATAATTCCCAAGGCTTCCAACATTGTAACGTTTGAGTGACCCGAGAGCGCCGGGAAAATATCGGGATGAACGTTCGGAATGACAAATGTATCGATTACGGCAAAATCGATTTGGTTAACTGCGTTATCAACTGCCGATTGCACTTCCGCAACATCACCGCCGATTAGCACAATGTATTTGCCGGAACAAATCGTGCGGGAGAGTATCAATTCAACTTTAGCAGTCTTAAGCATAATGTCGCACGCTTGCATTCCGGCTGCGATGCTTGTCATTTCTATCAAACCTAGTGAATTCATTTCCATCTTCAGTTTTCCTTATTATGTACTCATATACCTTGGGGAAAGATTTCACGCGAAGGCGCAAAGTCTTCGCGAAGATCGCAAAGTTTATAAGTTATTTACAATTCTATGAATGCCGTCTTTTAATAATTTCACATTGAAATTAATTAGGAGACCAAGTTTCAGATCCGATAATTTTAAATAAGTCAGAAGCTGTGCATAATGTACTGGAGCTAATGCTTCTATTGATTTTAGCTCAATGACAACTTTCTTTTCAATTAACAAATCCATTCTGTAACCGACGTCAAATTTCTTCTCTTTGTAGACTAATGGCATTGGAACTTGTTGCTCAACATACAATTCTTTTTCTCTTAGATCATATGCTAAAGCGTTTTCATAAACAGATTCCAATAGTCCTGGTCCCAAGCTTCGATGAAGATCAATTGCCGTTTGGACAGTTATCGTCGCAATTTCATTCTCAGTCATCTTTGCCCTGCGCTCTTTGCGTTAAACTCTGCGCCTCCGCGTGAAAATCTTTTTTACGCAAAGACGCAATAATCTATTTTGAAATTCTCACAAACTCATCCGAAACGTGGGTAACTCTTCCTGATATCGATGCATGAATCCTTGCACCGAGTTTCCCTTCATCAATATCGCCAATCAAATCTCCGGCTTCAACATGATCGCCAATTTTGACAACCGGTTTTGCCGGTACACCGGTGTGTTGTTTCAAAAGTATTTTTACTTGAGACGGTTCCGGACTTTTCTTATTAAACGGTGTATGCACATCATATTTTGTTACGTCGATACGCTTCATGAGTTGTTTCAACGGAACACGTCTCCCCTCTTTAATCGGGTGAACGCGCACAGGTTTCTGCTGAACATATTTCAAACCAAGCTTTCGGTTCTCAGCTTTACCTTGATCGCAAGCTTCACGAGGATATAAATCTTCGGGACAAGCATACAACGAACACAATCCGCATGAACAGCAAAGATCAGCATACTGATTCCAAACATCTTTACCGGTTGTTGTGAATCCAAGCGAGCGCATAACTTTGTGCGGTTGAACATCGTAACCCAAAAGATAGCGCGGACAAAACTCCGTGCAGTAGCTACACTGATCGCAAGCGGACTTGCCGATTCTGTTTTTATCCTTCATCGGTCTTTTTGTTCGGTCGATAAGATAATGATCGGCGGGAAGAACAATTATTCCAGCAGTTGTTTTCGTTACAACTTCAGTAAGATCGAACATAAGTTTGCCCATCATTATTCCGCTAACAAAAACACCGAATTCGGAAGCGGTAGCACCGCCGGCATAAGTAAGCAATTCTTTAAGACTTGTTCCAATCGGCGCAAAAAAAGATGACGGATTTTTTACTGCGCCTGCAACACTCACAAATTTTTTAGTTACAGGTTTGTTTTGCACTGCTTGTGAAATGTTGTAAAACGTTTCAACGTTGTTGACTACACATCCAACATCAAGCGGCAAACCGGCGGGCGGTATCAACCTTTTCGTTGCAGCGTAAACTAATTCATATTCGTCGCCGCTTGGATAAAAATCGCCAAGTAGACAAGTTTCAATTTTTCCGTTCGAATAATTCTTTTCAATTGATTCTTGGGCTAAAGCATTCTTCGCTTTGATTCCGAAGTAGGATTTTTTAGCAGAAGTTTGTTTGATCATCAGTTCGACGCCGCTAACAATATCCGGCGCAAAGTTGCACATCAACTCATAATCTTTGTGAATTAGCGGTTCGCATTCGGCGCCGTTTGCCAAAACAAATTCAACTTTGGATTTCGCTTTAACGTGTGTCGGAAATCCTGCGCCGCCTGCACCTACAACACCGGCATCAAATATTTTTTGAACAAGATCCATTATGCGTTTCGTTTTATAACTACAATGGTTTTATCGTCTTGGTAGCGGCTATCGCTAGTGCTGAACTTAATTACGTCCTCCAAAATTCCAGCAGTAATTTCTTTTGGTGTTTTATTTACAGATGCCATGATAATTTCCTTCAAACGTTCGTCACCATAAAATTCGTACTTATCATTGGCAGATTCAACTATGCCGTCGGAGAAAACAACGAGTATATCACCCTTGTAAAAATTAATACTATCGGTTTCAAACTTTGCATTCGGCGCAGGACCAAGTAAAGGACCGGTCGGATTCAACGTTGTAATGCTGTCAAACTTCTTGCTGTAAAACATCGGCGGATTGTGGCCGGCGTTTGCATAAAGGAACAAACCTTTTTTGTCGTTGGAAATCTCGCCATAGAAAAGAGAGCTGAATTTTTCATCGCTGAATATTTTGTTTACGAGTTGATTCAACCTCATCATCATCGGTGATATTTTAATTTGAAATGTGCTCGCCATACGAAGTGCGCCGGAGATGTACATCGCTTCTGCCGCCGCGCCCAATCCTTTTGATGCTGCATCACCAACAACAATTCCCAAACGCTCTTCTTCGTCGCCAATCTTCAGGTAATCGTAAAAATCGCCGGCAACATTTTCTGCCGGAATAGTAACACCGAACAAATCGTAGGCATTAAATTTTAATTCATGTGCCGGAAGAATGCTGCGCTGAAGCTGTTTAGCTTTGTCAATATCTGCAATGAGATTCTTTTGAGACAAACTTAAATATCTTTCGTTCAGTTTTGAAGTGAGCACCGCCGCAACAATGTTCAATGTGTCGCGAAGCCCGTCCCCTATCATGTGACTATTAACCGATAGCAGATATTCGTAATATTTCACTTCGCCGACTTTCACTTTTTTCCCAACTCCCGCTGCAGAGTATTTTAGGATTCCTTTACTTATCAAGGTTTTGTTCGTCTCGTCTGCAAGGATTGTTCTCTCGTTTGCAATCTGTTCAAAAAACGGATACTCTTTCAGTGCAACTGCAAAGTCTTCGGGAATCTTTTGAACTCTTCCGGTTTGAAAAATTAGTTTGTACCCTTTTTTTCTTGCGTCGAGCTTCCAAATTCTTCCGCCGGTAAGTTGAATTTCTTCGTGCTTAACAATTTGTCGCACAACTTCCTCAAGCAGATCTTTATCTGTAGGAAAATTTTTGGACGCTACGGTTTCGATGGTTCTATAAAGTTTTTTCTGATCCATATATGAAAATTATTCCGAATAAAAATTTATAACCTTCTGCAAAGTATTTTTGCAGACTTGATTAAACTCGTTCGATGAAAATGAATTCATCAAAATTGACTTGTGCACTTACAGAGATATAGAAGATGAAAAACAAAATGAACAACCGCTTCATAAACTTCATTCCTCTATTAATATTACGGCTTAACTTTTCGAGAACCGGGCTTCACTGCGGGAATGTTTTGTTTGCACAACGGGCATTCTTCCGGCTGATATGAGACAACCTCTAGTTGTAGAGTACTAAACTGCGGAACGCCGAATTGTACTTTATTATTGCTTCGATCGACAATGTAACCGACACCGGCAACAACGCCGCCGTTCTTTCGTATAATTTCCATCACTTCGAACACAGAGCCGCCGGTTGTTACAACGTCTTCACACACCAGGTAATGTTTGCCTTCCTCAATATGAAATCCGCGACGAAGTGTTAATGATTTATCTTCTCTTTCGGCAAATATAGATTTCTTGCCAAGTTGACGTGCAACTTCCTGTCCTACAACAATTCCGCCTATTGCAGGAGAGATTACGACGTCAATTTCATGATCTTTGAAAAATTCGGCAATCAATCCGCAGATTTTCTCGTTATGTTCTGGATACTGAAGAACCTGTGCACATTGAAAATACTGGTTGCTGTGACGCCCCGAGGTCAACAAAAAATGCCCGCTTAAAAGGGCATTTGTTTGCTTAAAAATTTCTAGAATATTTTCATTCTTCATTTTCTTATTTCGTCAATAGTTTGTGCAAGTTTGAAATCGTTTTCGGTTACTCCTCCGGCACTGTTGGTGGATAAAATTATCCTTACTTTATTCCATGAGTGAAGGAGCATATCCGGATGGTGCTCAATCTTTTCTGCTTCAAGTCCAACTTTTACTACGAATGCAAGTGCATCTGCAAAACTTTTTAACGTAAATTCTTTCTCGATCGATTTATCAATATAGAACCAGCCATTTAACTGCGACAAATATTTGCTTATCTCTTCAGAGTTAATTAGTTGCATTAAAAGGAGTTCCGAAAATAATTAAACGGTTTTCTTCTCTTGATTATCTTGTTCTTCCGGCTCAGCGGTTTTTTCCGTCGTGAAATATAATTCCTCGGCGTTTTTCTTATGCTTGGCAATTATCTTATCGCCTTCTTTGAAATGCGCCATCAACAATTCCTCTGCAAGCGGATCTTCAACATATTTCTGGATCGCGCGTTTCAACGGTCTTGCGCCAAACTTCGGATCAAACCCTTTGTCCGCAAGAAATTCAATTGCGGATTTGTGCAGCTCAATCCGCATCTTGTTATCGCTGATATTTTTCACTAAGTCTTTCATTTCAATAGTGATGATCTGCTTAATGTCTTCCTTATCCAAGCTACGGAAAACAATTGTTTCATCAAGACGATTCAGAAATTCCGGGTTGAAAAGTTTTTTCATTGCATCTTCAACAGTGTTCTTAAGACTGGCATAATGATCGCCTTCAGTCTCACCGGCAAATCCGAATCCTCCGGTCGTTCTGATATCACGAGTACCGACATTTGAAGTCATGATGATGATCGTATTCTTAAAATCAACCTTACGGCCTAAACTATCGGTGAGAATTCCATCGTCAAGAACTTGCAAAAGAATATTGAAAACATCCGGATGTGCCTTTTCGATCTCATCGAACAGAACAACCGAATATGGTTTTCTGCGCACACGTTCTGTCAACTGTCCGCCCTCTTCGTATCCAACGTATCCTGGAGGCGCTCCAACCAAGCGTGACACTGCAAATTTCTCCATGTACTCGCTCATATCGATCCGTATCAGCGCTTCTTCCGTATCGAACAAGTAACGCGCAAGTTCTTTTGCCAGTTCAGTTTTACCAACACCGGTTGGTCCAAGAAATATAAACGTTCCGATTGGCTTGGAAGGTCGTTTCAATCCGGCGCGTGTTCTACGAATAGCTTTCGAAAGTTTTGAAACTGCTTCGTCCTGACCAACGATTCTACCTTTCAAGGCGGTTTCCATCTTCATCAGCTTTTCAGACTCAGCCTGAACAACACGTGTTACCGGAATTCCAGTCATCATAGAGACAACGGTTGCAATTTCATCTTCGTTAACATCGTAAACGATGTCTTTCGTTTTAGCGTCCCACTCGCGTTTTGCAATTTCAAGATCGGATTGAAGCTGGCGCTCTTTGTCGCGTAGGCGCGCGGCTTCTTCGTAATCTTGCTGCTTAACAACTTGGATCTTCAGCTGCTTAATTTTTTCTATTTCTTCTTCAAGCTTTAGAATTTCTTCAGAGACGGTAAAATTTCCCATGTGAACACGCGAACCGGCTTCATCAAGCACATCAATAGCTTTGTCCGGCAAATGTCTATCGGTGATGTAACGTTCGCTGAGTCTGACTGCCGATTCAATTGCTGCCGTTGAATAACGAACGTGATGGTGTTCTTCATACTTGAACTTTATGTTCTCTAAGATCTGAATAGTTTCGTCCACAGACGGAGGATCGATCATAACTTTTTGGAAACGTCTATCAAGAGCGCCGTCGGTTTCAATATATTTCCGGTACTCATCCAGTGTAGTAGCGCCGATACATTGGATATCGCCGCGCGAAAGAGCTGGTTTAAACATGTTGGATGCATCAAGTGAACCCGAAGCGCCGCCGGCACCGACTATCGTGTGCAATTCATCGATGAACAAAATCACGTCATCGGCTTTTTCAAGTTCGTTCATCAACGCTTTCATTCTCTCTTCAAACTGACCGCGGTATTTTGTGCCGGCTACCAAGCCAGCCAAATCCAAAGTAACTACTCTTTTCTCCTGAAGAATTCTCGGCACTTTTTTCTGAACTATACGAAGCGCCAGACCTTCCGCAATTGCAGTCTTGCCAACACCGGGTTCGCCGATGAGCACGGGATTATTCTTTTTTCTTCTGCTTAGAACTTGAGCGACACGTTCAATTTCTTTTTCGCGACCGATTACCGGATCTAATTTATCTTCGATTGCAAGTTTTGTAAGATCGCGTCCGAAATTATCTAGAACCGGTGTTTTGGTTTTATCCACTTTCTTAGCAGTAGATGTAAACTGTTGTTGTGAAGCCGCTTTCCCGGGTTCCTTACTACTTAAGATATTATTTAATTCCGCACGGGAATTATCGTAAGTCACATTGAACTGATGGAGTATCTGAGTCGCAATATTGTCTTCGTCACGCAACAAAGATAAAAGTATATGCTCGGTTCCAATTACATTCGATTTGTAAATTTTCGACTCGATCTGCGTAATCTTCAAAACTTTTTCGGCTTGTTTTGTGAGCGGTATGTTGCCGATTGTTAAAGTTCCTCCGGAAGTACGCACTGTATCTTCGACAGCCTTTTTCAACTTGACCAAATCAACGTCTAAATTTCTAAGAATTCTAACGGCAACACCTTGTCCTTCCCTAATAATTCCAAGGAGAAGATGTTCAGTGCCGATGTAATCATGACCAAGGCGAAGCGCTTCCTCCCGACTTAACCTAATCACTTCCTGAACGCGTTCAGAAAAATTTCCTTCCATTTTCTTTCCTCTGTTAGTCTAACCTAATAAACAGCAAACTTTCGTAAAATGTTTCTTAAATATATAGATTGATTATCCTCATATCAAGGAACCGTTTCAGCCTCAAAATTTGGAGTTATCATGCATCAGAATTGGATTAGTCACATTGAATTGATATTTTGTAAACAGTTTAACAGAAATTTAAGGAGTAAAGGATGGAAGCGTTGACCGGTGTTTCAATTGTGATAATCATTGCTGCAATATTTGCATTGATTATGATTTTCTATTTTGTGCCTATCGGATTGTATATAACGGCTTACTTTTCCGGTGTCAAGGTTAGGATATTCAAAGATTTGATCGGTATGCGGCTTAGAAAAGTTTCACCGCAAGTAATTGTTAGAAATTTGATCGCTGCCACTAAAGCGGGATTGCAATTAAACATTTCGATGTTGGAAGCACATTTCCTTGCTGGCGGAAATGTAACCAAAGTTGTCACTTCCCTTATCTCAGCAAATAAAGCAAATTTAGATTTGGGTTTTTCCAAAGCAGCTGCAATCGATCTCGCCGGACGCGATGTTTTGGAAGCTGTGAGAATGTCCGTCAATCCAAAGGTAATTGAAACCCCAATTGTTGCCGGAGTAGCAAAAGATGGAATTCAATTGAAAGCCATTGCCAGAATAACTGTTCGAACTAATCTGGAAAGATTAGTCGGAGGTGCGGGAGAGGCAACAATTCTTGCACGTGTTGGCGAAGGTATAGTTACAACGATTGGTTCGAGCAATTCTCACAAAGATGTTTTGGAAACACCGGACAGCATTTCAAAAGTTGTACTGAAAAAAGGTTTGGACGCCGGTACCGCATTTGAAATTTTATCAATTGATATTGCAGATGTTGATGTAGGCACAAACATTGGCGCAGTCTTACAAGCCAACCAAGCAGAAGCCGATCTTAAAGTTGCGCGTGCCAAAGCTGAAGAGAGACGCGCTGCCGCAGTCGCATTGGAACAAGAAATGAATGCCGAAGTTGCTCGCATGCGTGCAAAAGTTGTTGAAGCCGAATCGGAAATTCCTAAAGCGATGGCTGAAGCTTTCAGAAAGGGTAATCTCGGCGTAATGGATTATTATAATTTAAGAAATGTTCAAGCCGACACCGACATGAGAAGCAGTATAGCAAAACCAGAAGAAAAGAAAGACAAGTAAACCATGGACAATCTGATTCAAATAATAATTTTTCTTTTCATCATTTACTTTTTGTTCGGTTCTGTTTTTGGCAAGAAGAAACAACAAGGAACTGGCGGCAATGTTCCGGAAAATTCTGAAGGAGAAGATCAGCAAAAATCTTCTCCCTCTTCCTCACCGGAAGATTTGCTTGAAATGTTTGGTTTCAAAATTCCCAAGACCGGCGGTGAATATGAACAACCAAAGACAACTATTCCGACTGCCGACAGAAGGACTAGATTTGAACAGATACAGAAACCGGAAACAACTTCCGAGTTCATACCGCCGACTCCAATGGATAACGCCAAAGAAGAAAAAGAATTTGCAGAGCGCACAAAAGCTTATGATACGCCCCGTCCAATCAATGAACGGGCAAACTCGATTAAACAAAAAATCAAAAATCCTTCTTCACTGCGTGAATTGATTTTAGTTTCCGAAATTCTCAAAAAGCCCAAAGCACATCGTTCCTAATGTCAAAGAAGTACGTATTAAAAAGAACGCGAGAAGTTTCAGCTCATAAAGCTGTAGGTGAATCACATTTCAGAATTAATTACCAAGAGCATTTAAATCCGGCGCAGTTCGAAGCTGCAAGTGCAACCGAAGGCGCCTACCTCGTTATTGCCGGTGCGGGAAGCGGAAAGACCAGAACATTGGTTTACAGAGTTGCGCGATTGACAGAATTAGGAAACGATCCGTCGTCAATTCTTCTACTTACATTTACACGCAAAGCTGCAAAAGAAATGATGGACCGTGCAACAATTCTTTTGGATAACCGCTGCTCGAAAATTAACGGCGGAACTTTCCATTCGTTTGCAAATTTAACTTTGCGCAAATATGCAAAAGCTGTTAAGCTTGAAAACGGTTTCACAATTCTTGATCAAGGCGACAGCGAAGACGTGATCAACTTAATACGCGGGCAGCTTAATCTAGCCCAACACAAGAAAAGATTTCCGAACAAGACTACGATCAACAAGGTTATTAGTTTAAGCACAAACACGGGTCGAACGATTGAAAATATTTTAGAAGAAGAGTTCCCCCACTTTGCAGAGTATCTAGAGAAGATCACGGATATTCATAAAATTTATACTGTGTACAAACAGAAGAACAATCTTCTCGATTACGATGATCTGCTTCTCTATCTGCGCGCTTTTCTTTTAGAAATGTCTCCGGCAACAAAATCTTTTCTCTCAGGCATCAAGTACGTGATGGTTGACGAATACCAGGATACTAACAAACTTCAGGCAGAGATCATCAAAGGTTTAACGCAGCTTAACAACAATATCATGGTTGTCGGCGACGATTCACAGTCAATCTATTCATTCCGCGGGGCAAATTTCAAAAACATAATGGAATTTCCGAAACTCTTTGCCGACGTGAAAATTATTACGCTGGAAGAGAACTATAGAAGCACACAGGAGATTCTGAATTTTTCCAATCACATCATCGAACATGCATTTGAGAAATATCCAAAACATCTTTTCACGCGGAAGATTGGCGGCGAACTGCCGGGAATAATTTCCGCCACAAATGAAAATATGCAGTCAAGATTTATTGTTGAACGAATTCTGGAATTGCGCGAAGAAGGCATTCCGCTTAACGATATTTCCGTACTCTTCCGTTCGTCATATCATTCATTCGATCTTGAAATCGAACTGAACAAAGCGAACATACCTTACATGAAATTCGGCGGCATGAAATTTATCGAGACCGCACACGTAAAAGACGTGCTCGCTTTCTTGCGCATCGCATCAAATCCCAACGATTACGTTAGCTGGTACCGCGTTCTGCTGCTTCATGAGGGCATCGGTCCCAAGCGCGCACAACTGATTATGGACGCAATTGCAACGAATCAAATTTCAATTAAAGGCGAACCGGAATCTGCAGTAACCAAAAAATACAGCGACAATATTTTCAACCTTTTCTCGCTTCTTCACGAAATTCATACGAAGAATAATTTGCCGGCTGACAAAGCCGAACTCGTTTACAAATACTACGAGCCGCTCTTCATCGAAAAATACGACGACTACAACAAGCGGAAAAAAGATTTAGACATTTTCATGAACATCTCTCAGAATTACAAAAGTCTGGAAAGTTTTCTTTCCGACATGGCGCTTGAGCCGCCGCACGATAGCGTGATTGACATTGACGAAACCGACAAAGAACGTGAATACTTAACGCTCTCCACAATTCATTCCGCTAAAGGTTTGGAATGGCATTCGGTTTTTATACTCCATGCTATCGACGGATTTTTCCCATCGAGTCAATCGTTCGAAAAACTTGAAACGCTTGAAGAAGAAAGAAGACTGATGTACGTCGCATCGACACGCGCGAAACAAAATCTTTATGTTTGCTACCCGATGCATATCTTCGACCGGCACAACGGAATGACATTTTCGAAACCCTCACGTTTCATTGAAGACGTAACGGAAGAATTAGCAGATCAGTGGTTGTTGGAGGGATGATTGAGTGCCGGCGAATTTGATTTATGCTTTCAAAAAATTATCTTTAATAAAAGAAAAAATTTTTATGTACGACGCAAAAGAATTAGTCCGCAAAGCAGTTGAAGCAAAATCAAAAGCATATCCTAAGTATTCAAACTTTTATGTTGGTGCCGCATTACTAACAGAGAACGGAAGAATATTCCAAGGTGGCAATATCGAAAACTCATCTTACGGCTTAACGATCTGCGCCGAAAGGACTGCAATGTTTCAAGCTGTCATCGAGGGTGAAAGAAATTTTCAAGCGATTGCAATTGCCGGTGACACCGATGAATTTTTGCCTCCTTGCGGTGCGTGCCGACAAGTTTTAGCCGAGTTCTGCGACAAAGATTTGGATGTAATCTTGACAAACACAAAAGGTGAAATAAAAACTTTAAAGTTAGGCGAACTGCTTCCCTATTCATTCGGCGAGGAATTTTTGAAATCATGATGGAATTCACACCTCATTCAACACCAAGAAACACAGGCTGGATCGAAGTTATTGCCGGCTGCATGTTCAGCGGCAAAACAGAAGAACTGATAAGAAGATTAAGAAGATCTCAAATTGCGCGGCTCGAAGTGAAAATTTTTAAACCGAGAATCGACATCAGATATTCTTCGAGCGACATTGTTTCTCACAGCGAACAATCTTTGCCTTCCATACTTGTCGAAAACGCTCAAGAAATTTTAACGTTGAGCGATGACGCTCAAGTTGTTGGAATTGATGAAGCGCAATTTTTTACTGCCGATCTTGTTGATGTCTGCAACAAATTAGCTAATCAAGGTAAACGTGTTATTATCGCCGGGCTGGATCAAGACTATCGCGGAGTGCCTTTCGAGCCGATGCCGCAGCTTCTCGCGATTGCAGAGTATATCACGAAGACTTTGGCGATTTGCGTCGTTTGCGGTAATCCGGCAGATAAAACTCAGAGAAAAGTAATTTCAACCGAACGAGTACTTGTAGGCGCTGCAGACAGCTACGAAGCCCGCTGCAGAAAATGTCATTACATCCCAGAATAAAATCCGAGGACTAAATGGATTTCGCAGTTTCATTGTTAAGAGGGGTAATTGGATTAACAATTCTATTGGGTATCGCTTTTCTTTTTTCGAACAATAAGAAGCGTATCAACTGGAAACTTGTAGCTACCGGCGTTACTATCCAAGTGATCTTCGCAATTTTCATTATTCACAGTGAAACTTTGCGCGCATGGTTCTTCCCTCTCGGCTGGCCTAAGGACGTTGTTAATTGGCTCGGCGGTGCGATTGTAAGTCTGCTTGGTTTTACAATGGAAGGCGCACAATTTGTTTTTGGAAAGTTGGCTTCAAATACCGCCGAAGGAAATCTCGGAGTGATTTTTGCATTTCAAGTTTTACCGACAATCATTTTCGTTTCGTGCTTAACATCGGTTTTATACTACCTCGGTATTCTTCAGCTTGTTGTTAAAGGAATGGCATGGGTGATGGCAAAACTTCTCGGCACAAGCGGAGCGGAATCGCTTTCGAACACCGCAAATATTTTTGTGGGACAAACAGAAGCGCCGCTTCTTATCAGACCTTATATTGAAAAAATGACAAACTCGGAAATCTTAACGATCATGATCGGTGGAATGGCAACGATTGCCGGCGGCGTTATGGCAAGCTATATTCAGATGTTAGGACAATCATTTGCAGACGCACATCACATCGCGCTGCAGCAAGCACAAATCACATTTGCAATTCAACTGCTTGCGGCAAGCACAATGGCGGCGCCAGCTTCTTTGGTTGTTGCAAAAATTCTTTATCCCGAAACTGAAGAACCCGTTACACGCGGAACAGTAAAATTAAAAGTCGAAAAAAATGCTTCGAATATAATTGAAGCTGCTGCAACCGGCGCCGGTGATGGTTTGACTCTTGCGCTGAATGTTGCCGGAATGCTGCTTGCTTTTATTGCGTTGATTGCGTTGGTAAATTATTTGTTTACAAGTTTGGGTGACATTGTCGGTATTAACAATTATTTTCGCGCAAACTTCGGTCAGCCTCTTTCAATGCAGTTGATATTCGGAATTGTGCTGCGTTACTTGGCTGTCGGTATCGGCGTTCCATGGAACGATGCGTTTCAGTTTGGAAGTTTGATCGGAACAAAAGTTGTGCTGAATGAATTCGTTGCTTACTTGGATTTAACGACAATCATAAAATCCGGATTGATGAGCGAGAAAGGAATTATGATGGCAACGTATGCTCTGTGCGGATTCGCAAATTTTTCTTCCATCGCAATTCAGATTGGCGGTATCAGCCCGATGGCGCCGTCACGTAAAAAAGATATTGCAGCACTCGGTTTGAAAGCCGTCCTCGGCGGAACAATCGCAACATTGATGACTGCAACTCTTGCCGGAATTCTTGTTCAATGAAAAACCTTAACACGTTGTACCGGGACACACTTGAAACCTTAGCAAGACAAATTCCGTTTGAACCGGAAATTTGTTTAATACTTGGCAGCGGACTCGGCGAGTTCGCGCAAAAAGTAGAACCGGTCAAATCAATTCCAACCGCCTCACTTCCCAATTATCCTAAGTCAACCGTTCAGGGTCATCAAGGTTATTTGCACTTCTCAACACATGCGAATAAAAAACTTATGATCGTTCAAGGACGCATTCATTTGTACGAAGGATACAGTTTAACTCAATGTGTCCTTCCGGTTTTTATTGCGTCAAAGCTGAACTGCAAAAAAATAATTTTAACAAATGCAGCCGGCGGTGTTAGCCCCATTCTACGACCCGGCGATTTGATGCTCGCGTCATCCCTAAACGGAATCAGCGTTAAAAAAGAACTTACCGGATTGATCAACCTGGCGAATTTAGACCAGAAAAATTCTATGCTGAACTTTCCTTCAAAAGAATTGAACGAGAAAATAAAAGCCGCAGCTCTCGAAGAAAAATTAGCTTTGCAAGAAGGCGTTTACTGGCTTACAAAAGGACCAAGCTACGAAACTCCCGCTGAGATACGAATGATTCGCAAATTCGGCGGAGACGCGGTCGGCATGTCAACCGTTCATGAAGCATTCTACGCAGCAGCATTAGGAATGGAAGTTGCCGCGATTTCATGCGTCACTAATTTGGCTGCCGGATTATCCGACAACAAACTTACGCACGCCGAAGTAATGGAAACCGCCGAGCGGGTTAAACTTGATTTTGAAAGGCTTGTTAAAAAATCTATAGAGCTGATTTAAACATTCATTGCCAGCATCGATGCTGCCGTAACAATCGCAGTCTCACTTCTCAGACGATTCTCCGTCAATTTAATTCTCCATTCGCAATTAGCAATTTGCAATTCTTCTTTATCAAATCCTCCTTCCGGACCGAAGATGAAGTAGTGGTCGTTAGTCAATAGCGATTGGTCATTGAGATTAATCCAGTCTGAGAAAGACTGTTCTGCATTTTGATCAAACAAAATCTTATTGATAGGATAACTGAAAATCGAATCGAATTTATATTCATATCTAATTGTAGGCAGCCATGCACGAAGGGATTGTTTCATTGCAGAAATCAAAACTTTTTGCCAGCGGTTTAACTTTTCTCCTCTTGCAACCGTCCGCTGCGATTCGAACACTATGAAGTTTGTAATTCCAAGTTCAACGGATTTTTCCAGAGCGAACTCAAATCGCTCCGGGCTTTTCAAACGGGGAATGCAAAACGTGACCTTACCAAGTTTGTTTTCGTAATGCCTTGCAGTTAAAGTTCTACATTCTATATTACTTTTCAGAACTTTTTGTATCAGAGAATGATAAATAGCGCCGCGTCCGTCTGTAATGTAAATTTCGTCGCCGACTTTATGCCGCATCACATCTTTTATGTGATGACATTCGTCGCCGGAAACTTCTATCAAATCATTGGAAACTTTTTCCGAGTAATAAAGCTCAACATCAGAAAGAAAAACCGGTTGCAAAGATAAATTCTCCTCGTTGGTCTTGGTTGATTGCGTATTCAACTCTAAATGAGCTGTACGGTATTGCTAAAATAGTAAATCCAATTCCATAACCGGAATAAAATTGATTAAGCGACAAACGTTGATAGTTGTTATAGGTTGCACCGGCATCGTAAAAAAGACCGAGATAAAGTCCAAGTCGCGCCGAAGTGAGACTTCGAGGCAGCAAAGGTAATTTCAGACTTACATCCCATTCCTTAATAATTGGATGATTGACTTCAACCGAAGCCAGCAGATAATTATTCCCCTCACGTTTGTGCATAAAATTGCCGCGTACTCTTTCTTCGTAACCAAGATATGAATAATTATAATACGGAATTGTCCCGCCGAAAGTTGAGCGGTATGCAATCCGCCATTTTGCTGAAAGTCCGCCGATAATTTTTTCGTACTCACGGAGATCGAGCGAAAAAACATTATAATTTATGTTGTCTTCACCGAAACCTTTATGAGTAATAGAACCGAACGCATAGAATCCGTTATCGGAAAATTGTTTTAAATCGCGCGAATCATAATTGTAACTGATTCCGGCATACGGCACACGGTCTATTCCTCTGCCTGACGCTGTAATTTTTTCCAAACCCGGGTAGGGTGTTTCAACATAATTAAACCCTATAGTAACGAACACCATGTTAAATTGGTTAAACCTCTTACTTAGCGTTACGCTGTTATCGATAATCTTTTCTTTGAAGTCGTTGCCGACAAGTGTTGCGGCTTCCACGTTCTTGTTCACGAAATTCGTGTACATCAGATCAACTTCAATTCCGATATCTTCATTATAGAGCAGGGCGGGATTTTTATACGCTAATCTGTAATACGGCTGATAGCCAATACCAACCGTAGCGAAAATGGTTTCATTTCTTCCGCGAAAATTCTTGTACAACAAACTTAATCCTAAAGTTGAAGAGTTGATGGAATTGTGTTCCGATCTGAAATAAAGCAGCGGATAGATGTACCAGCTTTCATCCACAGCAATCATCAAGTTATTTTTTTGGTTGGAGTTATAGACAAACATTTTCACGTTAGTAAACAATCCTAAGCTGAAAACTCTTTCGCGGTTATAATCGATGATTTTTTCCGTTACCGAATCATCTTCGCTAATCGTCAGTTCGCGGCGAATGATAAAATCTTTGGTAACATTGTTGCCGGAAATTTTTATGGAATCTATCCTTACTTTTTGGGTGCCCTTTACAACAAGAGTATCCAATGAACCGGCGTGAAGTACAGCTGACGCAGCAAAAAAAGTAAGCAGAAGTACGCCAAAAAAATATTTTGGGGGAATAAAGAGTCTCATCTAATCGGCAATTTAATTTTTACGGAACGGTTTGCTGAGATTATAATATACCGCAATGCACTTGTCTTGAATCGTGTGAATACCTTTTTCAATAACGGGTTTAACCGCCGAATCGTTCCTTATACCCTGCTGCAGCCAAAGAACCTTCGGATTTTTTTCCAGAACATCGGGAATCAATTCCGGTATCGTTTCCGCTCGCCGAAAGACATCTACTATGTCGATATCGAAAGGAATGTCTTTGAGACTCGGGTAAACTTCTATTTCTCCGGATTTGGTAATTGTCGGATTCACACCAACAACTTTATAACCTTTATGGACAAGAAATTCTGCGATCTCTCTGCTGGTTCTCATTGGATTGTCGGATAAACCAACAACTGCGATTGTCTTTGCCGTAGAAAGAATTTCAGCAATTTTTCTAAGCTCGTTCTCGTCTTTTGTCATGCTGTTTCCTCCGCGTATTCACTAATCGGCAGACAGCTGCACACTAAATTTCTGTCGCCGTATGCGTTATTGATTCTTCCTACCGTAGGCCAGAATTTATTTTCTCGTATCTGTTGAGTGGGAAATGCTGCCGTTTCGCGCGAGTAAGCATGAGTCCACGCATCATTTACTACATGCTCAACCGTGTGAGGAGAATTTTTCAAAGGATTATCTTCTTTACTGAGATTACCTTTTTCAATTTCTTCAATTTCCTTTTTGATAGAGATCAAGGCATCACATAATCTATCGAGTTCATACTTCGATTCACTTTCCGTCGGTTCAACCATTATTGTTCCGTGTACGGGAAACGAAACAGTTGGCGCATGGAACCCGTAGTCCATCAATCGTTTTGATATGTCTTCCACTTCTACTCCAGCCGTTGCTTTAAATTGTCTGCAGTCAAAAATCAATTCGTGAGCTACAAAATTATTTTTGCCGGTATAAACCACCGGATAAAATTTCTCCAATCTCGCTTTGATATAATTTGCATTTAGGATTGCGGCTTTCGTCGCAAGTGTTAATCCTTTAGCGCCCATCATTTTAATGTAAGCATACGAAATGATCAGAACACTTGCGCTTCCCCATGGCGCTGATGCAACCGCATGAATTGCTTGTTCGCCTCCGGTTTTCACAATCGAGTGTCCGGGAAGAAACGGAGTCAGATGCTTTGCAACTGCAATCGGTCCCACGCCGGGTCCACCGCCGCCGTGAGGTATCGCAAACGTTTTGTGAAGATTAAGATGGCAAACATCGGCGCCGATCGACGCGGGACTTGTCAATCCGACCTGAGCATTCATGTTAGCGCCGTCCATATAGACCAATCCGCCGTTGTCATGAATAATTTTGCAGATATCAATAATCGCTTCTTCAAATACTCCGTGCGTAGAAGGATAAGTTACCATCAATGCCGAAAGATTTTCTTTATGTTCTTCGGCTTTGGCTTTCAAATCGTTTACGTCTATGTTTCCGTTCTCATCACATTTCACAACCACAACTTTACTTCCAGCCATTACAGCGCTTGCCGGATTTGTTCCGTGAGCTGACGACGGAATCAAAACTACGTTTCTCTGCTTGTCTCCGTATGCATGATGGTAAGCTCTGATTACGAGCAGTCCGGTATATTCTCCTTGAGCGCCGGAATTCGGTTGAAGCGAGACGGAATCGAAACCGGTTATCTTCGCCAAATCTATTTCAAGTTCTCTGAAAATCTGCGTGTATCCTTCCGCTTGATCAATCGGTGCAAACGGATGAAGCGAGGCAAATTCCGGCCAGCTTATTCCGAACATTTCAGTTGACGCATTTAATTTCATTGTGCAAGAGCCGAGCGGTATCATCGAAGTTGTTAACGATAAATCTTTTCTCTCCAATCCTTTTATGTAGCGAAGCATCTCTGTTTCAGCATAGTAAGAATTGAATACCGGATGAGTTAAGAAATTTGATTTCCTCTTAAGATTCTCCGGATATTCTACATCTGCACCACCCAAGATTTTAGAGATTTTCTGCTGATCAAAATTCTTGTCCAACGCTTTTGCAAATACTTTTAGAATTGCTGCTACATCTTCTGTCGTATCCGGTTCGGAAATCGAAATCCCGATTGCCTTTTCTCCAATATATCTGAAGTTGATTCCGTTGCTCAATGCTTCAGCTTTTATTTTTTTCGATTCGTCAGCCGAATTCAATTCGATCTTCAAAGTGTCAAAATAATTCTTGTTTGATTGACTAACGCCGATTGACTTCAACGCTTCATCAAGAATCACCGTTAGGTTGTGAATTCTTTTGGCGATTGCTTTAATTCCTTTCGGTCCATGATAGACGGCATACATGCCTGCCATTATAGCCAGCAAAACTTGAGATGTGCAAATGTTGCTTGTTGCGTGTTCGCGCTTAATGTGCTGTTCCCGTGTTTGAAGCGCCATGCGCAGCGCCCTCTTGCCCTGTGCATCGATTGATACGCCAATAATTCTTCCCGGGATTTGTCTTTTATATTCGTCTTTGGTTGCGAAGAACGCTGCATGTGGACCGCCAAATCCCATCGGAACACCGAATCGTTGTGTTGATCCCACTACTACATCTGCCCCAAATTCTCCCGGAGGTGTGAGCAGAGCCAGAGAAAGCAAATCTGCCGCAACAGCTTTGTAAATTCCTTTGGCATCGGCTTGCTTGAATAAATCTGTGTAATCAAAAACTTCTCCGTCTGCTGATGGGTACTGAACTAGAATACCATAAATATCATCTGTCAGCTCTAAGTTGTTATGATTACCAACTTTAATTTTAATTCCCAACGGTTCGCTTCGTGTAATTAGAACATCGATTGTTTGCGGAAGTACTTGATCCGAAACCCAAAACACATTTGAATTTTTCTTGGCGCTTTTTCTTAACGAGTGGAGCATCGTCATCGCCTCGGCGGCGGCTGTCCCTTCATCTAGCAAAGAAGCGTTAGCAATCGGCATCCCGGTTAAATCAATTACCATTGTTTGAAAGTTGAGCAATGCTTCCAATCTGCCTTGAGAGATTTCAGCCTGGTAGGGCGTGTATTGAGTGTACCATCCCGGATTTTCTAAAATGTTACGTTGTATAACTCCCGGTGTTATTGTGGGATAATATCCAAGTCCAATGTAATTCTTGAACGCTTTATTTTTTGCCGCAATCTTTCTCAATTCATTCATGAACTCATATTCCGTCATCGTAGGGTCAAGCGTCAAATCTTCTTTAAGTCTGATTGATTGAGGTACGGTTTTGTTTATCAATTCATCAAGCGATGAAACTCCTATCTTCGATAACATCTGCGTAATTTCTTCTTTGTTCGGCCCGATGTGCCGGTCAACAAATTTGTCGTAGAATTCAAGATTGTTCATTTCGTATTTCTCACAAAATATTTTTTGAATGAGTGATTTTTTTAGTGCTCAAATATAAATAAAAGGCGGAAATCAGAAGGGGTGATTTCTTCTATTTGCAAATTTGCATTGCAAGATATGCTTGTAGAATCTAGAGAACTGTTATTCTTCGTCTGTAATTTCTTGAAGTTTTGTTTTTAAAAAAGGTAAATCCTTCGTAATCGTATTCCATAGAATATTAAGATCAACTTCAAAATAACCGTGAATAAGTCTGTTTCTCATTCCAACTATATCTGTCCATGGAACTTCAGAAAAGTTTGCCTTATAATTTTCAGATATTTTAGAAGCTGCTTCGCCGATAATTTCAATTTCTTTTATTAGTGATAATACCAACATTCGGTCGGCATCGAGTCCGGTTCTCGTTTTGCCAGAGGCAAATGATAATGCCTCATCAATTGCATCGAGCATGTGTTGTTTTCTGATACTATCGCTAAGCCCCATATTTTACTTCCGCTTCTTTTACAACTGCATCCTTGAAGTATCTGCTTAACTCCTCTTTTGTTCTCAAGTCAACTTTCTTACCAATTAATTGCGACAATTCTCTTTCTAACTTTGTGATTCCCAATAATCCCGGGGTTGAATCTTCTTCGAATTCGACCAATATATCTACATCGCTCTCTTCACTAAATTTATCGGTCAATACGGAACCGAAAAACGAAAGTTTCTTTATATGATTCGCTTTGCAGTATTCGCTTAATTTTCTTTCGTCAATATTAATTTTCATTTTGGGCTCGTTTTGTATCATCGACTTTCAGTTATATCCTAAATTTACTTTTATTCACTCATATTTTCATAAACAAAAAATTACTGTGTTTGGCTGCCCCACTCTTTTTGCTGCGGCATAACTTTCGCCTCACCAAAAATTTGTACACGTTCCCAGTATCTTAATATTTACTCCAAATATTTTTTCAACCTCTATCTTATCAAATTATTGAAACATTATATTCAACTCCGGCGAAGTTTGGGTACTGTAATAATTAAAGCTCTTTAATGAAATCTCTTTCCAGCCTGGGTCCGGGTAATTACTTTGCGTTGCTCTGTAAGACAGCGATCCTACCGCGGAACCAACTGCAGATCCGGTCAATTTACCGCTGACGGTATAAAACGACGGTGCATCATTCCGCTTGACGGCAAAACTATTGACAGTGATTGAGAAATCATAAGTATACGGCGTTTTATTATTCTTACCGCTCTCGGTAATTGTCATAGTATTTATTGTACTACCATCATTTGAAACTGTACCGCTTATAGTTCCTGTAACCGTCGTTGTGTCACCTGTTATACCAACCTTTGGATAAGTGTATGATACAGTGAAGTTGTTTCCCAACCAAAGTAATTTGTTTGACTGATATACCGTAAAATCTTGAACTGAAAAGTTAAAAGCTTTGGAAGTTGAATTATTGTATTCGCATTCACCGGTGAGTTGTAAAAACAAGCCGTCCAGCCCGTATAAATCGCTTAACGGTTTCTTGGTAACCGTAACTTTTGCGCTTGCCGAACCAAGCTTAGGAGGATTTGCAGCTGTCATATCAAATAATTCGACTGTTACTGCAAACGTGCCTTCCGATTTAAACTGGTGCCTCATCGTCATATCATTATCTTTTACTCTGTTTGATGTTTCACCCTGGAAGAACCAATAACATCTATATTTGGATGGAAGCGACGCGCCGGAATAAACCGCCTTGAAATCGTAAGTGCCGTTTAATGCCGCATCCAAAGTACCTGGATCGATAGTTAAAGTTGCGGCGCCTGGAGTATAATTGATTGTGAACCATTTGAAATCAATATATTTCTTACCGAATCCTTTTTTCAATCCGTTGACAAGAATTCCAATTTTATTTGCACCCTGGTTTAATATGAAACTGGCTACCCCTTGAGTTGAATTATCCGAGTATCCGTATGCATTCCCTTGTGTATCGTAAAATTCAATCGGCTGCAAATTGTCTGTTGCTGAATATGAACTATCACATTGTGTTGATTTGCAAACTACATCAAGCTTGGATTTGTTAACCGTCATTCCGTCCGTCAGCTCCGCCCCGCTTGTATTGTTAACGTATAATTTGTACAAAGGAAATTTGTCGTTGCCGATAATATTATTTTCAAACTCTTTCCAACGGTCTCTAATTTTCCGCAGTTCAATGTATTGAGATAACTGTACGTAGCCGAATGTGTCAAAAGTTAAATTTGGCGAACCGGCATTGTTTCTTGATATGTACGGACCAATTGAAATTTCAGTATACGGCATGGTTTGAATTTTATTATTCGGAAAATTTGGATCGGCTATGTAAAGTTTTCTTTCGTTTAAGTCTATTTTATAACAGATTATTGCATGACCGGAACCTGTTGCGGTGTTTCTTATAAATAGTAACTGCGGTTGTCTTTTAATGATCAGATTTACAAGAATGTTTTTCCAAATCAATCCCGGTTTTTTCATTTGATTATTAATTTTGTCGATCCAATTAGACCACCAATTTCCAAAATTCATTTCATTCTGAAGAACAGAACAAAAACGGTAACCTTTCGGATTATCATACCAGTACAAACTTGGATTGGAAGGATCGCATTTGTTGTCGTATTTATGGAAAAGATTTCCAAGACTGGTCCTTTTCTCTGCATAATACCAAATAGCAGCCGCGGATTGGCCCGCACAATGTCCGCCGGGAGCTATGTACGAACCGTAATTTGGAAACTCCCAATCATCGATACCTACATCAAACCCGGCAGAGATTTGAAGATTACCGCTTAGTACCGACTCAACCGTTGACGCTACTATCACCTGGTTACTCTGATCGGCTGGGTCATCTAACCTTTTATTTAGCGAGGTGTAACTAAAATGCGAGGAGTTAACAATTATATAATTGCTCGTTAACTCTTCTGTCGGTAATCCTTCGAGTTCGCCCGTGATTTTATTGTATAAGAAAGCTGTGGCATAGTGTCCGGTCGGAAGTTTTATGGGAATTTTCAACTGCATCGGTTTGGAAGAAAATGATTGCGTCAACTGAACATTAATTAATGGCGTGATTGGATTGAAGTTTTCCCCAAACTGATGACTCTTCACTTCCGAGTATGAAATATTAACCGACTGCGTTTGCGAAAATGAATTCGGCTGTATCGTAAATTCCAATCCGTCCAACGGATCATTCGGCTTGCTCACTTTGATTGTTCCGCCCGATGTACCGACTGTTTGATCGGTTACGTTTATTACCGTACCGGTTTTGATTTTTTCATCTTGAGTTATTTGTTCAGGCTCGGTGGGACTTTCAACTTTCTTACAGCCTTGAAATACTAAAAGAGAAAGTAACAGTGAGTAAAAAAGAAATCTATTCATATAACCTCCGTATTATTCTTCCATGTTATGCAAAGAAGTAGGAGGACTTGATTCTAAATTGATTAAAACGTTTATGAATGTCAATTAAAATATTGTTCCGATTAGCACACGCACGATCAAAAAACTATTTCTTTCGGTAGAGACACACTACAGTGCATCTCACAATCTTGTTTGAAACGCTCGCCGAACGTCTACATCAGTCTCCTTTTTCAATTTTTATTTCTTCATGAATTGTTTTTACGCATTTGGGAGGCATATTTGCTAATTGAATTTTGTCATCAGTCAAGAAAAAGATTATTACAGTAACCGATTAAACTAAAAAGATAATTTTTCTATACGAAGTAATTCCAAAAATTCTTTGCAAGGAATTTTCATAGAGTTACAAACATCGGGAATGTAAAGATTTCGATCTGGTCTTCTTTTGTTCTTCACAGAAGTTTCATGTGTAATCACAATCCATTCTTTTAATTTAGCAAGAGCTATTAACCAACGATCTGCTTCATCATAAGGTGAGTTATTATCAATGAGATCTGGATACTTAAATTGAATTTCATTCGCTTCTTCTTGTAGATGAACATCATGCGGCAAAAAAATTTGTTTATGACTTTTAGCCCAATTCTTTAATGGATTAGAACCCACCCGATGTATTTCTTCGAGTACTCTTTCCGGTGCAAAAAATTTACCTTGGTTTATTAACTCTTCAATTGCTTTTTTTACTGAAGGAAATAAATCCGGTGGATACCGTCTATCCCACCAATCAAGGAAAATATTTGTATCAACAGAATACAATTAAACGCTTTCAGCTGAATGAAATAGCAAAGGTTTTCCAAACGCAAAAAACATTCTAAGCTCTTCTACATGCGGATAATTGATTTTCAAATATAGAGATGCATCAACAGGAGTAATACGCTCATATGAAAGAGCATCAATTACTAATGAGGTTAATATATTTCCATTGCGGTTCAGAGCTTTCTGTGCAGGTGTTGCAAAACCACCTTTGTCTTTTGGAGGATTCTGAGTTAAGTATTCTTGCCAGTTATCCTTCCATTTGCGGTAAGATAATGGTGATATAAGATTGAGAACTAATAAACGGGTAGCTAAAGCTAATGGCGTTATCTTATACTTGTTTGCTAAGCGTTGAATTTCTTTAATTGACCATTCTGAAGAGGTAGAACGATTCAGAAGCAGTTGTTCTTTTTTAATTATGTCTTTAGGAGCTAAAATGGCGCCGGTTACTTGTTCTGCAAATCTTTCTATTTCATTCCACTCCGATTCAGATCTATTTTCTTCAATAGCTGGTTTTTCTTCTTTCCCCTTTGATAGTAAGATATGAACGAATTCATGCAATAATGTAAATGGGCGTGAAGAACTTTTTTCATGGCTATTGATTCCGATAACAGGCAAAGTAGGATGGAAAAGTGAAACACCACGAACCTCTTCGTTTTCAACATCGTTGAAAAGTAATACAAGAACGCCCACAGTTTCTATTGCGTTGCGCCAATCTTTCCATGCCTCAGAATTATTTTTCCAGCTAAACTGTTTTTCTTCCGTAATCCCTAATAATTTTCTGATACGAACAGCAAGCTCTTCCGGTTTTTCAGTAAGTCTGGCAGATAGAGAAAACTCTTTAGGAGAATCTCCCAATTCTTCCATAAGATTTAGAGCAATACGTCTTCTGTAAATCATATCACGCAGAGCAACGCGCAATTCAGGTGATTCACCTCCAGATTTCACACCCTGAAGGCGGCGGTATTCTTTTGCAAGCGGAGTTACTACCGGAGGTTCTTTCAGTGAAAATATAGAAAATGAACAGTGATAATATTTTGCAAGTTTTTCTGCTTGACGTAATGAAGGACTCTTTTCACCACTTTCCCATAAAGTAAGATTTTTCTCTGTGATTTTAGTTTTAGCTGCGGCTTCTTTTATAGTGTTATACCCGGCATGAACACGTGCCCATTTTAACATTTCTTTGTTCACTAAAGCCGGAATTGATTTTGCCATGTTGTGGTTGGTTTTTATGACCTTTGTTACTAGTAAACTAATTTATTTAATAATGATTTACAACTGTTGATTGTTTATGAAAAAAATTAAAGAAAAAGCCGCTGATGGTAATAATATTGTTATAATTAATTTCTAATTGTGTAACCGTAGAACAATACATTTAATAATATCTTTGTGTTTTAGCATTTTGTTACACCTTCCTCAATTACAAATTATTAGTCAATTCATTTTCTATTTGTTTGTATTTCTCCTTTACTTCTTCACCGCTGTAAAAATCGAGCAAGTCTTATTTCGTTAGTTTTACTTTACATATCCATAGAAAATTTCTTCACGGATCGTTTTTACGTATTTAGGCAGCATAGCTATTATATATTTAAATTGGTTCAGAAAGATTATTATTGTTTGATTTTAGCAAAGCAATAAAACTATATGGATAGTAATTTTTAGACAAATTTGATCCCAAAACCAAGGCACGAGAAACATTTAACCTTTCCATCTCTTGTCCAACAATATTTTGAACTTGTTTATTGCGTTCTTCTTTCAGCATATCTAGATAAAGAAACCATACAAAAATTTCTTTTTTTTGAGGTGGACCATAGGTGAGTACTACTGCGTTTTTCAATTTTGGATTACCCCAATCTCGAATTACTACTCTGCTTTGTTTTTCAACTGCCTCTTGGATTTTTATTTGATCTTCGTATGAAACATTCAATAAATAATAAGCTAATTCTGTCCAGCCTGGTTTATGTTTTTCTTCGAATCTATCTAAAATATCATTCCAAAACTTAGTCCTTCTCGGTATTGGTTTGACAATAGAATTATCGTAATAACGAAATAAGTAATAATTATCTAACTTTTCAGAATTACCTTGCAGTATCAGTGTCTCTTGGCCATATTCACTTTCACCTTTATTAAAGCCAGTTTCTAAATAAAAAACTAAGATATCCAGCTCATCACCATCAAAAAGAGCATTCTTTTCAAAATCATAACGTCTTAAGAAATAATGTATTTTTTCACTTTGTTTGGGTAATAATTCTAATACTATTTCCAAATCATTCAATGACATAGTTGTTGTGATTGTATCAAGATCATCAATAAATCCAGATTCAAACAATTCTCTCTTACTACTAGACAAAACTGGAATAAATTCTAATGTGATACTTAATCGTATAATATTTCTAATACTGCTACAATCAATTTCTATTTCTATTCCATTTTTATCTTTTAATTTTACTTTACCGATTTGACTATAAAGAAAATTTTCAAATCTTTTCGATTGAATCGCAGGTTCTAAAATCAAATCATTAAATTCACTTTCAATTCTTTTGAGAGAGCCCCTTTTTGAGGATTTGCTAAATTTACCGGATTTAGCTTCAATAATGATAAATACATTATCAATAATTACCAAAACATCATTTTCATATTCTTTTGAATCGGCGACGCTATACCAATAAAGATTTTTATAAATCGTTGCGTATGGAAATGATTCCTTAAATAATTTTTCAATTGATTTTTCCAAATACTCCGACTTTTTCTTCCCAATAATGTCTTTTAACTCTTTATCTTTTGGATAGAGTAGATTTTCTATAATTGAAAAATTGCTATGTTGAAACATACTTGGAATTGGATAATAATATTCGCTGTTATTAATTTTTATAAAAGGTTTCTTCCAAATAGGATTGTCTAAGTAAAAAAATTCTTCGTTATCCTCTTTAAGATCCCCGATTTCATGGGAGAGATTATTTAACAATTCTGAAATATTTTCTGTTAATCTACCTTCATAATTGTTCTTAGATATACTAATGTCAATTTTAAAAAGGTCATTTAGCAAGATGTCTGAATGACCAAGCAACCAATATTTAAAATCTTTTCGCGATTTGAACCGCCTACTGAATTCAAAGAATTCTTCAGACGTATTTTTTACAGGGAACATTTCAATATATTTTGAAATAATTTCTTTTTTATCATTAAGCTTCATTATTTCCTTAAGTTTTTTCCAATGTTCATTGATTCGTTCTTCAATAATTTCTGTAAGTTCTTGGAAAAAATCTATTAAAAGCAGAACATCAATTTTCGTTCTCTGTAATAAGTTGTTATTAACAAGAGAATAAATATCTTTCAACATTCTATAAGTAGCTTCGGGATAAGCCCAATTTCTGACTATTTCAGTGCTATTTCTAATTGAATCCAAAATAAATTGTTTTTTGAGGATGTCGTTGGGTAAAGTTCTATCAATACTTGTAATCCTTAAGAAGCCTTTATAGCTTGTAATTTTATCCATCAATTCAATTAAGGGTTCTACTTTATCTGGAGTCAAAGGCTTCAAATCCTTGTATTCATCAAGGGGGATTTTTAGAAAAAAAGCTTGTAACAATTCCACTTGAAATTGTTCGATTTTAATCAATGTTTTTCTATTGGTACCTACCGGACGAGTAAGAAAATAATAAGAAAGTAGACACAAAGGATGAAGAGGCATAAATTCAATTAATTGATCCCTTAATGCTTGGATTAATTTCGGGAGCTCTTCCGCAATCTTTCTATTTATTTCATTAAAAATTTGTTCTTTTTCTTGTTCGCTTATATCTCGAAAAGGATTTTCTTGAACAGTGTACTCAGGATGAAAAATGTTCTCATTTTTATTACTGTATTTACTCCATGTTTTGTATTTTCTAGTCATCTAAAAAAAATTAAAAATGAATTATATTTTTATAATTTTCAATTATCCATTTCAATAACAAGACTAATTATTTTCAATAATCTTTATTTCTTCTTCAGTTAATCCGTAAAGCTGGTAAACGAGTTTGTCGATTTCAGATTCTAATTTATTAGTATCAGAATCTGGGATATTCATTTTTAATCCAATTATTTTATTAATCATTTTTTCAATTGGTTTTTGAATTACCTTGTTCATATTAAATGGTAGTTGTTCAATATACTTTGGTTTGATGTTATAATCGATATAGGTATTTGCGAAATACCAGTTCATGAGTTTGCTATTGAGAATACCCAGAAGAAAAGCAAGAGAGTTACCTTTATCAGAGATAATAAATGAAAAATTATTAAGCGGATAGTATTCACCTTCATTGTCCAAAGCACATACTAGTCTAATAGGCATACTTATTTTCCGTATATATTGAATTAGTATTTTAGGCTGTTCATAATTTATATTATTCAAGCCGTCTAAATGAGGACCAACATTTAAATAATCACCTTTCCAATTAATCACATATTTGCTAATATTATTTGCTGAGGAAGCACATTTTCGCCAATTTCCAGATTTCTTAATATCGATACTAAGATTCGATTTATTATCGCCAGTTTTAATTCCATATACAACTTTATAATAATTTTTAATGGGTAGGAATGCCGCTAATTTCTCTAATAAAGAATCTTTTTTTAAATCAATTTTTGTATTTAAAATACAAGACTTTGAATGTAGGAAGATTTTCTGAGGAACAACATTTTTAGTAAACAGGTTAAAATCAGTAAGGTCATAAATTCTTTGTGTGCTTTCCGCCTTAAATAGCTTTGTGCTTTTAGTTGATTCTGTTTTGTTTATGGAGAATATTGCCGGGACGATGTCGGGGGCATCAGTAAAAACTTGTTTTTCAAGTTCAATCAAAGTATCAAGGGAACAATTTAATATTATATCTTTTCGTAGAGGAAAGAATTTGTCTAAATAAAACCATGTGTTGGAAGTTATAAACGATAATATTCCTTTACTATTAGTAATATACTTAAGGGCAATTTCGATGAAAAAAGTATACGCTTCAAATTCTCCAATATTTGAAATGAATTTTTGTTTAAAGATATTTTTTTCATCTAAACTAAATTCTACTCCATACGGCGGATTCCCAATTACAATATCAAATCCAACAAACTTGCCGTCGTCGTTAAGCACTTCGGGAAACTCGAACCTCCATTCAAAAGCATTGTGATATAGAGTTTTTAGTTTATTATCATATTCAATTTTCAGTTTGTCGTATTCGTCTTGATCCTTTTTCCTTTTCTTATTCCAATGTTCGACAGATTCACGATCAAATGAAAGAACCTCTTGAACTAAACTGTTTTCAAGTTCTTTGAGACGTTTATATTCTTTGTCAATCGGGTTAGCCATTAGAGCAAAACTGTCTTTAATCTGCTTAATATTTTTGCGGGCGGCATCTTTGGTTGCTTTGTCATTAGTAGATTTGTAAATAAAGACTTGCTCTTTGTATTTTACAGTTGCCAGACGAATTTTTTGGCGGGTAGAATCAAGGATATTTGCTTCTTTATCGTGCAGATCAAACCGGCTTATTAAAGAATTACCTTCCTTGATGTTAATATCAATATTTGGAAGAGTTTCTAATTCAGTGTAGCTACTTTTCTTTGTGTAAAAAGCATTCTTTAATAATTCTATCCATAAACGAAGACGCGCAATCTTAACAGAGTTCGGATTGATATCAACACCAAAGAGACAGTTTTCAATAATGGTTTGTTTTTCATTAAAGAGGGTTTCTTGAACTCTCTGCAATTTATTTGAGCTTCCGCTTCTTTTATCTTTCGGCGGGTGATATTCAAATATATCTTCGCCGTTATTATATGTTATAATCAGTTCATCATTTTCTACTTTAGCCTCATAATCCGAAAGTAAGATTCCGTTTGAATCGGCAAGAAGTCCGAGTTCGGATTTTATTGCAATTAATTCATTAAGAGCAGAGACAAGAAAATGACCGGATCCTACTGCGGGATCGCAAATCTTAATTGAGTTTATTACAGAATTGAATTCCAATATATCCGAAGTGTTTCTTCGCTGAGCTAAATTGTTTTTAATATCATCAAGCGTTTCACATTCCCAATCATATTTATCGTTAAACTTCTGCACAACAGCCCGACGCAGAGTTTCCCGGCACATGTACATAGTAATGAATCCGGGTGTAAAGAATGAGCCGTCTTTATAGCCGTTGATTTTTTCAAAGATGAGTCCAAGTACAGAAGCATTGATGAGAGTTTTCTTATCCTCTCGTATTTCTTCTTTTCCTTCAGAGGTAAAATCATAAGCATCGAGAAATTCAAATAGGTAATGAAGCGCTGGAAGTTTTTCATACCTCTTTTTTCCGGTTTTATCTTTTAGAACCGTGTTTTTGTATAAATCAATAGGTGTGTTATCGTCTAAACTGTTGACCTTAATGGTTTCACTTTCGAGATCACTTATTTCGAACAAGGAACTGTTTAAGTAAGGCACAAGCTTGAATTTTTTATTAATGAGTTCAGTTCTTTCTTCTGTTGAAATTGCAAGAACTTGATGAAATAATTTGTAAAGTTCATCAAAATCCTTAACGATAGTTTTGTTGAGGAATTTGTATTTATCATCTTCGTGATATTTATAAAGTTGCGCTTCAAGAAGCTTTAGAAAAAGAATTCTATTAATCCATGTAATAGAAAGTTCAAGAGCAAGGTTATATAATTGATCATTATTTGTTTCGCCATATTTTTCTGGATTATTAATCTTTGCAAGTGTGTTTTCCGTTTCAAGAATTAAGATTGCATTTTCAATAATGGAACCGGGGTCTCTTTCTTTTTTTGGTTTACGATTTATTAGTTTTTTGTTCTTCTCCTTTGTTTCAATAAGTCCTATAATGTGTAGCAATTCGTTGTAAAAGTTACGGTCTAAGGAATTGCTGTCATTAGTAAAGGGTTGTTTAAGTAGGTGGGCGGGTGAAAGAATTTTATAAAGAGCAATCTTTTTCTTTTTGCTTTCTTCGTCGGTTTTATCAAATATTTTTTTATAATCATTAAGATCGAAGTAAGTAAACGGAATTTCCGATTTTAGTTCATCTAAAAACGGTTTTGCTATTTCGTTATAAAATAAATCTGTATTGCCGGAAGTTTTCTGCTTGTCTCTCCATCGTTCATAATTTTTGATTAGGGATTTGTTCTTAAAGAAAAGATGTTCAAATATGGTTGCATCAAAAATGAACCACTCATAAATGTTGGTAGCAATCAGAAATTTTATGTCGTTGTTTTTATAATCAATTCTTTCTTCAAGGTAATAAAGGATAAGCTCATGCATCGCTTTTGCATTGAGATTATCCTTAGTAATCATCTCTAATTTATTCTTTGGTCTCTTAACTTCGGCTAAAATTGCTGCTTTGTTTTGATTGTTTTCAAGGTAGATGACAAGATCAATATCTCTAAGTGTGTTTATGAAATGGTTTTCTTTGTAGTAGGTATCATTTAGGAAATCGCGGAGGATTGTTTTTGCATTTTCTTCACGTTCTTCATGGTCAATTTTTTCAAACAGCTTGTTAAGATTATCTTTGAAAAGGTCTATTTCAGATCGTAATATTTTTTCTTTGAGATAGGCTTTGTTTAAAGACTGTCTGGGGGTAAGAACCTTGGGCAAAATCATTATAGGTCTCTCTAATTGTCTAAATTTAATTTACCACAAATTTATTTTTAACGCACACTATTTAAATCGTCCCCTATAGAGAGGGGACGGCGCGAAGCGCAGGGGTGTGTCAACATATTTTTTTTGTACACCACGCCAACAACACGCCCTTGCGTCCAAGCGCGGAGGTGTTATTATTCTTTTCACTTTTTTTGCAGAGACGCGCTGCGGCGCGTCTCTACGCTAATTCCTCAACAATTTTTATTCACATTTACGTTGCGGGGGTCGGCGTTGGATTCGCGTCGCTCGTTTTCGTTCCTTTACGCAATCCCAAATCCTTAATCACACGTGCAGATTGATACGCATTGTAGAAATCGCTGTTTTCCGATTTGAATGTTTCCATCAGACCATCCAATTCATTGTTCAAAAGATCGCCGGCTTTATCAAATAACCTGTCGAGTGATTCTCTGGCAGAAACGCGGTTCGCAAAACTCGAGTCCCGTTCATCTGCGCTCTTCTGAAACTCGCTAATCAGACTTGTCAAGCCGGCAATTTTTTCATCCGTTACTAAATAGTCCCCTAACGAGCTTTTGTTTGCGATCAGATAATCCCGGATGTTGTTCGCCTTAATCAGCAAATCGTTCTCCCGCAGTTTTAGAAGAATTGTTTTGTTAACGTACGCAACGGATTTAATCTCTTCGTTGCCGTTCCGTTTTGCATATACGTAAAGCGAGTTAGCTAAAGGCACAAGTTTTTCAATTAACTCATCCTTAGCTTCGTCCTTTGCGTTCGTTTTGCCGGCAAATAAAGTTTTTATTTCACCATCGCGCTTCCGTATGTCTTCAACGTAGGATTGAAATTCTGTGCAAAGTGTGTTGAGCATGGCGAAAGTTGAAACAATCTGCGAGTTTTCTTTGAAGACTGCCGTTACGGCGTCGAACATGGATAGTTTGTTTGACTCTGACTTATGAATTTCCAAAAAGGCAAGATTGAAAAGATGGGCGTGCTTCTTTGAAGTATATGTGGTAGCTGAAGCTGTTACTGACCATTCAGTTTTTCAAGAGCTGTCTTTGATGCATTTTGTTCCGCAATTTTTTTACTGCTGCCGTTTCCCAAACCATAAGATTCATCATTTATAAAGACCTCAATCGTAAATTCTTTCATGTGAGCCGGCCCCTCTTCCTTTCTAATGATGTAACGCGGCGACGGCAATTTGTGGGCGTGAGTGTATTCTAACAATTGCCCTTTGTAATTTGTATCTGCCAGAAACGATTCATCTTCTTCGGAAGGTTCGATTATAGACTTGTTAACAAACTCTTCCGCCTTCTTCAATCCTTGATCTAGAAATATTGCTCCAGTTAATGCCTCGTAAGCATCTGCTAAGATTGATTGAAGTCCAAGAACAGTATCCTTAAGGTACTTTGCGTTGTACAAAATCACTTCATCAAGCTTCAGTTCTTTTGCGGCTTCATACAAACGCTCTTTATTAACCAGTGTAGCGCGTGCTTTTGTAAGGAATCCTTCATCTTCTTCCGGGAAATTATAAAACAAGTATCGAGCTACTATCATGTTGATCACGGAATCGCCGAAGAATTCAAGCCGTTGGTTGGATTTTAGTATATCGGGGTAAAGCTCGATAAATGAGCGGTGGGTTATTGCTTTAATGTAAAATGTCTGATTGATAATTTGGTATTGCAGAATCTTTTCGAGCAGCTTAATTCTATTCTGAATTAAGATTTGCAACTGCTTATCGGATACGCGATTATTCTGTTTGAATAAGCCGATGATCCTATGAAAGATACTGCCGAACAAAACTATTCTTCAAACTTCTTAAACAGCAAAGATGCATTGTGTCCGCCGAAACCGAATGTGTTACTGATAGCATATTTGATGTTTTTCTTTGCAGCTATTTTAGGTGTATAGTTAAGGTCGCATTCCGGGTCGGGCGTATCAAGATTAATTGTAGGTGGAATTATTCCATTCTTCAATGCCAGGATTGTTGCAATGGCTTCAATTGCTCCGGCAGCGCCCAATAAATGTCCGGTCATAGATTTGGTGGAACTAACGGTCAGTTTATAGGCATGTTCACCGAATACAGTTTTAATAGCCTGAGTCTCGTGCAAATCATTCAATTCGGTTGATGTACCGTGAGCGTTGATATAATCGACTGCAGTAAGTTCTATGCCTGCGTCTCTTATAGATTCCTTCATTGATCTCACAGCTCCTTCACCACCCGGAGGTGGTGCGGTTACATGGAATGCATCACCGGTTAAACCGACTCCGACTATCTCACCATAAATTTTTGCGCCTCTTTTCATTGCATGTTCTAACTCCTCTAGTACTACACTACCGGATCCCTCACCCATTACAAATCCATTTCTCTCTTTGTCAAATGGTCTTGATGCTTCTTGGTATCTGTCGTTCCAAGTGGATAATGCTCTTGCAGCATTGAAACCACCGATTGCCATCGGAGTTATCGCAGCTTCCGAACCGCCGGATAACATTATATCGGCTGAACCGCGCTGGATTAGAATGAAAGCATCGGCAATTGCGTGAGAAGATGTAGCGCATGCAGATGTGGTTGCGTAGTTAGGTCCTTTCAGTCCGTAGCGAATTGAAATTTGACCTGCCGCTATATCGGAAATCATTTTGGGGACGAAGAAAGGACTAATTCTTCTTGGTCCGCCGTTAATATAGGCGGTGTGTTCTTCTTCCCAGGTTACCATTCCGCCAATGCCGCTTCCATAAATAACACCGAATCTTTCAAGATTAACTTCCGATAAATCCAGTTTGGAATCCTCAATCGCCATTACGGCAGTTGCTATAGCGTAATGAGTAAAAGGATCCATTCTTCGAAGTTCTTTCTTATCGATAAATGCTAGCGGATCAAAATTTTTAACTTCGCATGCAAACTTTGTTGTATGCGCTGCTGTGTCGAACTTGGTTATTAATCCCGCACCGCTTTTACCGTTAATCAATCCTTCCCAATACTCATTTAGAGTATTGCCGATTGGAGTTAAAGCGCCGAGACCGGTTATAACCACTCTTCTATTATTCATTTTTTGATCCTCGTGTTATTTGTGGATGGCTGACAAAAGAAAAGACCATAGCCGAAACTATGGTCTTTTCGATAAGGTTTATTTTCCTAGTTTTTCTTTCAAATACTTGGTAGCGTCGCCGACTGTGGAAATTTTTTCGGCGTCTTCATCTGGAATCGAAATATCGAATGCTGATTCAAATCCCATAACCAATTCAACTATATCCAATGAGTCAGCGCCAAGATCGTTTGTGAAT
>JAMCSN010000261.1:0-4881 GCA_023381535.1 Bacteroidota bacterium
GAGATTCGGTTTCGTCATTTCAGAAAAAATTTGTTTTAGAGACGCATGTTAAACCGGATCGATACGTAATTCAAGATTTCAACGGCGACGGATTCAACGATGTGGCTTTTCTTAACAAGCAGAGCGGCGAACTTTACATCTCCTTTGCAAAAGGCACCAACGTTTTTTATCCCCCGCTGCTGTATATGAAAAAACCGGGCTTGGTTGATCTTGTTGCTTATGTTGATAGAGGCGGGAAGAAACTGGCTGTACTCAGCACCGAAGGAAAGTTATATCTAATTAATTCGGTTATGTTAAATGATGATAACTTTTCGATCTCTCTCGGATTGAAACCCGGATTGGTGACTACGTTCGATTATCTGAACGATAAATTCAAAGATATCTGTTACATAAATGAAAGCGAGCCGTCGCTCAATTTGCTGATCAACGAACGCAGAAATTTGTTCAGAACGTTTTATTCAATACCGGTAACAATGGCGTTTGACGGGATAGAAATTGAAGATACCCGGAATAGACAGAAAACTTTTTTCCTTTATAAGAAAGGTGATAGAACTATTGAAGCTGTGGAAATAAACTTTGACGGTTTCCGCTACACAAAAAAATCTTTCTATGCCGATGGACCTATTGTTGATTTGAAAGTAGCATCGGATAAACCATTGGACCGCCCGACAATTTATGTGCTTATAAAAAAGAATCGTCAACTTGTGCTGCAGAGTTTTGTGTTCCGTGATTTCAGGTATGTCTTACTCAACTCTGATGTTATTTCCGATAACGCCGACAACGCCGAACTGATTTTAAGTACGTTCAGAGAAGTTTATTATTGGGCAAATTTTACAAATGAAATCGACTTGATGAGGGTGGTTTTTGATAAAAGGATAATTGAAAAAAATAATTTCATAAACAGAAAAACTTCTATTGGTGAAAATCCAAAATACGATTTAGTCTGTTTCAATGAGGCTCTCAACCAGTATAAACCCGCTGCGGCAATAATTTCGTCACAAAAAAGCAGCGATTTATATTTTATTTACGGGAATCAGGTGTCGAAATTTCCGCTTCAGTATCAAACCGCTGAGAATCCGTTGCTAAAGTATTATCTTGATTCGGCAGAGGAAAAAATATTTTTTTCTTACGCAGATAAACGTGGTAAATTGCGAAGTGTTTCATTAGATGTCCGCTCAAAATCGAAAAAAGAAAACGATCTGATGGAATTAAATAAGATTAATAATTATTCTTTGGAAAGTTTAAGCGCTAAGCGCGTGTTTATTATATACTCGGATAACTACCAAAACACAATAACGTTTCAGAAATTTTGATGAAGAGGCTCTCGCTAATATTTTTTTTGATCCCGGCTCTAAGTTTATTTTCGCAGAACTTGGATTCGTTGTATAATGATTTTCTCCGGATAGAAGGTTTACCGCATTACGTTAAAGGTCAAGTCGTCACATCGGTCGGTGCGCCAATCAAATGCGGATTTGGAACTATAAATAACGTGAAGCTGAACTTTAATAATTTCAAACCGGAACAACAGAAGTTTATAAGTTCTGTCCTACAGAGATTTTTAACTGATACTAGCATCGTATCACCTTCCGGCAAATTTAGAATTCATTATGATCTTAGGAAGCACTATGACGCAGCAAAGCATGATAGTGTTGATAATAGACCCATGTACGATATTAATGAACTTTCCAAAGCGGCAGATTCAAGTTACAATTTTGAAGTCAACATTCTTGGTTTTCCCGCACCGCCAAAAGACGGTAATGCCGGCGGCGATGACAAGTACGATATTTATATTCAGAATCTTGCCGGCGGTTTGTACGGCTACACAGAAACTGATCAGCAGATTACTGATTCAACATATACCGCATTCACGGTTATTGATAACGATTTTGGTACAGGCTATTACACGCACGGAATCGACGCAGCACGCGTGACGGTCGCTCACGAGTTCAATCATTCAATTCAAGTTGGAAATTATATCTACCGCCCTACGGATACATTTTATTATGAACTAACTTCCACTTCGATGGAAGAATTTGTTTATGATTCCATTAACGATTACTACAATTATCTTGGAGATTATTTCGGCAGTCCGAACAAAGCTTTTTCATCAAACGACGGTTACGATTTGGCAATCTGGAATATATTTTTGAAAGATCGTTTCGGTTTCGGAATAATAAAACGTGCATGGGAGTTAATGCCTGCCGAACGCGCACTTCAAGCCGTTGCCGGTTCTATCCAAGATGCCGGTTCTAATTTTAAAGTTGAATTCAATACTTTCGGGCTGTGGACTTATTTTACCGGCTCGCGTTCCGTACCGGGAAAATATTTTAAAGAAGCTTCCAGCTATCCATTGATTAATCCGCTAATGAATACGCAGTTTAATCGTCCGACAACAACGCTAACCGTAACTTCAGAAGCTGTATCAAATAACTTTTTAGTCCTTTCGGATGCCGCAAGCAGTCCCGCCAATACGTTTGTTGCGTTGATCAGCAATTGCGATATATCAGGTGGAATTTCGTACCCGGTAAAAATTAATTCGTTCACATTTACGTTATCGTCACAGCCGTTCAGCGATTCAAGAAAAGTTTTGGACGGTTATTATACAAAGTTGGATGCTGTTAACAGTTTTGTTTTTTCACAGTCAAATATTTTCAATAACATTCCGATTGCCGAGGGGCAGATAATCAGCGACAATATTGATTATGCGTTCCCGCAGCCGTTCAGATATAGTTTGCAGCAGACTCTTTTCTTTCCGGTTTTTATTTCTTCCGACGGAACCGCAGAACTTTATGTTTACGATATCAACATGAAGTTGGTTTATTCGGGGCAAAAACGTATTGTTGCCGTTGATAAAGTTGTTGTTCCTTGGGACGGAATTGATTCCGAGGGGAAAAAATTGGGCACCGGCGTTTATATTTACGTAACGAAATCTGGGGATAAAATTAAAAAAGGAAAGTTCGTTATTTATAATGACTGATTACTCAGTAGAATTAAAGAATCTTGTAAAGTATTTCGGAAGACGCCTGATCTTTGACGACATCAATTTTAAATTTACAACGGGAAATATTTACGGCATCTCGGGCCCGAACGGTTCTGGCAAATCAACTTTGGTAAAAATAATTGCGGATCTAATCTCACCCACAAGAGGTAATGTCATTCATAAAGCGGGCGAAAAAGTAATTGAAGCCGAGCAGCTTCATAACTGCTTGGGATTTGCGTCGCCTTACCTTTATCTGTACGATGAGTTTACTGCTGAAGAAAATTTGATTCATTTCTCAAACATTCGCGGAATAAAATTCCAGCGCGACAAAGCAGAGCATTTGTTAAACGAAGTGAATTTGTTTGAGCGCCGGAACGATCTTGTGCGCGGCTATTCATCAGGAATGAAACAAAGATTGAAATTTATTTTTGCCCTTCTGCATAACCCGATGTTGTTAATTTTTGATGAGCCCACTTCCAACCTCGATGATGCCGGTAAGAGTAAAGTTTATGAATTGATATCGCTTGAGGCAAAAAATAATTTAGTAATTGTTGCATCGAATGAAAGAGCGGATTTGGCGTTGTGCAAAGAAATAATTGAATTGGAAAAATTTAAGAGATAACAGTTACACATGAAATCGTACTCGCTGTTTAGAAAAGATTGGCAGTCGGAAATAAGAACAAGGTACGCAATCAACGCGCTTGCAATGTTTATTCTTGTTACAATAAGCGTAATCATGTTTTCGATCGGAAACGAAAAACTTTCCGCAGATTTAACCGGCGGGTTATTGTGGGTCGTTATTTTCTTCTCGGCAATGTCTGGTCTTTCACGCGCATTTGTTTCGGAGGAAGAACGCGGCACTACGATGACGCTTCATCTCATCGCTTCGCCATCAACAATTTATTCCGGCAAATTAATTTTTAATCTTCTGCTCGTTTTTCTAATGAACCTCGTGATTACAATTTTGTTTTCTATGCTGTTCCCCTCTTTTATAATCAAAAACTTTCTGTTATTCGCCATTGCATTCTTTTTTGGTAATATCGGCATAGCTGTCTCATCCACAATAATAGCTGTCATCATTTCGAAAGCAAGTTCCAAAGGAACTTTGTATCCCGTGCTGTCATTTCCAATACTACTGCCATTGATTCTTACACTGTTGGAACTCACTAAATTTTCTATGGAAGGCAATTCCGTAGCGGCTTCGCAAGTGGAGATTTATGTTTTGTTATGTTATGATGTGATTATGACAACTGCTTCATATTTACTTTTTGATTTTATCTGGAAAGAGTAAGTCGCGCCCCGCATCAAAAACTCTCACACGTTTTTTAAATCAATCAATAATTTGTTGTCGGTTTCTTTGTAAACGGAGAAAAACACTGCTATCAACATTTCAAAAATGGTCGTGGTGTAAAAATAACCGAGACCCAATTCAACATTTAGAACAACAAAAAGGACTTTCAAAATGATTGAAACCTCATACAGCAACAAAATAATATGATAGCCCTTAACCTTGGAATTGAGCGAAACATACGACAAAAGTAGAACCAGAAAAATGAAGACAGCACAGATATGGTCTATTATAATTGAAATATAAGCGGCGGTAATAGAAGTGAATGCTGCAGTAACTCCAAATAACAGTAGCAGTATAAGAATTCTCAGATAAAGAGTTTTACTCGAGAACAGATTTCTGAGCGACGCTATAGTAAGCAATGAAAACAACAAGTATAGTCGCTGCCCAAGCATAGGTATTAAGAAAGATGCTGTAATTACTATGGGATCTGAAATGGCTAGAATAAGAAAGTATAAAAATAAATTTGTTTTGTAATTTCGAATTGCTGGGAAAATCCAAAACACAGAGGATACAAACGCAACTATAAAAGGAAACGCAAACACTATTCCTC
>JAMCSN010000261.1:5185-7071 GCA_023381535.1 Bacteroidota bacterium
CCGGCAATTGTTTTGATGGCATAGATTAACTCACCTTTCATAGTGTTCTTGCCGAGCAGCCCTTTGGCGCCGATTCTTCTGGTGAAATAAACGTACTCATCGCCTTCATACATTGTTAAGAACAATGCTTTTACATCTTTATCTTTTCTTCTGATCGTCTTAAATGCCTGGATACCGCTTAAGACCGGCATTGAAATATCGACAAGAATTAAATCCGGTTTTTGTTTTTCATAAAGCCCAATTAACTCTTGACCATTTTCCGCCTCACCGATAATATGTATGCCCCTCGCTTCATCAAGGAGAGAAAGGATGCCGCTTCTGAACAGCTTATGGTCGTCGGCAATAATTATGCGTATTGGTCTTGATTCTGCCATACATTTTCCTTTTTCAGAGGAATTTCTGTAACAATCATTGTCCCTTTTTCCTGTGAAGACTCAACTTTGAATTGCCCGTTGAAATTTTTCACTCGCTCTTTCATATTCACCAATCCCATACCTTTTGTAGTGCCGGGTAATGCTGTAATTCGTTCGTAATTAAAACCAATTCCGTTGTCTGTTATCATCAATCTAACTTTTTTGGTCGAAACCAAAATCTCGATTGAAAAATTTGTTGCTCTGGAATGTTTAATAATATTATTGGTTGCCTCTTGTGCTATTCTGTACAAACAAATTTCCAATTTATTGCTTAATCTTATTTCATCTCCAACTATATTGGATTGACCAACAATTCCGCTCTCGGCTGAAATTTTATTGGCAAGATCTTTCAACGCTATACCGATTCCCATTTCTTCCAGCATCTTGGGCTTAAGACTATAGGAAATTTCTTTCAATTCTAAAATGGTTGAATCAAGTGTGTCTATGAATGAATGGTACTTTTCTATATTGGTTATATTTTTTTGTTGTTCGTAAAGTTTCAGAAAATTAATTCGAAGTAGAGAAAGACTTTGCCCGATGCCGTCATGAAGCCCTTGAGCAATTCTTTTCCTTTCATCCTCCAGCAAATCCTGCAAGTGATCCGAGAGCTCTCGCAATTTTTTTTCCGATTCTACCAACTTTGCTTCATAATCCTTTAGTTCAGTTATATCTCTAAAATAAATTTGTACAATTCCCAAACTAGGTTCCGTCCTTACCAAAATTGAATAGAACCGGTTATTTATTTTCTTTGTGAATACTTTAGATTGCTTCAGACTGATTAAAGTTTTGGAATTGGAATTAATTTCCGGCAGCAATTGAAAAATATTTCTGACTTTCAGATTTCCCGATTCAAAAACCATCTGCGCAGCAATGTTGGTCTCTATTATGTTGCCTTCCTTATCTGCCCTGATAACCGGATCGGGATCCAATTCAGCAAACAGCGCCATAAGTTTTGCAGATTGAAGTTCCAGATTTGCTTTTTCTTCTCTAAACTTTTCCGCGGTCGGATTAATCAAATATTTGAATAAGGCGAATATTATTCCGAAGAGAAGAAGAACAACTAGTATAGAAATATAAATTGGGTTCTCCGGGTTGGAGATTGCCTTTATTAAATTTTGAAAATCAACCGGCCAAATGATGGCTAGAATATTTTTAACGGTCTTCAAAAGGTCCCGCCCAGAATTTAAGAAAGTAGTTGTTTTTGAACTGTCAGATGTACCATAAGACAAAACAAATATAATTTATTTTAGTGAAACTAAATCAATAAAGATACGCCCCTCTTTTGGCTCATTATCGAATCTATTTCACTAAACTATAGTCCATAATGAAGTTCAAGCGTTTTTACGTTAATTTTAAAGAACCTAGTTTCTTTGGTTTCTTAACAACCTATTAACTAAATTTGAACAGGAAAGATGTATCAATTGGATTAGCATTTTACCACATTATTCAAAATACTTAACAAATATGAGGTTC
>JAMCSN010000044.1 GCA_023381535.1 Bacteroidota bacterium
CCCCTTTTCTTTTCCTTATACATCAAAAGAACAAACAGCATTAGTTGCCCAAGGGTTTTCCCCGACTCAGGTTTATTTGTATATGAAAATAAAATATAGCACACTCCCGGACTTATTGAAGAATAGACGATATTATATTACTGGAGTTGTTACAGAAAACAGCGTAGTTAATTTTTCTCAACCAATTGAAATTGTTCAAAGTGATAATTATTATGACGTAATTTTTGCTGGTAGCATTCTTGGAAGATTATGTCACCTTTTAGCGGATATGAGTGTCCCTGCGCATGTTAGAATAAGATCACATCCATGTGATGTGGCTAAAGGTGATAGATACGAAATGGAAATTGGCGGTAAGTACTGGTCGGGTGCAGGTTCGAGTTGTAATTCAATCCCACCAGCTTTCCCAGCTGAGAACTGGACTTATCTAAATGCGATTAATCAAGGAGGTGTAATAAGTGCTTGATCTAAAAAGAACCCATTGAAATATCTTTTTTATACAACAGCGCAAATTGCAGATGTCTATAATTGCTACAGATATAGCAACGAAACATTTGTGGGAAATCGTTCTTTTAACTTATTGGATCAATATACTAATGATGACTACTCCGAAATGTCAAGCATAATTAATAACATCCCGAATCAATTTGGTAGTTGGACAGATGAGTTAAATAGTATTGGTTCAAATTCGTTGATATATGCTATTCGTGCAACGGCCGGGTTACTTTACTTATTCGAAAGAGAGTCATTTTTTTCGAAACCATTATCTGGAGCATCTTTAATTGGGGACTTCACTCTTTATCAAGGAGGAACTGGTCATTGGTGGGTTCAACCTCTTGATGGTATTTCACCATTTACATATCAATGGGAGATATATTATTTCAGTAATGGCGCAAATTTATTAAGTGCCAATACCAGTAGAGTAATTGGTCCCAACTCTGTCATAAGCGGTCAATGGGTTCCAGTTGGAACAAACTCTCCAACATTTAGCAAACCTTTTTATCCATATGACCTAAGAAGTTTTAAATTGCGCTGCACAGTTCGCGACGGAAGTAACACAACTAAAGTATCAAATGAATTTTATGTTGATGTTGTTAACACCCCTCCGCCGCAAGCAAGTATTGTTGCGGATAATAATGACAATGCACTGAAACTGGAAAAGGAATCTACTCAAGAAGAAATTCCGGCTTACTACTCGCTGAATCAGAATTATCCAAATCCGTTTAATCCATCAACAAAGATTTCCTACTCTTTGCCCGAAGCTAATTTTGTAACGCTGAGAATTTATGATATGCTTGGTAGAGAAGTTTCAACTTTGGTAAATGAAATGAAACCGGCCGGCACATTTGAAGCAGAGTTTGATGCTTCAAAACTTTCAAGTGGGACTTACGTTTACAAACTAACGGCGGGCAATTTCCAGTCGATTAAGAAGATGATAGTTGCAAAGTAATAAACACTTCTTTGTGCGCCGCCGTTTGATAATGGCGGCTACCTTAATTGCCTTCAAAACCTCTTTCTATGCAAAAAAAAGCAACTTTGACGAAACTAATCGTATTTCTGAACGAATTTGAGACATTTCAAGCCAAACTTATCTCATTGCAAGACCAACATGTATCATTGCAAGACTAACAAATGCCGTTGCAGAGTTTACTAATACGATTTCAAGCTTTACTAATGCCATTTCCAGCCCAACTTGTCTCATTGCAGAACTTACAAATCCCGTTGCAGACTTGAACAATGTCATTGCAATGCTTGCTTACATCATTTTAACGCCGCACAATTGCTTTGCAGAGTTGACAAATCCGTTTGCAATGCTACCTAACAGGTCTGCAAAACCAACGTACAGATTTGCAGTAATGGAAAACTCAATACCCGTACACTCAAATTCTTTGCTTAATAACTGAAGTTACACAGAAGGGGACATTTGTCATTCCGAACTTGTTTCGGAATCTCTTTTTTTGCGCTGTTTCTAGATGCTGAAACAAGTTCAGCATGACATTCTATAGATTTTGCGTAACATCAATTAATATTTGATTTAGATTTTTGTTTATCCTAAGAAGAAATCTTTTTAGAATTTTCCTTTCGAATATTTTATTAAGTCTCTCGCAAAGAAGTTGTTTTGAAATCAAGCAAACATCTCCTTTCGTTCAAATGAAAGGAATCACAAATCCGTGCTAATCTATTTAATCCGTGTTCATCCGTGTGCCATTACATCGTTGCGCTCAATTGGATTTCTCTTCGCATAATGAGGATTAAATTTTTATTTTGTCTTTGGAATTACTAATTTCACCAATCAAAAAGTCACACATCTAAACCCTATGAAAAAGTTATTGTCCTTATTTTTATTAGTAATCTTAGCCCTTCCGGTAACGGCTCAAGAAGGCGATGAGGTTGGATGGGTCGGAAGATTTGGCGCAGCAGGCGGGTTTTCTCCGGTTTATGTTTTTCCAAATGTAAATCCCGTGAATGATCTCGTTAAACAATTTGGTATAAGCGGGCTTTCTACCTCCGGTATGTTTACCTGGGGCGGCTCCGGTTATGCTTACATTATGATAATAGACAATTTGAGAATCGGCGGAATGGGAATAAGCGGATCGATAAGCACTACAGGGACAAGCGAAGGATTTAACAAAGAAGTTGATTACAGCTACGGTCTTGGTGGATTGACAGTTGAATATACATTACCGTTTATAAATAGAATTGCTGTTTCTGTTGGAACCATAATTGGCGTAGGCTCATCCAGCATACAATTCTATAAGAACCAGGATAATTATATTTGGGAAGGCATTACATCACCCCCACATCTTTCTTCTAGACTTGTCTATGATTTGAATATTAGCAGAAAATACACAAACACATTTTTCACTATAACACCAACATTGAATGTTGATATCCCCCTCAACAGATTTATCGCCTTCAGAGTTGGAGGAGGTTATATTTTCTCTTTCAACAACGAATGGAAGGTTGACAACAATCAAATATTGAGAGGAGTGCCGTCGGATTTGAAAAGCAATTCATTTTTTATTCAGACCGGTATTTATTTTGGGTTGTTTGCATTTTGATGGGTAAGGTGAAAAAAATATTGGTTACCGGCGGCGCGGGATTCATTGGAAGCAACTTCATCAATTATATCCTTTCTAAGCGCGACGATTATTTCATTGTTAATCTCGACAAACTGACCTACGCAGGCAATCTTGAAAACTTGAAGCCGGTTGAAGGGAAAAATAATTACAACTTCATAAAGGGCGATATTACCAACAATGAACTTGTGGACTATCTTTTTAGGAGATTTGAAATAAAATTTGTTGTAAATTTCGCCGCAGAATCTCACGTTGATAGGAGCATTTTAGGATCGGAAATTTTCTACAGAACAAACGTAATAGGAACAACTGTTTTGTTAGAAGCGTCACGCCGATATCACGTTGAGAAATTTCTGCAAGTCTCAACCGATGAAGTTTACGGAAGTCTTGGTCCAACCGGATTATTCACAGAGCAAACGTCATTAAGTCCCAACAGTCCATATTCATCAAGCAAAGCGGCTGCAGATATGGCGGCGCTCGCGTTTCATCATACATACGGATTGCCGGTAGTGATTACAAGGTGTTCTAACAATTATGGCCCGCTTCAATTTCCGGAAAAACTAATTCCGCTTATGATTATTAACGCTCTCAACAACAAAAAATTGCCTGTCTATGGTGACGGATTAAATGTTCGCGATTGGATTTACGTGGTTGACCACAATAAAGCTGTCGAGTTGGTTCTTGAAAACGGAAAAGTTGGCGAAGTTTACAATGTTGGTGCCAGTCGAGAGATGAAAAACATAGAGATTGTTAAATTGATTCTGAAAAAATTGGGAAAAGGTGAAGAACTGATTGAGTTTGTTAAAGATCGCCCCGGGCATGATAGGCGTTACGCGATCGACTCTTCGAAAATCCAAAATGAACTCGGATGGAAACCGGAATTCAATTTTGAAAATGCCATCAGCGATACAATCGATTGGTATCTGCAAAATAAAAATTGGTGGGAGAGAATTATCTCGGGTGAATATCAAAATTATTATAACGAACAATACGCTCACAGATTTAATAAGAATTAGAAAAACTATATGAAAAAAATATTTGTTGTTGTCTTTGTTTGTTTCGCTTCTCTTTTGTTTGCTCAGGATGATAACCAGCAATTGAGCAAGCAGAGTAACCTTTCGATGTTTCAACCGATCACAGTAACAATCGGCGGTGATTTTATAGTCACCGGTTCGTTCACGGCGTACAAGTCGGAACGTCTTGATCATTTCATCACAAAAGTATTCACCGAAGCCGAATTGAATATGCGCTCCGGGCTAAACCAGATTGATATGATCAAAAAAGTCACGGCGCAAATTGAAAAGTATGCCAAGCGCGATATCACTTTGAAGCACCGCAACGGCGAAACTGTAAAAATTGATTTGCTGAAGTATCGTTTAACCGGAGATATGTCAAACAATCCGTATCTGCAAGATGACGACGTTATCATTTTCCCTTCGTACGATGATGAGAGAAGTATTGTTGAGATTAGCGGCGCCGTTAACAAGCCGACAAAATTTCAATTTGTGGATGGAGACAAACTTTCCGATGCTATTCTGTTCGCCGGCGGAATTAATCCCGCTTACGATAATGTTACAACCGCGGAAATTTCAAGACTAAGCAACGATGGAAATAAAGAAAATGTTATCAATGTGCCGATCAAAGATGATTACAAACTGCAGATTGGCGATCGGATCAGAATTCTATTTAAGGATAACGATAAGAAAGCCTACAAAGCCTTAGTGTTGGGCGAAGTAAGAACACCGGGTTACGTTTACATCACAAAAGATAACACAACAATAAAAGATGTTATTGCTAAAGCAGGCGGATTTACCGATAAAGCCTGGCTTGAAAGAAGCGAACTTCTGCGAGGAACTAGTGAAGTAAATGTATTGAAGATGAAAGCGTTACGCGATGAATTTGAGAAGGATAGAAATTTCAATACGATTCTTACAGAGAAATATTTGAACGATGTGTTTATTGAGCAGATGAAAATGCTGCGCATGAACGATATGTACGCGGAAGATTCGTCTTCAGTGGCTCTTGACAACACTCTACGGGTTCTTCAAAGCAAAAGTATAATTGATTTTACCAAGATCAATTCCGATACAACAACAGAAAGCAAACACATCGTTCAAGACGGAGATATAATTGTAATCCCGCAACGAGAAGATTTGGTTTACGTTTTTGGGCAAGTTAGAAATCCCGGATATGTTGAGTATGTACCTCAGAAAAGTGATAAGTATTACATTAACAAAGCCGGCGGATTGGGCGAGCGTGCCGAAAGCGAAGTGAAAATTATTAAAGGCGGATCGTATGCGTGGATTACTGCAGACAGTGATTCGAAAATTGATCCGGGAGATTTCATTTACGTTCCCAAAAATGTTCCAAAGCCGTTTGAATATTATATGCGGACACTCGGATATGTCTCAACGGTAGTAACAGCTGTGGCAACAGTCATCTTAATAGTTGTTCAAGCAAAAAAATAAATTTTGATTTAAAACAAAACGAAATTTGTATTAATGGTAACCAAACTATGGAAAATTCGAAACAAATTGTGAAGCAAGAAAAGTCTTTCATTGATTTTGCCATTTTAATTGTTAAATGGCGTAAGTTTATTATTTTCAATGTATTATTGATAACTATTCTTGCAACCATTATTAGTTTTTTCATCCCTAAATGGTATACTTCTACTGCGAGTGTAATGCCTCCAAAATCAAAGGGTGGACTATTGGGCGATATTGGTAGTTTTTCAAGCACTATAAAAGATTTGTCACGAACGTTAGGAAGATTGGGAACGGTTTCTGATGAAGCTTATAATTATCTCGCTATATTGAAAAGTCGATCATCCTATGAAAAAGTCATAAATAAATTTGACCTTAGGAAGGTTTATGATTTTAAGGCAAGTGAACCAATAGAAAGTGTACTGAAAGAATTAGATAGTAACGTAAAATTTAATGTTGAAGATGAAGGAAATATTACAATAAAAGTAACTGATAACAATCCTCAAAGAGCTGCCGAAATGGCTAATTATTTTGTGGAAGTGCTTAATGAGATTAGTATTGATCTTGGTACTGCTGAAGCAAAAAATAACCGGGAATTTATAGAAAAAAGGTATATTCAATCTCTTAACGATATAAAAAATGCTGAGGATTCGTTAAAAAACTTTAGTAGAAATTATTCTGTCTTTTCATTAGCAGAGCAAACTAAAGCAGCTATTACTATTGCTGCTGAGTTAAAAGCGAAAATTGAAATTCAAAAAATTGAACTAGATATATTTAAGAAAAGTTATGGAAACGATAATCCGCTAATTGCCGATAAGCAATTGATGATAAATGAAATGCAGGCTCAACTGAATAAAATGAAATATGCGAATATTGATGGACAACGAGATGTAAATTTATTTACACCTTTTTCTGAACTTCCCGAGGTCGGAGTAAAATACATTAGATTGAAAGGAGAATACGAGTTACAAGCGAAGATATTAGAATTTATTGTACCGATATATGAACAAGCGAAGATAGAGGAAAAAAAGGATATTCCTGTTTGTCTTTTCCTTGATAAAGCTGTTCCCGCCCAAGAAAAAGCCGGTCCTAAAAAAGCTTTCATCATAATAATTGCTTTCTTAATCTCTTTCATTTTTGCTCTTGTATGGATGTTGTTTGCAGAAAATTGGAGTAAGATGCAAGCTGATGAAATTAGATACAGGAAGGTTCATGAAGAAATAGTATTACCTCTAAGAAAAATGTTCTTTTTGAATAGACAAAAATGAAAATCATTTTCGCTAACAACAATTCTTACGTAAAGATAGGCAGTTTTAGTTTATTGATCTTTCTTGAATTGATTCCGCTTGCATTTTTGGGGATGGGTTTGTTTAAAATTTCATTGGAAGTTATATCATTTTTCTTCCTAGTCTTCTTTATTTATTGGTTCTTTAATTACCCGTATAAGTTACTTCAATGGTTTTTATTTACTATACTTATAAGTGGTATAGATGCATTTA
>JAMCSN010000347.1 GCA_023381535.1 Bacteroidota bacterium
GCTTCACATGGGATCAGTTGCATGGCGATCTTACCAAGCATTACAAAGAAATGACCGTAATGTTTGAACGCCCGCCTTTGAAGAAAATTGAGAATGCTAAAATTGAAGTTGCTGATGAATGATGATTCAGCTTCGGGATCGCATTAAGTGCGATCCCGAAGACTAAAATTATTTTGCTAATTCCTTTTCGATTGCTTTTGTCAACTCGTCACTTTCCGGTGTTACTTTACTTCTAAACCGGGCAACAATATTTCCACTTTTATCAATCAAAAACTTTTCGAAGTTCCACTTAATGTCGCCGTTTTCCGTAACGGGATTGTTGATGAGCCGCGCATAGAGCGGAGACCTTTCATCACCAAGCACTTTAATCTTATCAAACAGCTTGAACGTCACAAAATATTTGGAGCTGCAGAATTCTTTTATCTCTTGGTTTGTTCCCGACTCCTGATGCCCGAAGTCGTTGCACGGGAAAGCCAAAATCTCAAAACCTTTATCTTTATATTTTTTGTAAATTGCTTCCAAACCTTTGTACTGCGGTGTGTATCCGCATTTACTCGCAACGTTCACAATCAACAGAACCTTGCCTTTGTAATCGGAAAGCTTCACGTCCTTCCCGTCCATATCTTTAACAATAATATCGCTTATGTTGTCGCCCATTTTATTTCCTTCAAGATTTTTCGCAAAGTTTATTAAACTGAGAGTAATTAAAAACAAAAAAATTAGAGTTGAAAAAATCTTAATCCTTTCCATGGCTTACCTTTCTTTTTTCAGCTAAACGAAATCCACCGCAGTAAAGTTCATAAAAAGAGAGACCCGACTTCAAAACGAAATCGGGTCTTTTTGATTTGCCTAGTCGAGTCTATTCACAAAGTATTCTAGTCTTCTTTTTTGACGAGCTACGGCGAGAATAAAAATTTTCGAATCATCATATTTGAAAATTATTGCATAAGGAAATTTTCTTAACAGCGCTTTTCTGTAGTTATTAAAAACAGAATGGAAATGATGAGGGATTTTCTCTGATTCTATTTATTTTATTATATGTTCAATTTCAAAAACAAATTTATTCCCCAGTCCGAATACAAGATCATCATAATAATCACGGGAATCCAAAAGTTCTTTTTCAGCTAACTTGCCTACGGCAGGCAGGTTCGTGAAAATCAATTCGCGTCATTTATATTTTGATTTCGCTTCATGAATGACAAGTTCGGCATTTTTTAATTTTGCACTTCCGCTCGTTATTTGTTTGTATCTCTCTTCAACTTCTTTTTGCCAAGTTCGTCTGGATCCCTAACAGTTTCGGAATCAATACTTTCAAGCAGTTTATAAGAAAGCGCTGCCGGTTCTTTGGCAGATAAACGTAATGCTGCTTTTTCTATGTCTCGTGTCCTCATATACAACTCACTTATATTTTTGAATAAATATTGTGAAATGATCTACAAACTGTAATTTACAGCATAAAATGTAATGGAAAACCCGATCTACTGGAACCCGGCACTATCTTTAAGAAATTAGAGTAAGTCTTTCATTTTTTCTAAGGTAATGCCAATATCCTTACAGATTGATTTTATTGTTTTTCTTTTCAATGATTTTCTGCCATGAATTGGGATTGTGGTTCTTTTATTGTCGCTTGTTCTCATGTAAATAGCATGACTGCTTCCACTTTGTCTAACAAACTCTCCGAAGGAGTCCTTTGGACAAAACCAAGTTGTTCAACCACCTTTATTATCTGTTTTGAATTTACATCTGGAAATACACTTGTCATACTGCTATTTGAATTGAGGTTACTAAAAAGTTATCGGAAGGAAATTCTTCATTTCTTGATTTATAATCTTCTATGAAATTTTTTACTGCTTCTTTCATTTCTTTCATAGTTTCCTCGTAGGTTTGTCCTTCGACATGACAACCTGGGAATGCCGGGCATTCAGCATAAAAGCCGCCTTCTTCGCATTCTTCTATTATTACTTTATAATTATATAGCTTCATATATATGCCTCATTGTTTGATATAAAGTTATAATCATTATTAATAATTATCAATTACATTTCTTTTTCAGAACATAAAAAACCCGATCCTTTTGAACAGGTTTTCTATTTTTACCTGCCTACCAGCGCGGCATGCATACTTCTTATACTCTATACATTATACTTGATACTGAATTCTTGCCTACTTTATCAAAATAAATTTCTTTGTATCACTGAACGAACCCGCTTGCATTCTGTAAAAATATACTCCACTTGCTAATCCTTTAGCATTGAACTTAACCTCATATTGACCTGGTGATTTTTCTTCATCAACTAATTTTTCAACTTCTTTACCAAGTATATCATATATCTTCAGAGTAACCTTACTAAGTCGAGGGATGCTATATCTTATCACAGTAGTTGGGTTAAAGGGATTAGGATAATTCTGAAAAAGAAAATAGTCTGAAGGCATCACTCCACTTATTTGATCAACTCCAGTTGTCAGGTTAAGTTTTACAATCTTAGCAGGTTTTTCCCAACACGTGACATAGGCATTACCTATAGGATCAAATGCTATTTCATTAGCATCAAGAAATCCATCAGGAAGGTTAAACACTTCTTTTTTGTAAAGGTTAAGATCATACTTAATCACCTGCCCGGGCGAACCAACATGTACGCTCCATATAGAACTAGAACTATAAAAAATACCAAAACAATCTTTATAGTTTGTCTGAACAAAACTTGGGACTAAATTACTACTAAATTTATACATCTTTGAAGGTGTTTTTTCAGTTCCGCAATAAAGGGAGCCATTTACTGTTGCTATATCGTCAGCTATTGGATCATCAACATATTGAGAGCTGTAATTGCTCGGATTTGTCGGGTCTATTTTTATAACTGAAGACGCATAAGAAGCACCGGAAAAATCATAGTGTCTAACTATACCCCAGATAAAATCGTTGTCAGATGTTAAAGCGTGGAATGACGAATTACTAAGTAGATCTTGGTATTTAAAAATTTGGTATGATCCATTTTGAATATCAATCTTAGCAACCGACCTATCAAAACCTCCGGCCCAAAGAATTCCGGTTGTATATGTTAGTGCTTGGCCCTTATTTAATTCGTTGTTACTAAATTGAACAAAACTTCTCCACGTCATGGTATTAGGTTCAATCTGAATGATGCGGGCTGGGTCCGTAGAAAGAATAACGTAAATATTCCCATCAGCAACTACAAGGTCTTCGCCATTATTGTAACCTGTTGGAAGAATAATTTTTTGGTATTCCAAAGTTGAAGGATCAATTTTTAGAATTCTAGCTGGTGAAGTTCTTGTGGATGCCCATAGAAATCCATTATAATATTTAAATCCATGAATCAAATCATCGCCTGTTTCTAATATTTTAGTATCTGTCGTATTATTATTAGGTGAACTATTTAGCCATAGATTATAATTAACTACTCCAGTAAACAATGTATATGGATCTGCCCCGTTTCCCAGCCAGCCATACGGATCAACTGATATTGTATCCATACCTACAATTTCTTTTACTTCGAAATGAAGATGTGGTGAAACCCCACCGGTATTGCCTGAATAACCTATAATGTCTCCCATTTTAATACTCTGACCTACCACTACATTAACTTCATTGAGATGAAGATATTGAGTTACATAACCATTATCGTGAAGAATTCTGATATATTTCCCTGAACCACTGTCATCTTTATCATGTGCAATTATTACTTTGCCATCAGCCGAAGCATAAACGGCTGTACCAGTATCTACTCTGAAATCATATCCCGGATGACCATCATAATTTAAAGTTGTAGCGCCGGTACCTCTAGTACCCACATAATTTGCGATTTGCGATAAAAAGTTTGACCCATCATTTTTTTTATAACTATATAAATATCCACAATTAGATCGTGCCGGAGGTTCATATAAATCTCTAACATTTGCTACTTCCCCTATAAAATCTACAATAGTATCATTGGGGCAATATCTATTGCCTGAATGGTCAAAAACAGAAACTATTGGTGCATTATAAGGAGTGAAATCTTTCAATGGAAATGATAAAAATGAATTTTGTGTGAATGTACTTAAACTCATAATTAAGGCATCTGAACTACCACCACCAGAATCAACAGTTCCAGTTGGGTTTGTCATTTGACCATTAATATTTTTAGATACATCGGTAAGGGGCGATACTGAATTTGAAGGAGTAGATAATGAACCATTTGGATTTCCAGTTGTTCCGTTTACATCATTCCAACTTCCCGAAGAGTTGTAAGAAATACCAGTCATATAAATATTATTTTGATTTATTAGAATAGATTGACCTTGCGAATCATGATTGTTATTCCAAATCTTGCTTGAAAACAAATTACCAGAAGTATCATATTTAAGTAGAAAAAGATTACTTTGATTATTAGTAAAACTCTTGGTATACCCTACTGTATAAATATTACCTTGATTGTCTAAATCAATTCCATTATTAGTATCATAATCTTTTCCGCCCCAATTTTTGGACCAAATTAATTCCCCATTTGCATCTAACTTTAAAAGCAATGCATCCGCACCCCCACTTCCAAATTGTGTTCTACCGGCAATGTATATATTACCAGAGTTATCCGTTTTAATTACATGAGACCCCCACGCTTCATCTACACCAGAACCTCCCCAATTTCTGCACCATAGTAGATTTCCATTCTTATCGTATTTAATAATTGATATTTTGTTAACATTAGGGCTATAACTATAATCCCAGCTAATTCCGGTGAGAATAATATTTCCAGAAAGATCGATTGTTAATGAATATGCAGCATCATATGAAACAGTACTTTTCCAAGATTTTCCCCAAAGATAATTCCCATTGTTATCAAACTTTAATAAAACAGCCGAAGTACCAAAGCTATAAGATTCAGCAGAAATAATAAGATTATCATTTGAATCAATACTGATTCCATAACCTGCATCATAGCTAGAACCTCCCCATGTTTTTGACCAAATCAAAGAACCGTTTGAATCAAATTTCAGAATTAAAACATCATACCATCCACTACCAAAACTTGATGTAGAACCAACAATATAGATATTATTATTTTTATCAGTAGCAACTGAACTAGCTGCATCACCTACACTCCCACCCCATGTGGTTGTCCATAACAAATTTCCAGAATTATCATATTTTTGTAGCAAAACATTTGTTGTGCCAAATCCAAAACTATTTGTATATCCAGCTGCAATAAGATTCCCATTCTGATCTAAAGCTAAAGAAGTTATTGCTTCTTCCTTATTACCACCCCAAGAGTGCAGCCATTCTGTAGTTTGCGCATTTATGCAGTTGAAAGAAAGTAGGATAAAAAGCATTATGAAAAGTAATTTCTTTCCCATACTTAAACCTCGTTAATTATTTAATAAAATATAACTATTAATTATCTCCTTTCCTTTTTCACCATATTGAAAGTGTAACTAATGATAGTTTTCAATTTTAAAACAAAAAAAGGACGCAACTTTCATTACATCCTTATCAGAGGCACTGGTATGCCCGGTACAAAGACATAAGAAAGCGCGTCCATTTCTGGACGCAGCCTTCTTGCATGTTCTTGTACCTTTGAAAATTACCAGTTTTCTGATAAGAACAACGCAATAGCTGCGTTAATTATTTAATTTGTTTCCTAGTTCCTTTTCCTCCACACTTTGTGGTTTATTTTATTTTTCAAAAAAATATTCATAATCCATTTACACTATTAATACGACACGATATTATTGAAGATCTTGTACGACTTAGATTTGCTGAAGAAATGATATGAGAAATTTTTATTAGCTCGTAAACTTCTGTGTGCTTGGTGTTAAAATCAAATATATCAGTCAAGATAGGATTGAGTCTGTTGGAAAATGTTTTACCCGCCATACATTTCGCTGTGGTTAATTTAAATAACGTTTCTTACTAAACACAAAGTAAGGTTTGGCGGGTTAAGGCGCAATATTAATTATTAAAAAAGAACACGCACGCTCCCTCAACAATAGGATCAGCAACTACTCATCAGTGCGGCGATTGCGGCGGTGTTCACAATACCATAAACACAGGGGCAGTAGCCATAAATTTAGTTAATAGAATAATTTTAGACTACACGAGAAACGACAGCAGGTTTACTTGAATTGTAAAGGATTTCCGGAGAAATGTCATAACCATTTTCCCATTCAATCGTGTTCCAATCTTTTAATATCTTATATGATTGGAAATTTTTTTCATCTTTTAAGTCTTCAAAATCTCCAAGGTTATCTTTTAATTTTTCACGAAAATCAAAAATCTTGGGTTGTTCATCCTTGTATAAAAGTAATATTTGAAAATTTCCTATATATGCTGCCGATAATAATTTTTTCATATTCAACCTTAATCAAGCGGCTCTATTTTAAACGGCTTTTTATTTTGCTGACAATTAGACCAATTTTCAGATAATTCGTTACGATGTAATTGGACCCAATTCTGAATTAAGCTAACAGCTCTTTGAGGGAGATAGCCCTCAATAATTTCAGCATCATCAATCTTTATTTGTGCAATATACTCTCCATACTGTGCATGAAAATGTGGGGGATTATGTTCGTTAAAAAACATTCTTATTACAATACCATAAAATCTACAAAGCTCCGGCACTTTCTTATCCTTCATACATTAAAAAAATAATATATCTACTTTGGAAAATCAACTATGATTCAACTGATTTTTGACCTCCCTCAACAATAGGATCAGCAACTACTCAGCCATCAGTGCGGCGATTGCGGCGGTGTTCACTATATCGTCAACACTGCATCCGCGGCTGAGATCGAAGAACGGTTTTTTCAATCCTTGATTGATGGGACCAACCGCTTCAGCCTTACCGAGACGCTGCGCAATTTTGTAACCGATGTTTCCGGAATTCAGATCGGGGAAAACCAAAACATTTGCGCGTCCGGCAACTTTGCTGTCCGGAGCTTTTTTCTTTCCAACAGAATCAATTATTGCCGCGTCGAACTGCAATTCGCCGTCAACACTCAAATCGGTACGTTTTTCCTGAACAAGTTTTGTTGCTTGTCTAACTTTGTCAATCAATTCATGCTCGGCGCTGCCTTTGGTAGAAAACGAAAGCATTGCAATGAAAGGTTCTTCACCGGTAAGTTTTTTGTGATTGTCGGCTGTCGCAATCGCTATGTCTGCCAACTGATTCGCATCCGGGTTCGGATTCACTGCACAATCGGCAAAACTGTAAACCGTATCGGGAAAAACCCCTGCCTGCCGGACAGGCAGGATTAAGAAAAAACTTGAAAGAATTGAAATACCTTCCTTCAATCCAACACAAAAAATTCCTGCGCGTGTGATATCGGCAGTCGTTGCTACAGATCCGCCAACACTCGCGTGTGCCATTCCTTCGCGAACCATCATACCGGCAAAAAAAATGTCCCGCTTAACGGTTTCTTTTGCTTGTTCAATTGTGATGCCCTTGTGCTTTCTAAGATTGTAAAAAATGTTCGTAAAGTCGCTAAGTTTTTCCGACTTCTCCGGATCAATAATTCGGATACCTTGCAGATCAACTCCAATCTTTTTTGAATCCGCCCTAATTTTTTCTTCATTACCAATTGTAATTATCGAAGCAACTTTTTCTTTTGTCAAAATCTCAGCAGTACGAAGCACTCGTTCATCATGTGATTCCGGCAGCACAATCGTTTTTTTTCTTTGAGCAGCTTTTGCTCTAATTTGATTAAGTAATTCAATATCAGACATAATTCATCCATAGTTGTTAAAAATCTACATACAAATATAGACAATTTGGTTTATTCCGTTTTGGCGTGGCAGAACAACAAAAAGAATGAATTGAATTTGTCCATCGAATTAGAAATATTGAAGTAGGATTTTGGAAGAGTTTCGGAAATGACTTTCAGCGTGCAGCAAATAAAAAGAATAAAAAGCTATTCATTGATTGCCCTCTCCTTTTTGTTAGCTGCATTCCTCTTCTACCAATTTATAGATATCTTCGCAATGCTTGCCGTGTCGATTTTAATCGCAATGATTTTCAGCCCCGTTGTTGAATTTCTTGAAGAGAGAGGACTGAACCGTTTGCTTTCAGTGATAATTGTATTTGTGCTGGTGGGACTTCTAACCTTTAGCGGTTTATCATATCTGCTGCCGAAAATTCTTGAACAGCTGGACACGCTAAACAATACTTTGACGCAAGAAAACTTGCAGAACCTTCTTCGCCAATTCGAAAAATCCGTTAAGTCCGTCTTCCCCATTTTCAACTCAGTTGATTTCGTTCAGCGGTTCTCCAACTTGTTTCAGAACATAATTCTTGATTTGGTAAACAATCTGACAAATATTTTTTATCGGATAATTTCAATCGTTGCAATATTGGTGATTGTTCCTTTCATGACGTTCTTCCTTTTGAAGGACAACAAGCGAATTATCCGCGGCTTGATAAACATAATGCCCAATAAATATTTTGAAGTCTCTTATGCGGTTCTACGAAAGATTGGAATTCAGCTCGGCAGATTTGTACGCGGATGGATCTTCGATGCATTCCTAGTTGGACTTCTCAGTGGAATCGGTTTGACTGCATTGGGAATCAATAACGCGGCATCAATTGGTTTTGTTGCCGGTGTGGGACATTTAATTCCTTACTTCGGTCCCATCATTGGCGGAATTCCCGCGATATTAATTTCACTTGTTCAGTTCGGAAATTTTTCGATGCTGCCGAGCATAGTGCTCATGTTTCTTGGAGTCTATACTATAGATAACGGTTTGATCCAGCCGAATGTTTTTTCTAAGAGTACGGACATGCATCCGTTGATAATTATTCTTCTAATTCTGGTCGGAAGTCAGACGGCGGGGGTATTGGGTATGCTGCTGGCTGTTCCGATTGCAACGGTAATAAGAACCGCTGCAAAAGAAATTTATCTCGGTTACAAAAATTATAAGATCATTAAAATCTGAAAGCTCCCCGTGCCGCTGCATTAGTCAAGAATTTTGAAACTCACTCTTAATTGAATCTAAAACAAACTTTGAATAGTTTGAGATTAAAAATGGATGTGACGAATGGAAATACAATTTATTGGCGCAGCTCAAACCGTAACCGGATCGATGCATTACATAAAAACCAAGCAAGCAAAATTCCTTCTCGACTGCGGGCTCTATCAAGGCAAACGAAAAGATGCTTACGAAATAAATAAAAATTTTGAATTCTTCGATCCGAAAGAAATAGATTTTGTTGTTCTCTCCCACGCACACATCGATCACGCCGGCAATTTGCCGTCGCTGGTTAAGAAAGGTTTCACCGGAAAAATTTATACAACGTTTGCCTCGCGCGACCTTTGCGCCATTATGCTTTTGGATACGGCACACATTCAAGAGAAAGATGTTGAGTACGTAAATAAGAAACGTCACAAACAAAAAAAGAATTTGTTCGAACCGCTTTATGTTGAAGATGACGTAAGGCAGACGTTAACACAATTCGTCGGCATTAATTACCATCATGAAACCGAACTGGCGCCCGGCATTTCTTTAACCTTTTACGATGCGGGACACATTCTAGGTTCAGCGTTGGTCTCTCTTAAGATCAATGAAGACGGAAGAATTATTAATCTCGCATTCTCAGGAGATTTGGGAAGACCTAACCTCCCGATCTTGAAAGACCCGGAGAGAATTCCCGATGCGGATTGTTTTATTTGCGAAAGCACTTACGGCGGAAGAACTCACGAGAATCCGCTTAACTCGGAAGATTCTCTTGCACAGGCAATCACTAAAGGAGTTGCAAGGAAAGCAAAAATTATTATTCCGGCATTCAGCGTAGGCAGAACTCAAGAAATTGTTTACGCTCTTCATAGAATTTTTGAAAGCGGCAAGGTTCAGAGAATTCCGGTTTATGTCGATAGCCCGTTGGCGGTCAACGCAACTGATGTCTTTCGCGTTCACCCGGAATGTTTCGACAAAGAAACAAGTCGGTTCCTTTTTAAGCATGAAGACCCGTTTGGATTTAACCGGTTGACTTACATAACGAACGTGGAAGATTCAAAACATCTCAATGCAGTTGAAGGTCCTTGCATAATCATTTCAAGTTCCGGCATGTGCGAGGCGGGACGAATCTTGCATCATCTTGCAAACAATATTGAAAATCCAAAAAACATGATTCTGATGGTTGGCTATTGTGCTGAAAACACTCTTGGCAGAAAATTGATAGACGGTGAAAAGAAAGTGAACATCCTTGGCGAAGAATACAACGTAAATTCCGAAGTAATTGTTCTGCAATCATTCAGCGCTCATGCAGATGCAAACGAACTTGTTGAGTACACATCGGCGTTCGATAAAAGCAAAATGAAGCAAATCTTTCTTGTGCATGGTGAAATTGATCAGCAAGAAATTTACAAAGCTCATCTTGAATCGATCGGATTTAAAAATATTGCGATCCCTAAACGCGGTTATGTGGTTGCGGTATAAGATTGTTATGGTCGGTCTTGCTGCAATCTTGGTTACAAGCTGTACGCGTGATCAAATTACCCAGCCTATACCAGGTAATAGGTTGCCGGATATTCCGGCTAATCTTCAAGTCTTCGGCGCGCAAGACGGTGCCATAGGAATTGAATGGGATAAAAATACCGATGCAAGCCAAATCACTTATAAAATTTACCGGTCCATTAACAACGCAAACAATTTCAAATATCTTGCTTCAACAACCAATACATATTTCGTTGATGATTCGCTGGAATATGATTCGACTTACTACTACAGGATCAGCGCTGTAAATTCTGCGGGAATGGAAAGCGCGTTATCAAATTTTGTTTCGGCAAAACCGATTAATGTGTATCCGCCATTGGCTCCAAATTTAGTGAACATAAACGCACGCAATTGGACTAACACTCCCCAAATTTTTATTTCATGGAATCCGCCAATGGATACCGATGTAAAAGGTTACAACATTTACAGAAGCACTACAGACAATTTCGATGCGGATTCTGCTCACCTTGTCGCGTTCACAAAAGCTTCTTCTTATACGGATACCAAAAACTTGAGCTTGCTTACGACATACTATTATAGAATTTGTGCGGTTGATAAAGGCAATTTGAAAAGTACACCAACTTATATTGTGAACGATCTGATCTTGAATTCTCCGTCGCTTATTTTCCCGGCAGATAACTCCACTCTGACGCAGCTAATAGAATTCCGTTTTATGGCTGCGTCCAAGCCTGCGAAATACAAGCTTGTAATTCAGTCCAACATTGTTTACGGTGTGGTACATGAATTTAACTTTTCATCGGATCAGGTTGATCAAGTGATAACGGTAGATGCGTCCGGTCTGTCGCTTGATCCATACCGATCGTACGTTTGGCGCGTTTACACTTACAGGTCAAGTGATACTGATCCTAATAGTTTCAGTGATTATTTTTCGTTTACTTATAATCCAAATCAATGAGAATTATGTGAAAGGCGGACTGAAAATATTTTTTCTACTTCTTGCCGCGGTTTCTACCGTTTGTGCTCAGTTGGGAAAAGACAGTCTCACCCTTTCTGCTCACACATTTACTGACCGGATTCTTCTCAACACATTCGACAAACAACTGAACACTTACAATTTCAATACGACGTTCAGAACTTACTTCACGGGTGAAAAAATTTTCTTCGGCATCCGTGAAAATTTCGGCTCGACAGTCATCAACTCAACAACAAAAAATATTAAGGACGAACAATACCTTTGGGCGCTCGGTCAATACAGCATTTCGGAATTCTTTAAACTTGGGCTGCACTTCAACAACAACATTTATTCCGACGACAGAGATTTGGGAATTAACCAGGCTTCGGCGCTAACTTCCTCATTGTTTTTGAAATTCAATCCGCTAAAAAATGTTGAAGTGACTCCTTACGGCGGTGTTTCGCAGAATAATCAGATAGGCGAAAAAGATAAAGGCTATATTTACGGAATGGAAGCTAATATAGATAAATACACAACCGGCGATTTCGATCTTTCGTCACTTATGAAATTTCAGAACGAAGATATATCGCCGCGTAAAAACACGTTCCGGTATATCAATTTTGACGTGAACAATACCTTCGAAGAAAATTTTCACAATACTATTTCCGCTTTTTATTCCCAGCAGCGGAAAGATTTTTACTTCACTGCCGATCCGATAACTGCGGCTGAGTTCAACATAACAAACAATATTCAGAGCAGAACCGAATCAAGCTATTATTTTCAAGACAGGATTAAATTCTTGCCGGCAAGTTCACCTCTAAACTTGGATTTTCAAGGTAGAGTTGCATGGCGCGGCATCGATAGAAACACACGTTACATTTCGGTAACCAACATCGCAAACTCTAACTACGATACTCACATTGAAGAATTCAGATTGGAATTTGCATCAGCCGCCGATTACGTGTCTGACAATTTTATTCTTGCTCTGCGGTTTTCATATTCCGAACGTGATGAAAAACATCAGCCGGTAAGATACGACGGATTAAGCAACTTGCTTTATAATGACCGCATTCAGATTGAAGAACAGAAAAATAACAATTCCCAATTGGCAAACATTTCTATACAAAGCAGAATTAATTTATCGCGCAGCGATAGAATTACTTTCAGCTTGTTCCACCGCAAGCTGCGTTACGATACGCCCAGCATCTTAAATTTCGACGACCGCGACGAACTTCTTTCCATCGGAAGAATACTTTATGAAAAAGAGTTTACCCGATTCTTCAAAATATTTTTCAACCTCGAAGGGAACATCAATAAAATAGTTTACATTTTTGCCGAACGTAGTTCCAACAACAATGTTAAACGTATTGCAAAATTTGCTTCCGGCGGCACTTTCACCACAGATAATTTCACTTCGTCAAACTCTGCGGAGGTTTCTGCCAACTACACTGTTTTTGATTACGAAGAACTTAATCCAAACTTCAGAAGCTATTCGTTCAGGCAATTGGTTCTTAGAGATTCATCCTCATTCAAACTGCAGAAGAAGCTGCGGCTTTTCGTTACCGGATATATCAAACTATCGGAACAGGGCGATTTCAAATGGTCTAACTTCACCAGCAATCCGGTAAGATATCTTCAAGAACAATACGCCGAGCCGAAACTTTTCTTTGACAACCGTGACTTAAGTCTCGGAATCGGGATCAGATATTTTTCTTTATCAACCTATAATGTTCAGAACGGATCGGAAAAGATTAAAGTCTCGGATTATACAAGCATCGGTCCGCTTTCCGAAATTAGTTACGTCGTTGGCGAAAGAATTATTCTAAAAGTTTACGGATGGTACGAGTTCATTAAAACCGAAGACAATTCGCGAAGAGAAATGGCTAATCTGAGCTTGAAGCTCAGCTACAAGTTTTAGCGAAGATGCGATAATTACATTTGCACGATTGACAGAGTAGTTATATTTTTCACACTCATGAAAGCAAATTCTTGACGGAGAAATATTGTCAGAAAAAGTTTATGAAAAGGAAGTGCCGACCGATCCGGATTTACTGCCTGAGTTAGAGGAATTTATTATAGATATAGCTGAAAAATCTCAGCTTAATAAAGAAAAGTTCAACAACCTCGCCCTATCTTTTTCGGAAGCGGCATCAAATAGTTTTCTTCACGGCAACAAACTCGATAAAAAGAAAAAAATTAAAATTACCGTTAAGGTTAATGACGAAAAAATAACGCTCATCATTAAAGATGAAGGTAAAGGATTTAACATTAACACTGTTCCCGACCCGACCAAACCGGCAAACATTTTGAAAGACAGCGGTCGCGGAATCCACATCATGCGCTCGTTTCTCGATGACCTCAAGTACAACTTTACACCAACCGGCACCGAAACCATTCTTATCATATCTTTAAAGTAGACTTCTAAAAACTTCAATATCAAATCCGTGTGAATCGGTTTTATCCGTGTTTATCCGTGCGTTCTATTCATTTAAAAAATAGTTTTTAGAAGCCCATGAAGTAAGTCTCTAACCGACATTCTTTAATTTCATTCTTCATAGGAATTTCAAGTCCATTATTCCTATATTTTGATGAAATCTTTACAAAAAATTCTCGGAGATATTTATGGCAAGAAAAAAAATCGCTTTAATCGGTGGCGGTCAGATCGGCGGTGTTCTGACCCAATTGATTGCACAAAAACAGCTTGGTGATGTAGTCCTTTTTGATATCGTTGAAGATTTGCCGCAAGGGAAAACCTTAGATATCGCAGAAGCTTCCAGAGTTGATCAATTTGATGTGAACGTTCGCGGAACCAATGATTACAAAGACATTCAAGGTGCGGATTTTGTAATCATCACTGCGGGTTTACCGCGCAAACCCGGCATGAGCCGTGACGATTTATTGGTGACGAACGCAAAGATCATGAAGAGCGTTGCGGAAAACGTTAAGATGTACGCGCCTAACTCGACTGTTCTCGTTATTTCAAATCCGCTTGATGCAATGGTTACACTTTGTCAAAAAGTTACCGGATTCCCGCACAACCGTGTGTTGGGACAAGCTGGCGTTTTGGATTCTTCTCGCTTCGCTACTTTCATTGCGTGGGAACTTGGAGTTTCAGTTAAAGATGTGAACGCAATGGTTATGGGCGGTCACGGCGATACAATGGTTCCGATTGTTCGCTATGCAAACGTAAATGGAATTCCGGCTATGGAACTTCTTGAAAGAAAGTATAACGACAAAGCAAAAGCCAAAGAAGTGATGGACGCAATGGTCAACCGCACTAAAATGGCAGGCGGCGAAGTTGTTAAGTTATTGAAAACCGGTTCAGCATTTTATTCACCGGCATCATCCGCAATCGCAATGGCTGAAGCAATTCTGTATGATGAAAAAAGAATTTTGCCGACATGCGCTTATCTGAACGGTGAATTCGGAATTAAAGGTTATTACGTTGGAGTTCCTGCTGTTCTTGGTTCCAACGGCGTTGAAAGAGTAATTGAATTTTCTCTTGACGGCGAAGAAAAAGCCGCTCTCGATAATTCCGTTAAGGCTGTCCAAGGTTTAGTTGCTGATATGGATAGATTAGGATTCTAAACTTCTCTTGTAGGGCGAATTTCTAATTCGCCCTACTAATTAAACTCACTTCATTAACAACATTTTTTTTATACCAACAAATTCTCCGGCTTGTAATTTGTAGAAATAAACGCCGGTTGGTAAATCCTTCCCAGCCTGTCCCGACTTGTCGGGATCAAACTTCACTTCATAATTGCCCGGAGATTTTTCTTCGTTAACAAGCGTTGCAACTTCTCTACCTAATAAATCATAGACTTTTAGCACAACCTTGTAGGTCGAAATTGAATTTCGACCTACGGAAAAAAATCAGGCAACAAAAAACCCCGACAATTGCCGGGGTTCTCTCTACCTACTAAATACTAATTACTATGTACTAGTTTTCATAAACGCTGATAAACTGTCGGTCGTTTCTCTTTCGTTCAAATTTTACAAATCCGTCAATCGTTGCAAACAACGAATGATCTCCGGCTTTCTTTACATTCTTACCGGGATGAAAATTTGTTCCTTTCTGTCTTACTAGAATAGAACCGGCTGTAACTTTTTCTCCGCCGAATGCTTTTACACCGAGATACTGCGGATTGCTGTCTCTGCCGTTACGCGACGAACCTTGACCTTTTTTATGTGCCATAATTTAATCCTCCGCTACTAAGCTATCTTAGTAACTTCAATTCTTGTTAAAAATTGCCGATGACCTCTTTTACGTTTATAAGAGATTATTCTTTTCTTTTTGAAAACAATAACTTTTTCATCTTTAAGATGTTCCAAAACTTTTGCCTGAACCTTTGCGCCTTTGATTGTTGGTGTACCTACTTGGGTTGACTTTTCGTCGCCAAGAAGAAGTACTGAATCAAAAGTAATTTCGGAATTAGGTTCGGCTTGCAAACGCGGAACATAATATTTCTCGTTTTCAATCACTTTGAACTGATGTCCAGCGATGTCAACAACTGCAAACATTTAATCCTCCAGCCACTCGATTTTTGAGCTGTAAATATAATAGAAACCCCTAATTCTTGTCAAATAAATGATTTAGGAAAATTTATAGCTGGAATTTGGAGACGAATTGTTTTTCAGATGATTTGAAACTCTACTTTTTCAGCCGGAACGAGAACTCGCTCCCCTTTCCTAATTGACTGGAAACCTCCACTTTAGATGAGTGTGCCTCAATTATATGCTTCACGATTGCTAATCCCAAACCGGTGCCGCCCATCTCGCGCGATCTGTCTTTATCAACCCGGTAGAAACGCTCGAAGATTCTAATCTTGTCTGCTTCGGATATACCGATGCCGGTATCGCGAACAAAAATCTTTGCCGAGCTTTGTTCATCCGTAACCCCCACTTCAATCGTACCCGCCTCGGTGTATTTGATGGCGTTCATGATTAAGTTCGTCATTACTTGTTTGAGGCGCTGCCTGTCACCGAAAAGCTGCAGTGATTTATCGAACGGTACAAGCTTAAGCTCCAACTTTTTGTACTCGGCTTGTGATAAGTAATCATGAACAATGCTTTCAAGAAAATCATGCACATTAAAATACCGGAAACTCATTTGCATCTGCCCGGATTCAATCATCGAGATGTCTATAAGATCGTTCAAGAGATTGTTCAAGTTGATGGTATGCTGATTCGCTTTGTGCAAAAATGATCTGTTAACTTTTACGTCCTCAATGGCACCGTCGAGTAAAGTTTCAATAAATCCTTGTATAGCAAAAATCGGCGTCCGCAATTCATGTGAGACGTTTCCCAAAAACTCCGTTCTAATTTGTTCTAATTTCTTCATGCTGGCGATATCATTCTGCGTCCGTAGAAACATCGATCTAATTTCTTCTTCCAATTCATTAAGATCTTTGCCCAATTTTATTTCGTCGGCAGAACTAAGTGCGTTGGTTCTAATCCGGTTGATCACCAGAAGAATTCTTTTCACATCGGAATTGCGTTTATCCCGCGACCAGAGAATTACTAGTAGTATCGAAATAAACATGATCAGAATAACAAACGTGAAATCATTGGAATGAATTTGATAGAATAAAACAATGATTATTATCAGGCTAACCAGCGTGATTGACAGAAGCGGAATCTTGTTTTTCAATTTTGCAATATTTTCTTTTAGATCAGTCCACACTTTTGAAACGATACCCCACCCCTTTAATTGTTTCGATCAGATCGGCATAATCACCAAGTTTCTCACGGATCTTTCTAACGTGAACATCAATCGTTCTTTCGACCACGTAAATGTCGTCGCCCCAAACGTCGCTTAGAATTTTATCTCTGTGAAATACTTTGCCCGGGTTTGACGCTAGATAGGCTAAAATTTCAAATTCTTTTTTCGGAAGAACAACATGATTGCCCTCCAGCAGCACTTGATATTTTTCTCTATTAATCACTAGCGGCCCGGCAGTGATTTCTTTAGAAGCAGCCGCATCGCTTTGCATCGTCTCAATTTTCCGGAGATTGGATTTAACCCTCGCCACTAATTTTTTCGGTGAAATCGGCTTCTGTATAAAATCATCCGCGCCGATGTTCAATCCGTGAACTTCATCCATTTCAGACGACTTAGCGGTTAAGAAAATTATCGGAATGTTTTTGTACTCATCCATACTTCTGATTCTAGTGCAAACTTCGTAACCGTCCATCTGGGGCATCATCACATCAAGAATAACAAGGTCAGGATTCACGGTCATTTTTTCGAGCGCTTCCTTACCGTTGTATGCAGCTATAACTTTGAATCCTTCCTGAGTCAAATTGTATTGAAGAAATTCAACAATATCTTTTTCGTCGTCAACAAGAAGAATTTTTGGCTTCATATGATTATAAATTTATTTCTTTTTTTGATTGAGCGGATTTATACATTGTTTCCAAGAGTTTCATCAACAGCACGGCATCGTCCACAGATGAAATTACGGCATTCGTATCCCGCACTGCACCGATGAAATGCTTAAGTTGGTTTTCGTATGACTTCTTAAAAAAGTTCGAGGTATTGGTAACGTTTGCAAGCGTGTAATCGAGCTGAGTTGAATCCAATCTTCTGTAAGCGCGCAACGGATTAAGATGCGCGGTGCCTTTTGTACCGTAAGCCGTTAAGTTGAACGAATCCGCTTCCGAATGTAAAACCCAGCTAACTTCGAAGTTGATAACTTGACCGTTATCTAACCGGACAAAACCAACTGCAGAATCTTCAACATCTTTTGTATTCTGGCTGTACTTTTGAACCGACACACTTTTTATTTTCATATCATTCATAATCCAGAGAGCCAGATCGAGAACAAGAATTCCTAAATCGATAATTACCCCGCCGCCGGAAACGCTTTTGTTGAATATCCATTTCTGCTCGGAACTTTCTTTTCTCAACCAGCCACACCGAATATAAAAAATATCTCCAAGTTCACCGCTGTTCACCAGACTTTTCATCAGCATCGCATCGGGACGGTAACGAAGGTTCATTCCGACCATCACTTTTTTCTTGGCTTTCTTTGCAATCGAATTAATTTCCTTCGCTTCCGCTAAATTTCTGGCGATCGGTTTTTCGATCAATAAATCTTTCTTCGCTTTAAGACATTCCGAAGCAATTTCTAAATGAGTATTTGTCGGTGTTGCGATTATCACCGCTTCAACATTTTCGTTGGCAAGCAACTCTTTGTAATCGGTGTACTGTTTGGCAATTCCAAACTTGTCGCCGATTGTTTTCAATCTGTTCTTATTGATCTCTGCAACCGCCGAAACTTCAACATTACTCAGCTTAGCAAGAATTGGCAGATGCACAAGTTGTGCTACTCCTCCGAGTCCGATAACCGCAATTTTCGTTTTATCCATTAAGCGACTACACCTTGATTCAAATTCTTTTTCAGAAACTTTTTAACTTTTTCCTTTATTCCATCGGGATCGATCTCTAGAATTTTGTGAAGTTCTTCTTGAGTGCCGTGATCAACGAATTTATCCGGCAACCCAATGCGTAGAATATCATTCTTATAATTTTTCTCGCTGAAATATTCCAGAATACCCGCGCCCATTCCACCGATGATCGAACTTTCTTCAAGCGTAACAATTTTTTCGAATCGCGACGAAATATTATCCAGCATTTCTGTATCCAATGGTTTTACAAAACGCATGTTGATAATTTCGCACCGGATACCTTCCGCAGCAAGTTTTTCAGATGATGTCTTTGCATACTCGACCATATTTCCTACGGCAAGAATTGCAACATCATGACCGCTGGAAATTTTTTCTGCTTTGCCAATCGGAAGCTGCGTGAACCCATTATTCAGAGGAACACCAAGCGCCGATCCGCGCGGATACCTCATTGCGACCGGTCCGCCGAAATAATTAATTGCGGTGAACAGCATATCGCGAAGCTCCGCTTCATCTTTCGGCGCCATAACCACCATGTTAGGCACTAACCGCAAATATGTCAGATCGAACGCTCCATGATGAGTTGGTCCGTCGGCACCGACTAATCCGGCACGATCCAAAACAAAAACAACATGTAATTTCTGAAGCGCAACATCATGGATAATTTGATCAAACGCACGCTGCAAAAATGTTGAGTAGATCGCGACAACCGGAATTATTCCTTGCGTTGCCAAACCGGCAGCAAATGTAACAGCATGTTCCTCGGCAATACCTACATCAAAATATCTATCATGCATCGCGCTCTGCAAAATATCTAAGCCGGTTCCGTCCGGCATTGCTGCTGTAATACCAATCACGTTTGGATTTTCTTTTGCAATTTCGACGAGAGCGTTACCAAAAATAGTTGTGTATGCCGGTTTACCGCCGGATTTTTTTATCGCTTCGCCGGTAACTTTATCGAACGGAGTTGCCGCATGCAATCGTTGAAAATGTTCTTCAGCCGGTTTGTAACCTTTACCTTTTTCACTTGTAGCATGAACAAGTATCGGTCCTTTCAAATCTTTTATCTGTTCAAATATTTTGATTAACTGCTCAAGACTATGTCCGTTCACCGGTCCAAAATATCTGAAGCCGAGCGCTTCGAACAACATGCCGGGCGTGATAATCGATTTAATTCCCGATTCAATTCTTGCGGTTACTCTTCTAATTCTATCGCCGAAATTATCCAGCTTGCCGGTTAAATCCCAGATCGCACCTTTGAAGCGGTTGAACTCCGGATGAGAAATCATCTCGCTGAAATAATTTGAAATCTGCCAAACATTTGGCGCGATCGACATGTTGTTGTCATTGAGCACAACTATCAAATTACTTTTTATCAATCCGGAATTGTTCATAGCTTCGTAAGCCATTCCGCCCGTCATGGCGCCGTCTCCGATAACTGCGATAACTTTTTTATCTTCATTCTTAATGTCTCTTGCGACAGCCATTCCCAATGCGGCAGATATTGACGTTGAAGCGTGTCCGGCGCCGAATGCATCGTATTCGCTCTCGGTTCTTTTCAAGAAACCGCTAATGCCGTTCAATCTGCGAATTGTTTTTAGCTGATCTCTTCTTCCCGTTAAAATTTTATGAGGATATGCTTGATGACCCGTATCCCAAACAAGTAAATCATGCGGCGTGTTGAAAACTTTATGAAGCGCGACCGTCAACTCAACTGTTCCAAGTCCGCCACCAAAATGCCCGCCGATCTGCGAGATCACATCCACCATGTATTCTCTGATCTCTGTGCACAAAGTTTTTAAATCAGCCAAAGGAAGTTTTCTAATATCCGCCGGAGAATTTATCTTGAATAAAATTTTATATTTTGAGTCGTCAGACATGTAATCCATCCTTCAAACGCTATTCTTTAATCTTCTTTTCCAATTGCTTCTTAAGTTCAGTTACTTTCAGTTCGGCATCTTTCAAAGTTGAATAACAAATATTTGCCAAACCAATTCCCTCTTCATAAAGTTTGATCGAATCTTCCAACCCGACTTCACCTTTTTCAAGCAGATCGGAAATCTCTTGCAGACGATTTAAAGAATCTTCAAAACCTTGTTCTTTCTTCTTGCTCATTTTATTTCTGTTTCTCCGTCAAAGAATTTCAATTGAAATGGTTCGTCGGCTTTTAGCTTTTTGAGTCTGCCGATATACGCTTCATTCTGTTTAACAATTGCGAATCCCCGTTTCAAAATTGAATCGATATTGTAAGATTGAATTTTATGACTCAGCAAATTTAACTGATTTTTACTTCCGCTGAGACGGTTTTCAAAAATATTTTGGAACCGGTAGAGCAGACTATCAAGCTGCTGCGATTTATTTTTCACGAAATCTTGCGGCAACCTGAAACCGTAAGATGATGTAAGCATATCAACTTCGTTACGGTAATCACCGATAATCCCGAACATTTTCTCCGGAAAATTATATGAAAATTCACTTATAAAGGCAAAGAGCTCTTCGCTGTTAGGCGTTGCGAGTTCCATCGCTGCAGATGGAGTAGGCGCGCGAAGATCGGCAACAAAATCCGCAATCGTAAAATCGATTTCATGACCGACGCCGCTGATAACCGGAATCTTTGAATCGAAGATTGCGCGCGCGACAATTTCTTCATTGAACGCCCACAAATCTTCCAGCGATCCGCCGCCTCGTCCAACAATCATAACATCAATATCATTTTGTTCGTTCAGCAGCTTGATGCTGTTGGCAATATCCTGCGCTGCACCTTCGCCTTGTACACGGCATGAAGCGATTACAAGTTCAGCTAACGGGTATCTTCTTGCGGCGATACTTTTCATGTCCTGGAATGCCGCGCCGTCAATCGCCGTAACGATTCCGATTTTCTTTGGAAACTTTGGTATGGACTTCTTGAACTGAGCATCAAAAAGTCCTTCGACAGAAAGTTTCTGTTTCAACTTTTCAAACGCGGCTTGAAGCTCTCCGACACCGGCGGGTTTCATCGAACGGACATCGATCTGGTAACTACCGCGCGGCGGATAAACAGTAACGCGCCCGCTGACAATTACTTTCATTCCGTCTTGCGGCGTAAAGAAAACGTAGCTGTTCAAACCTTTCCACATCGCGCAGCTAATCTGTGCGGAGGAATCTTTCAACGTAAAATACCAATGACCGGAAACATGCGGCTTGAAGTTTGACAATTCGCCGATCACATTTATATCGGAAAAATTTTCTTCGACCGTCTGCTTAATAAGTCCGGTGATCTCACCGACCGTTAGAACCGCTTCAATCATTTTTCTTTTCTAAAGATTAAACAATATTGATGATGTCTGTTTCCAACCCATGCGTTGTTGACGCCGAGCGCGATTAATTTTTTATCGTCTTGAAGCCAAACTTTTTCGTCTTTCAGCACCCAGCTTTTCTCTTTCCGTTTAGTAAGCGAAACAGCCGTATCGAAAGCTAACGGATACAATGCGCCGTTGCAATAGACATTGTTGGTGATGATAGTTAAGTATCCGCCCTGCTTGGTTACGTCGTAAACTTGATCGAATACCAGCGCTTGCTGCTCCAAAAAATTTTCATACGATGCTATGTTGCCGAGATCATCCGGGTTCACAGAATAGCGCGTATCCAAACCTTTTTGTTTTCTTTCTTTCTGTCTGATCGAATTTCGTTCGAGCTGATTCCAGTACGGCGGTGAAGTAATCGTGTAATCGAATTCTTTTTTATCGAATCCGTTATCAGCAAGAACATTCTTCAGCTGTAATGAATTCCCTTGAAGCGGGCTTGCTAACTTGGAAAAACCTTTTTGTTTTATTCTTCGATTGGCGGTAGTAAAATATTTCTTGGTTATTTCTACGCCAACAGATTTTCGTTTTAGCGATCCGGCCGCAATTAAGGTGCTGCCGGTGCCCATGAAAGGATCCAAAATCCATGCGTCTTTCTTTGTGAAAAATCGAATGAACTCCTCAACGAGCGTTTCCGGAAACTTTGCCGGATGAAGCAGCTCGTTTTCTTTTCTTCTCGGCGGACGAAGAATAAACCAGCTCTTTGTGAATTTCAGCCATTCTTTTCCGGTGAGATCATTGAGCTTATTATTTTTATTTAATCTTCCCCGCTCGCCGAGATCGATATAATTCTTTTTTGTTTTGCCCACGCTCTCTACAAATTAAGTGAAAAGAAATTCGAGTACAATCCGATTGAAACCTCGTTGAAATCCGTTCCGCCGCTGACGAGCTGAAAATTATAGCGGTACCTCGTGTAAAATGTAAAAACATTTTGAATCTGGAACAAGCCGACGGACAATTCCAAACTCATTCCGTTGTAACCTTTGAAATCGGTGAAACCTGTGATGCCAGGGGAAATATATTTTATATCCGGCACTTGAATAATATGTTTGTAGCCGATACGAAAGAAATTTTTCTTTTGAGCTTCGAAAACGTAAGTGTACTCAATTCCGAGGTAGCCCATCGGATAATTATATCCAACCGAATAAAATGAAAATAGCGGGATCTCTTTGCTGATTGCCCAGTGATGTTCACTTCCAGTAAAAACATACGCCGGCGACGGCAGACCGAAAATTACACCGCCGAGACAGCACATCATAAAAATGCTTGGCTGCTCTTCCGGTGTCATCACAACGCCTTTGGGAATTGCGACATCGGTAACATCGGATTTTGTTTCAACGCCATTTTTATTTTTCACGACTACCTGGTAATGGAAACCGGTTGTGTCAATTTTCAACTTGCTAAGTTCAATCTCAAATTTGTGATTCTCTTCAAAGTTTTTTGAAACATCGTAAGCGGTTTTGCCCAGTACAACTATCTTTGAAACGCAGCTATCACTCGTGAAAAATGAAAGCACGAATTTGTTAGGTGCTTCCGGCGTAATGTAAGAATCGACAATCATGATGTCGGTAGCGGGGACTTTGCTTGAATCCGTTTGCGCTGAAATTATATTTGCGAGAAGTATGACAGCTAGAAAAATTATGGCGTTGCGCATTTGCAATCTATTTTATGAACGCTCCAAAAATAAGACTTTTTTACAAAATGAATCGTGCTCGACTCGACCGAGCTCATCGAGGTCTTATCCATGCTTAACGCTTAGAATTGATTTCACTGCTTTTAATCATTTAACTATATTTGCAAATAATAGATGAACATTTACCTTACTAACTCACGGAACAATATTGAAAATTTTAATTTCCAACGATGACGGGATCAGCTCACCCGGATTAAACGCATTAGCAATCGAACTAAAAAAACTTGGCGATGTAACCATTGTGGCGCCTGTAACCGAGCAGAGCGCGGTCGGCCACGCCATAACAATGAAGTATCCGCTTCGAATAACCAACTTTTACAAGAACGGCGATTTCTTCGGCTACGCTGTTGACGGAACTCCAGCCGACTGCATCAAGATCGGCATAAGAAATATTATGCACGAACCGCCGGACATAGTTGTATCGGGAATAAATTTGGGATCGAACACGGCGATAAACATTATCTATTCAGGTACCGTTTCCGCCGCGCGTGAAGCTGCAATTATGGATGTTCCATCGATCGCGGTTTCAGTTACGAGTCATGAAGCAAAAGATTTTAGCTTTGCGGCAAAGTTTTCTTCCAGACTTGCGCAAATGGTTGCCAAAAATAAAATGCCCGCTGGAACTCTGTTGAATGTAAACATTCCAGATTTACCGGAAGATCAAATTGCCGGAGTTCGGTTAACGCAACAGGGCAAATCAAAATGGGATGATGTTTACGAGGAGCGCAAAGACCCGTACGGACAAAAATATTATTGGCTCACCGGAAATCTTGTTCAGCATGATACAACTTTGGAGACCGATCAATTCGCGATTAGAAAAAATTATGTCTCCGTTACGCCGATACATTTTGATCTGACCGACTACAAAACTTATGATACTATGAAAAGTTGGCAGCTGGAGAATTTGTTCAAACAAAAGTCGTAAAGGTTGAATGATACCAATCGCAAGTTTTAGCGTAATTATTTCATCGAATCCGTTTTTCTATTTTCTTCTTCTCATCGCGCTCGCCGGTTTTGCGTTCTACGTTTACAAGCATACCATTCCAGTCGTGTCAAAAGGATTGCGTTACTTTTTGATTGCACTGCGCGCGCTAATTTTAGGTCTCATCCTCTTCCTATTGTTCGATCCAATGCTGGCTATAACCAGCAAGTCGGAACAGGAATCGAAAACTTTTGTCTTCGTAGATAATTCAAATTCGTTAGCGGTGAAGGACAGCATCAAACGGGTTGAGCAGATAGATAATTTTGTAAATGATCTGCAATCCGCTGGCGGCATCAAGACTAAGATTCTAACATTTGGACAAAGAATAGACAGCGTTAGAAATCTGAAAAACGATATTCGTCTGAGCGAGCACAAGACCGATTTCGCTCAAGTCGTTGATGAGATCAACAAAGAAGGTTCAAGAGTAAACTCTGCGGTAATTTTGAGTGACGGAATCATAACGGACGGAATCGATCCGACTTACCAAGCGGAAAAACTACAGTCGCCGATTTTCACAGTTGGTATTGGAGACACAACGCAGCGGCGCGACGTTTCCGTCTCGGATGTTCGTTATAACCAATACGTCTATGCCGGAAAACCAACGAGCATTGAAGTCTCTATTAAAAATTTCGGCTTCGCTCAAAAGCCGGAGCGTGTTACTTTCTATGAAGAAGGCAAACCGCTCGCTTCGAAAGATTTAGTTTTAGGCGAAGCGGGTATTAATAAAATTACTTTCGATTACAAGCCAACCGGAAGCGGAGAGAAAAAACTCAGCGTTACGGCGTCGCCTCTTGCGGGCGAATTCACTACCGCAAACAACAGCAAAACTTTTTTTATAAACGTGCTGGATACCAAATTGAAAGTTTGCTTGGTAGCAGGTGCGCCGTCAGCGGATTTATCCGCAATCGCAAGCGCGTTATCCATCGATAAAGATTTAGCAATTAAAAAGTTGGTGCAGATTGCAAGCGGACGTTTCTTGAACGATACTCCAATTTCCGTTGTTGACAGCGCCGACGTGCTTTTCTTGATTGACTTTCCTGAACAGAACACACCGCAAAATTTGATAGACAAAATCGCGACACTCATAAATGAAAAATCGAAACCGTTCTTTTTTCTTCTGTCAAACGGCGTGAGTACCGCACGATTGAAAAGTTTGGGAAGCAATCTTCCTTTCTCCTTAGCAAGAGCCGGAAACGATTTCGTTCAAGCTGAACCGGAATTGATCACGCAAGAATTTGCATCATATTTTTCCGGCATATCAAACCAAAAAGATGTTTGGCAGAATCTTCCGCCGGTAACTCAAATGGCGGCAGAGCTTCAAAGCAAACCGGGAAGCAGCGTTCTCGTCCGGTCAAAAATTAGAAACGTGCTCACCAACAATCCGCTTATACTTTTGCGAAGCATCGGAAACCAAAGATCATTTTCAATTCTAGCCGGAGACATCTGGCGGTGGCAGCTGCAATCAACCGATAAATATTCATCATTCTTCCCGAACTTTTTGATCGACATCGTTAAATGGCTCAGTCTTTCAAACCAACAGAAGCAGTTTCAAATTACGACCGACAAAAAAACTTACCTTCAAAATGAAATTGTGAAATTAAAAGCCGAGCTGTACGATCAGACCTTCTCGCCTATCGACACGGCGAAAATCACCGCGCAAATTGCGTTCAACGACGAAAAATATAACCTCATTTTCTCGCCTGACGGGAACGGATTGTACTCTGCCGAGTACAACCCGAATAAATTTGGAGATTACACTTTTTCCGGCGAAGCGTCTTTGAACGGCAGCAAACTCAAGAGCAGCACCGGAAGATTCAACGTCAGCGAGCTGAACATCGAAAAAGTTGATACACGGATGCGCGCCGACTTTCTGCAATTGCTTGCCAACCACAGCAACGGCAAGTACTACGCAATAGATGATTACAAAAATTTGCTGCAGCGGCTCAAAGATTTGAACAAAAATTCCGCGAAGGAAAAAGTAACCAAATCCGAATTTCAACTTTGGTCAGATGAATGGGTTTTACTGCTGATAATATTTTTGTTTGCAATCGAATGGTTCGTCAGAAAAAGATCGGGAATGATTTAATCCGCCTGAGGCGGACGAGAGTTGAATTTCCCGTATCTTGAAGCAACTAAAATATAATTTTGTTTTAGATACTTTGTAGTTCTCAGCGAGAAGATGCATCACAACATAGAGGCAGCTCAATGAAGTTCATGGAAATGACTCCGACCGACATGGTTCATGTTGAACAAATTGACAACCAGCATATCAATCTTGCTGAAGAGCTAAATTTAATTTACGATTCCGTTATGGCTTGCGACAAGAACAAAACTTTGCAACTGCTAAATAAGTTGAACGTACATCTCAAGGAACATTTCATAACCGAAGAAACGATGATGAAAGAATCGAGCTTCCCCGGTTACATTTCACACAAGCTGGAACACGATAGATTCCACAATCAAATGATCAAGACCACCGAAAAGTACGGTAAGGATAAAGAAGTTTTCGGATTGGAGCAGTTGAAAAGAATAAAGGTATGGTTCTTCAATCATATCGAAATCAACGACAAAAAATGTGGGGAATACTTTGTTAAAGGGCGCACTACCTAAAGGGGCAAACAGTTTTATTTCGTTTGTAGATTTTTTTCTTCCGCGATTCTGTCCTTCGTGTGACGTAAAACTTTCACGCGATGAGAAAGCGATCTGCAATTCTTGCTTGTCGCAAATTCAGAGAGCCGATAGCAGCCGTTTGAAAAGCGAGTACGAAAGAAAATTCCGCGCGCAAAATATTATCACCGATTTCACCTCTCTGTTTGTGTTTGAAAAAGATAAAGAGCTTCAGCACGTTATCCATGAACTGAAATACAGCGGCAAGTTCAGTCTGGGCAAATACCTCGGCGGATTGATAGCCGCTGAACTCGGCTGTAAAATATTAGAATGGAAAATTGATCTGATTGTGCCTGTTCCGCTGCACCACTTGAAACGTGCCGAACGCGGTTACAATCAATCGGATTATGTAGCGCGGGGAATCGGCTCTGCTTTGAAGATCCCGGTAAAAACAAATTTGCTTAAGCGGAACAGATTTACAGAGACTCAAACAGCATTATCGCTTGATGAACGAAAAGAAAATGTTAAAGATGCATTTTCTTTGAAGAGGAAGAAGAGAATGCCGAACAAAAATATTCTTTTGATTGATGACGTGATAACCACCGGCGCAACAACCGCCGAATGCGGAAGAATATTATTGCGGAACGGAGTTGCCAAAGTTTACATTGCTTCCGTCGCAATTGCGGATTGATTCTGTAGGTCGAAACTCCTGTTTCGACCAAAAGTGAAAACTTTGCTAGTCAATAAGAAACTTGCAGTAACTCCACTTCCAATCATTCCATTTATCAACAAGTCCGGCTTTAACCGGATTGTTCAAAACATATTCTATAATTCTTGATAATTCATCCTCATCCCTTACAACATGATCGTAACTCTCATGCTGCCAGAATGCACCGGAACGGTTTAATATTTTGTTGCACTTTACTGCTGTATATTTCTTTAAATCTTGCAATATCTTTGCTACAATGTAGGTCGAAACTCCATTTCGACCGCTTGTCGGCGATTCGGAGAATCGCCCTACATTTTCTTCAATAGGTGCGAATACCATATGCACATGATTCGGCATAATCGTATAGGCAATCAGATCGTACGCCTTACCATCATAATAATGAATTGTTTCCTTTACCTTTTCCGCAACTTGTGTTTGTTTTAACCAGCTTACACTATTTTTATAATTTCCTAAAATTGAATCGAACTTTTCAAAATAACTTGTTTGATAATCCCGATACCGTTCCCTTTTTTCTTTTTGGTTTTGTATTCCCGAAATTAATTTCAATTGCTTTTCATGTTCAGTTTTCAAGTTCTGTATAACATACAACGGTAACGATCCAGCCAATCTAAACGTTACAAAGAAAGTGCTACCCGGCGGTTGATAATGAGGAAGATGCCTTTGATAAAATATTTTCATTCAGTCCCCCTTTGTCATAACAATTTATTTTTGTAGAACGAACCTGCCCCGCTGAAAAGCGAGGATTCCATTTCGTCCATTGGCGATTTGAAAAATCGCCCTACATTTTGTTCTTGTAAGTCGAACAGCCTGTTCGACCTACAAGCAAGGTTAAAAATTATTTTAGAGCGTGGCTAAAGTTTATGCGGCTTCTGTGGCGGTTGCGGATTAGCTTCATTTAGAGAAATACTTTTGATTTGATTTTGGTTTTTGTTTTTCTATTTTTGCAATAGAATTACGACAGAAAACGCCCTGTAAGGTTCCGTCCTTACGGGGTTTTTTCATTTAAATACTCGACTTTATTTCTAAGATCATTTACACACGTAATCATTCCCTGTGCGGATTTCTTGATTAATGCAGAATATTTCTCTTTGTTTGGGACAACTACAGTTAACAATTTGTTCTTCTCTCTCAGATATTTTATTAAGCAATAAAAATCTCCGTCGCCGCTTACTATGATTGCCTTTTCGTATTTGTTAATGTCAATCATTGCTTGTAGTACAAGTTCTGCATCACAATTACCTTTTAGCTTACCGTCTTTATTCTTAAACGTAGGTTTGAAAATTAATATATAACCAGCTTCCTGGAGAGAGGTATAGAGATCATTATTCCCCTCAACGTAGCCTATAAAGTAATATGCTTTTGTTACTGAAAATCTCTCCTTCAAATAAATTCTAAATTTCATCAAATCAATTTTCCATCCGATTTCTCGTACACCTAGATTTAGATTTTGTCCATCAATAAATGCATAATTGATTTCTTTCTTTTGCAATTCAGCCCCTCTTGTATACTTGCTGATAAACTTCAGCAAATTTCATTTCTTATTCAACATTTTTTTGAATCAATTTCTTTTGACCTCTCCCTCGTTCCCTCTCCTTAGCTTGCCTCGTCCCGATTTTACGGGACGGGTAAGGAGAGGGACAAAGGGTGAGGTTGAAAAATTATTTTAGAGCGCGGCGCGGCTAAAGTTTACGCGGAGTCTGTGGCGGTTGCGGATTAGCTATTACTCTTAAGGAGTTATATTTGAATGCTTAGAAAGTTCCTTTTTTAACTGAATCCTTTAGTAAGTATTTTATTGCTAAGTAAATTCGTTATCTAGGAGGCAAGTTATGTCTAGAAACAGTAATTACGGTAATAACTTCATTGAACATGAAAAATTTATCAAGCTTTGTGACGATCTAGATATTAAATTAGCTGGGTATTCTAACGACGAGGGATGGCTTGAATTTCTTGAGAAAAACAAAATCTTGTTCCCACAAAAAAGGATTATTATACCACGTGGTTATAAGAGAATAATTTTTGACATACAATATAATCCAAAGAACAAATACTACAATAAAAGCTCTATTTATATCCCCAACAAGTATGACCCCGTGCATAAATTACTTGATAAAACTGTATACACCGGAATTTATAATCGAGATTTTTTTCACATACTTCACAAAGCAAACTATTTAACGAGAAAATGTGTGTGCAATCCAATCGAAAAAAATTTCAGAAAGTGGGACAGCTTTGAAACCGTTGCCGGCAAACTTAGCGGGAGTGATCATTGGGAGAATCGTGCTGAGCATTATTATGCTTATTGGCAAGTTTATTATATGTATGAAATAAATGAAGCGTGTACACAAAAATATGTAACTAATATCTTTAATAAAAGAATTAGAAATGAAATATTTAAGCATCGGATTGCCTCAAAAAAAAACTAACCGTAGATGATAGAAAAAATAGTCATTGCCTCAAAAGTAAATCTTACCATGGGAAAGTGAAAACAGCTAATCTAAACTGGTAAATGTCTTATCTAAGGTCACT
>JAMCSN010000212.1 GCA_023381535.1 Bacteroidota bacterium
CGGCGCTCAAGGATAAAAAGATAGAATACTACTCGCAAACCCCAAGCAACATTAGTTTGAGCAGAAAGCTTGAAGGACCGCTCAACAAAGTTCTTATCGATATTTATTTCGGAAATAAATCTTTAACACCGGAAGAATTGGATTTTGCAAGAAAGGGAATTGATGTTACCGGATTTAAAGTTTCTAAAGAAGAGAATATCAGAGAAGAAGGATATGGTTCGCTTATTCTTTCTTATGTATTCACCTTTTTGCTTTACATTAGTCTTTTACTAACGGGTCAGTTGATGCTGCAATCCGTCATCGAGGAAAAGAGCAGCAAAATTGTTGAAGTGATTTTGTCTTCCGTAAGTCCGCGCGAATTGATGACGGGAAAAATTATCGGCTCGGCGCTTACAGCGTTAATCCAAATGTCAATCTGGCTGGCGGCAATTATTACAGTTACCTCTTCTGCAATTTACGCTTTGCCTCCGGAGGTAATGGTAAGCATCACAACAACGCAGGTTGTTTTCTTGATGGTCAATTTTGCAGTTGGACTTGTGCTGTTCTTAAGTTTGTTTGGAATGATGGGTGCGATTTTTGATAACCCGCAAGATGCACAATCCGGAATGTGGCCGGTGATGCTGCTTATAATCATTCCGTTCCTAGTTGCCATGTCGATGATGCAAAACCCCAATAGTCCAATAGCGAATGCGGCGGCTCTGATACCATTTACTTCCGTTATGGTTATGCCGGTTAAGATGACGCTTGTTGAAGTTCCGGTTTGGCAATTGTTTGCTTGCGTGGTGCTGAATATTGCCGCAATATTTTTGGTCTTTCCAATCGCGGGAAAAATTTATCGCGTTGGAATTTTACGCACCGGCAAAAAACCAAAGTGGTCCGAAGTTGTGAAGTGGTTAAAGTATAAGTATTAATAAAGGAAAGTGTAGAGACGTTCCGCGGAACGTCTCTATATTAAAATGAACGAAAAAGAATTATATCCTTCCCTTGTTGAAAAACTCTACAAAGACTTTTCTCTTGCAAAAGATTCGCTACCGGCTGTAACCGATTTGCCCATGATTCGCGAGCACCTCATCGCTAAAGTTTCGGAACTGATGTCGAGAGATTACGAACGGTTCATCACTAATTTGTACAGAATTGATGTGAGCGAATCCAAGGTAAGAGAAATTTTGCACAGCAAAGACAGAACTACAATCCCGGAAAAACTTGCCGATCTCATTATAGAACGCCAGCTTTTGAGAATTAAAACCCAGATACTTTACCGAGAAGGGAAGTTGTAAACTTCTTCTTTTAATGAAAAGCATTTCTAATTATCTTTGATTAGAAACTTTCAAAACAACTTAACGGCGGTATGGTAAAATCCTTCATGAAAAAATATCCGGTGATCGATTATTTTGCCATAGCAGTTGGTTCGGCGCTAATGTCAATTGGTATCGGTGTGTTTTTAGTTGATGCGCGCGTTGTTCCCGGAGGCGTAAGCGGACTTGCTATGGCGCTGTATTATTTATCAGGCAACAAAATTCCAATCGGAATTCTTATTTGGGTATTAAACATTCCACTTTTCATTTGGGGATTAAAGGAACTCGGCAAAAAATTCGGTTTGCGAACATTCGTCGGCTTCTCGCTCAATTCATTCTTTATAGATTTTTTTAGAGGGGACATTCCCGGATTTTCTTGGATTAGACTACAAGATTCTCAAACAGTAAGGGAGTTATATCAGAAAGATTTTTTGTTTCTGATATTGATTGGCGCGGTACTGCTTGGAATCGGTCTCGGAATAATTTTTAAGTTCAAGGGCACAACTGCCGGTTCAGATATAATTGCGTCCATTCTGCACAAAAGATTCGGTTTCAAACCGGGGCAATCAATAATGGTTGTTGATTTCGTCGTAATCGCTTTCGCGGGATTTATTATAGATGTAAAAAATCTTTCGCCGGATCGCCCGGCGCTAGTGCTTACGTTCTACGCTATTTTTCTTTTGTTCATTTCTTCGCGTCTAATTGATATTCTAATAGATGGATTTGACTACGCTCGTGCGGCGTATATCATTTCAGATAAGTTCGATGAAATCTCGGAAGCGATATTAAAAAACCTTGGTCGCGGCGTTACAGCAGTAAACACACGCGGCGTTTACCTGAACGTTCAGCGCGAAATGCTGCTAACCGTTGTTCCTCTTCGCGAAGTAACAAAACTTGTCGATGTTGTTAAAGAAGTTGATCCGACGGCATTTGTAATAATTTACAACGTTCACGAAGTCCTTGGCGAAGGATTTAGGCGGCGCATTTAATTTGTGTAGGGGCTTGACATGTCGAGCCCCACATAACGAATTTAAATTAAGAGCCCATAATGAACACTCCAAACGAATATTTTAAGCCGGAAGAAATCCGGGCGCTCGCAAATTCATTTCAACAGAGTAGAATATTATTAACCGCTATTGAACTGGATTTATTTTCGTTGCTTGATAAAAAAGTTCTCAGTTCATCCAACGTTGCTGAAAAAATTAAAACTGACGCGCGCGCAACCGACAGACTTATGAATGCGCTCGTCGCTCTGGGATTTCTCCGAAAAGTTCACGGCAAGTTTTACAACGCGGAAAACGCTTCTCAGTTTTTAGTTAAAGGTAAACCGGAATTTATGGGCGGACTCTTCCATTCGCTTGGTTTATGGCAAACGTGGAGTACATTAACCGACGCGGTGAAAAAGGGGAAATCGGTTGCCGAACGTAAACCTTCGCCATCGGGAATTGATTGGCAGGAAGCGTTTATTGCTGCAATGCATTACCGCGGAGTTAAAGAAGCAAAAATTTTAGCGATGATGCTCGATCTCTCAAGAGCAAAAAAAATGCTTGACGTCGGCGGCGGGTCGGGTACATTTGCGATGGAGTTCGTCAAACAAAATTCTCAGATGACCGCAACCGTTTTTGATCTTCCGGATATTATTCCTATAACCAAAAAATATGTTGAGCAGGAAAACTTAACCCACAAAGTAAATTTTCTTAGCGGAGATTATTTGGAAGACGATTTCGGAAAAGGTTACGACTTGATTTTTCTTTCGGCAATTGTTCACATCAATAGTTACGATGAGAACACACGGCTAATTAAAAAATGTTACGATGCATTGAATAGCGGCGGACAAATCATAATCAAAGATTGGGTAATGAATGACGACCGTACCGAACCCGCTGGCGGCGCTTTCTTTGCATTGAACATGCTTGTCGGAACACGGAGCGGCGATACCTATACCGAAAAAGAAATGAAAGAGTGGCTGGAAAAAACCGGTGTCAAAAAAATTGAAAGAAAAAATACCAGCTACGGATTCTCTCTAATAATCGGCTATAAAGAGTAAGTCTTTCATCCTGTCCGCCGTTTTTCTTCAAAAACGAGCACTCTGTTTATAATATTAACCAGGTGAGAAGAAATCACTTTTATTTACTTTTTTCTTTTTTGTACATTTGCACAAGTTTTAAGTCCCTTGCGTACTCTCGACTTACAGTCGTTATATAAATTTTTTTACTGCGCACCATCTTCAAATAGTGTTTTGGAAAAAATAAAACAGACGGGGACTAACTATGTCGAATCAAGTAATCAATCATTTGGACCTTTACCGCCTTCCGTGGACTCTTGCCGATAACGCAATCTCCTGGCTAGAACCGACTTCCATGTGCAACCTTTCATGTGACGGATGCTACCGCGAAAATCAGAAAGACTCGCACAAATCATTTGAAACGGTAAAGCATGAACTGGACATATTTCAGCAGAAAAGAAATTCTGACTGCATTTCAATTGCTGGCGGCGATCCGCTTCTTCATCCGCAAATAGTTGATATAGTAAAAGACATCAAACGCCGCGGATTGAAACCGATCATTAACACAAACGGTTTTGCTCTCAAAGAAGATTTGCTTTTGGAATTAAAGAATGCCGGCGTTTACGGATTTACATTTCATATCGATAGCAAGCAAGGGCGCGGCGGTGATTGGAAAGGTAAAAATGAATTGGAGTTAAACGAACTCCGCTACAAATATGCTCGTATGCTTGCCGATGCCGGCGGAATTGCCTGCTCGTTCAACTCGACGGTTTATGAAGACACACTTCAGTATGTTCCTGGAATGATTGATTGGGCGCACAAAAATATTGATATCGTTCACACTATGGTTTTCATCGCGTTCCGTTATGTTGTGCCAACAATGCCGTTCGATTGGTACGCCGGAGGACAAAAAATAGACTGGCAGACAATCGCTTATCACACAGACAAGAACAGAAAGGTTGATATTCTTTCTACCGACGTGCTTCAAAAAGTACGTGAACAATTTCCGGAGTTCACTCCAGCAGCTTATTTGAATGGCACAGAAAAAGTTGATTCATTCAAATGGCTTCTTACAGAACGCGTTGGAACGAAAAATAAAATTTACGGCTACCTTGGTCCCAAGTTTCTTGAATTGATTATGAGTACGCATCATTTCGTAAAAGGCAAATATCTTTCTTATGCTTCGCCGGCAACAAAAGAGCAATGAAAATCAACAATGCTTTTGCTCTGGCCGTTCGATAAAAAAATTCGGAAGGCTCTTGGCAGAATGATGAAAAGTCCTTTTAGAATTTTTAAGAAAGCTCATCTGCAGACAATCATGTTTATTCAGCCGGTGGATTTTATGCCGGACGGAAGACAGAGCATGTGCGACGGATGTCCTGACATAACAGTTCACAACGATGAATTGGTGTGGTCGTGCCGTCTTGAAGAGGTTACGAGCTTCGGCGGATTTTTAAGATCGGTTCCGAAAAAATAGTTTAGTACGCTTGCTCTTGATTGTTTTGAATTTCGAATTTTGGATTTTGTGTTTCACAAATAGTATCTCATGATCGGTCTTGGATTCGAACGGCGGGCTGCTTCAACAAATCCCGCTTTGATAAATGCTGATGGAATTCCCCGCCATGCGAATGCATCCGGCATTTTTTCAGTATAGGGGACGGTAGGATAACCCTCTAGGATTTTCACCTTCCGTTTTTTACAGTAATCAACAACACCCTTCAATATTTCCGTTGATAGACCTTGTCTTCGAAAATTTTTGCTTACGAAGAAACACGGTATAGACCAAACAGGCTCGTTGTCGATTCTCGCAAGTACTTTTGATTTTTCCATGCGGATATATTTTTCTCTTGGTGCAAATGCGCACCAAGCAGCGGGCTCTTTTCCAACATAACCAATTAAACCAATCTGTTCTTTTTTCTTAACCAAAATTTTCATTGCTCTTTTGTTGCCGGCGCCCTTTTTCTTTTCGAAATCTTTTCTGCTGAGACGGGGCCACATACACCAGCATCCGCCGCACGCGCCTCGCTCGCCGAATAAAGTTTCAAAATCATCCCATGTTTTTTGTGTGAGCGGTTTGAAGGTGATTTTCATTTGTTGTTTAATTCTTGGTTGGAAAAATTACACGGAAAGTAGTGCCTTTTCCTTTCTTGCTTGTAACCTTAATGTCTGCGCCGTTGAGTTCGCAATATTTTTTTACAAGAGAAAGCCCAAGACCGTTGCCTTCAAAATTTCTAGTATAACCTTTTTCTTCACGCGTGAAAGGTGTAAACAACATCGGCATGTACTCATCGGAAATACCAATTCCGGTATCGGCAATATCTACAAATAAATGATCTCGCGAATCCCGGTTGATTGAAATTTCGACTTTACCTTTTGAGGTGTATTTGATTGCGTTATCAACCATATGAGAAAAAATTTGGTTTATGGAATATTCATCAGCTTCTATAACCGGATCGCCTTCGAAATCATTTATTGTTAACGAGATTTTCTTTTGCTTTGCCAACGACTGGAAGTTGTTAAACGTTTTCTGCAGAACGTCTTTATACAGATCGATGCGCTTTGCTCTGTAAGAATAAGATCCGGTTTGAAGTTCCGACATGTTAAGAATTAATTCAACCGTTCTCATGATACGTTTACCTTCCGTATCGATAACATCGAAACCATTTGCCATTTCTTCGTCAACTTTAGCCTGCAATTCATCCTTCATCATTGAAGTGAAACTCAGAATTACATTTAACGGGGTTCTGATTTCGTGACTCATCTGTGCAAGGAATTCGGATTTCAACCGGTCGGATAGCTCTGCTCTATTCTTCGCTTCAATTAATGCTTCCTCGGTTTTTTTCTTTTCGGTGATGTCCTCGACGGTTCCTTCGTAATAAAGTATTTTATCATTTTCGTCTCTTACTGCGCGCGCACTTTCACGGATGAAGATTAATGTACCGTCTTTCTTTTTCCATTGGGCTTCAAAGCCAAGTATTAATCCGGTTCTTTCTATCTCAGTTTTGAAAATATTCCGTTGTGAATTATCTGCATAAATATTTTTAACATCCAACTTGAAAAACTCATCCAAAGAATTGTATCCGGTAATTTTCAACAGTGTTGGGTTTGCCATTAAGGTTTTGCCTTCAGGCGTAGTTTGATAAATACCTATTGTTGCGTTTTCAAATAAACCTCTAAACCGAAGTTCGCTTTCTCTTAACGCTTGTTCGGCAAGTTTCCGCTCGGTAATATCCTGCTTAACTGCAACGTAAAAGATAATTTCTCCCGACGGATTTTTTGTGGGGGTGATGGTCATTTCCTCGGTATAAAGCGAGCCGTCTTTGCGTTTATTAATAATTTCTCCCCGCCAAATTTCTCCCGCCTGAATTCTATCCCACATGTAAGCATAATAACTATCGTCATGCTGCCCTGATTTTAGAATATTCAGATTTTGTCCCGTTACTTCTTTAAGAGTGTAACCGGTTAGTTTAGTAAATGCACTGTTAACCCAAAGTGCGTGCCCTTCTTTGTCTGTAATTACAATACCGTTTGCTGCGGCTTCAAGCGCTGTGCTTTGAAGATTGATTTGTTCTTCGACACTTTTCTGTTCTGTAATATCTGTGATAAAACCTTCCAGCGCTACCGTCTCGTCGTCTTTTTCAGAATAAATGCCTGCACCCTGTTCCCATACCCATTTTTCAAATCCGGCTGCGGTTTTAATTCTATAAATTAATTGGAACGACTTTCTTTC
>JAMCSN010000340.1:0-4241 GCA_023381535.1 Bacteroidota bacterium
GATATAGAAAAAGTGCAAGACTAAGAGCAAGAATAAGATGGAACCGACTTTAGAAGAGAAAAAAATTCTTCTTGATACTGCCCGCGCCGCCATCAATTCCGTTTTTACCGGTGAAAAAATATCTCAACCCGATTATGAAAAACATCCGATCTTTAAATCGCACGCAGGCGCTTTTGTAACATTAACAGAACAAAGTCATCTTCGCGGCTGTATTGGCTACATAATATCCGACCAGCCATTATTTGAAACTGTCCGTGAAGCGGCGGTTCAAGCATCGCAAAACGATCCGCGATTTCTACCGGTACAAGAATCCGAAATGCAAAATTTATCATTGGAAATTTCAATCCTTTCGGAACCGTTTCCTATAAATAGCTATGAAGAAATTGAAATAGGCAAACACGGTTTGATACTTGAAGAGAAGGGAAGGCGCGGTCTTTTACTTCCGCAAGTTCCCGTTGAACATAATATGAATCGTGAGCAATATCTCGATGCAATTTGCCGTAAGAGTGGATTCCAGGCGGGCTACTGGAAAACAAAACAACTTAAACTGAGTGGTTTTACAGCAACTGTTTTTTCCGATTCCTCTGTAAGCGCGGAGTTAAAATGAGAAATGTTCGTGAGCCGGCAGTTGCCGGTATGTTTTATCCATCGCCTCCAAACAAATTGAAAGATGAAATTCAGTTGCTTCTTGATACGTATAAATCCGAAGAAAGTTTTCAAAATGTTTTTGGAATTGTTTCTCCTCATGCGGGGTATACTTATTCCGGTAGAACCGCCGCAATTGCATTTAACACACTTGCAAATAAAAATTATAAAACTGTTGTGATTATCTCTCCATCCCATAAGGAATACTTTCCGGGAATTTCTATTTACAGTGGCGATGCATATAAAACCCCGTTAGGCGAAGTTGCGGTTAACAAAGAGATGGTTTTGAAATTAACAGCCGATGAAAAATTTATTTTTGAAGGATTAAACGGTCATCGCACGGAACATGCAGTTGAAGTTCAAATTCCGTTTCTACAAATGGTGATAAAAGATTTTTCTATTGTACCGATTGTAATGGGAGATCAACGCAAAATGTTTATTGATGGTCTTGCGCAAAAACTTGCCGAAGTTGTTGATGATGAAACATTGATTGTTGCGAGTTCGGATCTTTCTCATTTTCACACGAAAACCGAAGCATATGAACTCGACTCTATTGTTGAAAAACGAATTGCAAATTTTGATTATGATGGATTACAAAAAGATTTGGAAACGGGAGAATGTGAAGCATGCGGTGGCGGCGCTATTGTTGCTATGATGAAAGCCGCAGATTTGATCAACAAAAGAAAATCCAAGATACTCTCGCGTACTGATTCCGGAGATATTACCGGCGATGATACTGAAGTGGTGGGATATTTAAGCGCAGTGGTGTATGAGTAATCACTTTATCTGTTGAGGTTGATAGAGCGTATTCAATTACTTAAATTAGCTACAACAACAAACAAATATTTTATGGAAACAATAAGCACAAAAAAGAAAATCCTCAAAGCCATTGATGAACTCCCCGAAAGGATTGAAATTGAAGACGCTATGGAAAAACTTTATCTTCTTTACAAAGTAGAGAAAGGGATAAAGCAGGCAGATAGCGGTGATAAGATGGATCATCAAACGGTTAAAGAGAGATTTCAAAAGTGGCACGAGTAACTTGGACGAATCAAGCCATTTCCGATCTTCAAGATATTTGTGAATTCATTTCGAGGGATTCTTTCCGCTACGCACAAATAACCGCAGAAAAAATCTTTTCATCAGTTGAGAAACTAATTCCTTATCCAGAATTAGGAAAAATTGTTCCCGAACTTAATTATCCGGAGATTCGAGAAATAATTCTTGGCAACTATCGTATCATTTATAGATATAGGAAAGATGAAGTTGAAATTCTTACTGTTTACCACTCAGCGCGTTTACTGAATTTGTAATAAAATGGATTTTATTTAAAATGCCTCTCCGTAGCTTATTTTTAGATTTCAATGCGTACTTTGCCTCTGTTGAACAACAGCTCAATCCTGCTTTGCGTAACAAACCAGTTGCCATAGTCCCGACGAAAGCCAATACCACCTGTTGCATTGCCGCAAGTTACGAGGCAAAAAAATTTGGAATTAAAACCGGAACGATTGTTTCCGAAGCAAAAAAACTTTGTCCCGGCTTAAAGATAGTTGAAGCTAACCATCGCCCATATATAGAGTTTCATCATAAATTAGTTGAAGCAGTTGGAACCTGTCTTCCCGTTGATCAGGTGATGTCTATTGATGAAATGGTTTGTTCATTGATCGGTAAAGAACAGAAACGTGAGAATGCAATTGAAATTGCAAAGCTGATAAAAAAAACCATCGCCGAAAAAGTTGGAGAGTATTTAAAATGCTCTATTGGTATTGCCCCAAATAGATTTTTAGCAAAAACGGCAACCAATATGCAGAAGCCGGATGGCTTAGTTATCATTGAAGAGAAAGATTTGCCGCACTGTCTTTACGGATTAAAGACCGGCGATCTAACCGGCATTGGAAGAAGAATGGAAGTACGTTTAAGGCGCCACGGTATTTATACTGTTGAAACACTTTGCAATTCATCGAAAGCACGATTAAGAGAAATTTGGGGCGGAATAGAAGGCGAGCGAATGTTTGCGCAGTTGCACGGAGAAATTGTTAAGAGACCGCCAACGCATCGTCAGACAGTTGGTCACTCTCATGTTCTCCCTCCTAAAGAAAGAAATAAAGATGATGCTTTTGGAGTTTTAAATCGTTTGTTGCAAAAAGCAGCAATAAGAATGCGCTATCTCGGTTTTGTTACGGGGGCAATGTCTGTTGGTGTAAAATTCCTTGGACACTTAAGATGGAGAGAAGAAATTAGTTTTAATCACACTCAAAATACAATTACACTGCTGCGCGCATTAGAAAAAGTTTTGGAACATTATCCCGACTTTAAAGAAAAACCTCTTGCTGTTGGAGTAACCTTATTCAAACTTCTTGATGAGGATCAGAACACAATGATATTTTTTGAAGATTACGATAAAATAAAATCACTTAACAAAGCAGTTGATGGATTGAATAAAAAATATGGATTTTCTTCGGTTTATTATGCCGCAGCACACCCCGCAATCAAATCCGCACCAATGAGAATTGCATTCACGCAAATTCCTGACTTAGAAATAGAAGATGATGAAAAAGAATTTTGATACTGTTAGTTTTTAGCTGCCCGGTGGTTCAATGGAAGCTTTCAGCAAAGAAGTTTCAGATATTGTGATTCCTAAAATGATTAGCGACCGGATAATTTTACCTGGAAGAAGATAAATTATTCGGGGCGGAATGATCTCCGCCCCGGATTCATCATCAACGGTATCCTGCTTTTTCTAGATCTTTAAGCGACTTAAAAGGGAATGGCGGATTCAGATACTCTCCAATGAATTTGTAAATCTTCATTCTAATTTCTTTAGCAAGTTTTGTATCAATGCGGTCAAAACTATGTCCGCCGGGTGCATCTTTGAAAATTTCATAATCAAATTTTTTGCCCGCAGCTTTTAATGCTTCTATTAAATGTTCGACTTCAAGAACGTATACGTCATCATCATTTGTATTTGTGTGAATGAGAAGAGGTGTTTTTAATTTTTCAACGTGATTGACCGGCGAGCGTCTTCTGTATTCATTTACATCTTGATTTACTGTCTTACCGATATGAAACTTAGCAGAGAATTCATCTTCGTACGATTGACCGTGTGAACCTAATCGAAGAATCAAATCGCTGACAGGTACGCCGGCAAATGCAACTTTGTAATCGTTCGGATGCTGAAATATATCCATCAATGCAATCAATCCGCCGTGGCTCCATCCGGTAATGCCAACGCGGTCTTTATCAACAATGTCGTAGTTCTCAATCATCCAGGCGCGTGCGGCATTATTATCTTCAACTTCCAATCCGCCGTAATCAATTTTTTCATAAAAACTTTGACCGTAGCCAGTGCTGCCGCGGTATTCCGGCGCTACAACAATGTAACCTTGAGCCATCAATTCGCGAATGATGTGTGTGTGATAAGTTGTGAAGTCTGCATGAACTCCGCCGTGAGGCAGCACAATAAGCGGATATTTTTTGCTTCGATCGATTTTGGTTGGAATAAAAACATAAGCCCAAAATTTAAGCGGATTATTTGCGCCCATTGCAGTTGGGTTTGGAATTTTTGCCGGAGGCGGGCCAACTATAAAAACTTTTTC
>JAMCSN010000340.1:4295-7020 GCA_023381535.1 Bacteroidota bacterium
AGAAAATGTAACGAAAAATAAAAATGTGCACATGATAAATTTTAATAATTTCATAAGTCATTCCTATATTGGTTTTATTGACAAGTGAAATTACAGAGTAAAACTTTCCTCTTCCAATATTTTTTTTGTATCATATAAACCAGAATTCCAACATTTTAAAAAAGCCGGGACTATCATGCGGGTGTTAAAATTTGGCGGTTCCTCGGTTGGAACGCCGGAAAGAATTAATAGGGTCATCGAGATTCTGAGCGAATATCGGCAAAAGAAGATTCGCTTTGCAGTAGTGTTTTCAGCTTTTCAAGGCGTGACGGATAGTCTTATATCTATTAGTCGGAAAGCGGTAAACCGAGATGAATCCTATATGAAAGATTTTGCACAACTGAAGAATCTTCACTTCAAGTCTGTTGATTTTTTAATCGCCTCACAAAGTAGTAATGTAGAGAAATCGAAGGTTAATCTTCTTCTAAATGAGCTGGAAGAAATTCTCCACGGAATTTTTTTAGTTAAGGAGCTCACTTTGCGCACGTTGGATTTTGTGATGAGTTTTGGAGAGCGGCTTTCGTGCACAATAATTGCCGGTGCTATGAATGCGAGGGAAATAGATGCAGAATTCTTAGACAGCAGAACAGTTATCAAAACCGATGATAACTTCGGCAGTGCAAGAGTAAATTTTGAATTGACTGAAAAAAATATTGCAGATCATTTTGCGAAACATAAAAAAGTTCAGGTAGTAACCGGATTCATCGGTTCGACTGACAAAAACGAGACTACAACGCTTGGACGCGGTGGATCAGATTATTCAGCTTCCATTTTAGGCGCAGCTTTGAATGCAGAAGAGATTGAAATATGGACTGATGTTGACGGAATTTTAACCGCAGATCCACGCAAGGTCAGCGATTCATATTCACTTAATAGCGTTACATATGAAGAGGCAATGGAAATGTCGCACTTCGGTGCAAAAGTTATTCATCCTCCAACAATGAAACCGGCGCTGATCAAAAAAATTCCAATCAGAATCAAAAATACTTTCAATCAGTCGTTTGAAGGAACCGTTATTACCGAGAGCGAACCGGAAAGCAGTTTCAGCGTAAAAGGAATTTCTTCGATTGACGATATCACTCTTTTAAGAATTACCGGAAGCGGAATGGTTGGCGTTGTTGGAATTGCTTCAAGAATTTTTGGTGCGCTTGCAAAAGCAAACATCAATGTTATTTTGATTACACAGGCTTCGTCCGAACACAGCGTATGTTTTGCTGTTCTGCCGCAGTATGGAAAACAGTCAAAGAAATTGATTGAAGAAGAATTCAAATGGGAAATACTTGACGGGATGATTGATGAAGTAATTGTTGAACCTGAAATGGCGATAATTGCAGTTGTAGGAAAAAACATGCGTCACACACCGGGAATTTCCGGAAAAGTTTTTCAATCGCTCGGCAAGAACGGAATAAATATAATTGCGATTGCACAAGGTTCTTCAGAGTTAAACATCTCTTTGGTGATTTCAAAAACCGATTTGAAGAAAGCGCTGAATGTTTTGCACAACTCGCTCTTCTTATCAAAACGTAAAATCTTGAATTTGTTTTTGGTTGGACCGGGTTTAGTAGGCAGCGCGTTGTTTCGTCTTCTGTTGGATCGTAATGTTTACGTTTCGGATAGACTTCATACGAACATAAATATTGCCGGGATGCTGAACAGAAAGAAAATGTTTTTCAGCGAAAACGGAATTGAATTAAAAAATTGGGAAACATTGCTCGGCGGCTCTAAAGAAGAATCCGATCTTGAAAAATTTATTGAACGGATGAAAAAAATGAATCTCCCTAATTCAATACTTGTTGACTGCACCGCAAACGACAGCGTGGTAAAACATTATCTGCAAGTATTGAACGCAAGCATTTCAATCGTAACGCCGAACAAAATCGCGAATACTCAAAGTTATGATAAGTATCTTTTGTTGAGAGAAGCAGCTTCTAAGAAAAATGTTCAGTTCAGATACGGGACGAATGTGGGATCTGCGCTTCCTGTTATAAGCACATTAAAAGATATTATTGCTAACGGCGATGAAGTTGTGAAGATAGAAGGAATATTTTCCGGCACTCTTAGTTTTATTTTCAATACGCTTAAAGAAAAAGACAGTTTCAGCGAGGTTGTTAAACTAGCAAAAGAGAGAGGTTATACCGAACCGGATCCGCGCGATGATTTGAGCGGACTGGACATGTCAAGAAAACTATTAATTCTAATTCGCGAATCCGGCGTTCCATTCGAACTAAAAGATATTGAAATTGAAAAACTAATCTCGCGCGAATCGGAAAAAGCAAAAAGCATTGAAGACTTTTTTGAACTGCTGAAAAAAGATGATGAGCGAATCATTCAGAAAAAGAAAAAAGCCGCCGAGAAAAATTGTGTTTTAAGTTATATTGCCAGATATGAAAATGGAAAAGCAAAATTGGCAATTGAAGAAATTGATAAGAATCACCCGTTTTCCAATCTAACTAACAGTGAAAACATTGTTGCATTCACTACAAAAAATTATTGGAAGAATCCGCTTGTAATCCGCGGGCAGGGCGCCGGTGCGGATTTTACAGCAGTCGGTATCCTTTCAGACATTTTAAGAATATCAAATTATTTGAGTTAAGAAATGAGCAAGATTAGAAAAACTAAAGTTGCAATTCTTGGCGCAACAGGTAGCGTGGGGCAAAAATTTATTGAACTGTTTTCAAATCATCCG
>JAMCSN010000109.1 GCA_023381535.1 Bacteroidota bacterium
AACCGCGTAAACGAACGACGGGACATTTTCAAAATAGACCGATTCAATTTTTCCATTCTTAACTTTTGCATGTGACGTGATCAAGCCGGCGGGCGAATCAATTTTGATTGTGGTTACATGTTCTGTTGTTTCAAACATTCCGGTTTCAAGAACAACTTTTGTAATGGCAATAATTCCGTGCCCGCACATTGTGCTGTAGCCTTCATTGTGAAGAAAGATTACCCCGAGATCAGCTTCGCTGGTAACGGGCCGTGTAATAATGCAACCGTACATGTCGGCGTGTCCGCGCGGCTCGAACATAAGAGAAGTGCGGAGATAATCGAAATGATCTTTCATATAGCGGCGTTTTTCTAAAATCGTATCGCCTTTGATTTCAGGAAGTCCGCTGAGAATAATTCGCAGCGGTTCACCAGCCGTGTGAGCATCAATCGTTTCAACTTCCGCCCAATCGTCAGGCGGAATCCATCCGGCTATCTTATGAAAGTGTGATGTGAATGTCATGCATATTAAATTTTATCTGATGCAACTGCTTCAACATCTTCAACGGCTTTGGGAATAGGTTTGCCGAGAACGCGGCATCCTTTTTTTGTTACGACTATATCATCTTCAATTCTAATTCCGCCGAAACTTCTATACTGATTAACTTTTTTATAGTTGATGAACTCGGTGAATTTTTTCTCGCCTTGCCATTTATCGATTAACTGCGGGATAAAATAAATTCCAGGTTCCACGGTTAGAACAATTCCCGGAACAAGCGGGCGGGCAAAGCGCAAATACTTCAATCCGAATTGCGTGCTGCGTTTTGTTTTTTCGTCATACCCAAAATTATTCTCGCCGAAGTTTTCCATGTCATGAACATCGAGACCCATCAAGTGTCCCAATCCGTGCGGGAAGAACAACGCATGCGCGCCGGCTTCAACGGCTGTTTTAATATTACCTTTCATGAAACCGAAAGCTTTCAGACCTTCGGCAATCACCGTTGCGGTTTTGAGATGAACATCTTTGAAGTTTCTTCCCGGCTTAATTTCCGAAATAGCGGTGAGTTGAGAAATAAGAACGAGCTCATAAATTTCTTTTTGCTGAGGAGTAAATTTTCCGCTCACGGGAAAAGTGCGGGTGATATCACCCGCGTAGTGCATAACCGTTTCGGCGCCGGAATCATTCACAACTAGATCGCCGTCTTTCAATCTGTTGCCGTGATAATGATTATGAAGCGTTTCTCCGTGCCGCGAAAAAATTGTTGGGAATGCGAGTCCATTGCCGAGCGAAAGAGCAAGTCCTTCGATAAATCCGGCAACTTCACGTTCATACATCCCCGGTTTTGCAAAACGCATTGCGGTGGTTTGCATTGCGTAAGAAATTTCAATTGCTTTTTCAATTTCGTCGAGTTCTTCTTTCGATTTAATATAGCGCTGCTCTGCAACAGCCTTTATTAATTTAGTGGATGCGTACTCATTAACTCGTTTAGGCGCAAGACCGAGAAGTTTATGAATCATCAAAATATTATCATGGCGATACTGGGGAATGAAATGAATTTTTCTCCCTTGTTTAACGGCATTGCCGCACATCGTGAATAGTTGATCTAAGTTTGCCGTCGATTGGATACCGCTTTTTGCGGCACGCTTTTTAACCGTTGGCTGTGGACCCATCCACACGGTGTCGTCAAGAGAAAAATCATTTCCGAAAATAATTTCTTTATTCTCGTCAACGTCGATCAACGCTGCAAAGTCCGGGAAATCCAATCCAAAATAATAAAGAAAAGTGCTGTCTTGTCTGAAACGGTAACCGTTATCACTGTAGTTCATCGGCGCTTCGCTGTTGCCGAGAAATAAAATTAATCCGCTGCCGATTTGTTTTTTTAAATGGTTTCTGCGATCAACATAAATTTTTGAGTTGAACATGATTCCGTCCTTTCTGTCAATTGGAGATTCATTTTGAAAATCTATACCGAGATCAACAAAATAATCGCTGTATCCGGCAACGTGGCAAAAAGAATCTTTTTTGTACGATTAATATAGTTTAAAGGTTAGCAAAGCGAAAGAAAAGTAGAATTGCTGTTCGACCACCGCACCAATAGTAGTCTGAAATAAGAATTTTATTTCTTTAGCAAAGAAATCTGTCCGCCGTGATAAGCATTGTGCTGCAGCAACCCGGAGATCATGAACTCGAATGTATATCCAGTTCCGGCCGCTGCGTTTCTTTCGCTCCCCACAATTTTGTTTAAGTTCTCAGTAGGAAAGTTTTTCAGCACAGCAATTAGTTTGTTTGTGTCGTCGTACAATTGCTGCTTCGTGTCGTTCCAATATTTTTCTGAATTCCCGGTTGGATTCGGCCAATCGCCGACGGAAGGTTCGTGATGAACTTTTCCGTTCAGCCGATCTAGAACTTCTTGAGTCCATGCATCAATGTGAAGCGTAAGTTCAACTATGCTGTGAGCGTTTTTAATCGGTTTGTTGAATGCTTGTTTGTAGGTAACATCTTTTAAAATTACCTCTAATGATGCGCCGTGCCATGGATCGCCAAAAACAGAAAGGTGGAGTTCATTCGCTAATTTTTCACTAGTTGTCATCTTAACTCTCCCCAGTTATTCGTTTAATACAAAAGTTTGACCGATTTCTTCGAGGCCAATTCTAATATTGTAATTCGGCGCAACACGTTTCATCCAATCAATCGGTTCGTTAAACGGCTCCGCACTTTGCTTAAAAGTTTTTGTGTGAATCGGGATAAAATATTTTGCGCCAATCTCGTTTGCCATTTGAAGCGCTTGCTCTGGATTGCAATGGTTTCTTATCCAAGGATTGTATGCGCCGATCGGCATAATGGCAACTTCAATCTTTTCATCTTTGAGCGGTTTCAACTTGTCGGTTAAAGAAGTATCGCCACCGAACAAAATTTTCTTGCCGTTGCGCTCAATCAAATATGCATTATAGCTCCGGCCGTCTTTCATGTATCCGCGAGAGCGGTCTTTCTCCCAAGGGAAACGCCACCCGAAATGTTTTACCTCGTTCGCTTTGAAACGAATATCATTCACAACTTTTTCTTGTCCCCAATCCAAAACAGTTAATGACCGCCACGGCAAACCTTCGATAACATCTTTCGTCAGGTAAGCGGTGACAACATCAATTTGATTGGGATAATTTTTTGTGAACGCACGCAATGTTGGGTAATCCATGTGGTCCATGTGTGCATGCGAAAGAAGAATTACATCGGGTTTAGGAGATTCCCAAACTTGAAGTGCTGGAGGCGTTACACGTTCTGGACCAATGCTTCCGCCGAAAAAGTAAAGACCAATGCGGTCAAACAAAACCGGGTCTGTAAGAATCCACTTGCCGAAAAAATTTATGAGAACCGTTGAATGACCAATCCATGCGATGGTGAGGTCATTGTCCTTCCATTTTTCCGGCTCGGGTTTGTGGTTCAGTTTGATTGACGGTTCGGCTTGCGTGTCGTTCTTGAAAAAAAGAGGCGGAAGGATTGCACCGGCAAGCGCTAAAGAACTTTTCTTTATAAAACTTTTTCTGTTGATTTTCATAAGTCACTAAACAGACAAGGACAAAAGAAAATTCCAAAATTGTTTCGAATTATTCAATGACAATTTTGTTGGAAAGTTCATTGGTGTCGTCGGACTTAACGGGGAAGTGTTTAGTCAGAATTTTTCCTACTCTATCAACACCCCATAGGATACCTTCACAGAAATTTCCGTTCTGAAATTTATGCTGAATCTCATCGCGCAATTTATCCCATGTTTCGTTGCCCACTTTTTCATGAATCCCTTGATCAGCGAGAATGTAGAATTGCCGGTCGCTAAGAAGCATGAAAAGCAAAATGCCGGTTTTATCTCTGGTGTTATGCATGTTGAGTTTATGAAATTCTTTTTCCGCAAGCTGCCGGATATTTTTCTTGCGGTCTAAAAAATGCCGGTGCTCTTTAATCGCTACGCGGATTTCTCCGGAAGTTGTTTTTTCTGCATCTTTAATTTTGTTTGAAACACGCAGAAACTCGTCATCGGAAAAATAATTGTAGATTAAACCGTCCATTGTCTATCCTTCTTTACGCAAAGATATGGTAAGCCGAATTCAAATGAAACAGAACTGGTACGATTAAGATGCCCTTCAAATTTTGAGCTAAAGAACGTAGTTTTCATCCAATTCCCATTTCAGCGGATTCAGCTCTATGTATTTTCTGATATTGTACAGATCTTTTTCGTTCCGAATTATATGCTCGTAATAATTTCGTTGCCAAATTATTGAGAGCGATTCAACTTGTGCTTTATGAATTCTCTTGGAGGACGCGGACTTAAACGATCCTATAATGTTTCCCAAAGTTGGGGCGAGGCATGCCTCGCCCGTACGATGTTTTAATTCATTCAGTATTATTGATCACATATCATTGACGCTCGAAATGTCGAGAAAATAGTTTTATATTTGCCAAGCATTTTTAAGAAGGATAGACAATGGACGGTTTAAAAGTAGTTTTACTGCGCCACGGCGAAAGCGAATGGAACAAACTTAATTTGTTTACCGGCTGGACGGACGTTGATCTTTCCGACAAAGGATTGGAAGAAGCTAAGCAATCGGGAAAAGTTCTTAAAGCAGAAGGATACACTTTTGATATCGCGTTCACATCCGTTCTGAAGAGAGCTATCAGAACTTTGAACATGACGTTGGAAGAGTTAGATCTGTGGTGGATTCCGGTAGTTAAAACTTGGCGTCTTAACGAAAGAATGTACGGCGCGCTTCAAGGATTGAATAAAGCAGAGACGGCTGAGAAATACGGAAACGAAAAAGTAAAATTGTGGAGAAGAAGTTACGATGTTCCGCCACCGGCACTCGATGAAAACGATGAACGGTATCCTGGCAGAGACCGCCGTTACGCCGATATGGATAAGAAAGACATTCCTCTTACCGAAAGTTTGAAACTAACCGTAGATAGATTTCTTCCTTACTGGCATGAGTCAATAGCGCCAACTATTAAGAGCGGCAAACGAGTCATAATTGCCGCGCACGGTAACAGTCTGCGCGCGCTCGTAAAATATCTCGATAACGTTTCCGAAGCCGAAATCGTTGAGCTGAATATTCCTACCGGCGTTCCTTTGGTATATGAACTCGATAAAGATTTGAAACCGATTAAGCATTATTATCTCGGCGATCAGGAAGCGATTAATGCGGCAATAAATGCGGTTGCAAAGCAAACAGAAAAGAAATAATTAGTCCCTTCGGTCCAGCTTTATGCGGGACTGAGCTATGGTAATAAAATTACGTTGCGAAGTAGGTTAAGATAAATTATAATTGTGGTAACCAAAGGAGAGAGGCTATAGTTATTGTTACGGTAACCATTTTTCGGGAAAATCATTTATGAAAAAAGTAACGCTTGTTCTTTCCTTTCTCTTCATTTCAATTACATCTCTTTACTCCCAAACCGTGATCGGAAAATATGCCGGCGAGTTTTTAGCGATTGGCGTTGGCGGACGCGCGCTTGCCATGGGAAGCGCTCAAGTTGCAATTGTTAATGATGTAACTGCCGGTTACTGGAATCCAGCGGGTTTGGCGCGGATTAATTATCCTCAAGTTGCATTGATGCACGAAGAACATTTCGGAAGCTTGGCGAATTACAATTACGGCGCGGTCGCAATTCCTTACGGAAAAGACATGAGCTTCGGAATAAGTCTGATCCGTTCGAGCATTGATGGAATTCCCGACACACGCAACGCGCTTTATGATGCAAACGGCGACGGAATTCTTGACATTCATACCGATCGGTTGGACTACACTAAAATCACCGAGTTCAGCAACACCGATTGGGCGTTCTACCTAACATTTGCCAAAAGACATTCGGATAATTTCTATTGGGGCGCAAACGTAAAGCTGATCAAACGGAATATTGCCGAGTACAGCGCAATGGGAATAGGGTTTGACGTCGGCGCATTTTATAACCCGATTGAAAATTTATTCCTCGGCGCAAATGTTCAGGATGTTACCACAACAATAGTCGCTTGGAGTACCGGTAGAAATGAATTGATAACTCCGACTGCAAAAGTCGGCGCGGCATACTCGGTTAAGTTTTTAGGCGGAACGATTATGCCCGCAATTGATTTTGATCTTCGTTTTGAAAACAGGCAAACGGCTTCTACGTTTAATGTCGGTCCGGTCAGTTTTGATCTGCACGGCGGATTCGAATATAACTTCAAAAATGTTTTTGCAGTACGTGCCGGATACAACGACGTAAAACAATTTACAGTTGGCGCCGGAGTATTTTTGCCTAAACTTCAAATCGATTATTCATTTGCGCGCTTCAGCCAATCCGAAGTTGAACGTCTGCCGGATACGCATAGAATCTCGCTAATACTCACATTAGAAGAACCGAAGTTTTTGAGGGACCAGTTGTAATTTTCGTTGTAGGGACGGCATATATGCCGTCCTTTTTCCTCACCCGTTCAACCATTCCAATACTTTTTGTATTTTTGAAACAGAAAATTCATTCATTACAAAAACAAGGAGACATATATATGGTAAAGATCGGCGAGCAAGTACCACCCGACATGAAGTTCGAAGTTTATCACAACAACGAATTCAAAACAATGAGCCTTTCCGAATTAAAAGGAAAGTGGATTGTACTTTTATTTTATCCGGCGGATTTTACTTTTGTCTGTCCAACAGAATTAGAAGAAGCCGCGCTTCATTACGATGAGTTCAAAAAAGAAGGTGCAGAGGTTATCAGTTTCAGTACAGATACCGTGTTTGCGCATTTTGCTTGGCATGATTCATCAAAGGCAATCGGCAAAATTAAATATCCGATGGGCGCTGATCCGACCGGAAAAATCTGCAAAGAGTTCGGCACATATATCGAAGCAGACGGACTTTCATTGCGCGGAACATTCATTATTGATCCCGATGGAGTTTTGAAAACCATTGATATTCATGATAACAGTATCGGCAGAAGCTCGAAAGAAATTTTGAGAAGATTAAGAGCCG
>JAMCSN010000106.1 GCA_023381535.1 Bacteroidota bacterium
TTTTCACACTTGCGGCTTTCAGCACACAGGTTCAGTACGCCCAAGCAAATGATGAAAACACGGTTAAATCCACTCTCAAAAATTTGTTGGAGTTCAGCAAAACCAAAGCATATAATAAAGCTGCAAACTTAATTGCTTACGAAGGCGACGACAAAAATAGAACCCACAAGGATTCCTTCAATCCAGCCAACAAAGAGGAATTAAACCAGGTAAAAAGAATTTGCAAAAAAATTACGGCGCTTCTTGAACTAAGCAGCAAGTATGAATTCGGCGAATTCAAATCGGCAAGTGAAGGAGTCTATACTGTTCAGGTTACTTTCATAAGCGGGGAACAAAAGTTAGCTACTACATTCAACTTTGAGAAAACCGGAAAAGGGTTTCTGTTAGTAAGTATGAATTAGGAAATTCAGAATTATTAACGGCGCGATTCTTTGCAGATAATCCCATGCATGACAAGGTTATGTTTCACTTCCCTTTTTAACCAGCACAACTCCAGCTAAAATTACTACCGCAGCGATTATTATGTTGAAAGAAATTACTTCACCCAAAACCAGCCAGCCGAGAAACAACGCAATCACCGGATTGATATAAGCATACGTCGAGACAAACGAGACCGGCAAATGCGCGATGGCATAAACGTAAGAGACAAATCCAACTAAAGAGCCGAATACAACTAAATAGGCTAATGCAAATAAGCTTCCGGAAGAAATAGTAAATTTAGAAAACTCACCTAACACACCGGCAAGCAATATTAAAACAATTCCGGCAGTTATCATTTGAATAGCGGCTCCCATTAAAGGATGCACGCTAACCTTTTTATATTTTGAATACACTGTTCCACCTGACCAGCCAATAACGCCGATCATCAAACCTATTACACCTGTAAGGTAACTTTGATCAAACAAGCTTTTCAGATCGAGACCAAATATTAAACCTACGCCGGCAAATCCAAAAAGCAGTCCGCCCAATATTTTTAAATTGAACCGTTTTCCATGTGGTAGCAACGAATCAATTCCAACAATCCAGAATGGAACTGTAGTAACCAAGAGTGCACTCAGGCCGCTTGGAATATATTCTTCAGCAAATGTTAGTAAGCCGGTACCCATTCCAAGTAGTGTTAGACCCATGATTGCAAGATGTATCCATTCTTCTTTCTTCGGCAGTTTATATCCTCGAAGAATTAGAATTACAAAAAGTATTGGACCGGCGATAAGGAACCGTAATCCGCAAAAAAGAGCTGCCGGTAATTCTTTTACTCCAATTCGAATTGCCAAATAAGTAGTTCCCCAAAAGAAGCATACTGCCATCCACGCTAAGTACGCACGGAAGTTTTTTTCTTTTGTCATTTAAACTGAGCCTAAGATTTGGAGTTCAAAAATAATCTTTTTACAGCAAGCAATGATGATTTTAATTCCATTAAAAGAGGATAAAAATTTTGTAGTTTTGTAACAAATAATTCCGTCATAAGTTGTTTGCACTGTTTTTTAGATAACAAAAACGATTGATGCTTAAGATGAACGGACAGCAAATCAAAAATATCTTCGACAAAATCCCGGATGATTTAGCAAACGAGGCATTCGAAGAATTGGTTTCTTCAAAAGAATTTAAGCTGGAACGCATAATTTCTGAAGGTCATTCATCACCCAAAGGATTTTTGTATGATCAGGAAAAGAATGAGTTTGTTCTCCTTCTTTCCGGATCGGCAAAACTAAGTTTTGAAAATGGTGAATCGCTTGAATTAAAACCCGGAGACCATTTGATTATTCCGTCTCATAAAAAACACAGAGTAGATTGGACCGATCATGAAAAGAAAACAATCTGGCTGGCGCTGCATTACTAAGATGAATGCAAAAATCTATTATATAATATTTTTTTTGTGCGCTTTTGTTTTAACGACTAAAGCACAAATCAGTTCATTTAATGTCGGCGGTTCAGTTCATGTCGGAAGCATCGCGGGTAATTCTCCATCCGTTACAAGTTTGGGTGGCACAGTTTTTTTCGATTTCTACCCTTGGTTCGAAAATGATGTTTCATTTAGGTTGGGCTATTCATATTCGCAAAAAGCAGAACAATTTATTCCGGAAAACCGGGTTGGGCGTTATTATCCGTTCGTAAAAGTTTTATCGCTTAAAGGATTCATCCGCCAGGATTTGTCTTTTCCAATTTACTTAGAAGAAGGCGCCGGAATCATTTACCTGAACGACCGCACTTTCCCCGATGTGAACAATTGGCAAGTCGGAACTTCTTTTTCGGCTTCAGTCGGTTACGATTTTAGAAAAGTTGACGAGAAAGGTCTTTGCATGAATCTCGGACTGGATTACGGTGTAACATTCACTCAAACAACTGCGAATTATTTTCTAGTTTTCCTACAGGGTCAGTATTATTTCTAAACAAGCATTACAGCTTGTACAACTCCTTCATCATATCTTCAAATTGAGCAAAGTACAAGGCTTGTTCAGGATCGCTCAAAGCATTCGGCGGATCGGGATGAAATTCAACCATTATTCCGTGAGCGCCGACAACTTTTGCAGCTTTAGCCAACGGCACAACTTTGTTTCGTTCACCGATAGCATGTGACGGGTCAACAATTAAAGGAAGGTGTGTAAGTTCTTTGAGTACCGGTATTGCGCTAAGATCAAGCGTGTTTCTTGTTGCGGTTTCAAATGTTCTGATACCGCGCTCGCACAAAATTACTTGTCTGTTGCCTTGAGCCAAAATATATTCCGCGGCGTTTAACCATTCGTTTATCGATGCACTCAATCCGCGTTTCAACATTACCGGTCTGTGAGTCTTGCCAACTTCTTTTAGCAGCGCAAAGTTTTGCATGTTGCGCGCGCCGATTTGCAGTATGTCGGCAGTCTTCGCCACTTCTACAACTTGATCGGTGTCCATTACTTCAGTGATAACTGGCAAATCGTAGTATTTGCCGGCATCAACCAACAATTTTAATCCCTCGAAACCCATTCCTTGAAAACTATACGGTGAGGTTCTGGGTTTGAAACAACCGCCGCGTAAAATTTGTGCGCCGTTCTCTTTTGCTTCTAGTGCACACTTCATTATCATTTCCGGATTCTCAACAGAACATGGTCCGGCAATAACAACAAAATTATTTCCACCAATTACAACGTCTTTAACCTTTATGATTGTATCATCGGCTTTGTAATCGCGGCTCGCAAGTCGGTAGCTCTGGCTTTTGGATTTTTTTGTAGAAGTTGTTTTCTTCCCCGGTGCTTCTGCCGGAATTTCTTTTTCAGTTTGGTCGGTTAGAATTTTCGGGTACTCCAGTTTCGTCCGCGCCAGTTCTTGTGAAGGATAGCTTCCCAGAACTTTCAGAAAACGCGTATGCTGACCAAGTTCATCTAAAACATTTTGAATTGTTTCTTCAATAATGTTTCCCTCGAAATCAAGATAGAACATTTCTTCCCATGGATTGCCCATGATCGGACGGGATTCCAATTTCGTCAGGTTAACATTGTATTTTCTAAAAACATTTAACGCTTCCACCAAAGAACCCGGAGTGTGCGATGTTGCCATTACAATCGACGTTTTACAACGAATACGATGATCAACTTCATGCGGCTTTCTAGTTGCAATCAAAAATCTTGTATAATTCTCTGATTGATTTGCAATGCTGGTTTTCAAAATCTTCAGACGGAATAATTTTGCCGCTTCCTCACTTGCAATTGCTGCGTGTGAAAGATTTCCATCGTCCTTAATCTTTTGAACTGACATTGCTGTATCTGTAAAGTACTCTACCGATGCACTCGACAACGTTTGCAAGAATTTACTGCATTGCAGTGCAGCCTGGTAATGTGAAAAAACTTTTTTGATTTTTTGAAGCGGAATATTTTCGAGAGCAACAAGACAATGTTTTACTTGAAATTTTTCTTCACCAATAATTGAAAGTGTTGTGTGAAGCAGTAAATCATAAACTTCGTTTATTCCGCCGGATGTTGTATTCTCGATCGGCAGAACTGCAAAATCTGCTTCTCCTTTTTCAACCGCATCAACAACTTCATCAAATCTATCTTTGAATAAGAAGTGAAGGTTAACTTTTTGATGAGCAAAGAATTTGTGAGATGCTAAAAAACTGTACGATCCTTCGATTCCCTGTATGGCAAGCGTTATCGATTTTTTCTTCTCGCCTCTTGTGTTCAGTTTCGTCTGAACATAATTCTGCTGCAGCCGAACCGAGTCTTCAATTATTTCGTAAAAAACTTTTGAGAGAAAGTGCGAGTCCAATCCTTTTTTCTTTCCCGACTTAACTAGTTTATTGAGTAAGTCGGATTCCCTTTTTTGGTCTCTTATCGGACTTTGAGAAGTTTCTTTAGCCAAAATTACTTTTCCGGATAAATTCCTTCTCTCTGCTAATAGCGAAATTAGTTTTTCATCAACCCGATTGATGTTTTCTCTAAGTTTATTTATTGGTTCTACTTTTTTCTTTGCCATTTATGGATCAATTAATTGTAAAATTTGAGGCAGGAAAGTAAGAAAATTAGAACGATAAATAAAGCTTAAACGAAACTCTAACCGTGTGTTGCTGAATCAAATTGACAGAAAAAAGGAAATGTGGTAAGTTTGAATTGGATATAAGTCTCCATTATTCTAAAATAAAGATTGACTTCGAATTTAGTTCAATCTATTCGGAGGTAATATGGCAAACCAATCCCGCAGAGATTTCTTGAAAACTGCTGCCATAGCTGGAGCCACTCTCACCGGAATTTCTTCCAATCCAACGAAAGCAGCACAACAAAATGTATTATCTGAAAATCGAATGGGTGTATTAGTTGATACGACTGTATGTATAGGATGCAGAAAATGTGAATGGGCATGTAAGACCGCACACAATTTACCAACTCAACCGCTTGAAAGTTACGATGATAAGAGCGTGTTCAAATCTATGAGACGACCAAATGATAAGGAACTGACTGTGATCAATGAGTACCCGGCAAGAAGCTGGGATGATTATCCCACAACAGTCAAAGTGCAATGTATGCACTGCGAAAAACCGGCGTGCGTCTCCGCATGTATAGTCGGAGCTTTTTCAAAAGTAGAAAACGGATCTGTAATTTGGAACGGTGACAAATGTATAGGATGCAGATACTGCATGGTTGCTTGTCCATTCCAAATTCCAGCATTCGAATTTGAGAAAGCGCTCAAGCCGGATATTAAGAAATGTGATTTTTGTTTTGATCGAACCAAAGAAGGAAAACTTCCCGCTTGCGTAGATATTTGTCCTAACGAAGTTCTCACTTACGGACCGCGGGAAGAATTAGTAAGAGTTGCTCACCAAAAAATTCAATTGTATCCGAAACGGTATATCAATTACATCTACGGTGAAAATGAAGTCGGGGGAACTTCGTGGATGTATTTGGCGAGCCGGCATTTCAAAGATTTACAATTTCCGGCATTGGGCGGAAGCCCCGCTCCCGGTGTTAGCGAAGCAATTCAACACGGAATCTTCGCGTACTTCGTTCCACCAATTGCTCTTTATGCTTTGTTGGGCGGCGTAATGTGGATTAACAAAAACAGAAAATCTTCTGAGTCAGATTCGGAGGGACAGTCATGAGCGAAAACTTAAAACCCACTCCGATATCACACAAATTTTTTACGCCGGGAGTTATTTTTTTAAGTGTCCTTGCTGCTAACGGGCTAGTATTTCTTTTAGGAAGATTTCTATTCGGACTTGGAGCGATAACAAACCTCGACAATCAGCATCCGTGGGGAATATGGATCGGAATTGATGTTGCCGCTGGCGTTGCTCTTGCCGCCGGAGGTTTTACAACCGCCGCGCTCGGTCACATAATGCACAAAGAAGAATACCACGTGATTGTTCGTCCCGCGTTACTTACTGCAATGTTGGGATACACTTTAGTCGCCGTGAGCGTTATGATCGACCTTGGACGATACTATTACATTTGGCATCCGCTCATCATGTGGAACGGAACTTCAGTTTTATTCGAAGTCGGTATGTGCGTTATGATTTACCTATTTGTACTGTACATCGAATTTCTGCCAATTGTTACCGAACGATTTATTGGAAGAGTAAATCTTCCGGGCATGTTAAAACGATTTAACAACACCATCGATAAATTTCTGCGTGTTCTAGACAAGGGATTGAACAAAACAATGTTCGTCTTCATAATTGCCGGAGTGGTTTTGTCATGTCTGCATCAATCATCTCTTGGAACTTTAATGGTAATTGCCGGACCGAAGATGCATCCACTTTGGCAGACACCTATTCTTCCGCTTTTGTTTTTGCTTTCGGCAGTTTCTGTAGGTTTTCCAATGGTCATAATGGAATCGATTGCAACTTCCAAATCATTTGGTTTGAAGCCGGAAACTCATATACTTTCTAATCTAGGAAGTATGGTTGCACCGTTACTTGGGATTTATCTCTCATTCAAAATCGGCGATATGGTTATACGGCAAACATTTGTTTACTTAACCGAATTCAACACGGCAAGCGTGATGTTTGTTATCGAAGTCGTAGTCGGCATAGTAATTCCGTTACGAATGTTTCTATCAAGAGAGATTTCAAAATCACCGACGGGATTGTTTATAGCTTCCATGCTGGTGATCTTTGGTGTGCTTCTGAACAGAATCGACAACTTCATTGTTGCTTACACACCGCCATATCAATTTAATACATACTTCCCTTCAATCGGAGAAATTTCTGTAACTGTTGGATTTGTCGCGCTGGAAATTTTATTCTTTAGAGTGATGGTAATGATTTTTCCAATCGTAAGTTTACCATATGTATCTACATTGCGAACGAAATTTTCGATCAAGGGGGTGTAGTATGAAAAAGATAATTCTAAGTTTGATCGTCGCAATACCTTTATTGATTTCCGCTCAAACAAAAGTTGGCGATAACCACGCGAGTACGCTGGGACTTAAATGTCTGACGTGTCATTCATGTCCAATTCCGACAAAAGAAAATCCGTGCTTAAAACCGTGTCCGCGTGAAGGTATGATTCGCATAGACCAAAGACCTGAAGACGGACCCAAAGTAATTATAATAGATAAATTCAAAAAACAATCCGATCTGTACATGCCGGTTCGCTTTACACATTTGGCTCACGCAGAAATGTCCGAGATGGGCGGCGGTTGCAGAATGTGCCATCATTACAATCCACCGGGAAACGTAATCGGCTGTTCCGAATGTCATGAAGTTTCAAGAAAACGCGCTGACGTAAGCAAGCCCGATTTAAAAGGCGCTTATCACCGCCACTGTATGGATTGCCATCGCGCATGGACAGGCGGCACCGATTGTAATTACTGCCACTTGCCTAACGGAACTAATCGACTTCTACCGGAAAAGCCAAAAGCCGATGAACCGAAAGGAAGAATTCACCCAAAGGTTGAAACGCCAGAAAAAATATTATTCAACACAAATACAAGCTACGGCAAAACGGTTTTGTTCCGACATCAGGAACATAACAAAGTGTTTGGATTCGACTGCTCGGATTGTCATTCAAACGAAAGCTGCGTCAAATGTCATAAAGCTCAAAAGACAATTGAAGTTTCAAAATTATCGGCGGCAGACAAACATAAAAAGTGTTCTGAATGTCACGATACAAAATCATCGTGCAATATGTGTCATTCAAACAGAGAGACAAGCGCTTTCGATCACATGGCAAAAACCGGTTTTGACAATTCAAAATTCCACAGCGAACTTGCGTGTATTAGATGCCATACGACAAAAGGCACATTTACAGGCTTGACTACCGATTGTAGTTCATGCCACGGTATTTGGACGCAGAGTAATTTCAATCATAAAATAACCGGCGTAGTTCTTGATGAAACACACGCGGCAGCCGAATGCAAAGATTGTCATCAAGAGAAAAACTTTGCCAAACCGGTTTGCACAAATTGTCACGATGATAAATCGTTCCCGGCAAATGTTCCGGGCAAACTTGTCCCGAAGGGATGGATTCCCATTAAGAAGAACAAATGAGAACTGTAAAGAAATTATTTGGGAAGATTAGTCTAAAACTCATTTGGGTTGTAAGCGCAACCGCGATTACGATCATAGGAGTTTATTCCTATTTCAATATCAAATCTCAAAGCGATGTTCTGTTGGCTGAAGTTGAGCGTCACGCAAATCAATTGAGCGAGACAATCAAAAACAGCACACGCTACGGAATGCTTTTAAATCAGCGCGAAAGCATTCATGAAATAATAAATACCATTGGAAAAGATCCAGCGATAAACGGTGTTCGCATTCTTAACAAGGAAGGCGAAATAATTTATTCCACGCGTAAAGATGAAATCGGCAGAATGCTGAATAAGCAAGCCGAAAGCTGTTACGCTTGTCATGCAGAAAATAAACCGTTGGAAAAATTAGCTATTAAGGATAGAACAAGAATTTTCAAAGTGCATGCAGATTCATCGCGAGTACTTGGTGTAATCAATCCGATCTATAATGAAAGCTCGTGTTACGACGCCGATTGCCATGCGCATTTGAAAAGTGCAAAGGTGCTTGGAGTTCTGGATGTAACGATTACTCTCAATGAAGTTGATGCACAAATCAAGAGAAATGAAATTCAAGAACTCTTGTTTGCTCTTGTTGCAATTTCCGCTATCGGTTTTATAATCGGATTTTTTGTTAAACGCTGGGTTGATCGACCGGTCAAGGAATTGGTGAAAGCTACCGATCAGGTATCAGCGGGCAATTTAAGTTACACGATTAAGAATCTCAGCGATGATGAATTAGGCGCACTCGGAAAGTCATTCAACAACATGATCAAGAAACTTGATGAAACAAGTCAACAGCTTTATCAATCGACCAAGATGGCATCGCTGGGTCAGCTTGCCGCTGGTGTTGCGCATGAAATCAACAATCCACTCACCGGCGTGTTAACATACAGCAGTTATTTATTGAAGCGCACAAAAGATAATCCGCAAATGCAGGAAGACTTAAATGTGATTGTCCGCGAAACAATGAGAAGCAGGGAAATAATTAAAGGACTTCTTGATTTTGCTAGACAATCAACGCCAAAGAAAAGTTCGATCGACTTAAACGAAATCATTAACCGCGCATTGGCAGTCGTACACAATCAGTTAAAGCTGAACAACATCGCACTTGAAAAAGAATTTGATTCATCGCTACCGAAAATAACTGCCGATACAAATCAAATTCAGCAAGTGTTTCTAAATTTATTTGTCAACGCGATTGATGCAATCGGACACGATGGAACAATTAAGGTGAACACTTCACAGATTAGTTTGTCGCCCAAAGGTATCACGCAAATTAAAAGTGCGGTTTGTCCCAAGATGCATAACTTGATTGACTCGGGACACAAAATCGGCGGCATGTCCTCTCTTCGAATGAAGATCAAATCCAACGGCAACACGGGCTTCGTTCATCTCGATCCGATTTACGGAAGCCACCGGCACTTTTTTGAAATATCATTTGAGAAGAAAGATGATATGACTTTATTGTGCCCCACTTGCGATCTTCCGTTGATTGACAAAAACAACCGATGTCCCGAATGCGGCGGTCCGACGTACAAAATTCAAATTCCCAACCAAGGATTTATTGAAGGCTGCGCAACATTCAGAGATAATTGGCAGAGGTGGGAATTAGTTGACCGCGCCGGACAGAAAAAATTTATTGAGGTGAAAGTTCACGATTCCGGCTGTGGAATTCCGCCGGAAAATATTAACAAAATTTTTGAACCGTTTTTTTCCACCAAAGGTCAACGCGGAACCGGCTTAGGGCTTTCCGTTATTTGGGGAATTCTCGATAACCATAACGGTTCAATTTCAGTTCAAAGTGAAGTTGGAAAAGGAACAACATTTTCAGTAAGACTTCCGCAAGGCGACTTTACAAAAAATATTTGATGAAAGAACACACTAACATATTGATAATTGATGACGAAGATGTTGTGATCAACTCGATTTCCAAAATTGCCGTGATGGAAGGTTACACGGTTGATTCCGTTGGCGATGCAAATGCTGCGCTGGAAAAAATTGCATCAAGTGAATTCGATCTTATAGTATGCGATATTATGCTGCCCGGAATGGACGGATTTCAATTTCTTGCTGCGCTTGAAGCCAAACATATCGACACACCGGTCATAATGACTACGGGATATTCAACAATTGAGAATGCCGTTACTTCACTTTACGCAGGTTCAATCGATTTTATTCCGAAACCATTTTCTGTTGATGAAATGACCGGCGTTATCCATCGTGGCATGAAATACAGCTTGTTGATGAAGCAGCGCAAAGCTAACGATGAATCGGTAATCATTGTTCCATGTCCGGCAAAATATTTTAGACTTGGTTACTCAAGCTGGATGAATAAAGAGCCGGACGGATCGGTGGTTATCGGCGCAACGGATTTATTTGTAAAGACGCTCGATCAAATTCAGCGCATCGAACTTTTCAATATTTCCGATACACTGACGCAGGCAACTTCAGCAGTTACATTTGTTTGTGAAAACACATTCGTGCATCAACTGTATTCTGCCATCAGCGGAACAATCATTGCAAGAAACGAACGACTTTTAACCGAGCCGGAATTATTGGAAAAGGATCCTTACTTCGACGGATGGATTTACAGAATAATTCCGAGCGAGCTCGAATACGAAATGAAATTATTAATACCGTGCAGTTCAGATAGAATTTAAGTTTATCAAACTAAGGAGAACTATTATGCCGCTCTTCATTTTAGCAGTAATCATATTCATAATAGCCGATGTAATTATTAGATACGTTATCAAGTCACTAAATGAAAAGAAGACCCGCAAAGAGCGAGAATCAATTTTGAAAGAAAGTGTAAAAGTTGATTTCAGTAAAGAGGCTGTTTCGCTTAAACGTGCAGAAGTGCCAAATCCTCAAGCCAGAATCTTATGTGTTGATGACGAAGATGTAATTCTCGACAGCTTCAGAAAAATTTTGGTGCTGGATGGTTATTCTGTTGATACAGTTAACTCCGGCCCCGAAGCGCTCAGTCTTATTAAATCACATCACTATGATTTTGTTTTCACAGATTTGAAAATGCCGGTAATGGACGGCGTTGAAGTAACAAAATCTGTCAAGTATCTCCGTCCCGACATTGATGTTATAATCATCACCGGTTATGCAACTGTGGAAACTGCAGTTGATTGTATGAAACTTGGCGCAATGGATTACGTTCAGAAACCTTTCACAGAAGATGAGCTTCTTGGGTTCACCAAGAAATCATTGATCAAACGTCAGGATCGAGTCCAGAAGCAGCTCAAGCCGCGTGTGCATATAACTCATCTTACCGAAAAAGAGAAATTGAACGTTGGAGAATTTGCAATTCCCGGCGGAGTATTTATTTCAGAAGGACACTGCTGGGCATCGGTATCACAAGACGGTTCAGTTAGAGTTGGAATAGACGACTTTGCTAAAAAGCTCATTGGAAAAATCGACGACATAGAATTTCCTAATCTTGGTATGAGTATTTCGATCGGACAACCGTTATTCATTTTGAAGCAAGGCAAGAAATCAATTTCGTTCAACTGTCCGGTAAGCGGACAGGTGAAAAAAGTTAACAATGAACTCGGCGACAATTTGGACGCACTAGATTTTTCGACCTATGAAAAAAATTGGATCTGCATAATCGATGCAGATAAATTGGAGAACGAATTACCGCAACTCAAAATCGGCAACAGCGCCGTTTCGTTCTACCAAGACGAGATAGACAAATACTTGAAACAAATAAAAGAATTGCTTGGCAAAGAAAATCAAAAGAAAGAAAGCGTTGAAATTCTTTGGGGTCAGCTGGAAAAGCTCGAAGAAAAAGATTGGTATATTGTAACAGGAGAATTTTTTAAGAAATAGTAAATCTTCAATCTAAACTATCAAGAAGAGAAAGGAATTTCCTTTCTCTTTTTGTTTTAAACGACGTTGACAAATTCAGTCAATCTGAATATTTTGTGACCAGATATTAGTGTCTTTTATCTGATATTTTAGAATAAGCTTTCTCATTTTCGGTAAATTTTCTTCAAAATTTGTTCATTATTTATTGACCGATACGGATGTTGCTGAAATTTCAACATTCCTCAGAAGCATATTTGTGCATAGTTCTTGCATGCCGAACACAATCATCAAGAATATATAAAATGAAAAAATCCGTAATCAGTTCTTTTTTTGTTCTCTTTTTTGCCGGATGTCTTTTTGCCCAGAGTAAGAGTGATCAGGTTTGTCTTGAGTGCCATGGTGATAGAACCTTTACAACAACAAGAGACGGTAAAGTTGTTTCACTTTTCGTCAATGGAAAATCATTTGCCGGGTCGGTTCACGAAGAAATAAGTTGTACAGGCTGTCATTCGGATGTAAATCCAGAGGAACTTCCTCATCCGGAAAAACTGAGCAAGGTTGATTGTGCATCGTGCCATGAAAAACCTGTTCAGCATTACGAAAGAAGTCTTCACGCACAAGCATTGAAGGCCGGCAAAGCGTTAGCCCCGACTTGCGTAACATGTCATACCAAACATGAAATTCTCTCATCGAAAAATCCGAAGTCGAGAACTTTTGTTATGAACATTCCTTCGCTTTGCGGTCAATGCCACAAAGAAGGAACCCAAGTTTCCAAACTGGTTAATCCAGAAGAAAGAAAAGTTTTATCTGATTACTCGGAATCCATCCACGGCGAAGGTTTATTTAAAAGAGGTTTGATTGTTACAGCAGTTTGCACAAGCTGCCACACATCTCACGATATACTGCCGCACACAAATCCGGCATCAACAATCAATAGAAATAATATTGCAACTACTTGTACTCAATGCCATAGAGAAATTGAAAAAGTTCACCTCAAAGTTATTCGCGGGGCACTTTGGGAAAAGCAGCCGAACAAAATTCCGGTTTGTATCGATTGCCATGCACCGCACAAAGTGCGAAGAGTTTTTTACGACGACAGTTTCCCGGATGAGATGTGCATGAAGTGTCACAGCGATAAAGAACTTCACAAAGTTGTCAACGAAAAATCTGTATCACTGTATGTTAACTATGATGAATTTAAAACTTCCGCGCACACAGTTAACCAATGTATCAAATGTCACACAAATATTAGCAAATCAAAAAGTCCGGTTTGTTTGAACAGCGGCAAGGTTGATTGTTCTATCTGTCATACAACCCAGGTGGACGATTACAATATTAGTATTCACGGTACAAAACATTATGCCGGAGATACCCACGCTCCGTATTGCACGGATTGCCATACAAAACACAACATGCAGGCGAAGAAAAATACAGACTCACCTACTTTTGCACGAAACGTTCCCGAACTTTGCGGCAAGTGTCATCGTGAAGGAAAAAACATTGCAATTGCTATCGATGAGAGCAACAGAGGAATCGTAACAAGTTACAGAGAAAGCATTCACGGAAAAGGTTTGTTGCAGAGCGGTTTGTTGGTAACGGCAACTTGTGTTAATTGTCATTCGAGTCACAAAGAGTTACCGCCGAACGATCCGCGTTCTACAATTAATCCGAAAAACATTGCAACAACATGTGCGCAATGTCATTTAGGAGTTTATGAACAATTTCAAAACAGCGTTCATAGTCCCACTGTAACCAAAACGTATAAGAAACTTCCAGTCTGTAACGATTGTCATTTCTCACATGAAATTAATCGTGTTGACCTTAAGGATTTCCGGCAATCAATAATTCTTCAGTGCGGAAGATGCCACGAAGATGTTTCTTCAACTTATTTTCAAACGTTTCATGGTAAGGTTTCAAAACTTGGTGATGCCGGTGCAGCAAAATGTTTTGACTGTCACGGTTCTCATAATATTTTACCAACCGATAATCCAAAATCAACTCTGAGCCGCCAAAACATTGTGCAGACTTGCAAGAAATGTCACGAAAATTCAAACAGAATGTTCGTCGGTTATTTGACTCATGCGACTCACCATAACAGAGACAAGTATCCTTACCTGTTTTACACTTTCTGGTTTATGACAATTTTATTGGTTGGTACATTCACATTCTTCGGGATTCATACTTTGCTGTGGCTTCCAAGGGCGTATAAAGATAAAAAAGCAAAACAGTTGAAAAATAAAAGAGAAAATTAATGACTGAAAATAATCAAGAACATAACGGAAAGTATTACGAGCGCTTTGACGCTTATTCCAGGTTTCTTCACGTGCTGGTTATTATCAGCTTTATCTCTCTTGCAACAACTGGAATGGTAATAAAATTTTCCGGCGTTGGAGTTTTTCAAACCCTATCAAAAATTTTGGGCGGTTACGTAGTTACGGGTTTTATTCACAGAACAGCGGCAATAATTACTTTCATTTATTTCTTTCTCCACATCACTTACCTGTTAAGAAAAAAGATTAAACGCGGAGTGCCCATCACGTCTTTTTTGAAAGGGGAAAACTCACTGGTCCCAAACAAAACAGATATCACCGAATTCGTTCAAACAATGAAATGGTTTTTTGGAAAAGGTCCACGACCCGCGTACGGCAGATGGACTTATTGGGAAAAGTTCGACTACTTTGCCGTTTTCTGGGGCGTTGCGGTCATCGGATTCAGCGGATTGATCTTATGGTTCCCGGAACTTTTCACTGCGATCGGTTTTCCAGGATGGTTGATAAATATTGCTACAATTATTCACAGTGATGAAGCATTGCTTGCCGTCGGATTTATTTTTACGGTTCACTTTTTCAACACACATTTCAGACCGGATAAATTTCCAATGGACACAGTGATTTTTACAGGCAAAGTACCAGTTGAAGAAATGAAAGAAGACCGTCCGCGGGAATTTGAACAGGTAATGCAAAGCGAAGAATTGCAAAAAAAGATTTCCAATGTAGCCCCCTCACTGGCTTTAACTAAAGCGGCAAGAATTTTTGGTTTTACGGCTTTAACCATTGGAATAATTTTAATCGGGTTAATAATTTATTCTATGTTGTTCCTGTACCAATAATTTTGAGTATGGAGTTTATTTAATGATATTGTTCCTAAAAAGAATTTTCCCGGTCGCAGTTTTTTTATTTTTTATTTTCGTTCTCGATGCCAAGCTTAGTGCGCAAGATTTCAAATGCGCGGACTGCCATGAAAATGTTATTCAGAAATCTGTTCATGATGGCGCTATCGGCTGCCAGGATTGCCACGTAGATATAAAAAACGAAAGTCACATCGAGAAAAAGAATTATAAAAAAGTTAAGTGCGAAACTTGTCATGAAGAATATGCCGACCTGGTTAAAAGTGACATCCATCATCGCTTAAAAGGTAAGGTAAAAAATCCGCCCGATTGCAAAGTTTGTCACGGTACTCATCAAATTACTTCCCCGCCGAAAGATAATGTTCTCAAGGTGAAAGAAATTTGCTCAAAGTGTCACGCGAGTATGGTGCTGGCAAACCCTTATCATTCCAAAGCCGTTGAGGGAAACAGATGCATTAGCTGCCACAAACAGAATGGCTATACAAAACTTTCTCAATCGGTTCACAAAAATTTAGAATGCGCTGATTGCCATAACTTCATTTCGAACAATCTTGCAAATCATCCTAAGAATGTTGGCGCAACACAAAAAGCCGATTGTTATCTCTGTCACTCAGCTATAGCAAAAGAACATCGTGAAAGCATACACGGAATTTCCCTCAGCGAAGGTGTTGACGAGGCTGCGATGTGTTGGAACTGCCATGGTTCTCATGACATATTAAAAGTTAATGATCCGAAAAGCAAAGTGTATCCGAAAAACTTGGCACAGACATGCGGCGCTTGTCATAACAATCCGAAAATTTATAAAAACTACTCGCTAAGTATCCAAAACCCCGGCATTTTATATACTCAGTCAGTCCATGGAAAACTCGTTGAGGAAGGTAAATTAAACGCCGCAAATTGCAGCACATGTCACGGCGTTCACAATATTAAAAATCGAATTCAGCCGGGGTCAACAATTTCCAGTTTCGAAATACCCGAAACGTGCGGAAAGTGCCACCGACAAATTGCCGACGAGTATGAAAAATCAATTCATTGGATTAGAGCAAAAGTTGGGATTAGAGAGGCTCCGGTTTGCAACGATTGCCATAGTGAACATGGAATGCAGCCGGTCAATAACCGGTTGGAAGCAAAAAAGTTACAACAGCAAACTTGTATTGTTTGTCATCAGAATCCGAAAATTGCCCAACGGTTCGGCATCACAGGCGGACAAGTAAAACAATACGAAGATAGTTATCACGGCATGGCGGTAATGCGCGGCGATAAAGAAGCTGCTATGTGCGTCGATTGCCATAATGTTCATAAAATTTTACCGAAGGATCATCCGGAATCGTCTGTAAATCCGGCTAACATTACGGCAACATGCAGGAAATGTCATCCCAACGCCACCGACACATTTTCAAAAAGTTATTCACATAAAACTTTAGACAATAGGGCTTCTAAAATTGAAGATGTGGTTACAACAATTTATTTCTGGTTGATCATTTCCGTTATCGGCGGAATGATCTTACACAATTTGTTAATTTTTATTTATGAAATACGAAAAAAATATCGTCATGAAAAAAGTGAAATTACAATTCCTCGATTTACAAAGAACGAAGTCTTCCAGCATCTGCTGCTTCTAATTTCATTCATAACTCTGGCTGTCACCGGCTTTGCATTGAAGTTTCATCAAAGCTGGTGGGCAGAATTATTAACAACATTTGGATTAAGTGAAACCGTCCGTCAAAACGTTCACCGTACGGCAGCCGTTGTTATGATTGTTACAGGTATTTATCACATTTTCTATTTGATCTTCACACCGAGAGGAAGAGATGTTTTGGTAAGCCTGCTTCCAAAATTCGATGATATTACAGAAGCGCGAGACAATATTCTCTACTATCTGAAACTGAGAAAACAGAAACCAAAATTTGATGCATATGATTACGCTGAGAAAGCGGAGTACTGGGCACTCATCTGGGGTACAATCGTAATGGGTCTTACCGGCTTCATACTTTGGTTCCCTACTGTAGTTGGTAATTGGGCACCAGTATGGTTGATCAAAGTCAGCGAGCTGATACATTTTTACGAAGCGATACTCGCAACGCTTGCAATTTTGGTCTGGCATTGGTTCTTCGTGATCTTTCATCCTCACGAATACCCTATGAGTGTGACCTGGATAAACGGAAGGATGTCGCTTGAAAACTACCGCCATCATCACGAAAAACATTTTAGAAGGATTGTACTTGAATGGAAAGAATACCGAGGCGGGACAAGAGACATTAAGAGAGTGAGCAACTCTACATTGTTATTCACTTCTACACTTGAAAAAAACGGCTTAGAGCCTGATTTAATTATTCAAAATGAGATTGATGAGGATCCTGAGCTAAGAACCTGGATAGAAGAAAAAATGAAACCAAAAACGGAGAAAAGTTAAAAAAAACTAATAAAGGTCGGTTGTAAAAAAGTTATAATTACGCTATATTAAAACAGGATTAATACGTTCTTTTATTTTATAAAAAGTCATTAAGCTCCATTAATTAAATCATTTCCAAGGAGGAAAAACAATGTTACACAAGAAAGCACTTGTAGTTTTGGTTGTTGCTGCTGCTTATTTTGTTTTGCCGGCCAATAGCAATGCACAAGGAAAGTTCAGTTATGAAGGCGTGCAAGTTTGCGGCATGTGCCATAAAACTGAAAAATCTGGAAATCAACTGAAGATTTGGCAAGATAGCAAACATTCGCAGGCTTATAAAACTCTTTTGACTGCAAAAGCAGATGAGATTTCTAAAAAGAAGAGCGGTAAAAAAGCTGTTGAAAATACGGAATGTTTGAAATGTCACGCATCCGGTTACAATGTTGACAAAGCATTAGTCGGTGCAAAGTTCAAAGTAGAAGACGGTGTTCAATGCGAGACATGCCATGGCGCCGGTTCGGGCTATAAATCTATGAGCGTTATGAAGAACAAAGCTGAAGCCGAAAAGAAAGGATTGCTAATGCATTCTGATACCGAAAAATTCTGCAAGACATGCCACAATCCTGAAAGTCCTTCATACAAAGAATTTAAGTTCCAAGAAATGTGGAAGAAGATTGCACACAAAGTTCCGAAAAGCTAATACTATTTTCAGGGCATAAAATGAAAAAACTATTTTTTACTCTATTAATTTTAAGTCTGCCGTTTATGATTTCTGCCCAGAATCTGAACGGCAGTATTTCTTCCACTTTCTACACCTTCGAAAGATTTGACACCGCCAAAACTTCCGACTCGTTTTTACGAACATATGAAACGCTTGCGCTGAATTTCAATTATCAAACGATCTCGGTGCGAACCAGAATGAATTATGAAAGCAATATAGGAAACGCATTAGCAAGCGACCCGAGATTGCGTTTTTACGACTTGTATTTTGAAGCGCGCAACATAGTTGACATGTTTACATTAAAACTGGGACGGCAGCCGTTATACACACCGGTTGCCGGCGGTTTATTCGACGGAGTTAACCTGAAGTTCAAATACGATAACGTTTCGTTAACAGGTTATTACGGCGGAAATGTTCCGGCGTATCAGAAATTGGAAGTTACCAACGATTTTAAAAACGATTATGTAATCGGCGGAAAGTTTGAAATATTTTTTCTCGAACATTTCAATTTTGGACTGGGCTATATTAACAAAAACTTCAAGCCGGTTGATTACAATACGCTGCGTTTAGATGCTAATCTCGATCCTGTCACCATCATGATTCAGCAAAATTCCAATCAGTACAAATTTCTTTCGGCGAACGCTTCATACTTCTTGCCCGGGGTTGCTAATGTCGATACACGTTACGAGTACGACATGAACTTCCAAACAACTTCAAAGTTTGAGCTTGATGGAAGAGTTCAAGCTACCGACAAGCTTGGCGTAGATGTTTACTACAATTTCCGCGAACCCAAGATTAGGTATAATTCAATTTTTTCAGTCTTCAATTTCGGCAACTCGCAAGAAATTGAAGGCGGCGTTGACTATAAGTTTTGTTCCGACTTCACTGTATTTGGAAAATTCGGCAATGTTAAATACGAAGACGATAATTCCCAGCGTCTTAATGTTGGCGTGAATACAAAATACGGAAGCGTTAGTTTCAGAAAAACGTTCGGTTATTCGGGTGAACTCAACAGCGTTTCTTTGTACACAGCCCACTCATTCGCTGACGGATTTGTCACTCCGTCTTTCGGAATTTCATTTACAAATTATAAGCTCGATAAAGACTCAGATGTAAATAACATAACATCGGTTCTTGCCGGCGTAAATTTGCGCCCATGGCGGGATCTTTCATTCGATCTTCAAGGACAATATTTCAACAACAAGATTTACAAAAACGATTACAGAATTCTCTTCAAAGTAAATCACTGGTTTAATACTAATTTCTAAAAAATTATGAAGATAAAATATTACTATGCTGCTTTTGCACTTTGTTTGGTTTGCTTTTTGACGATTGCTGCAGTTGATAAGAAAGACAACGATACACCGGGAAAGACAAACAAAGATGTGATCAAGTTTTCTCATACCGTTCATAAAGACATTGCCGAATGCACAGATTGCCATACGGGCGTCTCGGAAAGCACTTCATTGAACAATAGATTACTTCCTCAAAAGTCTGTTTGCGCTACATGCCACGATGTCAACGATGAAAAAAATTGCAGCCAGTGCCATTATGATAATGTTTACGAACCGTTGATTCAGAAAAAACCCGTCATGATTTTTAACCACAAATTCCATTTGACGGATCAAAAGTTAGAATGCGTAACATGCCATAAAGGATTGGATAACGTTGCATATAGTTTTGAATCTCCGAACGTTATCCCCGCAATGTCAACTTGTATGACGTGTCACAACGGGCAATCCGTTGCAAGCAACGTTTGCGAATCATGTCATATCTCAACCGCAAATTTGCTGCCCGACGATCACAAAGAAGTTGGTTTTTTTAAGTCGCATAAATTTCACGCGACTTCGGAAAATGCACAATGCCAAACGTGCCATGATAATTCATTCTGCGAATCATGTCATGCTTCAACAACTATGATTACGGAAAAGAATACTTCAAGAGATTTCTATACTCCTTATTCGCCTCACAAGTTTATCGATAATACGAAACAGCAGCAGATTACACGAGTGCACGATTTGAATTATCAATACACGCACGGCATCGACGCAAAAGGCAAAACGACGGAATGTCAAACATGTCATCAGACGGAAACATTCTGCGCGCAGTGCCATGAATCAAAAGGCGGCGACTTTGCACTTGAAGGCAACACACCTTCATCGCATAAGCAGCCGAACTTTGTTACTATTGGCGTTGGTACGGGCGGCGGGCAGCATGCTATACTTGCACGCAGAGATATCGAAAGCTGCGCATCATGTCACGATGTTCAAGGCGCTGATCCAACATGCGTAATGTGTCACGTTGATAACGACGGCATTAAAGGAACAAATCCCAAAACGCATACTGCCAACTTCATGAATAATAAAGACGGCGGAGATTGGCATACTGACCGCGGTTCGGTATGTTATGTTTGCCATACTGATGCAAACGCGCATCCAGGCGGTTTGAAAGGAGTTGGTTTCTGTGGTTACTGTCATCATTAAGAAAACTTAACCTCTTAGGTAGAACATGAGATATTCAAAATATTATTTTATTACTGTTATAGCGCTTGGATTGATTTCATTTTCATGCAGCGATTTGAAAAATGATTTGACTTCGCCAACCCAGCTCGCATTGCACGGTTCTAACGTTCTTAATCAATCGTCTCAAGATTTCCACGGCGTAACCGTTAAGAACAAAGGATTGGAAAGCTGTAAGCAATGTCACGATGCAAATTTTGACGGCGGGACTGCAAAGGTTAGCTGCGCAACTGCAAATTGTCATCCCACGATATCGGTACATCAACCGGGAATAAACGAAACGACATCACCGGAATTTCATGGATTGTTTATTGCGAACAACAAAATAAAGATGAGCAATTGCAGCCAATGTCACGGAAGCAACTTTTCCGGTGGAACAGCAAGTCCTTCATGTGTTCAATGTCATTCAACAATCACAGTTCATCAGACCGGCATTGCCGATCCGGCTTCTGCAAATTTTCACGGAAGATATGTAGCATCATTGAATTGGGATATGCCGCAGTGCAAAACTTGTCATGGTAACGATTACGCCGGCGGTGTTGCAAGTACTTCATGCAACTCTTGTCATACAAATCCCGGCGGACCGGAAGCGTGCAATACATGTCACGGTGATTTCAATAATCCGGCATCAATTGCACCGCCTGTTGATTTGAACAGAAGCACTGATACAAAATCACCTGGCGTGGGCGCGCATTCCACTCACCTTCTGAACGTAAAGATCGCTCAACTGGTTAAGTGCAACGAATGCCATACCGTTCCGACCGCTCTTAATTCACCGGGACATATTGATACGAACGGACACGCAGAAGTTATTTTGAACACGAACTACTCGACATATCAGCTTGGCAATGGAACTTACGATTACACTACAAACAAATGTTCCAACACTTACTGCCACGGCAATTTCTCTTTCCCGAAAGCAACTTCTCAATGGCAGTTTGCTTACACGGCAGATAAAATTGACGGCAATAATTTTTCGCCGACATGGAACAAAGTTGACGGCACACAAGGCAAATGCGGCACATGTCACGGCTTACCGCCAACTGGACACATGGATTCTGATTTATCCGGCTGTGCAACTTGTCACATCGGTGTTGTTGATAAATACGGTAACATAATCGATAAGACAAAACACATGGATGGAAAAATTGAAGTCTTCGGAAATTAATCCAACCGTTTTAAGATTAAAAGCCTCGGTGAGAATCGGGGCTTTTTTATTTCAACACTTTACAGAAAGTATTCAAACCTTAAAAATCTCGGTTTCGCTTAGATTTTTAACACACTTACTACGGGTAATTCGTTCAAGATTTTCATAATTTTCGATCCGAAAAAGAACATTAATGACGTTTTCGCGGCTTAATATAGAACCAAACTTGAATGTTGAATAAATGTCACAAACAATAACTACGCTAAATGTCCTGCTGCCTTTGCTGTACTTAACCAGCTTTGCAGTCTATCTCTATGATTTCTTCAAAGAACAGAAAGCGGTCGGCAATGTTAATAGAATTATTCTATTCATCACAATCATCGTTCACGTTTCATACTTGTTAGCTCTGACTGTTGAATATGATCATCCGCCGATTACAACCAAGTTCGAAATATTTTCGATCATCGCGTGTTCAATTGCATTTTCGTATTTCATTCTGGAGCTTCTCACTGATATACGCGGAACCGGTGCATTCATAATTCTGTTCTCCGTCGTCTTTCAAGTGATTTCATCTATCTTTATTGAACCGAACTACAAGGTGCCGGAAATCTTAAGAAACCGTTTGCTCGGTCTTCATGTTATAAGCGCGCTGCTCGGTTATTCGGGAATTATTATCTCGGCAGTTTACGGTGTATTGTTTTGGCTTCTTTATCGAAACTTAAAAGGAAACAAGTTCGGATTAATCTTCAACCGATTGCCGAGTTTGGAGATTTTGGAAAAGCTCAGTTACTACGCTGCAGTAATCGGTTTTGTACTTTTAACGGTTGCAATAGTGATTGGAATAATTTGGCTGCCGAGCGCGTTTCCGCATTTCAGTTATTTCGATCCCAAGCTAACAGGGACATTATTCGTTTGGCTTGTTTACGGCGTGGGAATAACAAGCAAGTGGATTGCTAATTTGTACGGAAAAAAATTCATAATTTTTTCTTTGATTGGATTTGTTGTGGCGATTGCATCATTGATAGTTACGAATTCTCTGGCTAGGACGTTTCATTCTTTCTATTAATAGTTTAAAATGAATTTAATAGGTATTTCAATAAATCACAGGACATCCCCGCTCGAATTGCGGGAGGCACTGCATCTCAACCGCGATGAAATCGTTTCGCTTATTCCCCGTTTGAAAGAGCAGATTTTTTCCGAAGGCGTTGTAATCTCCACATGCAACCGTACCGAGATATTTGGATTTCCCCAAACCGAAGGGCTTGATGTAAATTCAATTATCGGCTCGCTGCTTCAGGCAAAACCGATCGATGGAATTATGCCGGAACATTTTACAAGATTTTTTTCGTGCGGAGCGGTAAAACATTTGTTCTCTGTTGCCTCAGGTATTGATTCAATGGTCATCGGCGACAGCCAAATTCTCGGACAAGTGAAAGATGCATTCGAGATTTCAGAGGATCTCGATTTTGCCGGTTCAATTTCACGCAGAATTTTCGATACGGCAATCAAGGTCGGAAAGCGTTCCATAAAAGAAACAACAATCGGCGAAGGCGCCGTTACGGTTAGTTATGCCGCCGTTCAAGTCGTTGAAAAGATTTTTGCCAATCTAGAAAAGAAATCTGCTTTAGTAATAGGCGCCGGAGAAACAAGCGAGCTTGCGGCAATTCATCTACATGATAAAGGCGTTGGCAAAATTACCATATCAAACCGCACGATTGAACGCGCTGAAAATCTTGCTGATAAAGTTCACGGCGAAATTATTCCGTTCCAATATTTAAAAGAACATCTTCATAACTTTGATATAATTATAAGCGCAACAAGTTCAAACGAACTTATAATTCACGCCGACGAGATTAAAAGTGCAATGAAGAAACGAAAAGGAACGCCGGTTGTGTTGATGGATATTGCTGTTCCGCGTGATATCGATCCTGATGTTCGCAAGATCGATAATGTGTTTTATCACGACATGGATTCGTTGAAAATCATTGTTGATCAGAACATGCAGAAACGGAAAGAACAAATTCCGCTTGTAGAAAAAATTATTATGGAAGAGCTAGTTGGATTTTTCAACTGGTACAATACGCTGGATGTAGTGCCGACTATAAAATCGATCCGCAGCTTTTTCGAAGAGATCAGATTAGATGAGCTGGAAAAAATTAAGAATAAAGTAAACGAAGAAGATTTTACAAAGATTGAAGACATGACACGCCGCATGGTAGGACGACTGCTGCATAACCCGACGGTTAAGCTCAGAGGGTTTGCCGAATCCGGCGCAAACATAAAAGAAGTTTTAACAAACACATTGATATTGAAAGAACTTTTCAATCTTGAGGATTTCCCTACTAACGGTAAAAACGACGCCGAGGAAAATCATAATTCAGAAGGCAACGATGAAAAAAAATAAGCTTGTTATCGGTTCACGCGGAAGCGAGCTTGCTCTCTGGCAAGCCAAATTTGTTAAGAAAGAATTGGAACGAAAAAACAAAAATCTTTCCGTTGAAATAAAAATTATTAATACGAAGGGTGATAAAATTTTAGACGTTGCGCTTTCGAAGATCGGCGATAAAGGTTTGTTCACTAAAGAATTGGAGAATGAACTGCTGAAAGGTTCGATTGACATTGCTGTTCATAGTTTGAAAGATTTGCAGACAGAACTTCCCGAAGGATTAAAACTTGCCGCTGTTACAAAACGTCACCCGGTTGAAGATGTTTTGATTGCCCGAAAGAAAGGAACGAAGATTAAAGATTTGCCGGAAGGCGCTATCGTTGCAACCGGATCGCTTCGCCGCCGTTCTCAGCTTCTTCATTTTCGTCCCGACATAAAAATTGAAGAGCTCCGCGGCAATGTTCCAACTCGAATCAAAAAGTTTTGGGAATCGAAGTGGGATGCGATAATCCTCGCGCGGGCTGGAGTTGAGCGACTGAAATTAAACAAGTACATTTCTTCAATTATCAAGATTGATGAAATTCTTCCAGCTGTTGGACAAGGCGCTTTGGGAATCGAGATTCGTTCGGATAATAAATTGGCAGACAAAGTTTTAAAATCGATTCACCACGATGCTACTTATAAAGCCGTTCTCGCGGAACGAGCATTGTTGAAAGCTCTTGAAGGTGGCTGCCAGGTTCCAATAGGAGCGTATGCTCAAGTGAAACCGGCCGGCTTATTTCTCGATGCTGTAGTTGGCTCGATTGATGGGTCGGTAACTTTTAGAAAGAAAATTAACGGCTCAAAAAATAACCCGGAAAAACTTGGACAGAAACTCGCCAACGATTTACTGAAAGCCGGCGCTTCCGATGTATTAAGTGAAATCTACAAAGGCACACGAGCAAATTGAATTCATTATTAAAAAATAAAACCATCTTAGTTACTAAGAGTAAAGAAGAAGCTTTTAAGTCTGTTTCTATATTAGCCGATCATGGCGCCACTCTCATTTTCTTTCCGACAATTAAGGTTGTGCCGATTTTTAATTCGCCTGAGTTGGATGAAGCGCTGAAGATGTTTGTTAATTTCGATTATCTGGTTTTCACTTCATCAAATGCTGTTGAAGTATTTGCAGAGGTTACGCAGCGATATAGATTAAACTTATCAAAAGTAAAGATTGCGGCTGTGGGAAAAAGCACTGCGGATGAATGTGAATCATTCGGATTTACCGTAACAATTTTGCCGGACGAATTCAGCGCAAATGGACTGATCAAAAAGTTTTCTGAGATTGATCTAAAAAACAAAAAGATTTTCATTCCAGGCTCTTCATTAGCACGAGGTGAGTTGAACATGGGTTTGTCGGAACTTGGCGCCCAAGTTTTCTCTGTTCCGGTTTACGATGTTGTTCAAAATGAATTGAGCGATTTGAAAAATGAGCACAAGCAAATACAAAAGAAACATCCGAATGTTTTTGTTTTTACCAGTCCTTCTGCTTTTAACAACTTTTTAACATTAATGAACGTTTCCGATCCGGATAAATTCTTTGATGCACATATTATTTGCACAATCGGTACAACTACGGAAAATGCAATTAGAGAGAAAGGTTTGTCGGTTCATATCGTCCCGGAAACATTTTCACTTAACGGCGTGGCAGAAGCAATCATCAAATATTTTCATATAACTGCACACGTAGCTTAAACGGAGAAACATTGACAGAATTTAAAAATGATTTATTTCTCAGAGCATGCAAACGGCAGCCGGTAGAGCGAACGCCGATTTGGATTATGCGTCAAGCCGGAAGATTTTTACCCGAGTACCGTGCTGTTCGTGAGAAAGCAGATTTCCTAACGATGTGCAAAACGCCGGAACTTGCCGCAGAAGTTACGATTCAACCGGTTGATATTATCGGCGTTGATGCTGCAATAATTTTCTCGGATATACTTGTTATACCCGAAGCGATGGGAATGAAATTGGAAATGATTGAAAACAAAGGTCCCAAGTTTTACGACCCGATAGGAACCGTTGATGACGTGAATAAGCTTAAAGAAATAGACCCGGCTAAAAACTTGAAGTTTGTTCTTGATGCGGTATCACTTACGAAAAAGGAGTTGAACGGACGTGTTCCGTTAATCGGTTTCGCCGGCTCACCATGGACATTGATGACGTACATGGTTGAAGGCGGCGGTTCGAAAAATTTTTCCGAAATCAAGAAATTCATTTATAATCAACCCGCTGCGGCGCACAAACTTTTAGAAAAACTTTCTAAAGCCGTTGCGGATTATCTTTCGGCTAAGATTGAAGCGGGCACCAATGCGGTGCAGATATTCGATACGTGGGGCGGATTGCTTTCACAAACCGACTTCGAGGAATTTTCTTTGCGTTATATTCAAAAAGTGATTTCGCAGATTAAACGTAAAGACGAACCGGTAATCGTTTTCGCCAAAGGTGTTCATTACAAACTTGATAAGATTGCAGAAGCCGGCGCTGATGTAATTGGTCTTGACTGGACAATAGATTTAGGCGACGTAAGAAAAATAGTTGGGGATAAAGTTGCTCTGCAAGGCAATCTTGATCCCACAGTTCTTTATGCAAACAAAGAAAAGATTAAAGAAGAAGCCATCAAAGTTTTGGAGTCATTTGGAAAAGGTTCCGGACACATTTTCAATCTTGGTCACGGAATATTGCCGGATGTAGCTCCCGAAAACGCAAAATGGCTCGTCGAAATCATAAAAGATTATAGTAAAGCTTTTCACCGCGGAGACACAGAGTCACAGAGAAAATGAATAACGATGAATTAAATAAAGTTAGCGGGATAATTTTGGATTCAGCTATTGAGGTGCATAAACAATTAGGTCCGGGATTATTGGAAAGCGTCTATGAAGTCTGTTTGTTCAAAGAATTGAGAGCAAGAAATTTATTCGTTGAAAGACAAGTACCTGTAAATGTTGTTTACAAAGGAGAAAGTCTTGACATTGATTTCAGAATCGACTTACTAGTTGAACACGAAATAATTATCGAACTAAAAGCGGTCGAGATCATTTTGCCAGTACATGAGGCGCAAATACTGACTTATCTTAAACTCGCGGAAAAGCGTCTTGGTTTATTAATTAATTTCAATGTACCAAAGTTAGTAGATGGGTTTCGTAGAAAAGTTATGAATTTTTAATCTTTGCGTCTCTGCGCCTTTGCGGTGAAAGAAATGAGGTTAGTATGTTTAACATAGATTTAGATTTAATAAAAAAGTATGATAAGCCGGGTCCGCGGTACACCAGTTACCCAACCGCGCCGCATTTTAACGAATCATTCACATCGGAAAAGTATTTAGACGAGATCATCCGCACTAACAATGAAGCAAATCCGCCGGATCTTTCGCTCTACTATCATCTTCCCTTCTGCGATACGCTCTGTTATTTCTGCGGCTGCAACATGATCATCACGCGCAATCGTGACCGAATTAAAGAATACATTAAACATTTGAAGAACGAAATTGATTTACTTCGAACATTTATCGTACCTAACCGGAAAGTTGTGCAGCTTCACTGGGGCGGCGGAACACCGACTCATCTCGATCCCGATGAAATTGCAGATTTGGTTTCATACATCAACAAAAGTTTTGAATTTAAGCCCACTGCTGAGGAAGGATGTGAGATCGATCCCCGCGGACTTACAAAAGAACATTTGGAAGCATTACGTCACGGCGGGTTTAACCGTATCAGCATGGGTGTTCAAGATTTTAACGAGAAAGTTCAAGTAGCGGTTAACAGAGTTCAGCCGGAAGATATGACGCGTCAAGTTGTAAGCTGGGTTCGTGAACTCGGATTCCAAAGCATTAATCTTGATCTGATCTACGGACTTCCGTTCCAGTCGGCAGAAACATTTGCAAAAACCGTAGATGCTACAATCAATATTTCTCCGGATCGAATTGCTGTTTTCAACTACGCGCACGTTCCGTGGATGAAGAAACATATGGCGTTAATTAAACCGGAAGATTTACCGACGCCGGAAGAAAAACTTCAAATACTTAAAATGACAATTGAAAAATTGACCGATGCCGGATATGTTTTCATTGGGATGGACCATTTTGCAAAACCAACCGATGAACTCGCCATTGCATTGAGAGAGAAAAAACTTTACAGAAATTTTCAAGGATACAGCACACACGCCGGCGCCGACTTATACAGTATGGGAATTACCGGAATCAGCCAGATCGGAAAAGCGTATGCGCAGAATGTCAAAAAAGAAAAAGAATATTTCGAGGCGTTAAATAATGAAACTTTGCCCATCGAACGCGGCGTTTATCTTACCGAAGACGATGTGCTGCGCCGTTATGTGATTACAAAAGTTATGTGCGACTTCGAACTTGATTTCGATTCGGTTGATAAGAAATTCGGCATCGAGTTCGAAAAATATTTCAGCAAAGGATTGGAAGGAATGGTTGAGTTTATTGCCGATGGACTAGTTGAAATTAAAAATAGAAAATTAGCCGTCACGGAAATGGGTCGTTTGCTCATCCGGAATATTGCGATGAATTTTGACGGATACATCGAACGGAAAGAAGACACAGCAAGATACTCGAGAACTGTTTGATCACCAGCGAAATAATAATAAAACCGATCGGAACTGTGCATTCGGAATTGGTTCAAAGATATGAAACTCCTAGGCAAGGGATCCTTGCCGGTGAAAAGATTTCAGTTATTGAACTTAATTCCAAAAATAATTTTCAGCAGGCTTTAAAATATCTCGACGGTTTTGAGCGAATTTGGGTTCCGTACCAATTTCATTTGAACAAAAATTGGAAACCGCTTGTTACCCCGCCGAGACATACAAGAAAAAAAGTTGGTGTGTTTGCTACACGTGCGCCATATAGACCGAATCATATTGGAATGAGTTGCGTCAAGCTGGAAAAAGTTGACGGGTTGAAAATATTTATTTCAGAATCTGATATACTCAATGGTTCGCCGGTACTCGATATCAAACCGTACCTTCCATATTCAGATTCATTCCCGGATGCATTGACAGGCTGGGTTAAAAAGGATTTTGCAAGTATTTACAAAGTAATTTTCGAATCACGATCTGAGAAACAATGCTCATGGTTAAAAGAAAATGCTGGCATTAACTTAGCTAATTTCGCCCAGTTGCAGCTTGAGTTTAATCCAGATGATTCTGCGAGAAAAAGAATTTCACAGCTGAAAACCGCCGGCAACTTGAATAAAAATGTTTTTGAATTAGAATACAGAGCTTGGAAAATTCGTTATACGGTCAACGAAACAGATAAAAAAGTTATAGTTCGTGAGATCATCTCAAGCTATAGTAAGGAAGAACTGAAGAACAAAGAAGAAAGCAAGTATCGCGACAAGCCGTTGCATATAGAATTTGTTAGGCAGTTCAAATCGGTAAAAAAAGTTTCTTAGTTTTTAACGTTGAAAAATAAATCCTAATAAAGGTATTTGTTTGTGCAAAAGATTGCGGTAGTACTTTTCAATTTAGGCGGACCGGATTCACTTGAGGCTGTGGAACCATTTTTGTTTAATCTTTTTTGCGATCCGGATATTTTCAATCTTCCATTCGGACAAAAGCTTTTCGCAAAAATTATTTCCAGCCGTCGTGCGCCAAAAATTATAGGAGAATACAAACTCATTGGTGAAAAATCTCCTATTAATGAGTGGACTGAAAAGCAAAGGTCCATACTCGAAAAAAATCTACGCAAAGATTATCCTTCACTCGACGTCCACATAGCAATGCGCTATTGGAAACCTTTAACCGACGAGACAGTTGCAAAGCTTGAGAAAGCAAATTATGAAAAGATAATCCTTCTTCCTTTGTATCCACATTACTCGATAACAACAACCGGTTCTTCGTTCAATGAATGGAAGCGTCACTATAAAGGCGAAACATCAAAGCTTGTCTTTATTAATGATTATTATATAGATGAAAAATATATTGCTGCAATCAATCAACGGATTGATGAGACAATTCTTCAGTTCCCGGAAAAAGTTAGGAACGAAGTACAAATAGTTTTCAGTGCTCACGGTACACCGGTCAGTTTGGTTAAGAAAGGTGATCCCTATAGCAATCATATCAAAGAAACTGTGAAGGCAGTGATGGATGCGCGAAAACATTCTCATGAACACCATTTGTGTTTTCAAAGTAAAGTTGGACCGATGAAATGGCTGGAACCGACAACTGCATCGATGATCGAAGAACTTGCACAAGAGAATAAAAAAAATTTATTAATTGTTCCGATAAGCTTTGTATCGGACCACGTTGAAACTTTGTACGAACTTGACATTGAATACCGCCATGTTGCCGACAAATGCGGAATCGAAAATTATATCG
>JAMCSN010000251.1 GCA_023381535.1 Bacteroidota bacterium
AAGCGGGCAAAATGAAAAACGTATCGCTGTAAAAATGAAAATACTTTTTGTTAACGATAGCCATGTAATAATTTTCCGCTTCGATCTCACCGTCGCGCGTTTCTTCGAACTGGTAATAAATGCGCACAACTGTATTTGGTGTGTAGCGAACAGTTTTGATTTCCGGTTTGTCCGTATCGTCGATATATGTATTTGGCGATAAGGTCTTTAGAAATCTCACGCCGGAATTGTTTCTGTTGCTTGTTTGAGAATTCGGCAGAATAATTTTTGTAGATCCGGATTTTTCACCATGGAATTCAATCACAACAATGAATCGAAAGGCGTTAATGTCGTAAAACGGTTCGATTGAATAACTTATTTCGGAAATCTGATTCTCTTTGGAGTGTATAGATTTTGCGGCTGAAACAGGCAAATTTTCAGAAAAAGAAAATTCCTGCACGCCGGAACAGAATAAAAATGAAATTGTTAGAATTAAAAGTTGTAGATTTATTCTCATCAATAAACAAAAAATTTTATTAACTTTATTGCAGTATTACAAAATTAATTGGTGATATAAAATACAAATATTTAGCTGGACTTGTCCGAGGGGTTATGTCTACACGCAAAAGCGGGGTTATTGAAGTTAAAAGAAAGTTTAAGATTTATTATCAACCTTTTATCTCTCCAAGCGTCCAAATTTTCACAATCCAACTGGATTTTGTTGGTTTTCATACAATGAAACCATCTCAAAGTTATCACATTTCAAATCATTTCAAGGAGCCATCCTAATGAAAAGAAAATTCTTTTTGTTTTTCGTTTTGGTCACGTTTGTATTGGTCAATGGTCAAGCGAGAAAAATTGATTTCACGGAGTACAAACTAAATAACGGGTTGAACGTTATTTTGCACAAAGACAATTCTACTCCAATAGTTGCCGTCACGGTTTTATACCATGTCGGAAGTAAAAATGAAGATCCGCAACGAACCGGATTTGCGCATTTCTTCGAACACTTAATGTTTGAAGGCTCGCCGAACATTCCGCGTGAAGGATATTTTAAAATCGTGGAAGGTGCCGGCGGACAGTTAAATGCCAACACTTCACAGGATAGAACTTTTTATTTCGAAGTCCTTCCATCTAATCAATTGGCGCTCGGTCTTTACATGGAATCCGAGAGAATGCTTCATCTTAAGATAGACAGCATCGGAGTTGAGACGCAGCGAAAAGTTGTTAAGGAAGAAAGGAAACAAAGTTTAGATAACCGCCCGTACGGAACGTTGATCGAGAAACTATTTGCAGATGCATACAAAGTTCATCCTTACAGATGGACGCCAATCGGAAGCGTTCAGTATATCGATCAGGCAAAGCTTGGTGAGTTTATTGCTTTCTACAAAAGATATTACGTTCCACAGAATGCTACGTTATCGATTGCGGGAGATATTGATATAAACAAAACTAAAGAGCTCGTCAAAAAATATTTTGGAGACATTCCTAAAGGAACGAAAGAAATCTACAGACCAAAAGAAGTTGAGCCAGTGAAAACTGCGGAAGTGCGCGATACTGTTTACGATAAAGTTCAACTGCCGTTGGTCTGCGAAGCATATCATATGCCGGCTGAAGGAACTCCCGACTATTACGCACTCAGTATGTTAACAACACTTTTGTCTGACGGTGAGAGTTCGAGACTTACAAAAGAAATTAAGGACAAACAGCAGAAAGCTGCGTACTTGGGATCGTTTGCGTTTCCGCTTGAGGACCCAGGCTTATTTATAATTTATGGATTGCCGAATATTGGCGTTAAGGCGGAAGATTTGGAATCTTCATTCCAAACGGAAATTGATAAGGTGAAAAATAGTTTGATAAGTGAAACCGAATTTGAAAAAGTACGCAATCAAGTTGAAAGCGAATTTGTAACAAGAAACTCGACCATGAGAGGTATAGCTGAAAGTCTTGCCGATTACTCGGTTTACTATGGCGATGCAAATTTGATTAACACCGAAATTCAACGATACATGAAAGTTACACGCGAAGACATAAAACGTGTTGCCGATAAATATCTTACAAAGGAAAACAGAGTTGTTCTTTATTACTTGCCGAAATCGATGGAGAAAAAGTAAAGTGATAGAAGAAAAATTTCCGCTTGTCACGATTGCGGATTATTTATCAATAAAAGTTTGAAATTAATCGGAGTATAAAATGATCAAGAAATTATTAATGCTGTTAATGGTTGTAATGATGGCAACACCGGCATTTGCTCAATTGGATAGAAGCAAACGTCCGGCAGCCGGACCAGCGCCGGAAGTTAAAATCGGCAGCTACGAATCATTCGAACTTCCAAACGGAATGAAAGTTTTCGTGGTTGAGAATCATAAACTGCCGCGTGTTGCATTCAACTTAGTGCTTGATGTTGATCCTGTGCTCGAAGGCAAAAATGTTGGTTACGTTGAAGCTGCGGGCGAGCTGCTGAGAACCGGCACAAAATCGAGAACAAAGGACAAGATTGATGAAGAGATTGATTTTCTCGGCGCTAATTTGTCAACGTCCTCAACAAGTGTTTATGCGTCTGGGCTTTCCAAGTATAAAGATAAGCTGCTTGATATAATGTCGGATCTTGTGATGAACTCTGTGTTCAAACAAGAGGAACTGGATAAGATCAAGACGCAAATGTTATCCGGCTTGGCTACTCAGAAGGATGATCCGAATTCGATTGCTCAAAGAGTTCGTGATGTTCTAATGTACGGTAAAGATTATCCGTATGGTGAACCACAAACGGAAGAAACAGTTAAGTCATTTACGCTTGATATGTGCAATCAGTATTATCAAACCTATTTTGCATCGAACGTTGCTTACCTGGCAGTTGTAGGAGATATAAACAAGGCACAGGCAAAGTCGCTCATTCAAAAATATTTCGGAAAATGGCAGAAGAAAGATGTTCCGAAAAATACTTACGCAACACCTAAAGCCCCGATAGTTGATAAAGTTTGTTTAGTTGACCGGGAGAATTCCGTGCAGTCGGTAATTTCTGTTTGCTATCCCATTGAACTGAAAAACGGCAGCGAAGATGTTATTAAAGCCAGTGTCGCTAATCTTATTCTTGGAGGAAGCGCAACGGGAAGATTGTTTATGAATTTGCGTGAAGCAAAAGCTTATACCTATGGCGCATATTCAAGCATAAATCCGGATCGACTTATTGGAAATTTTCTTGCATTCACTTCTGCGAGAAACAGTGTAACTGACAGCTCTATTACTGAAATAATGAACGAACTGAAAAGAATACGAACCGATAAAGTGACAGACGACGAACTGCAAAAAGCTAAAAATTATTTAACCGGCAATTTTATTCGCAGCTTAGAATCACCGCAGACGGTTGCGCAATTCGCAATTAACATTGCACGCTATAACATGCCGAAAGATTACTATAAAAATTATTTGAAAAATTTATCGGCGGTTACGACTGATGATGTTCTCGAAATGGCAAAGAAATATGTTAAGCCGAATAACGCATATATTCTTGTTGTAGGAAAAGGTGACGATGTTGCCAAGAAAATTGCAAAGTTCAGTCTTTCCGGAAAAGTTGATTATTACGACATATACGGTGAAAAGTACGATCCGAATGTTAAGAAGGTGCCGGCAGGCGTGACTGTGGATCAGATTCTAAATAAATACATTGATGCAATTGGCGGAAGAGAAAAACTTGCTGCGGAAAAAGATCAAACAATAAAACTAACCGGTAGTATGCAAGGCATGAACATTACCATCACCATGTCTAAAAAAGCGCCGAACAAGTTTTATCAGCTTGTTGATTTTGGAGTTGGGCAGCAGAAAATAATTTTTGACGGCGTGAAAGGAAAATCGATTGCGATGGGACAGGAAAAAGAATTGACAGGTGATCAGCTTGAATCGATTAAGACGGAAGCAGAAATAAATCCTGTGCTCGATTACGCAAAGCTCGGCATTAAACCGGAATTAGTCGGCATGGAATCAATCAACAACAAGGATACATACAAAGTTGTTCTTACTACGCTCAACGGTAAGAAGTCAACTCAGTATTTCGATGTAAATTCCGGTCTGCTCGCAAGATCGGTTACAACCGCTGAAACGCAGCAGGGAAGTTTTACTTCGACAATTGATTTTGATGATTACAGAGATGTTCAGGGATTGAAGTTTCCGTTCAAATGGCTCCAAAGCACTCCTATGGGCTCCATTGAACTTACCACAGCTTCAGTTGAGTTTAACACAGGATTGAGCGATGCCCTTTTTGAAGTAAAATAGGTTTAAAACCTTTCCCCAAAAGCCGCCCCGGTAAATATGTGCCGGCGCGGCTTTTTCTTTTTCATGCACTATGGCTTTTCAGATCATTTTTGCACTTCTCCTTCAAAAAAATTTTGCCAGAAAGGGGAACTTTTATAATTTTGGAAACGACTAAAACAATAATTGTTTCCCATGGAACCAATTTATTTATACACATGTTAATCAGGAAAAGTAAAAGGGTGTTATGAACGACGAAATAGAAATCAAGAAAAGAATTCTTCTCAAGGCTGATGAAATGTTCATGCAGTTCGGGTTCAGCAAAGTTACAATGGAAGGAATAGCGGCAGAGCTGGGCATCAGCAAGAAGACTTTGTACAAATGTTTTTCCAACAAAGAACATGTACTTAAAGAAGTAATCAGCGGAACCAAATGTGAGATTGAAACTTTCATTGATGATTTACTTGCCGACAAGTCTGTTGAGTTTATCGACAAAATAAAAACGCTTATGAATTTTCTGGCGAAACATATTGCAAAATTTGACGGACCCATGATTAGAGATATAATGAAGAATCATCCCGATATGTGGAATGACATACAAAAATTTAAACAAGAGAAAACTCACGCTAACTTTTCGCGTCTAATAGAAGAGGGAATAAAGAGTGGGTATTTACGAGACGACATTCCGACGAAACTGATTATTCTTTTATATGACTCAGCCATACATGGCCTTTTAGATCCGGGATCAATCTCAAGTTTACCGCTTACTTCGGACCAAATTCATCGCGAAGTTAACAAAGTAGTGTTTGAAGGAATTCTTTCTGATAAAGGAAGGGAAAAGTTCCGAATAACAAATTTCGAAATAGAAAATTAACGGAGAATCATAAATATGATGCGACTCAGATTTTCACTACTCATTTTCTTCATTGCAGCAATTGCATTTAACGGTCGGTCAATTGCTCAACAGAAACTTTCTTTAACCGTAGATCAGGCTGTTGATATCGGCTTAAAGAATAGCAAAGCGCTTCACTTATCGCTGATGAAGTTAAAATACTCGGAAGCAAAACTTAGTGAAGTTAATGCGGCAAGACTTCCGTCAATTAAACTTTCTGCAGCATATAGAAGACTTAGCAATGTACCGACTTCAACAATTTCAACGCCGTTTGGAAATTTTGAAGTTCAGCCGACGATACTTGATAACTATACGTCACAGCTTACAATCTTTCAGCCGTTGTTTCTGGGTTTCAGACTTTCCAGCAGCAGCGATATTGCCGAACAAACCGCCAAGGCATCTAACGAAGATTATAATAAAGACAGAAGCGATTTGATATTCAATGTTAAGAATGCTTATTGGTCTCTCTTTAAAGCGGCCCAAATGAAAAATGTTATGGACGAAACGGTTGATCAGGCTAAGGCGCACGTTGCCGACGCAAAAAATCTTTTAAATGCCGGCATGCTTACAAAAAATGACTTGCTGAAATTGGAAGTTCAACTTTCCGATTTAATGTTCAAACAAGTTGATGCAGATAATGCCGTTCAGCTTGCAAACGTTGCTTTGAACAGTGTACTCTGCATCCCGTTGGATACGCAAATTGAAATTGCATCTTCAACTCAGTTTGATAGTCAAGATTATGATGCGCTGAATAAACTTATAGATGAAGCCGTTCAGAAGAGACCGGAAATTAAATCTGCCGATTATAGAATTAAGGCAAGCGAAGCCGGTGTAACTATGGCTCAATCGTCATGGTATCCGCAGATCAGTCTTGTGGGCGATTACTATTACAACCGTCCTAATCAAAGAATTTTTCCGGCGAAGGATGAATTTAGAGGAACATGGGATGCGGGTGTAAACGTTAGTCTGAACATTTGGGATTGGCTTACTACTGCGCATCAAACCGAGCAAGCGGAGACGCAGCTTTCACAAAGTCTTGATGCACGCGGAATTATGAAAGACAACATTACGTTAGAAGTAACACAGAATTATTTGAACTTTGAACAGGCAAAAAAGAAAATCGAGATTTCCGAATTTGGCGTTAAGCAGGCGGAAGAAAACATGCGTGTTACCGAAGACAAGTTTAAATCCGGAATGGCTTTGAGCTCAGAAGTAGTTGACGCGGAGACGGCTCTATCGACTGCAAAATTAAACCAGACAAATTCCAAAGTTGATTACGAACTCGCTAAAGCGAGATTAGATAAATCTATTGGCAAGTAAGAAAATTTAATTGGAGAAATAAAATGAAAAGATGGAAACTCATTACCGGTGTTATAATTGCTGTTGCGGTTGTTGCAACAATTCTGGTGGTTAACAAGAAGAAACTTTCTCAAACCAATGCCGGCGGAATTCAAGATGCTTATTATGTAAGTGCAGGAAAAGTTGAGAAGAAAACTCTTTCTCAATCGCTCAACTTGGTTGGTACGGTTACTGCAAATAACGATGTGAACATTCTTTCTGAAACGCAAGGCAAGATAACGGCAGTTTACGTGAAGGTCGGCGATTACAAAACTGCCGGCTCTGTTCTTTTTCAAGTTGATGATGAATTGAAAAAAGCCGCATTCATGAGTGCCGAAGCTAATTATGACAAAGCGAAAAAAGATTACGCGCGCTTTCAAGATTTATATAAACAAAAATCCGCTACCGATGCTCAGCTTGATCAGGCAAAACTTGGTAACGCAATGGCGGAATCTCAATACATTGTTGCTAAAAGACAATATGAAGACACGAA
>JAMCSN010000006.1 GCA_023381535.1 Bacteroidota bacterium
CGTTTCGCTTTTGAAAGAGTGGCTGGAAAAAACCGGTGTCAAAAAAATTGAAAGAAAAAATACCAGCTACGGATTCTCTCTAATAATCGGCTATAAAGAGTAAGTCTTTCATCTTGTCAGCCGTTTTTCTTCAAAAACGAGCACTCTGTATATAATATTAACCGGGTGAGAAGAAATCACTTTTATTTACCTTTTTCTTTTTTGTACATTTGCACAAGTTTTAAGTCCCTTGCGTACTCTCGACTTACAGTCGATATATAAATTTTTTTACTGCGTACCATCTTCAAATAGTGTTTTGGAAAAAATAAAACAAACGGGGACTAACTATGTCGAATCAAGTAATCAATCATCTGGATCTTTACCGCCTTCCGTGGACTTTAGCCGATAATGCAATCTCCTGGCTTGAGCCGACTTCAATGTGCAATCTTTCTTGCGACGGATGCTACCGCGAGAATCAAAAAGATTCGCACAAATCTTTTGAAACAGTAAAACATGAACTGGATATATTTCAGCAGAAACGAAATTCAGACTGCATTTCGATTGCCGGCGGTGATCCGCTTCTTCATCCGCAAATGGTTGATATTGTAAAAGACATTAAACGCCGCGGATTGAAACCGATTATCAACACAAACGGCTTTGCTCTCAAAAAAGAATTGCTGATGGAATTAAAAAAAGCCGGCGTTTACGGATTTACCTTTCATTTACCTTTCATATCGATAGCAAACAAGGACGCGGCGGTGAATGGAAAGGCAAAACCGAATTGGAGCTGAATGAGCTGCGTTACAAATATGCGCGCATGCTTGCGAGTGCCGGCGGAATTTCATGCTCGTTCAATTCTACCGTTTACGAAGACACGCTTCAGTATGTGCCGGGAATGATTGAGTGGGCGCACAAAAATATTGATATCGTTCACACTATGGTCTTCATAGCTTTCCGTTACATTGTTCCGGCAATGCCGTTCGATTGGTACGCGGGCGGACAGAAAATTGATTGGCAGACGATCGCATATCACACGGACAAAAACAGAAGAGTGGATATTCTTTCTACGGATTTGGTAATGAAAGCGCGCGAGAAATTTCCGGAATTTACTCCCGCGGCATATTTGAACGGTACCGAAAAGGTTGATTCGTTTAAGTGGCTTCTTACAGAACGCGTCGGTACTAAAAATAAAATTTACGGTTACCTCGGTCCAAAGTTTCTTGAATTGATTATGAGCACGCATCATTTTGTTACGGGCAAATATCTTTCTTACGCTTCGCCCGCCACTGCAAAGATGGGAAGATCAACAATGCTTCTGCTCTGGCCGTTCGATAAAAAAATTAGGAAAGCTCTCGGCAGCATGATGAAAAATCCTTTCAGAATTTTTAAGAAAGCCCATCTGCAGACAATCATGTTTATTCAGCCGGTGGATTTTATGCCGGACGGAAGACAAAGCATGTGCGACGGATGTCCGGACATTACAGTTCACAACGACGAATTGGTTTGGTCGTGCCGTCTTGAAGAAGTTATGAGCTTCGGCGGATTTTTAAGATCGGTTCCGAAAAAATAGTTTAGTAAGCTTGCTCTTGATTGTTTTGAATTTCGAATTTTGGATTTTGTGTTTCACAAATAGTATCTCATGATCGGTCTTGGATTCGAACGGCGGGCTGCTTCAACAAAGCCCGCTTTAATAAATGCCGATGGAATTCCCCGCCATGCAAATGCGTCGGGGATTTTTTCCGAGTAGGGAACAGTGGGATAGCCCTCTAAGATTTTTACTTTTTTCCCTGCGCTGCGGGATTTCCCCGTCTGAGTCGGGGCAGGCACTCTGTTCAACTTCTTGCAGTAGTCAATAACACCCTTCAATATTTCCGTTGATAGACCTTGTCTTCGCAAATTTTTGCTTACGAAGAAACATGGTATAGACCAAACTGATTCCTCATCAATCCTTGCAAGCACTTTTGAATTATCCATGCGTATATATTTTTCTCTTGGTGCAAATGCGCACCATGCGGCGGGCTCTTTTCCAACATAACCAATTAAACCAATCTGTTCTTTTTTCTTCACCAAAGTTTTCACGGCTCTTTTATTACCGGCGCCTTTCTTTTTTGTAAAATCTTCTCTGCTGAGACGGGGCCACATACACCAGCATCCGCCGCAAGCGCCGCGCTCGCCGAATAAAGTTTCAAAATCATCCCATGTCTTTAGAGTCAGCGGCTTAAATGTAATTTTCATCCGTTGTTTAATTTATGGTTGGAAAGATTACCCGGAAGGTAGTTCCTTTTCCTTTCTTGCTGGTAACCTTAATATCGGCGCCGTTCAACTCGCAATATTTTTTTACAAGAGAGAGACCGAGACCGTTGCCTTCGAAATTTCTTGTGTATCCTTTTTCTTCGCGCGTAAATGGTGTAAAGAGCATCGGCATGTATTCTTCTGAAATACCAATTCCAGTATCGGCAATATCTACATATAAATGATCTCGCGAATCTCGGTTGATTGAAATTTCGACTTTACCTTTTGACGTGTATTTTACTGCGTTATCAACTAGATGAGAAAAAATTTGGTTTACGGAATATTCATCAGCTTCTATAACCGGATCGCCTTCGAAATCATTTATTGTTAATGAAATTTTCTTTTGTTTTGTCAATGCCTGGAAGTTATGAAATGTCTTTTGCAGAACGTCTTTATACAGATCGATGCGCTTTGCTCTGTAGGAATATGATCCGGTTTGAAGTTCCGACATGTTAAGAATTAGTTCTACCGTTCTCATGATACGTTTACCTTCTGTATCGATAACATCGAAACCATTTGCCATTTCTTCGTCAACTTTAGCCTGCAATTCATCCTTCATCATTGAAGTGAAACTCAGAATTACATTTAACGGGGTTCTGATTTCGTGACTCATCTGTGCGAGGAACTCGGATTTCAACCGGTCGGATAGCTCTGCTCTGTTCTTAGCTTCAATTAATGCTTCTTCGGTTTTTTTCTTTTCGGTGATGTCCTCGACGGTTCCTTCGTAGTAAAGTATTTTATCATTCTCGTCTCTTACAGCGCGGGCGCTTTCACGGATGAAGATTAATGTGCCGTCTTTCTTTTTCCATTGGGCTTCAAAGCCAAGTATTAATCCGGTTCTTTCTATCTCAGTTTTGAAAATATTCCGTTGTGAATTATCCGCATAAATATTTTTAACATCCAACTTGAAAAACTCATCCAAAGAATTGTATCCGGTAATTTTCAACAGTGTTGGATTTGCCATTAAAGTTTTGCCTTCAGGCGTTGTTTGATAAATGCCGACCGTAGCATTTTCAAATAAACCTCTGAAACGAAGTTCGCTTTCCTGCAAAGCCTGTTCTGCGAGTTTTCGCTCGGTAATATCCTGCTTAACTGCAACGTAAAAGATAATTTCTCCCGACGGATTTTTTGTTGGAGTGATGGTCATTTCCTCGGTATAAAGCGAGCCATCTTTGCGTTTATTTATTATCTCACCGCGCCACACATCTCCGGCTTTTATTTTATTCCACATGTAGGTATAATAGCTTTCGTCGTGCTGCCCGGATTTCAGAACATTTAAATTCTTTCCGGTAACTTCTTTAAAAGAGTATCCAGTCAGTTTCGTAAAAGCAGTATTGGCCCAAAGAGCATTACCGTCTTTATCTGTAATTACAATTCCGTTAGCGGCTGCTTCGAGCGCAGTGCTTTGAAGGTTAATCTGCTCTTCAATGTTTTTCTGCTCGGTTATATCCGTTATGAATCCTTCCAGAGCTATTGTATCGTCGTCCTTTTCCGAATATATACCTGCACCCTGTTCCCAGACCCATTTTTCAAATCCGGCGGCGGTTTTAATTCTATAAATTAATTGGAACGACTTTCTTTCTTCCAATGCAGTTTTAATGATTTCGTAATTCTTTTTGAGATCCTCCGGATAAATTAAATCATAATATGAAAGGGCTCTGTTGTTAATTAAATCTTCCGACTTGAATCCTGTGACATGCAGACATTTATCGCTCACATAATCCAACACCCAGACTTGTCCCAACTTGCATCGGTAAACCATTCCGGGTAAATTCTGAACAAGAGTACTAAGTTTACGTTGACTTTCCTGAAGCGCTTCTTCCGTTTTTGTGGTTCTATGCAATCCTTTTTCAAAACTTAAACTGGCGGCTTTTATTTCTTTGATATATGCGTTCCTCTGCTTTTCATACCTGTAAAAAACCAAAACACTTATAAACGATAGCAACAAGCTAATGCCGATCAATCCGAATTGTGTGAAACGGAATATTCTAATTTGAGATGCGAGCAATGCCCTCACGTCGGTTTCAATCAATGCTGTATTATTATCTATGGTTGAAAAAATAAGTTCCAATTTCGTTTTAAATTCGTTTTTAGCTTCCGGCGTGCTCTCTTTGCCCAGATCGAACGATAATCCTCTAAACTCCAGCAGCACGACCTGAAGTTGTTGAACGTTTTCTTTTAATGCGAGGTCATTTAAAGGAAGAGAAACGATGTTCATTCTATCTTTTTCTTCAAGAATCACATGCGCGTTAAATTCTGCAAGCGAAAGGCTCTGCCATGCATCATTCAGCAATTGAGGTTTTTCATTTTCCGTATATCTAAGAAAATTTGTCCTGGCGTGAAGAACGTTTGTCTTAATGTTGAGAGAGGCATCGAGAAGAGTTGTATAGGTAAAGTTAACCCTAATTCCCATGAACAGACTGTACGCAATTGCCAGCGCCATTATTACGCCGGCGCTTAATATGAGAATGTAAACAGATTTGTTTGATGATGAAATCTTATCCCGGTAATTCATCTTTCTCTATTTGGTTAATATCTCATAGCCCCACGGGTTAATAGTAATTTTTGATTCTGTATTTAATATAACAGTTTGATTTGTAAAAAGATTGCGAAATGTTCCTTGCAGTCCGGCATCTTTTAGATTTACTTCTTGTTTTTCTTTCGAAAAATTGAAAAACGCTACAACTTTATCCTTACCTTTTTCGCGGTAGAACGAGAAGATAGATTTATTGCCGACCGGAACCTTCTGAAATTCTCCGCCATCGATTCCGTTCCACAAAGCTTTGTTTTCTTTTTTCAAATGGAAAAGTTTCGAATAAATGCCGCTCATTTTGTTTGGCTTCCAGTTTATAGTGTCCTTTTCAAAAAAGCTCAAACGTTTATTTAGCCCCGCTTCTTGACCGTTGTAAACCAACGGCATGCCCGGTACAACCCCGGTTACAACGGCAAATGCTTCGGCTGCGTCGCCGTATCTTTCTTTGTCGGTTCCGTTCCATGAGTTTTCATCATGATTGGTTGTGAACACCATCCGGTATGAATCTAGCGGATATTCCTTCTTCTCTTTTTCAAAGTACTTGTAAAAATCCGAAGGATTCTTTTTTCCTTCTGCGCATCCGACAAATAAATCTTTAAGCTGCCAATTGTAAGTCATATCAAACACCTGGTGAAGTTCCGGTTCAGAAGCTTCGGCAAGCATAAATATCGGTTTTGATTTTTCAAGTTGAGGACGAAGCCAAACCCAAAATTCTGTGGGAACCATTGCCGCAACGTCGCACCGGAAACCGTCGATGTTGCATTTATCAATCCAGAACTTCATTGCATCGCGCATATAATTCCAGAGTTCTTTGTTGTCATAGTTAAGATCGATTACATCGGTCCAATCCTTTACCGGCGGAACAAAGTTTCCCTTTTTGTCTTTCGTATAAAAATCCGGATGCGATTGCACCCACACATTATCCCATGCTGTGTGATTTGCGACCCAATCGATAATAACATGCATTCCAAGTTTGTGGGCTTGCTTAACTACTTTTTTGAAATCGTTAACGGTGCCGTAAGCCGGATCTAAGGCAGTATAATCTTTTACGGAGTAGTAGCTGCCCAGCGTTCCTTTCCGGTTCAACTCGCCGATGGGATGAATCGGCATGAACCATAAAATATCAACTCCCATTTTCTTCAATCGCGGTAAACTTTTGGCAAATGCCTTAAAAGTTCCTTCGCGTGTATATTGACGTACGTTCACTTCGTAAATTGTTGCCGCGCGGCTCCACTCGACGTGCTTTACGGATTTAATTTCTTCTGGTTTGTGCGCTTTAGAGGCGGTGCCGGTTTTTGCCATAATGGAAACGTTTAAAATGATGAAGATGATAAACAATAATTTACTTTTAGGAATGTAAAAACTTTTTCTCATAAAACCATCCGCGAAAAGTTTAAGATTTTCTCTTAGAAGTTAATCAAAAATAGCTTTATATAAATTCATTTTTGTATTTTTCTTTATGTAAAAAGTCTGCTGGGGTTATGAAAAAGATTTTGGGTGATCCGGTTGTAAGATTTTTTGTTTCTGTTCTGGGATTGTTTGTAATCTGTTTTGTGCTGATGGAACTTCAGCATATATTCATTCCGCTGGTGATAGCCTACATTTTATTTTTCTTCTTTGAACCGCTTAACCAATTTCTAAAATCGAAAAAAGTCCCGTTGCTGTTTATAATTTTCATCGATCTGTTTTTAACAAGTTCGATTCTTTACGGAATATCAAGAGTGTTGATAGACCGGTTCATTCAGTTCAGCGCACAGCTACCGCTTTATGAAAGCAAGTTAAATCACATCATCAGCGAAACATCGGTTTCATTGGGAATTAGAGACCGGCTGTTTACTCATTTTAGCGTCTCGCGATTGCTGAAATCCATCAATTTTAATTTGATTACAAGCGGCGTTCTCTCTTCCACGCTTTCCGTTGTTGTGAGCATTCTGCTCGCGCTGTTCTTTTTTATTTTTATAAGCAGCGGGCATCATAAAATAGTCGAAGCTATCCGTATGCGATACGTTGAAAAGGGAATTAAGTCGTCTCTAAAGAAAATTAAAAAAGAAAAATCATCTTCCGATGATGAAGTCAGTGCCGATCAAAAAACGGAAGAGGAAACAGCCGAGACATTAACTTTTCAGCGGGAAATAAAATTAC
>JAMCSN010000097.1 GCA_023381535.1 Bacteroidota bacterium
AACATTGAAATGATAGAAAAACTATTTCTCTGAATGAAGCGGCGAGAAAAGAAGAAAGAGAAAAATCCGAAGCAGTTCGTAAACAAAGAGAAGAAGATCTCGCAAAATCACTTGGTATAAAAATCGAGAACAAGAAAGAAGTTGATGCAGCGGTTACAAATACAAAAGATTACGAACTTAAAGAGAGCGGCAGAATTTTAGCCGATCTAATTTTATCAAAAGTTGGATAACCACCCCCTGTGTCCCCCTCCTTGGTAAGGAGGGGGAACTAAAGGGGGAGGTCTAAAGTTATGAAGACAAATGCAATTCGAATTCTAGAATCACATCATATTGAATATGCCACGATAGAATATCAATTCAGCGAAGAAGAAATTGACGCCGTATCGGTGGCGCATAAAATTGGCGCCGAAGCGGAAACAGTTTTCAAGACGCTTGTTGCACGCAACGATGAAAATGAAATTTTAGTTTTTGTTATCCCGGGAAATTTTGAACTAAATTTGAAAAAAGCGGCAAAAGCATCCGGCAGCAAAAACATTGAAATGATAAAAGTAAAAGAGTTGCAGCTGTTAACCGGATACATTCGCGGCGGATGTTCGCCTATTGGTATGAAGAAGTTATTCCGGACATTTATAGACGAAACGGCCCAGCTTCAAGATAAAATTTACTGCAGCGCCGGCGTGCGCGGAATGCAAATAAACATTGCGCCGAACGATCTCTGCGGGGTTATAAGCGCAAAATTTGCCGATTTAATCTGATTTTTATTTTAGGTACTTTTTTTATAGATTTGGCACCAAAATTTAACGGAGATAACCATGGCAAAACAACAATCCTTTGCCGATAAAGCAAAAGCCAAACACAGATCAGCCGCGGTGAACGTGAAGTTCATTAAAACTGTAAAAACGGCAGCAGGCACTTATAAATTTCAAGAGAAATTTGTTAAGATTGACGATATCAGCAAAATAAACACGATTAAATGAAAAAAGCGGCTTGAGCCGCTTTTTTTTACCCATACCCAACTCATTTTGCTAATCTGCGGATACAACTTCTATCGGCTGATTAATTTCACGTCTCAAAAGATTTTCTATCGCAACCAATGTTCCGCGGATGGAACTTGGACAACTTCCGCATGCGCCCTGATAACGGATTTTCAAAGTCAATCCTTCCATTCCGGTAACTTGCAATCCACCGCCGTCGCCGGCAAGTGCGGGGCGAACACGCTGATCCAATATTTCATTAATCTTTTTTAGCAGCGCAGACTCTTCTTCTTTGCTTACGCTAAGCGGTTCTTCTTGCGGGATAAGAGTTTTGTCAAAATTTTTAATGAACTCAACGAGTGGTCGCTGAATTTGTCCCCAATTTGCTTTGGGTTCTTTCTCTATCGTAATAAATTTATCCATGTAGAATACCGAGACGACACCTTCAATTTCAAAAATACCTTTAGCTAACGGATCGTTAACAGCTTCAGCTTTGGTTTGAAAACTTCGTGTCTCTCTATTCAGCAATTTCTCGTTCAGAATAAACTTAAGCGCTTGCGGATTCGGAGTAAGATCAACGTCTTGAACCATTAACATATTGGCTCCCTTCTTTAGTACTTTAAACGAAAAGACATTTTAACTAGTTCAAATATACCAAAATGCCGGGAACTTTGGATTTATTTACTGCCTTTGAGCAAGAGAACAAACTCACCCTTTAGCTTCTATTCCAAAATTTTTTCAGCCGCAATGTTAAAACAACTACCAACACGATTGTATGTTAGTTTCCGAAAGGAGTACTTAAGTATCAAGCAAAACGAACATCAAATAGCTCTTATAGTAACCAGCGAGACCACAGAAATAAAAATCCAGAGCATAACCCCTAATGCCAGTGGTTTCCATCCGACGGATTTAATTTTTTCAAAAGAAAGTCCCGCTCCAATCAAAAATAATGTTACGGTTAGACCGGTTTTAGAAATATCGGAGATAAACTTAAAGTACGAACCGAAAGAAGGTAGATTGCTATTGAAAATCATTGCTACAATAAAAAGTCCAATAAACCATGGGAGCTTCAATTTTCTGTTTTTTGATTTAAACACAAATGCGGTTAGAAAAGCAACGGGGATAATCCATAATGCTCTTGCAAGTTTTACTGTTGTGGCAACTTGGAGTGCTTCTTTACCGTAAGTGCTTGCTGCACCGACAACTGAACTTGTATCATGAATTGCGATTGCCGCCCACAAACCAAACTGATGCTGCGATAATTTAAAATAATGTCCTATAGGTGGAAAAATTATGAGCGCAATTGAGTTGAGCAAAAAAACTGTTCCGAGGGCAACCGACATTTCTTTTTCGGATGCGTCCAGCATTGGGCCGACTGCGGCTATAGCGCTTCCGCCGCAAATTGCAGTACCCGAAGCAACAAGATGCGATGTTTTTTGCGCGATCTTTAATGATCTTCCGATAAAGTAGCCAAGCGTTAGCGTCGTAAAAATTGAAGCGATCGTAAGCAGAAAGCCATCATGCCCCGCATGAATAGCCGCACCGATATTCATTCCAAACCCTAAACCTACGACCGAAGTTTTCAGCAAGATATTTGTCGCTTTATGATTTAAATGAATGAACGGATGACCGATAAATTGTGCAAATAAAAATCCTAGTATCAGCGCAATAGGTGGATTTACAAAAGGAGTTGTGCAAAGAATTATTGCTGCGGCTAAAATTACAATTCGAACTGAAGAATTATTATCAAGAAATTTTTTCATTGAAAACTCAATAATTATTTAGCACAAACCTAAATGGTTCAGCGAGTACTAGCGAATCACTAATAGTTATGGGTTATTACTAAAGGTTATAGTGGCTGGTGCAGAATTTTCTAAAAAAATCCACGGTCTTAGAAGAATTTCCGCGCAGATTAATGAATTGGAACGTTCTATAAATGCTCATTCCCTCAACATCAATTATTGATAGCTCGTTTCGACCTAATTCTTTTGATATGGAATGAATGGAAAGAAACGCGGCGCAGTCGGAATGGTAGAGGTATTGTTTTATGCTTTCGGTGCTTCCCAATTGAATTTGAACGGTTAGAGCTTTTCTGTTCAGTCCGACTTTTTTTAATGCTGCGTCAATTACGTCCAGTGTTCCCGAACCAGATTCACGGATAACAAGCGGAACCGTTTTCAATGTGTTTGGTTTTATTTCTTTTTTTGCAGACAATTTATTTTTTGATCTTGTCACAAGCACAATCTCATCTTTAATAAACGGCTGATAGAGTATCTGGGGTTTGTTAGATGTGCCTTCAACAATTCCAAAATCAATTTTTTCATCAATCAGTAATTTCTCTATTTGGTCTGTGTTGGCAGTAACTAAATCTATTTGTAAACCATTGTGCTGCTGATTTAATAAAGCCAATATTTTTGGAAGTACATATTGAGCGACGGTTGTGCTGGCGCCGAGACGTAGCTGACCTTTTATTGTGTTATTGGTTCGTGAGAGATCGAATTCAAGTTCTTTGTAAGTCTGAAGGATTTTGTTAGCATACAATCTTAAGGTTTGTCCCGCCGCTGTCAGTGCAATTGAATTGCCTTTTCGCTTAAACAAGCTAACGCCCAACTGCTGTTCAAGTTCGCGGATATGTTTTGTTACCGCGGGCTGAGTAATAAATAATTCGTTTGCGGCTCTTGTAAAGCTTAATCTTTCAGCGACCGTGAAAAAAACTTTTAATCGAAAATCAAAAATCATTTTGTTGTCACTTCAATCCGTTATTGATCATTAGAACAAACTCGCCTTTTAATTTATTCTCCGAAACGGTTTTCAAGATATCGCTTACTTTTCCCCGGTAAAACTTTTCAGTGGGTAATGTTAGGTTAAACGCGACGCATATTTCGGTTGATGCGCCGAATATTTTTGAAACGTCGGTGAGAATTGCTGAAAGGCGGTATGGTGTTTCCATGAGTACGATCAGTTCTTTAATCCCCTTAAGTCTCAAAAGTTCTTTCTTTCGAATATCACTCTTTGGAGATAGCCACCCGGCGTAATAAAATTTGTCTAACTTAAATCCCGAACCTACCAACGCGGGCAGTAATGAACTCGCGCCGGGCACAGGCACAACATCGATCTTGGCGTCTATACATAAGCGAACCAAACTTGTTCCCGGATCGGAAAACAGCGGGGTGCCGCAATCGGAAATCAGCGCAGCGCTCTTTCCCTTGGCAATTGTAACAAATATTTCTTGCGAAGATTCTTTTTCGTTGTGTTCGTTGAGCGTGACTAATTCTTTGTCGATTTGAAATTGGGAGAGGAGTCGTTTGGCTTCTTTGAACTCTTCGCAAATGATGAAGTCTACTTCTTTGAGGACGCTTAGCGCTCGAAGGGAAATGTCGTCGTAATTGCCGATTGGTGTGGAAACTATGTAGAGTTTATTGGCGGTTGTCATGCTGAACTCGTTTCAGCATCTTTATCTCTATCATACCAATCCTTAGCCAGATCGGCCCAATCTTTATTTACTGATTCGATGAGATTGATTTTCCAATCACGATGCCAGTTCTTGAGTTGCTTTTCTCTCTTAATGGCAGAGTTTATATCTGAGGTCTCCTCGAAATATACGAGCTTTGTGATGTTATATTTTTTAGTAAATCCATCGAGAAGTTTTTCTTTATGTTCGTATACTCGTCGTTTTAAGTCGTTAGTAACGCCAACATAAAGAGTTTTTGATTTGTTGGTCATTATATATACGTAGTAATTTTTCATAGTAGACCCCGAAACGAGTTCGGGGTGACAAATGAGAAATACAAGTTATACTAATTCTTTTACAGCAGAACCTAGATTACTCAACTCAACTACTTTCTTTTCGTTTGTTGAGCGGAGTTTCAACTCAACGTTTCCGTTTTTCAAATTCTTCTCGCCCACAACGACTTGCAGAGGCATACCGAGCAAGTCTGCATCGTTGAATTTGAATCCGGCGCTCACATCGTTTCGGTCATCGAACAAAACTTCGTAACCTTCACCAATCAATTCCAGATAAATTTTTTCACATGCGTCTGCGATAGTGCTGTTCTTCATGTTCAAACCAATTAAATGAATGTTGAACGGATTGAGCGGAGCTTTCCAGACAATTCCTTTCTCGTCGTAATTCTGTTCGATGAAACACGCTAAAATTCTTTCCACGCCGATTCCGTAGCTTCCCATCACGATCGGGTGCTCTTTTCCGTTCTCATCAAGATACATCACGCCGAGTGCATCGGAGTATTTTGTGCCGAGTTTGAAAATGTGTCCGAGTTCAATCGCCTTGAATACATCCAGCGTAGAACCGCATCGTGTACATTTTTCGCCGGACACAACCGTGCGTAAATCGAAATATTCAACCTTCGGTACGTCTCGCTGCAAATCAATTCCGCCGAGATGGTAATCATTTTTGTTAGCGCCGCTGTAAAGATTGTTTCCGCCCTTTAACAAATTATCGGCAATAATTCTGTGTTTGAATCCTATTGGACCGATTGAACCGGCGTCCGCACCGGAAATTTCTTTCAGCTCTTCCGAATGGGCGGGACGAACATTTCCACCGAGTATTGAACCAAGTTTTGTTTCGTTCACCTCATCGTTGCCGAGCATCAGAACGAGAACAGGCTGTCCGTCATGAATATAAACTCTTGATTTGGCGGTTTCATGTTCGTGAATTTTTAAGAACTCACAAAGCTCATCAATGGATTTTACATTCGGCGTCGAAATTTCATAAGGCGTTTTACTTTCTTTATTTTGTTTTGCCTGCTCTGCAATCGATTGCGCGACTTCCACATTTGCGGCGTAACCGCATCCGGCAGCTGCCGGATCGCAATACGCAACCGTGTCTTCGCCCGCATCGCTCTTCACCATAAACTCTTCAGATTTGCTGCCGCCCATCGCTCCGCTCGAAGCGCCGACAACAAAATATTTCAATCCGCATCTATCGAAAATTGCGCGGTAAGCTTTATCATGAAGCGAATAGCCCACATCCAAGCCCGCAAAATCTTTATCGAGCGTGTAAGCATCTTTCATGATGAATTGTCTCCCGCGAATAACGCCGCTGCGCGGGCGCGGTTCATTTCTAAACTTAGTCTGAATCTGATACCAGATTTGCGGTAAATCTTTGTATGAAACAAGCGAACCTTTAGCGTGGTAGGCGACAATTTCTTCGTGAGTGGGCGCTAAAACATAATCCCGATTCTTAATATGAAAAAGAATATCGCCGAAAGCTTCAACTCGTCCCGTCTGTTCCCAAATCTCTTTCGGGTTTAATCCGGGAAAATGAAATTCCTGTCCGCCAATCGCGTTCATTTCTTCGCGGATGATATCCATTATTTTTCTGATGACTTTGTAACCCAGCGGAAGCCAAGAATAAATTCCGGCGGATAGCTGCCGCACCAATCCGGCACGGATCATTAGAATGTGGCTTGGAATAACCGCTTCCGAAGGCACTTCTTTTAATGTCGGGATGAAAGATTTACTCAGTCGCATTATCGAAACATGTTAGTTGGAAAATTATGGGCAAAGATAAGAAATGGAAAAGCGAATAGGAAATTGCGGTAAGTTGGCAGACAAATTTCGGACGAATCTTTTTCTGTGTATCTTTACTTATAAAAGTATATGCGCAACGAACATTTAGGAAACATGAAAACCGAAAAACACTTTGAAGATATGCCGCCGGAAGAATTCAAAAAGTACGGCCGCGAATTAATTGACTGGGTTGCAAATTATCTTGACGGGATTGAATCATATCCCGTTTTGCCGGATGTAAAACCGGGAGAGATCAAATCTAAACTTCCGAAGAGTGCGCCGGAAGAATCTGAGCCTATGGAAAACATTCTTGCTGACATTGATAAAATTATTCTGCCCGGCGTTACACATTGGCAGCACCCAAACTTTATTGTTCCG
>JAMCSN010000254.1 GCA_023381535.1 Bacteroidota bacterium
ATTTATGAATAGAATTTTTCAGCCGTTTATGCAGGAAGACCGCGGATACTCCCGCAAGTACGAAGGCAACGGATTGGGATTATCGCTCGTGAAAAAATATTGCGACCTCAATGAAGCGGAAATAAATGTTGAATCCGAAAAAGGAAAAGGCAGCAAGTTTATAGTTGCCTTCAAAAAGAACTAAGGCGATTATTGATTTTCATAAGTAACGCTTCAACGAAATCGGAATCCCAAAGTTATTGTTCGTCGCCTCAGAATGAATTAATATTGCCCATAATTTTAATCAGAGATTCGAAAAATGAATAAGCTTGTTAGAACTTCCGCTGTTTTGTTCGCGACGGCAATGCTGCTAGTCGCTCAAGTCAAAAAAGATAATCCTCATACTATCATTTCAGCTCCGGCAAAAAATGAGGTGACAAAAATAAATACCGGTGGAACAACGGTAATTCCAAACGGAAGATTTTTAACTCCGCGTGGGAAAAGCATAATTACGGCGCCGCATCCGTACGGACTGGCTTTAAGTCACGATGGCAACATTGCCGTAACCGCTAACTCCGGCACAGGTCCGTTGTCGATCACAATCATCAGAAATATTTTGAATGGAAAACCTGAAGTGCAGCAAGTTCCGCCCGGCGCTGAAACGGATAAAGGCGTGCTCGCATCGGTGTTTATGGGTTTGGCAATTTCTCACGATAACAAAATAGTTTACGTTGCCGGTGGACAGACTAACAAGATTTATCTCTTCGATCTTTCGAATGGAGACAAAATTGATTCTATCGTTTGCTCACATTCCGATTCTTTGCATGATTACACCGATGGATACATCGGCGATCTCGTTCTGTCGAAAGACGGAAAATATTTATACGCAGTAGACCAAGTTAATTTTAGAATGATTGTGGCGGATACGCAAACAAAAAAAATAATTCAAAGCGTTCCGGTCGGAAGATATCCGTTCGGAATTGCGCTTTCGCCTGATGAAAAAAATATTTTTATTGCCAACGTTGGCATGTATGAATACAAACAGATTCCCGGCATTAATGCCAAAAACATGGTTGAAAAATCTTTGGGTTTTCCTGCGTTCGCTTACTTGAGCAAAGAATCTCAGAAGGGAATTAAGATTGGCGATCTGAACGTGCCGGGTCTCGGAGACCCACATTCGAAAGACGCATTCTCTGTATTCGTAATTGATAACAGTGACAAAAACAATCCGCACGTAACCGCGAAAATTAAAACCGGAATACAAATCGGCGAGAAAGTTGAAGGCATTCCGGCTGTAGGCGGCGCGAGTCCCAATTCGATTGCGGCGACGGACAAGTACGCATTCGTTAGCAACGGAACGAACGACAACATTTCCGTGATTGATATTAAAAACAAAAAAATTATTAAGACACTGAAACTTGAACTCGATGCACGAGTTAGCAAATACCGCGGTATTATTCCGTACGGATTAACTCTCTCGCCGGATCAAAGAAGATTATACGTTGCCGAAGCCGGCATAAATGCTATTGCCGTCATTGATGTTGGAAAAATGAAAGTGCTGGGACACATACCAACGGGATGGTTTCCGGCAAAGCTGAAAATTAGCGGTGATGGGAAAAAATTATTTGTAGCGTGCGCAAAGGGTTTCGGCAGCGGACCGAATGGCGGAGTAAATTTCAAGGCGGGACCGGAAGGAAGTTACATCGGCAGTCTAATGAAGGGAACAGTTAATGTGTTTGATATTCCTTCCGGCGGAGAACTGTCAAAGCTTACCCAACGCGTAATTCAAAACAACTTTTCATTTGATGAATCCAATTCGAAAAAATTTGCTTCAAGAAAAAACAATCCGATTCCACTTTATCCGGGAGAAAAAGTTAGCCCCATCAAACACATTGTTTTCATCACGAAAGAAAACAGAACTTATGATGAAGTTCTCGGGCAGCTTAAAAATGCAAACGGTGATTCAGCACTTGCGCGTTACGGCGCCAACGTTTCATTTACAAACAGAAAGAAAACAATGGGTGTGAACAACACAACAGTAATGCCGAACCATCTTGAACTGGCAAAGACTTTTGCGTTTGCAGATAATTTCTATGTCGATTCCGATGTCTCTGCCGATGGTCACCGCTGGCTTGCAAATACTTATCCAAACGAATGGCTTGAAACAATTGTCCCGGCAGATTACGGAGAGAACAGATCGTTCAAAGAAAAATCTAAAGCGCCGGGAAAGTTTGCATTCAATCAAGCAGCGGGAGCCGTTTATCCCGAAGACTACAACGAAGCAGGAACTTTTTGGGATCAGCTTCAAAGAAATAAAAAAAGTTTTTACAATTTTGGACTCGGAATGATGTTCGAACCGAGCACTTACGACGACAGTTACAAATATACCGGTGTAAAATATTTTATTAATTATCCATTGAATGAACCGCTGTTTAAAAATTCTTCACATTCATATCCCACTTTCAATACTTCGATTCCAGATCAATTCAGAATTGATATGTTTGAGAAAGAGTTTAAGGAAAAGTGGCTGGGTAAAAATAAAATGATGCCGTCGGTAATTTCGATAATTATTCCGAACGATCACGGAGCGGGCGAACGGCCAGACGCCGGTTATCCTTACCGCGAAAGTTATATGGCTGATAATGACTTGGCAGTCGGTAGAATAGTTGAGTTCCTTTCACACACACCGTATTGGAAAAACATGATGATTGTTATCACAGAAGACGATGCGCAGAACGGAGTCGATCATGTTGATGCGCACAGAAGTATTCTTATGGTAATCTCGCCGTACGCTAAAAGAAATTATGTTAGTCATGTTCATTATGGTTTCGGAAGTATTTTCAAAACGTTTTGGGACGTGCTCGGCGTTCCGTATGTGAATCAATACGATGCCGGCGCAAATGATCTTGCAGATTTCTTTACGGACAAACCCGATTTTACTCCGTACAAAGCTGAGGATGTTGACAGAAGAACTTTCGATCCTCACAAAGCATTAACACCGCTGAATGAAAAGTTTGACTGGAAATCTTTGAAGGAATCTCCGCAGATCGATAACGTAAAAGACATGATGCGCGAAGCAAAAGAACAGGACAAAGACCGTCTGGAAGACAGAGAAAGAAAAAAATAGTTTCGAAAATTATTTAGCGCGCGAGTACTGCTTCGGCCATTCAACTTCTGTCTTTAATTCTTTTGCTGTGTGAAGCGGCCAATACGGATCGCGCAGCATTTCTCTTCCAAGTATTATCAAATCTGCACGTCCGTCGTTCAAGATTGATTCCGCCTGGTCTGCTGTCGTGATCATTCCAACAGCGCCCGTTAATATGCCGGTTTCTTTTCTAATCTTTTCTGAAAACTGAACTTGAAATCCCGGTCCAACTGGAATGGAAGCTTTGGCTGCGTTTCCACCGCTTGAACAGTCAATCAAATCGATCCCAATTTCTTTGAACTGAATTGCAAGCTGAACAGATTGCTCTACATCCCATGCGCCGTCAATCCAGTCGGTCGCAGAAATTCTAACAAACACCGGTAAGTTTTGCGGCACAGTTTGGCGAACGGCTTTTGCAACTTGCAGTGCCAATCTGCTTCTGTTCTCGAAACCTCCACCGTACTTATCGTTCCGATGATTCGAGAGCGGCGATAAAAATTCATGAATTAAATAACCGTGCGCCATATGAAGTTCAATCACTTGGAATCCGGAGCGGATACTTCTTTCAGCCGCCGAGCGGAATTGTTCGACAACATTTTCAATATCGGCTACGCTCATTTCTTTTGGTGTGGAATAATGTTCGGAAAACGGAATTGCGCTTGGCGCCAAAGTTATCCATCCGCCGTCTTTCGGCTGAACATAACCGTTTCCTTTCCACGGTGAATATGTTGAAGCTTTTCTTCCGGCGTGCGCAATTTGAATTCCGGGAATACAATTCTGCAATTTGATGAACGATGTAATTTTTTTATACGCTTCCGCTTGTTCATCGTTCCAAATCCCGGCGTCGTCCGGAGAAATTCTTCCTTCCGGAGAAACTGCGGTTGCTTCTGCAATGATTAGTGCGGCACCGCCAACCGCTCGACTTCCGAGATGAACAAGATGCCAATCTGTGGGCAAACCGTTTTCGCTTGAGTACTGGCACATGGGCGAAACGGCGATGCGGTTTTTAAATTCGATGTCTCTAATTTTTACTGGTGAAAATAACTTGCTCATAATTTTATCCGTCTATTAATTTAAATCGATTCCGTCATCGAGACTTATTTTTTCTTTTCCGGTTTGAACAAACCTTCCGTAACCGAATCCATAAAACAAATTTTTATAAGCTCATCATCGGCAATGCTTAGCGAACGAAGCATCTTGCCGGTTAAAATTTTGTGATGTTTTACTTTGTACAGGTAGTCGCCGATAAATTCCAAATCGTCGTTTGTCGTCATCCAGTTATATTTATCAAACTTTGACAGATCAACCGGATTGGAATAGCTCCGTAATGATTTTTCGCCGATCGTGTTGAAATAAAAATCGAAGTATGACATTACTAACTCTCGCAATGTGCGGTAAACTGGTTCGCGAAACTTGAGAAGGGTCGTGTTTGATTTTGCCACAGCGCCGAAGCAGCCGTTCTGTTTGTAAATGGCAATAACATGGTCGTCGTCGTTTTCGGCAATCATGTCAACGATTAGCGGTTTGTGTCCCAACATTCTTAATGCTGCTGCGGCAAATAAAGCACCTTCAAAACAATTTGCCGATCTTCTTTCTAAAACGACTTTCGGTGAACTTGTAATCGATTCCGGATTATATTTGATCTTGTTCAAGTAAACTTGAATATCATAAGGGCTTTTGAACGACTTTAAAAAATTAATTTCTTCTTTGGTCGAAGTGATGCTTGCGGATTGTCTTTTGCTCATTATGCAGCTTACCGTTTATGAATTGTTCTTGCCTTTCAGAAAATGTAACTGCCGAAATTAAAAGATAGTTCCGAACAAATTCAACTTGCCGGTTCGAAGGGAAGTATGTTCAATTCATAAATTGTTATTTATTAAACACACCCTGAAGTCTATTCTTAAATTGTTCTTCGTAAATTTTTGTGAAGTCAACGCTGTTCATTGCCATCGGTATGATTTTCACAAACTTGTATTTCTCTGTTTCCCAATTATTCAGAATCGTTTCCGCAATAGTAGAACCGGTATGAAACTGATGATTGACTAAATACTTCAGGACAAGATCTTCATCAGTAATTTTCATCGCTTCCGTTTTTACATATTCACGGTTAAGATTTTTTTCCAGCAAGTTTGTGTCGGTTGTGTAGATGAACGCTCTGCCGCCGGTCATTCCCGCGCCGAAGTTCTTACCGATTTCGCCGAGAATAATTACAAATCCTCTGGTCATATATTCGCAGCCGTGATTGCCGACACCTTCAACGACAGCGGCAGCGCCGCTGTTTCTAACAGCGAATCTTTCGCCGGCTCTTCCTGCAATAAATAATTCGCCTCCTGTGGCGCCGTAAAGCGCAACGTTACCGATAATCGTGTTGCCTTCGAGTGATTTTCTGATTGTCCGCGGAAATCGAATTGTAATTAGTCCGCCGCTCATTCCTTTTCCAACGTAATCGTTTGCAACGCCGCAATGGCGGAGTTCGATGTTATCGACAAGGAATGCGCCGAAGCTTTGTCCTGCAGCGCCTTCAAGCCGGTACTGGATGTTTCCTTTGAATTCACTCGGACCGTAAAGGAATGAAATCAATCCGGAAAGTCTAGCGCCGATTGCGCGGTCTGTGTTTTTCAATTTTCTCGTTACGATCGCTCTACCGTGCGTCATTATTGCCTGCAGCACTTCGGCAATCACACTTTCATCTATATGTTTACCGTTCTTAGATGATGAATGTTTTTCTTTTATTCCGGTTGAAAACTTGTGCGCTAATCCGTGGTTCAATATAACCGAGAGATCTATGTTCTTACTCTTGATATATTTTTTCAGGTCAGTCTTCGCAGCCAGCAAATCATTCCGGCCAACAGCTTCATCTAAACTTTTGAGACCAAGCTCTGAAAGTTCACGACGAATATTTTCCGCGATGTTTCGAATGAAGTTAACAAGGTGTTCCGGCTTGCCTTTAAACTTTTTGCGAAGCTCTTCATCTTGAGTCGCGATTCCAGCCGGGCAAGTGTTTAGGTGACATTGCCGAGCCATAACACAACCAAGTGAAACCAGCGCGGAGGTTCCGAAATCAAATTCTTCTGCGCCCAACATTGCGGCAATAATTATATCGCGTGCAGTTTTCAATCCACCATCAACACGGAGAGTAACTCTATTGCGCAAATCATTTTGAATTAATGTGCGGTGAACTTCCGACAAACCGATTTCCCACGGAAGTCCGGTGTGTTTCAACGAACCGATCGGGCTGGCGCCTGTGCCGCCGTCGTTGCCGCTGATTAAAATTGTATCGGCGCCGGCTTTAACTACTCCAGATGCAATAATTCCAATTCCAAATTGAGAGACAAGCTTCACGCAAATATTTGCGCGCGGATTAACCTGGCGTAAATCATAAATCAACTGAGCCAAATCTTCTATACTATATATATCGTGGTGCGGCGGCGGAGAAATTAACGCAACGCCCGGCGTTGTGTACCTGTTGTTGGCAATTGAGAGAGTTACCTTTTCTCCCGGCAACTGCCCACCTTCGCCCGGCTTAGCGCCCTGGCCAATTTTGATTTGCAGTTCGCGAGCTGCGGTTAAGTAAGAAGTTGTTACGCCAAACCTTGCGCTTGCAACTTGTTTGGTAAAACAATTTTCGCTTTTATCCGGATTGGAAATACTGTAACGGTCTTTTTGTTCGCCGCCTTCGCCGGTATTGCTTCTCATTCCAAGTATTGTTGCAGCGCGTGCAAGCGTTCTATGTGTCTCTTCA
>JAMCSN010000223.1 GCA_023381535.1 Bacteroidota bacterium
GAATGACAAAACGAAACTAGTTATGCGCACTGATGCTTTACGCATGCATTACGACTCCACAAAAGCGAGCTGGCAACTAATGAACGGAATTACACGCACATTTTCCGATTCGACTGAGTCCGATCAGACGTTCGCGGTTAAAGATTACAAAGGATTAAATTTCAAACCGGACGAAGTCGTTAAGAAGCAGCGCAAGCTTGAAGAGATGACGTTGACAGATCTCCAAAATTTTGCCGAAGATCAGTACAGAACCGGCAACGATCCAACATCAACCATGATTGAGTATCACTCAAGAATTGCGTTTGCGTTCTCGAGCATAATTGTTGTGCTGTTCGGTTTACCGATTTCAGCCAACAGAAGGCGCGGCAGTTTGGCAATTCAGTTCGGTATAAATTTACTGATAACTTTTCTCTACCTTGTTTTTATGAAGGTCAGTCAGGCGTTCGGCAAGAGCGGCGTTTTGAATCCTCTGTTAACCGCGTGGTTCGCAAATTTCATTTTTCTGATTGCTGCGCTTTACAATTTAAGGCGGGTTCAAAAATAATCGGGCATGATTATTTAGTTTTCATTTCGAAGACTCCGTCCCAATTAGCATCCGGCGGAGTTTCTAAATACGATTGGCATCTCATTACGTAAACTTTCGAAGGAAAGTCGTTGGATAATTCATACGATTTTTTGAAGTGTGAAATTGCCGGCGAAAAATTTCTGCTCTTATAAAATTCAAGCCCTTTCAAGTAATCATCCAGACCATTCAATTGGGTTTCGCTTTCCTTGTCGCCAACCTTTCCGATTAATTCGAAAACCTTGCACGGCTTAGTTTTACCTTTCACGCGTATAAGATCAAGTTCTCGCCCAACCATTCTAGATTTCACAAGCTCAAACGTTCCTTCGCTAATCATTATTCGCGTTCCGTACTCTTTGTTCGCGCCTTCCAGCCGCGATGCAAGATTAACGCTGTCACCCATTACAGTATAATCGAAACGTTTAACCCCGCCGATATTGCCGACAATTACATCGCCGGAATTAACACCGATCCTAACTTGAATTGCGCTCTCGCCGGATTGAATCCATTTTGCAGAAAGCTCGCGAACTTTTTTCTGCATTTCAATTGCCGCCGAACATGCTCTGAACGCATGGTCTTCCAGTTCTATAGGCGCGCCCCAGAAAGCCATCACCGCATCGCCAAGGTATTTATCAAGAGTTCCGTCGTTGGCAAGAATGATCTCAGTCATTTCATTCAAGTATTCGTTGATGAATCTTACCAACTCTTCCGGCTGTTTTTTTTCAGAAAATGTTGTGAACCCGGCAATGTCGCTAAACAAAATGCTTACATTTTTTTTCTCGCCGCCAAGCTGAAGTTTATCCGGATTAGAAAGTAGTTCGTTCACAACATGTTTGCTCACGTACTGGCTGAACATTCCTTTGATCAAAACATTCTGCTGACGTTCTCGTAGAAAATGATAAGCCGTACTGCTGAAATAACCTACTACAACTGCTAATGAAGGGCTTACAACTGCAGTTACCAATTGATTGTGAATGAAGAGATAAACGCTGAATTCATAAATCGCAAAGATGAGGAGAAGTACAAGAATTACGTTTATGATTTCGACAAGCACGCCGATTTTCAATTTAATTTTTCGAACGAATGATGAACCGTAGAACATGATGAACGTAAAAAAGAATATCACCAGAATTTCACTTCCTCTTGATTGCCGGTATAAGAAGTTATTGCTGAGAATGTTCTGAATTACATTCGCATGAAATTCCACACCGTACATCATGTTGTCGCCCTTCTGTTTCCCCTCGGCAAAAGATGTCGGCAGCAAATCCCGGTCTTCCGGCATTGTTGAGCCGATGATAACAACTTTGTCTTTGAACTTTCCGCTGTAAAGCCAGCCGCCATCCCGCGTATCCCATGTGTTTAGATCAACGCCGGTTTCCAATTCGTCAATCGTTTTAAAATCCTTGTCATCAAGAACATCGATCAATTTCACGCGCGGGAATGTTCCGTTAGGTCCGTAAAAATTTATCAGTACACTTGTCGGGTCATACTGCGGAATATTTTTGTTGCCAAGCGTAAAATTTCCCTCTTCACGTTGCGCGGTTGCAGTACTTTTGAGACCGTAATATTTATTCAGCAAAGCAAATCCAAAGCTCGGAATTTTTTTATTTGTGATTCCGGTATAACGGAAAGGTAAGTATCTTCTGAAGACGCCGTCGTAATCCGCCGGCGGCTGAACGATACCGACCGAACTATCGGCAGTATAAAAAATGTTATCGTAATTTTCGTTGGTCTTGCCGATCCATGACTTCCCCTCCTCAATTTTTTGTTCGGTCGATTCATTTATTTTGCCGGCGACAACAACTTTGCCGGATTTTTTAATCGCAGTGCGCATCAACGAATCGTTTAGCGGAGAAAATTGATCCGAACCGGGCATGTCGATATCAATACCAACCGCTTTCACACCGGCATTCATTAGGTTATTGATCACTTTCGCAAAAATAAATCTTGGCCAAGGCCACTTATTATATGGCGGTGGAATCTGATCGTATGAATCTTGCGTGATCTCGACGATGATTACTTTAGTGGAATCGCCCAAATCAATTTTGCCCCGCTTTTGAAAACGGTTGTCTATCAATTTGAGTTCGAGAGTCTTTAGCGGTGCAATTGTAAATAAATAATCTTGCGTAAGGAGAATGGTGAGAAGAGCAGCTGAAAGAACCACAAAAAATTTGTTCAAAAAATCTCTTTTACTTTTTCCGCCGTTCTTCATAGAAAGGATTCGTCAGATTGAAAGCCGGGTCGTTAACCCGATGATCGAATTAGTAGCGCTTCCCGGCATTCTAAAAATTCTTGTCTGAAAAACCAGATTCAAATTTGCCAAGACATTATAATCGGCAACAAGCTCTAATGTCTGCCGTTCAAAATCTCCGAAGCTTGGACTTAGACTTGCCGAAAGCTGAAGTTTGTTTTCCAATAATCTGTACTTGCCGCCAACGGTGATCGTGAGGTAGTTGAACGGCTGTCCGCTTATTTCACTTGCGCTGTAAACAATTCCGCAAAGCGACATCAGTTGGCTCGTCCAGTAACTCGTCACGTTCAACGAACTCATATTAAAAGTCGCATTGGCTTTTGCCAAGCTGTTGTCCGTTCTGCTCGAAGTTGTAAATGAAAATGAAGACGAATGTCTAACACCGGCAATGAAATCATAAGACATAACAAGAGAAACGCGATCCGTGATGTCATCAACGGCAAACACTGCATTCCGGTTTTTCAAAGTATCCGCTAAAACCAATCCGTTGTTGTTTGCATACCGGTTATATCCGATTGTCACGTTCGGGAAATCTGTGCGGGGGAAATACGAAACCGATGCGCTGATCGTCTCGAAAGTGGTTGTTGCAATTTTTGTCTTCTGCAAATTGTCATTCAAACTTTCATAACCGATCGAAACAAAAAGTTTGTTATCCATAAACCTAGCGCGATCGATAAAATTAATTCCTTTCACATCGGTTCTTAAAAATGATTGACCGAACGACTGGTAGTCGTTGCCGCGGTATATGTATGAAGTGCGCAACGTGTTATCAAAATAATTTAGCGACAGCGCCGCCTCGCCTGCAAACGAAGATAATTCTTGCGGATTCCAAGGGCCTAGATACTGGTTCACAGTGATAAATTTACTTATTAAGTCCTTATACTTTTTCACAGTACCCGGATCAACGTTGCTGTATGTACTGTTCGGACCAAAAACGGAATCAATCTGCGCGTCGCTCAAATTTCCGGAAGAAATATCTTTGTTGACGAGACTGAATGCCGCCTGACTGGTGAACATCACGTTCTGATCGTCGAATGCTAACATCAAGTCGGAACCAAACGCCAAGTTTTCCTGGGGGCGAGCGCCGAACTCGATTGAACCGGGATCATCTTTTGAGTGAAGATAAGTAAGACCAAACTGAAAATTTTCACCGCTGCCGAATGACGGACGAAGAACAAAAACATTTCTGTTGTAAGTACCCATATTTACTTTGCCGTACTGGTAACCGGGATATTTCAATTGATTGATAGAAATTATGTTGCTGCCGAGCGGTGCATTTGCCGCAGTATATTTCTCTATGAGTTCTCCTTCAACATTTCTTACCGTTTCACCGAAAGATGTTTGGATATTGAACGAACCGAAATTCAGCGCACCGGAAACTCCGCGCACACGTTTACCGTCCATTATCAATGATGGAAAACGAGGGAATGCATCGCCAAGTTTTAGATCGAGCCAGTCGCCGTTCTGAACCGTTGCAGAATATCGGTTGTACGGCTGCCGGTTGCTCTTCTCTTCCGAGGTGAGATAAACGCTTCCGTTCATTCGCCATTGATCAACAGTTCCGGTGAAATCAGCACCAAGATTATTATACCAAGTTGATGCCGAATTATAATTTTCGTTTCGGGACTCTCCTCTTAGCGAACCATAATATTTCCATTGGGCGCCGGCCTGAGCAGCAAGTTCTTCCGTTACCAATTGAAAACTTCTTGAGATCGAGTGATAAATGTTTCCCGATTTATCGTAAACCTCCACCTTTAAAAGAAGAGAACCGAAGCCCAAATTACTTGGGAAGTTGTCGCCGCTTATCACCAGCAAGTCGCCGGCGTTTACTGCAAACGATGAAACATCTTGATCGTTCAAATAAATTTTTGTTTTGGAAATATCTACTTGGTCAGGCGCCTTCACAAACGAAATTGAAATCAGCATGTCCTGCTGTGTCAACATTTCACCGGCGTCGGGACTCAACACCAAAATTTGTTTATCTTTTTCCGAAACAGCTGAAATTGGAATTTGAATCGGTGCAACTCCTTGATCTACACCAAGCGGATAAGTTTGCGATGTCCCGTCCTTGAGACTAAGAATGATATAATATTCGAGGTATGGCGGCTGAATTTCATCTGCCGGAATTGTTACCGACGCTGTGTTGCCCGTTAAAAGCATTTCCCGTTTTATATATTCGTTTTTGCCGAAAGTTTTGAATGCGATATCTATTTGAGAAATGTTCTCTGAGGAAAATAAATCGGCCGAAATTGCGAGCGGTGTTTTTTCTTTTGCATCACCTATTTTAACAGACGATACATAATTGCTGATCTGAGCATAATTGTATTGCACCCCAACACCGAGCAAAAAAAACAATATCAAAAAAAATTTTGTATGATTAATGAATACTTCGGGCTCCTTTCTCATATATCCATTCCGTTTTTGTTAGTACGGGTTATCTATTTTCGTTGCCGTAGTAATTTATTTCTAGATCCCCGCTGTCTGTATTAATTTTTATTTTCTTTACTTCCGTTTGTCTCGTTGAGTTGGATAAATTTCTATCATTGTCGTTCTGCGACCTAAAATTGAATTGCCCTCTCGAATTAATAGTTACAGTATGCCTGGAATGCAACATGCCGCCGCCCCCTCCTAAACCAGTAAAATCGAGCGCCACGTCGCCGGAATCCAGCGACATTGTGAATGTGCTGTCGTCGCTATAGTCGAGAAAGCCGCCTGTGCCGCGGATCGATGCAACTACGGTTGGAGTTGTAAATTTGAATTCTTCATTCTCGGCTTGTTTCTTCACATCAAATCCAACCAAACCTTTTTGTACGAACGTATTCTTGTTCATCTTCTGATTTTCTTTCTGTCCATAAATATGAAGGATCGCGTTCTCTCTCACACGCAACAATCCGGAACCATCCGTAAATAAAATAAGCGCGAGTGACTTTGATCCGGTTTTTACTTCTTCTCCGTCTTTCAAAGGCAGTCCGGTTTTCGCTATCTCCCAATCGGAAACATTTTCCTTTTTGTATTTAACATCCTTAACAATTTTTTTAACTAACGCTACCGGTGTATCCGACGGTGCAGATGACTTGCCGCCAGATATAAAACCGACCAAGAGTGGTAACGTAAAGACAAGTATTAAATTTTTCCATTTCATGTTTGCGCCTCATCTTATTTAGCGGTAAAATCGATTGAGATAATTGACTGCGGGTTAGTTTCCCAGTTATTCAGCAAGTTCAAAAATTCAGTAAAGGTAAGTGTATTTCCATTTTCATTGGTGATTTGTATTCTATCAGGAGTAATTTGACCACTCAATAATTTGTTAACAAATTCTTGACTGACCTTACCGGAAATTAAATTTGCTAGTCTAACCAAATCCGGATTAGCAATATTTGAAGAAGAATTCCCGGACTGACTTAACCTAAACGTAACCAGTGGGCTACGCAAAGTCGATCCGCCTCCAGGTCCGGTAATTACGGCTGTAACTGCCATGACAACTTGATCTCCACCAACCCATTGGCGATCGAGAATTGAACTCAGGTTAACGGTTAAATTTGTTCCAACATCCTTGTCATTTATAAATGGATTGCCAGCATTAAGAGCATCTTCGGGACTGGGAGAGCCTGACGGAATTACATTAGCACGTATTCGATAACTCGTTGCACCCGTAACAGCAGTCCACTGGGCCTGAACATTACCAACATCGTAAGTTGATCCCTCAATTGGAGAAAAAATAGTTATAGTTTGAGCAGGGTTTAAGAAAGACAGTACTTTCGGTTCGGCGCTTGCCAGAAAATTAGAATTACCGTCTAGCAATTCTAGATTAATAGTTACTTTGCCGGTCGGTTTGCCCTTCCTAATTAAATCTTCAGCAAGACTTTTATCCCCTTCTGCAGTGGCAATTCTAATCTCCGAATTCCCAATTTCATCGTTAAAGAAACTTCTTGCCTTAAATTTTTCAGTTGTGAAAGTCACAAGCTGTCGTGAAGCAGAATTCTCATCACTCTGCCAATCAACAACTCCTTTAATAATTACATCTTGTCCTT
>JAMCSN010000332.1 GCA_023381535.1 Bacteroidota bacterium
AAAAGATTTGAGCGAACCATCATCGTAATCATCAATCAGCAGTATCTTGTCAACGTTAGGATTATTAAGATAAATATCTTGCGTGTACTTACGGACTAAGACAGCAACAAAACTATCCGGGAATGTTTTTTTGATTTCGCGAGGGAGAGGGGTTGACAAAACTACATCGCCAATCCTATCCGGTCGGACAATCAATATTCTTCTTTGTCTGCTCATCTCATCAATTCTCTAACAGTCTAGTCTTTCCTCGTTCATATTCTTTTTTTAGGAAAGTCAGAGAAATCAGTGTCGTCACAATTATATCTTCATTTTCAATTTTGATACACTCGCCAACTTGATAAGTGTCGATAATTTTTTTCATCTGCGGTAAATCACTAGCCAGCACCGGCAGTCCTGCCATAATGTATTCAAACATTTTATTCGGCAGAGCGTGATAATAACTTACACTTATGTTTTCGATTAGCGACAGCCCGATATCTCCACCTGCGGTGTAATTGATCAATTCTTTTTGACTGACGGTTCCTTCAAAGAAAACGCGATCGGCAACTTTTAACTCTTCGGCTAATTTTTGGAAATTAATTTTCTGCTGACCATCGCCAAGAATAATCAGAGCGACATGCGGAATCTTCGTCATCGCATTCAGCACGGGGACAATGCCACGTCCCTCCAAAAGCACGCCCTGATAAAGTAGGATATTCATTTCATTCGGCAGATTGTATTTTTTTCTGAAATCAACTTTGGAAGTCGCTGTTTGAAGCAACGGAATATTTCTTATGACTAATGTGTTCCGAATTCCATACAGCTTTTCCAAAAACGCGGAATCCATTTCGCCGGTCGTTATGACAAGATCAACTTTTTTTATGAAAACTTTCTCGATTGCGGAGATGAGCGCTTGAAGTCGTGGACGGTTTCTCAATCCACCGAGACAAGAATAAAGTTCACGACTGTTGTAATAAATTTTAGCATTTCTAATCTTCGCGATAACGGTAACAAACGGCAGCGTGTACAAATCTTCAGCAAAATAAATGTCAGCACGGCTTTTCAGTAATTCATACAAGAGGATAAACGCGAACTGCAAATAGAAGATCAAGCTGAAACTGCCTTTGGTGAGATTGAAAACCGCCACTTCATCATCGCGATAGTCTTGAGACGTGATAAACCAATCGAAAGAAATTACTGAGACCGAACAGTTATCATTCTTGAGCGAGTTTTTGAGATTTGTAATTCTGGAATCGTGAAGTGCGTTGCCGAGAAATGCTATGCAAACTTTTTTCTGCGCGTTCATCGCATCTCGGCAATTAAAGTTTTATGTAGAAAGTATTTCGCATAATAGTCTTCGCATCAAATTTTTCTTTGAACTCGATCAAGCTCATGCTCGGTGTCATCGGGTTAGCAGCTTTTGTGTCTTGCGAAACGCCAATGTCAACATAGCCGTATCCGTTTTCCGTTGAATACTTCACAACTTCGTACATCACGCGCTGAATCGGTTTATACTCGGTGTAATCGTAAAGCAGCATGTTGTAAAAACAGAGTGCAACATTTTTGTTCGTGAAAAACATTAGCGAGCCGCCGATAGGTTTGTCGCCAAAGTAAACCATGAACAATTTTAGATTCTCCGGCATCAATTCTTTCAGCCGCAGTAAATCTTCGTAACTGTGCGTTGGCTTTACATCATGACGAGATTTATTTTCCAGCAAGATAGGATAAAACTCGTCGTAACGTTCGTTGATCTCGACACGAATCTCGGGAGTCTTTAGCGTCTTTCTCACATTGCGGCGAATCGTCGGCGAAAATCTTTCGATGATGTCTCTGTTCTTATCAAGTTTAATCGCGCTGGAAATGTAATGCAGCTTGAATGAAAACCCTTGCCACAACATCGCGAAATCGAGATTCTGATTTTGATACGTTTCGTAAATCATCGGAGCCGGGGTGAGTTCGAACTCTTTTATTCCGTTCTTCCTTCCGTAATCAAGAAGGAGCGAAACAAATTCCATCGACTCGGCAAATGTTATGTCTTTGGTAACGATCGAACCGTAGCTCGCGCCAACCGGAGATTCAAAATATCCGTTCGTTAATCTGCCGGGAAGTAGAGCAGCTATTTCACCTTTGTGAACAAACATCAAATGATCAAACTTGAATTTACCCGGGACGTGATAATCAAAAAATTTTTGAAGATGAAACATGGTTCCGTTGTTCGACTGGAGGACGAATTTATCCCACTTCTCTTTCCATTCATCCGTGTACTTGATTACTTCCATATTATGCCGGTAAAAGATTTAACAAACTTGACAAAAATAAGAATTTTGGTTTTAAGTGCGAATTGAATAAGCCGAAGTAATTTTGAATTGTCTGCAATGTCAATCGAAAGTGTAAGTAAAAGTAATTATGTGCGAATCACCCAAACCATATTTTACAGGAACGTAAGCATAATCTAGATTGATTCCGTGCCATAAAACTCCGAAGCCGGCAGAAATATTTTTGGAATCGTAGCCGCTTGCGTATCCGAGACGGAGCGCAAACATTTTTTGATAAACAGCTTCGCCGCCAAAATGAATATGAGAGTCATTCTGCAAAGTATATTTTTGATATCCTGCCAATGCGGTAAAATCCAAGTTGTATTCATTGAGTGAGAAACTATAGGCGCCGCCCAATCGCAAGTCGGTTGGCAGTCTTGTCGATTCGGTTCGCAACTGATTCATCGAGCCAATATTTCGTAACGATGCACCGAGCGTAAGTCCATCAATTAGTTTTTGATATGTCACGCCGAAGTCGAAACCGTATCCGGTCGCGTCATCGGAAAAAATATTTTCGTAAACGTATTTGAATGTTGCGCCGGCAAATATATTATCCGTGACTTGAAATGCCGAAGATATGCTCGTTGCAAAGTAATGCGTGCTGAATGTTGAGATCGGATCGCCGGGTTTGAGCCGCACTTCAATATTTGAAACTGTGGTTGTGTTAACGCCAATAGCTACCGGCAAACCGAGCGCGTTAAAACTTCCGCCGAACATTTCCGAACTTAAATCTTGGAAAAGCGAATTGTGCGTAAACGACAACTGAGTTTTATTGTTCAGCGCAAGGAGTGATGGATTGTAATTCAAAGCAGAAAGATCGTTCGCCGAGACAACACCCAAATCGCTCATTGCAATGTTTCTGGCGCCGAATCCGAATTTTAGAAATGCCACGCCGCTGTTACCTGCTGATTGAGCAAACAAGCCGAGCGAAGTGAAAAAGAAAATGACAAATATTTTTTTCATGAAAAATTCTTTAGAAGTTTACGTTAACGCCAACAATGTGCTGATCGCTTGAAGAATAAGGTTCGATCACAAACGCATAATCAATCCCAATCTTCACGGCATTCAACGGATAGAAATATGAAAATCCGAAAGACGGGCGAACCGGGTAGTTAAAATTACTAAGATTCAGCTTATCAATTCCCGCCCTAAGAAATAAATTTTCGTGAATGTTGTATTCGGCACCGCAGCGTAAAATGTTTGTGCCGCCGTTGCTGTTTTCAAACTCAAGCGCAGCGATAAGTTTCGGCTCGGTAAATTTGTATGCAATTCCAATTTTCTTCAACAGCGGAAAATTAACTTTAGTAGTCATACCTTGTGTGCCGTAAAGTGTGCTGGTATCCCACTGGTATTTGCTGTTGATGTCTGAAATCATGAGCGAAAGACTAATCGCGTCATTCAACAAATAAAGCGCGCCGATATCAAAACCGATTCCGGATGATGTCACGCTCTCATACAACTTGTAGTAGAGAAACTTGAATGAGATGCCAATCGAAAGTTTTTCTGAAAACCGATTCGCGACTGCAACGAAAAATTGATTTTCTGAAGTTGAAAGGTCACCCGTTTTATTTCCTTGGCTGTCTCTCGCATCAATCTTTGAAACGCCGGCATTGATCAAACCGACACTTATACCGGCTGTTGATCTAGGTTTTTCTTGTCCATCTGCACCGGTCCTTTTCCCCATCTCAAACTTGCGCGTGTAGTTAATGAAATTTAACGTTCGATCTATCGAAAGAAATGAGTACGATGTTTGAAAAGAATTTCCTTCTTGAAACGGAGCCAACGCTGGATTGTAGTATGAAACCAAGTTTCCATCTTTAACTGCCGAGATAGCATTGCCCATTCCCATTCCGCGTGCGCCGAAACCCATTCTGCTGAATGCGCCGGGCATACTGTTGATATCGGAAAACTGCGACTGAGCCTGTACGGAAAAAGTACAGATCAAAACCAGCATCAAAATATTTTTCGCACGAAGTTTCATTCTCACATCAGCACCATAATTTTACCGAACAACGGTTTATCGGAACCGGCATCGATCCGGTAAAAGTAAACTCCATTAGGAACAGTTTTTCCATTTTCATCTTTGCCGTCCCAATTTTCAAAATGATCGCCGACAGCATTTCTCGGTGCGTTTTGGATCAGAGTTCTCACAAGGTTCATTCCGAAATCCAAGATTCTAATTGTAACGTTTACCGGTTTATCGGTCGAGTATTTTATTTTCACAATTTCTTGACTCGGTGAAAAAGGATTCGGGAACGCATATGTTTCAGAAGTCGATGCCAAATTTTTAGAAGCCAAAAAAACTTTCCAGTTACCTGCCCAAAATCCGTAGTTCTCGTTCAACCTCGCCAAACCGTTGAGAGTACCAAGCCAAATGTCGGTAGAACCGTCGCTTTTACGATTCGTTTTTACCGCGCGGAAATTTTTTGTATTGATTTCCACTTTCGTAAAATCATCTACAATGTTCGGCGCGGCGATCCATTTGTTTCCGTTATCGCTTGATCTGAAAGCGCCGTCGTCAGTTGCAACAATCAAATCGGCACCGGTGTAATTTGTTGGGTTACCAAAATATTTGAACCCGAAGTCGTGAGCGTTTTCACCAGTCAGAAAATTTTTCCAGTTTTGTCCCCCATCGTAAGATGCGCTCACGCCGTAAAATTCAGTTTGACCTTCGGCTTTCCAAGTTGCAGCCCAAATCGATTTATCAAATTCATTTTGTTTAAGCGCCACAACAAAATTTCCGCTGATAGGACTGTTCTGATTCGTGTGATTGAATTTTACCCAGCTTACTCCGTTGTCCGTGCTTTTCAATATTCCGCCGGCACTGCCGACGTAAATTGTTGTATCATCTGTCGCAAGCAAAGAATAAACTCTGAGCGTGTAATACTGAGATTGACTAATAGGAAAACTTAATGTGTCGCTCGGCTTAATCGAATTCAAATTATCCGGCGGAAGTACAACACGCGACCAAGTGGCACCGCCATCGGCAGACTTTCTTAAACCACCGCCTTTGTAACACGTAACCCAAATTGTATTTCGTGTGAACGCAATGTCATAAACAAAATTATCAACATTTGTCGCAACCGGCGTTGCTTTCAACTTATTGATGCCGTAAGTAATAACCGTGTCAGATAACTTGTCCATCGGCTGCGTAATTGATGTCCATGTTTGACCTTCATCGGAAGAATATTTCAATCCGGTACCAACAGGATGATCTCCGTCGAATCTAGTTTCCATGTGCCATGTTGCAGCCCAAATCTTTCCGTTTGAATACCCAACCGCAGACACACTCTCGGTACCAAAATCTTTGGAGTTGTAATAGTTTGTCCAGCTATCGCCGTTGTCAGCCGATTTGCTCAAACCGTTTCCGGTTGCAAGCCAAATCACATTATTCTCAATCAGAATTTTCTCAATCGTGTTGCTTGCGGGAGTTTGATCTAAAGTCTTAGCAAGTCTATTTCCACCGAAAGAATAATCAGTCGGTTTCATTTGAGCAAATAGTAAAACCGCAGACAAACTAAAAAAGAATATTGAGAAAATTTTCTTCATCAATTAACCGTTAAATTTTGTGTTAGCACGTTACTCAATTTTCCACCATAATCTTTCGCCTGAAATTCAAATTTCCAAACTCCTGTTGGCTGAGTAGTAGGAAAATTCAACATCGCAGAGTAAATTCTATCTCCAGCAGTTTGATCGCCATGAACTGATGAATTTCCATCATCATACAAGGGGAATTCCGAAATGCCCTGACTATTGACTACCAATGTCCCATCAGGCCTATAAAGTTTATAAAAGACAGCCTGGATATCAGATACGCCGTTCGGGTCATCTGCTTTCAATGAAAAAGAAAAATTATTACCGCGAGAAACAGCAGAAGGAATAACAAGATTAGAAATTACCGGTGGAAGATTATTTTGATTATTGTTGTATGTAAAGAGAGCCGAACCAACCTTAGCGGTATTGTTGGGGGATTTATTTATATTATTCTCAACAAAGTATTCAATTTGATACTTGCCGCTGGGATTAGATTTGCTCATATAAAATTTGGCAGAGTAAGTTTTCAAATCTCGTTGCCAACTGAATGGGATCATATCGTAAACAAACTGAAATGATACGCTCGGATTAATAATAATCTGCCCGTCAAGTGAGCTAATCTTGCACCAAACGCTATTCACAGATTCATTGTTAGCCAACCATATAGTAGTCGTAACCGAAGAATCGCTCTTCGAATAAGTTACCGAAACTGGCGCTTCAATTTTCTCAACCGAGTAATCAACAATTTGGGAATCGACAACACCGCCCGGAATTTTATCGCAGCTTGAAAATAAAAATGCAGCGATAATCGAAAATGAAATCAGAAGGAATTTAGATTTTCGTAGAAGCATTGAAGTGCTAAACTTAACCGGATTAAAACGAAAGAAATTGATATGTGATAAAATGGAAAATATCATAAAGAAATTGCTGCCCGACTTTTTTCGTTGATAAATGTAGCAATGTTCTCTATAACTTTTCCCGATTTTTTGTGCACA
>JAMCSN010000059.1 GCA_023381535.1 Bacteroidota bacterium
GCCATGAGTTTGTTATAAACACAGCCAAAGCTCTCAAACCAAATTATGTTAGAGTGCTCGATGTTGGTTGCGGCAAAGGTCATTTAACATTTCGATTGAACGGGTTAGCTGCCGAAGTAGTGGGGATCGACGTTTCAAAAACTGCTGTAGAGAAGTCGGCGCTGTTTGCCGAAAATCTTACATCGGACAAGAATGCTACCAAATTTCAATTTGTGACGAAGAATATTTTAACCGCCGATTTTCCAAATAATCATTTCGATTTAATTTTGTTATGCGACGGCATTGAAGAATGGTTCAGCGGCGACGAAGAAAAAATGGAAGCATTGAAAAATGCCAATAAATTTTTGAAGCCGGGTGGTTATGCAATTTTATCCGATTATCAAAAGCCGCACCATTTCGAATACTTCATAAGCTTCATCAACAAAAGCCCGTTGAAAGTTCAAAAGTCATTTCCGCTTAACGATAGATTATGCTATCAATTTTACTCATGGCTGAAGATGGGAGCCAATTTAAAGATTGTAAAGCAGCTTTTTGCAAGCAGGTCTATCGCAAAAGTTCTCGTAAAAATTTCTTCGTGGCTCGGTAAAAAAGGTTCAAAACATATCTGCGTTGTTGCACAAAAAGCGAACTGAATGAATCTCCTCGCCGCAAGCAACGAGGTATCTTAAAAAAATTTTATTTTATTCGCCTCAAGAGGCGGGGAATTTAACCCTTGTCCCGCCTCGGCGGGATTAAACCGAGGAAACTTTTTTACATGGAAAATAAGATTACTTTGCCGCTTTCGCATTAAAGTTATCCTTGGCATCCTTCCGCTTGCTTCTTGTATTTAACATTGTAAATTTCATTTCAAAATTCCTTCTGCTTTGCCTTTTTCTGTTCTCGACAAAATCTAATTCAACTATGCTTTCAAAAAATAGATGAGGTTAGCAATGATTGAAAAAATTAAAGAGTATTTAGGAAGTGACGCCGATAGCATGCTCACTTACAAAGCAAAGGTTCCGAAAGAAAAATTGCATCTTCCCGGTCCGGATTTTGTTGAAAGAATTTTCTACCCCAGCGACCGAAATGTGAACGTGCTGAAAAATCTTCAGTGGATGATTCATTCCGGAAGATTATGCGGAACAGGTTATTTCTCAATTCTTCCTGTCGATCAAGGAATTGAACACAGCGCCGGCGCTTCGTTTGCAAAAAATCCGGATTACTTCGATCCCGAAAATATTGTTAAGCTTGCAATCGAAGGCGGCTGCAATGCGGTTGCTTCCACTCTCGGAGTTCTTGGCGCAGTTGGAAGAAAGTATGCGCACAAGATTCCGTTCATTGTTAAGATCAATCACAACGAGCTGCTTACTTTTCCAAACAAGTTCGACCAAATCATGTTCGCAAACGTTAAGCAGGCTTGGGATATGGGCGCTGCAGCCGTTGGCGCAACAATTTATTTCGGTTCGGATGAAAGCGCTCGTCAGATAATCGAAGTCAGCCAGGCATTCCAGCATGCGCATGAACTCGGCATGGCAACAATTCTTTGGTGCTACTTAAGAAACAGCGCGTTCAAAAAAGATAAAGATTATCACGTGTCGGCAGATTTGACCGGACAGGCAAATCATCTTGGTGTAACAATCGAAGCGGACATTATTAAACAAAAGCTGCCGGAAAACAACGGCGGCTACACCGCGCTCAATATGGGTAATTCTTCTTACGGAAAAATTGATAAGCGTGTTTATTCCGAACTCACAACAGACCATCCGATTGATCTTACACGTTACCAGGTAATGAACAACTACATGGGTCGTGCCGGATTAATTAACAGCGGCGGAGCTTCCGGCGAAAACGATTTTGCCGAAGCAACAAAAACTGCAGTGATTAACAAACGCGCAGGCGGAATGGGATTAATCTCCGGACGTAAAGCATTTCAAAGACCGATGGCGGAAGGAGTAAAACTTCTGAATGCAATTCAAGATGTTTATCTTTGCAAAGAAGTGACTGTAGCGTGAGAATCCAGAAGACAGAATTCAGAAGACAGTAGTCAGAAGAAGCGGTTCGATGAGCCGCTTTTTTTATAAACAAAAAACCCGGCTGCGATGCCGGGCTTTATCTCAATACTCAAATCTAAGTACTAATTACTTTGTTTGAAGATACTCTGCAATTTTACCAAGTTGTTTAACATCCATATTGTTGAATGATGGCATCACAACATTTTTAAACTGTTCGCGGTATTGTTGAAACCGAGCATCGCCGCTGTACGCCGAAGGATTCCGCAGATAATTGATTAGGGCGTCACGTGTCCAGTGTTCCTTAATATTCGCGAGCGCCGGTCCTACTTGTGTCCCTTGCAAATTATCACCGTGACATGAAATACAACCAATTTGTTTTACCAATGTCGGTCCGTCTGCATCTTCGGAAACTTGCGCCTGCTGATTCGCCATCTGGCCCATCATCATTGGAGGGGTGGAAGATTCTTCTTTCATAGTGAGTCGTCCAAGCAGAAAAAGAATTAGAAACAATCCTAAAAAAGCTGCAATCCATTTTTGAGCATTCGTCATTTGAAACAAACCTTTCTATTGAAAATTGCTTTGCAAAGTTAGTGCGATGGGAATTGAATAACAAATCAGTGAGTTGTTAGCCATCAGCTATTAGGAATTAGCCAAAAAAGTGGGGGCTAATTACTAACAGCTAAAAGCTCAACGCTAGTTGTTTATTTCCTTATCATAGTATTCTTTGTACTGCTTCACAGCGGAAAAAATAGCTTGAGCAATTTCTTTTTGTCCCCATGAACTTGCGAGGTAAGCTTCATCTTTTCGGTTCGAAAGGAATCCCGTTTCGATTAGAACACCCGGCATAGACGCGCCGACAAGCACATAAAAGCCTGCTTGCTTAACTCCGAGAGAAGGGATTTCTACCAATCGTTTCCAATCTTGATTCAAGAAATCGGAGAATCTTTCTGAGTAGCGCATGTACTGCGAGTGCGCCATGCTGACAAGAATAAAATTTTCATCGGTTAACTTTTGATAACGTTTCGGATTGTCTTCGTACTTTATAACGCTGTTTTCAAATTCCGCAATTTGAATTGCCTGTTTGGTTCTGCCCGGACGTAAAAGGTAAACTTCAAAACCGCCTGTGGGAATATTTTTTGCTTCTGTTGAATTGCAGTGAATAGAAATAAACAATTTGCCGCCGTTTTCATTTGCGATCTTCCCGCGTTTATACAGCTCGATAAACTCATCTGTCTTTCTTGTGTAGATAACTTTTACATCGGGAAGATTTTTTTCGATCAATTTGCCGAGTTTAAGCGCAACGTCAAGATTTACATTTTTTTCTTTAACGCCGGAAACGCCTATTGCGCCGGGATCCTTGCCGCCGTGTCCCGCGTCAATAACTACTGCGTCAAAAATCCATTTCGATTTTGCGTTCTCTATCTCCGGCGACGCCGCAAAAAGTTTGTTGTGAATTGTTATGAGTATATCGTTGCTCTCAACATCCTGAAACGCTTCCGATGATGAATAACCGTCGGCGAGATCAAACTCCAACTGAATATTCTTTTTGCCGACAACAATTTTCTTAAACGACTTTACCAGACCCGCAGCATTAACGGAATTTTGTATTCCAGGCTGAACCGTAACGCCGTTCAAGAAAACATTCAATGTGCCGTCTGTAATAGATTGTCTCGGAATCACCGGAAGTTTTCTGCTTGCTTTCAATCTTATCAAAGTACCATTCGATTTATCTTCAACCGTTACGCCGTAAATATCATACGGACTTGCCGTCGTAGAAGGAGCCGGTTCAACTGTTTGCTGTTGTTTTTCTGTTGCAACCGGTTTCGGCTCTACAGCGATTGTCGTCGGGCTAAATGGTTTTTGAGTGATCGTTAAGTTTTTTGTAGAACTGTCGTACTCCAGTGTTTGTCCGTAGCCCAAGTTTAGATATTCAATACAATAAACCAGCGGGATAAAAACATCATTATTTATTAGAAGCGTGGAGATGGGAATTTGAAAACTTGTTTGAGTGTTGTCGGATTTTTTTTGAACAACAACGAATTGATTCTTCGCGGTGAATTTAAGAGAATAGTCTTTAAACTTGATTTCGATCTTGTTCGTTTCCGGATTATAAAATTGATTTGCAGAAAGCAGCTGCGCCAATTCCTTTGATGAGACGAAATCTATCCCGTTGCGTACTATGTATGACAGGTTTGCTTGACCGCCGGGTGTGGACACAGTAATCTTGTACAGCCTCTGAGGAAAAACAACTCCAGAAAGAAAAAATAGGAGCAGAAAAAATTTATATGCCTTCATCATTCCCTAACCAATAAACGGAAGCATAAAGCCGCTTCTTTTTTTATAGCTTACAAATTGATCACCAAAATGTTTCAGCAAAATTTTTTCTTCAAGCCGGGCTCTAAGTACAAAAAGCGGAATCTCGATAAAAATTACGACCGGTGTTACAATATAACTTAACAGCGCAACGCCAGCGCCCAAATCACTTAGCAGCTGACTTAAGTATTGCGGGTGACGTATGAACCGGTACAGACCTTTTTCAACTAATTCATGTTCCTTCATAACAACAACATCTTGTGCGTAGAACTTTACAAGAGACTTATATGAAAGCACCTGAACCCATGAGAAAAAAACAAAAGCGATTAATCCAATAATTCGTAAAGCAGAATACTGAGCTTCATAGCTTGCCGGCAAAGTACCAATCTTAAAAATGCTAACGATTGTTAGAATTAAAACTACTGCAGCAACGTTTGGCGGAACCTTTTGAAGGTAGGAAACCGGTCTGTCAATGACTTTCGTTACAGAAGTTTTAAGACCTTTCTTCGCACCGGAATAGTTGGCGCTCATCGAAACAAATAGATTTATCGCTAACAGCAGATTAATCGGATCCATATTCAATATTTCTTGTTGAAATCGACGGGCTCAATATAACAACTTTGATCTAAATATGAATTTCACTCAAATTCTATCTGGTTACGTGTAGTTTCTACTGATTTATTATTGACCGAACCATCCGTCCAAACCTAATGTTGTTTTTGTCGGCGTTTTTCAACATTTTGATTTGCACAATAATTGATTCCTAGAATAACTGCTCTTTCCACAATTTACGGTTGCTGTTGTTTCAAAGCACAAATTTCAAATTATAATTAAGGTAAATTTCACCGTAAAATATGGGCACTCAACAAATCATATTGGTTATTGGCGGAATGGTTTTACTTGGTCTTCTCGCGTTAACTTTCTACAATTCCTACAATACAAAGACTGATCTCGACATTTATAACCAAGCTATTATTACCGCGTCTGGTATCGGTCAGTCTATGATTGATGAGATACAGGCAAAAGCATTTGACGAGAAGACGGTTTCGAAAAGGGTGAATAATGTTTCTCAGCTTACTGCCGTCGGTGCTCTCGGTCCCGATTCCGGTGAAACTTCCCCGGCAAATTATGATGACATTGACGATTACAAAAATTACGTGCGGTTGGATACATTGAATACACTGGGAGTTTTTACAACAAGAGTGGATGTGAATTACGCTGTGAAATTAAATCCGAACCAGACTAGTTCTTCACAAACATTAGCTAAACGAATCGACGTTTTTGTTACCAATACTTATTTAAAAGACACACTGAAACTAAATTCAATTTCAACTTATTAAGCGTTATGTCAGAAATAATTAAACTGATCGGGGCAAACGTTATAGCGGGATTCGTAATCTTGATTATTCTTTCTCTCAACATGAGGATGAGTGATTCCGCCAATCAATTGTATCAGGACACGTTTAATCAGAGAAACGCAATCACTTCGGCGCAAATTCTTGAATATGATTTTTACAAAATGGGTTACGGCGTAACGGGTAATAAAATCCTTCAGGCAGATTCCAGCGTAATAAAATATTTATCCGACGTGGATAACAACGGAACCGTTGACACCGTAACATACTACACCGGCAGCAAAACAGCGTTAACTAGCACTGCCAATCCGAACGACATGGAGTTATTCCGAAAACTGAATCAAACAATCAGCAGCATTTCAATCGTTACAAGATTCAATCTTTCCTACTTCGATTCTTCAAACGCAAATTTATCGTATGCGTCGCTGACGAGCCAATTAACAAGGGCTAAGATCAGAACTATTCAGGTGCTAGTTAAAACGGAACTGCCGGATTCAACTGGAAATTTATACAGCCCTGTTGATTGGAGAAAAAGGATTAGACCAAGGAATTTATTTTAGGTGATTTATGGGCAAAGCTATTTTAATAATGGTTCTTGGGAGTATGTTGTTATTCGGAATGATTAACATGAATATTAATAACAACATGACCACGGCATCGCAATCATCATTCGATAGATACAATGAGACCGAGGCAAGAAACGTTGCAAACAGCATTGCAGAAATGGCTATTGCCGAAGTTGGCGATTCAAATTCTTATCGCACTACTTCTCCGGTGAATTTTACAAATGTATTTGGAGGGTCGGGTTCGTATACTGTAACCGATACAACAATCGGCGGGCAGAGCATGATAAAGGTGAGATCGAATTCCCTTTATGATGGAATTGCAAAATCAGTAACGGTAATAATTCAAGTCCCGCAAAATGAAAATTTTCCACCCGGAGTAAAAGGTGCTATTTCCACAAACAATGAGGTTCTTACTAGCGGAACGCTTACAGTGGACGGAAGAGATCACGATCTAAACGGAAACCTCACAGGTAATCCTGGGACATACGGAATATGGTCAACGGAGGATTTGACTAGACAAGGAAGTTCTGCAATTGGAGGTTACTCAAGTGGAACTAATTACGCGCCTTCATCGACACCAAATCCAAATTCTTACG
>JAMCSN010000309.1 GCA_023381535.1 Bacteroidota bacterium
CATCAACAAATTGATTATCGGTACCGACGAAGCATACCAGGACGGCGCAATTTTGTTTTACAGTTTGTCGCCCACAAACGGTCGCGGTAGTGATCTGAAAGCCGATAAACGCGAAGGTGCAAATACATTCGGCGCGTTTATTCAAGATGAAATTTTATTCAACGAAAAATTTAGTGTAATTGCCAGCGCCCGGTATGATAATGTAACATACTATTCCGAAGACTTCATGTCACCCCAGTTCGGCGTTCAAAAAAAATCGTTTGAAAGACTTACACCAAAAGCAGGAATAACGTATAGAATTTCGCCGACAAATAGTTTGTATGTAAATCTTGGCGGCGGCATCGAAGTCCCTGCCGGCAACGAAACCGACCCAGCTGGCACTTACGGTCAAGATTTAGTTTACCTGATCAATCCGCTTTTGGATCCGATAGTCTCAACAACTTATGAAGTAGGTTCAAAAAATATTTCGGTGCTCGATAAAAATAGTTTTATGAAATTGATCACTTATGACTTGGCACTTTATTACATCGATGTTAGGAACGATATAATTCCATACCGAGGAGGAAGATTTTATTTTACTGCCGGAAGAACGAGACGACTCGGCGCCGAGCTGAACAGTTCGATTCAATTTGCGCATGGCATTTTATTCAACGCAGCATTCACTTTATCGGATAATAAATATCAAGATTATCTTATAGATTCGGTTCATTACGGTAAGGCGGGAAGTTTTGCGGATTACAAAAACAATAAAGTTGCCGGAGTGCCGGATTTCTTTTACAATATCGGCGTGACTGTAGAGCCTACTGAGCTTAACGGAATTTTTATTTCTCTCGGCATAAACGGAATTGGAAAATATTTTGTTGATGACGCGAACACCTTGTCGGTTCCGGCTTTCAATGTGGTGAATGCAACCATAGGTTTGAACAAACCGGTAAAAATTATTGGTGATCTTACTGTTAGTGGATTTGTTACCGTTAACAATTTGTTTGATTTGAAATACGCTGTGTCAGCGTTCGTGAATCCGGATATTGTGAACAACGAAGCAGTTTATCTCGAACCCGGCATGCCGGGAAATTTCGTTGTGTCGTTGTCATTTAGCTATTAGCCGTATTATAAAGTACAAAGGCGAAACATTTGTTTCGCCCTTGAGTTTATATCAACAGAGAGTTAAAAACTATTTCGCCATCAATTCGACATTCAGTTTCACTTCTTTTCCGTCGCGCAAAACTACAACTTCAACTTTGTCTCCGGCTTTGTAATCACCCATGGCGTACATAAAATCGTAAATATTGTTAACTGTTTTTGGACCGAACTTTATAATGATGTCATTGGCTTTCATGCCGGCTTTTGCTGCCGGTCCGCCTTCAGTAACGCCTGAAATCTTGTAGCCGTTTCCAATAAAACCAAATTCCGGAACTGTGCCGACAGTAACACGTGTCCTTACTTCTCCGCGGCTTGCTGGTTCTTCAACTTTGATAAAGTCCGGACGTTTGGCTTCCAAATCGATATCATCAGCAATGTCATAAACATAATTTACGACGCGAGCTTCTCCTTCATTATTGATTTTGTCCGCGGTGTCGGATGGCTTATGATAATCGGAATGTGTCCCGGTAAAAAAGAAAAGAACCGGAATATTTTTGTTTGTGAACGCCTGATGATCACTTCCGCCGGAACCGCCTTCGTTGAAACCTAATTTGAATCCGTATTTGTTTTTTTCGTTCAGAAGTGTTTTCCATTCGGATGAAGTCCCGGTACCGATAATTGTTAAACTGTTTTCACTGTTCAGCCGACCGACCATATCCATATTTAACATCGCAGCAATTTCGTTTAACGGTACGGGAGAATTATTTGTAAAGTAAGTTGAACCAAGAATACCGAGCTCCTCGCCGGAGAATGCGACAAATATTATGCTTCGTTTAACGCGTTCTTTGATCGATCCGAACTTCTCAGCGATTTCTAATAAGCCCGACGTTCCCGAAGCATTATCATCTGCACCGTGATGAATCATCGGTTCTTTGCCTTTGTACATTGAGGATTCTTTCAACTGATCGATACCAAGATGATCGTAGTGAGCGCCGATGACTATGTATTCGTTTTTCAAAGTTGGATCGGATCCTTCAATCATACCGGCAACGTTTCTTCCTTTGCTGACAATCTCTTTCACTCCGGTCGATAACGTGGCTTTAGCATTTTTAAAAGCAAATGAAGCCGGTTTTTTTGACGCGTCAATTTTTTTCTGATAATCCAAAAAATTTAATCCTTCCGATTTGAAAAGTTGATCCACAAATAATCTTTTCATGTTCTGAACAAAAATGTCGGACATAGGCGGCGCACCATCGTAACGAAGATCCATCAGCGGATCGTCTTCGTTCACAGGCGCATATCCATTTACCAGGATAATTCCGGCAGCGCCTTTTTCTTTAGCAATAGTTGCCTTGTTTCTGAAAGAAGCATAGCGGTCAAATTCAGATTTTGAGCTATCATGTTCGGGATGATATCGCATCACAACAACAATTTTGCCTTTGACATCCAGACCGGCAAAGTCATCGTAACCTAGCTTTGGCGCAGAGATTCCATATCCGGCAAAAACTAAATCGCCTGTAACTTTTCCGTTTGCCGAGTAAGATACTGTCGTAAATTCTTTACCAAGTTTTAAATTTTGTTTTTGATCGTTGATGTCTAATGTTAACGAGTTTGCTTTTGTAAGTTGTACTTTTTCAACGAAAGGAAATTCTTGAAACCAGTTTCCGTTGAATGCAGGTTTCAATCCGTAGGTTTCAAATTCGCTTTTTATGTAGTCGCCGGCTTTTCGTTCTTCAGGGCTGCCGGTAAATCTGCCTTTCATATCGTCGGATGCCAAATAATAAATGTTAGCTTTAATTTCTTCTGAGGTGATTAACGGATTGTGAATTTTGTTCTGTGCGAAAAGGAAAGATGAGAATAGTGCAATTACAAGAACGGTATATCGTTTCATGATGCCTCCAGAATCTTATTGATTATTACTCGAAAATAATATTATTCGGGCACATGAACCAAGAAATAATCTTTCGCCGTTTTGCCTATTTGCGATGCCTCTTCGATGGTCATGTGAAGCTGTGATTTTTTTTCCTTGGCACCGGCTTCAATGATTGCTAGATCGGAATCCTTTGCCATCTTTGCAAGCGAATCGCAGTATGCAGTATCGCCGCCGTAGCAAATGGATTTTTCATCATGAATAAATTTGAATCCAAGCGATGGGATTAAAATGGTGGAGCTTGAATCTTCTGTGAGTTCTCTGTGATTTACTTTGAACGGTTTAATGGTTACGGAATTTCGTTTAAAACTTTTTGCGCTGTTGATCGGCTTCAATACAATAGGGTAAGAAAGTTCTTTTCCGTAAACACTGATGAAGGCTTTGTGAATGCTTTCGATTTCCAAACAACCTTTCGGATAATAGATGTTCAGCGGACTCTTCTTCTTCATAACGGAAAGATAGGTTAACAGCGACCACACTCCGCCGACGTGATCATGATGACCATGACTGATAAAAATATCGGAGATTTTTAGAATTGTTACAGCGCCAACATCTTTGTTAAGATCGCGCAAGATTCCGTCACCTGGATCGACAACAAATGTTGCCTTGTCGGTTGTGACTAAAATCCCGGTAGAAATGTTGGGAATGGAAGAATAAATTTTAATGAAGAAATCTTCTTTGCGCCAGATTAACGGATATTTTGGAATTTCACTTTTCTTCATTTGTCATAACACAAATTGTGCAACAATTCCGCCGATCAAAAATGCAGTTACCCATGTTCCGATCCAAATTGCTGTACCTTCTTTCCAACCTCTTTCTTTCAGCATAACAACGAACGAGGCGATGCACGGTACAAAAATTGTGATCGTGATAATGGCAACTGTTTTCTGCATGACGGATAAACTCATGTGAAAGAGTCCGGCTGCGCCGAAATCTCTGCGAACCATTCCCATCACGAAAGCATTTGCCGCTTCTTTGGGAAGTTTCAGCCATACGGTTGTGAGCGGAGCTAATAAGTTTTGCCAAACATCAAGCAAACCAGTGATTTGCATAACTCCTACAGCAAGAGCTCCGACAAAAAACCAGAATCCAGCTTCCTTCATGAAGCCCCAAGTTCTGAATAAAGTTTTTTTGAAGATGTTGTTCATCTTAGGAATTCTAATCATCGGCAAATCGATTAATAGGGGAGAGCTCTCACCCGGAAGCATTTTGTTTAAGACAGTCGATAGAATAATTAACACGCTTCCGATCACAGATATGTAAAGGATGATTGGACCAAATCCCGCGCCGCTCAGCAATGCAGCTATTACGGCTAATTGTGCCGAACATGGAATTACAAATTGCAAAATCGCTGTTACTATAGATTTTTCCCGTTCGGTTCCAAGTAATCTTGTTGTAATATTTGCCATGGTAATGCATCCGAATCCCAGCATGATCGGGATTACCGCGCGACCATTTAAGCCAATTTTGTTAAAGGAACGATCAAGCATCGTTGCTAATCTCGGAAGGTAACCGCTGTCTTCAAGCAGTGCCATAATGAAATAAAATCCAATCACGAGCGGTAGCAGCAAGAATAACAAATAAGTTACAGTCATTGTTATTACGCCGAACTCACCAAAAAAAAGCTGAACAAGCGGATTCTTAAACTTGAATTCTGATTGCGTAACGTTTTGTTTAATCCATGTTTCGTAATTATTGTGCAATGTTTCGTTCGCGCTAATCCCGGAAGGAAAGTCGAAAGTTTTTTTCTCTAGAACTTTCCCAGCTGCATCGGTAACTGTTCCTTGAATTGTTACGGGAGTATAATTGCCCACAAATGTTTTCACATCGTGTTCAAAAATTTCCCGACCTATCTTGACTTCTGTGAAATTTACTACGCGCTGCGAGATTAGATCACCGATAAAAAAGTAAACCAACAAAAGCATCACAAGAAGAATTGGAATACCTGTAATTGGGTTTAAAGACAATCGCCCAAGTAAATTAAAAATCTCGCCTTTCTTAGAATCCTCGTACTCAACTTGATCTACTAATTCGTTCACGCGGTTTCGTCGGCCGATATAAATTTTTTCACGTTCTTCCGGCGTACCGTTTTTCACATTGTAACGTTCGGCTACCGATTCATCGCCCTCAAGAATCAAAACGGCTTCTGCTTGTGGGACGGAATTTTCCATTATCTGCTGAATCATGAAATGAAGATCTAACTGTTGATTACCGACTTTTGCATGTTCAATCGCATAATCAAGTTTATCAAAACCGGATTTATCAACTGCCGTTGTTGGAATAACTTCAACACCAAGGAATTCTTTCAACTTTTCAATATCAATCTTGATCTTTCTCTTCTTCAATTCGTCGCTGAAGTTCAGCAACACTGTAACGCGTTTTCCCATGTCAATCAACTGAAGCGTAAGGAAAAGATCGCGTTCAAGATTGAGCGCGTTAACAACATTCAAAATTACATCGGCAGAAAGGATTATATTCCTTGCAACTTTTTCTTCATCGTTGAATGAACCGACTCCGTAAATGCCCGGCGTATCAAAAACAAATTTGTCTTTGTAATGACTCTTGATTATTGATACGGTTGTGCCGGGGAAGTTGGATACATCAACGTACATCCCGCTAAGATAATTGAAGAAGCATGACTTACCGACGTTGGGATTTCCCACAAGTACAATTTTCTCTTCGGAAATATTTTTTGAACTTCCGTTTTCTTCGGTCAGAAGAACAGAATTTATTTCGCTCTTTATTCCAAGGATACTATCAGATTTCATAATATTTTATTTCTGTAAAATAACTTGAATTTTTTTTGCGAGATCAAAACCGACAGCAATTTCTTGCCTGTTCTTTTGAACAACGATGGTACCGCCGGGTAATCTTTCTAAACATTTGAATGTATCACCTTCGGAAATGCCAAGTCTTATCAATTGTGATTTAATATCTCCAGCCGGCAGTTTTACAACGGTAACCGGAACACCTTTTTTCGCTTTATCTAATGTGCTATCCATTTTCTTTATTCATTCCGCAGCTTGGATTTGTGCATTTACCAAATATGTTGAAGGAATAACCGGAAGCTTCAAATCCGATATCCTTTGAAATTTGTTTTACTATTTTCTGAAGTTTCGGTTCGGAAAATTCTTTGATAGCTCCACAGTTTGTGCAGATTAAATGATCGTGAGTAGTTTTGCCGACGTTGGATTCGTAGCGTGTTTTGTTCTCGCCAAAATTTCTTTTCGAAAGCACACCACATTGCGCCAGTAACTCTACCGTATTATAAACGGTGGCGCGGGAGATTTCGGAATGACTGCTTTTCATTTGCACGTACAATTCATCTGCGCCAAAGTGTCCTTCGTAATCAATCGCATGGTCCAATACTTCAAAACGTTCTGGGGTAATCCGATGATCGCCTCTTTTTAAAAAGTGCCGAAATTCCTCGTGTACAACTTCTCTTCCTGATTTCATTTCTTGTTACTATTTAGATTTAGTCCATATAAAAATAGAAGTTCTCTAAATAAAAAGCAATATTCTGCGATGAGAATTTGAAGATATCTGAATTGGCATTTCTTTAATCTAACATTCTAAAGAGTTATTTTAGGTTTGAATTTTTACCAACTGAACTATCAATTGAACTTTTTATTTATAGAAAGGGGTTAATATGTCAAAGACATTCGAAGTTATTGAACGAGTTGGAATTTCCACCGAAGGAATTTCCGAAGCAGTCAAGGAGATTGTTTTGGAAGCGAATTCTGAAAAGAAAGTCGGCTGGTTTGAAGT
>JAMCSN010000029.1 GCA_023381535.1 Bacteroidota bacterium
CTAGAAGAAAGCAAACTGAAGGAAGTCTTCGCAGAAAAATATGAACGATATTGTGCTTCAGTGCGGCGGTGGATATAAATGTAATTTCTAAAGGTGGGAAAATTAAGTTTACCGGCTTGCTATCGATTGTATTTGGAGTAATACTGTTACTGTTGAGAAAAAGACTGCTGGATTATTTTGAAAAGATGAATAGCAGAAACAAAGTATCCGCAAGTAGAGAAATTGTGGCAAGAAGACTACTGGTAGGGACGATGTTTCTAATCGTAGTTGGTCTTGTGATATTATTAAAGTAAGGGAGGACATATTTTGCATCTTTTCAACTTGAGTTGTTTTATTGCCGCTGCAATAATTCTTATATGGAATGATGAACTGCTTAATTTGGCGGAAAAGAAATTATACCATAACGAGAAGCGGATTGATAGACGAAAAGCTTTCTTGGGTACCATGTTTGCGGTAGCTGTTTTAATTATTAAAGGATTGTTTCTTTAAAAAGTCCTTTTATTGTTTTTTATAATGATGTTTTAAGCTAAAGCTTCTTGAAAATTTTTAACTTAACTTTTTTATTGAAAAAGGGGTCAACATGGCTAAAAAAATAATTTTTTCGCTTTGCTTCATCATCATCTTGTCAAGTAATCATGTCTTTGCGCAATCTGTCGGACTTACTTTTGAATCAAATTCGTTCAACGTTTATAATTTTTTTTATAACTCAGTTCCTGCTCGCGGACAAATTAAGAATATCTACATTCAAGCAACATTACCGCTGTTTAGTTCTGTTCATGTATCGTTAAAAACGGGATACGGCTGGAATACGTTTTTCAACACTACGGAACGGCTTAGTCCTGGTTATTATAATTATACTCAATCCATGACAACGAAAGGAATGCCAATTGAATTGTCTCTCATCTATTCGCAGTATTTAACAAAAGATTCCGTCTTCGAACCGTTCATTAGCATTGGTGCGGGTTATTACAACTACAAAACCGTGAGCAGATACGATTACACGGTTCTTATTGTGGAAACGGAATATAAAACAAAGGGCTTTTGCGGATTGATCTGCTTTGGTGCCAACCTTCACTTAACGCAGAAGCTACTAACGTTCATCGAGTTTAAAAGTTATGCAGTCAACGGTTTAAGGACAAAGTGGGAAATACTTAATCAATCGGAACATTTTAAATATGAAGCCGATTACGGATCATCCGAAAGTGCTTTGAATTTATCAGTCTCATTCGGAATGTTGTATGAATTATAATTAACCCGATTAAATGTTTTTTCGCAAAATGTTTGTGCAATAAATCAAGGGAGTAAAATATGACTCACAGAAAATTTTTGTTTTTGTTTGCTGCGGTGGTTTTAGTTCTTCTGCTCAGCGGCTGTGCAGATGCAATCCAATATGAATACTCAAAAGATATTCAGCAGGTAGGTTTCTGGTACGGGTTATGGCATGGAATGATTGCGCCGGTAAGTTTTATAATTTCTTTGTTCGATGCTAAAGTTGCTGTCTATGCCGTCTATAATAACGGCGCGTTGTACAATCTTGGCTTTCTGCTTGGTGTTAGCATGCCGCTTGGCGGGGGGTGCTCTGCCAGCAGAAGAAAAAAGAAAGTTTGTTAAAAAATAATTCATTGCATAATTGGAAAGTTCCGATTGTCGAAATTGAAGTTATTCTGGAAATAGACGTGCGCTGTTACGATTGAATTTACGCAGAAGGTACAAACTGTTCCCAATAAGAAAAAAGCAGTAGCTTAAAGTTTTAATTGCCGCCTCGCATTCACTCCGACTATCATTTAGTATTCAGCAATCAAATTTTATATATTACCATTAACTCAAAATCAGCTTTTTAATGAGCTATTCTTATAACAAAAATGTTTTAGCATTAGTCGAGGATTTCTTAATGTCTGCGGTTTTTGAAATATGGTAATGTTAAAAGACTTATTTCTAAATTTTGCACTCCTAATTTCACTTAGCGTACTTAGCACTTATCTTGAAAGAGTTGTTTCCAAAGAAAAATACCCAGGTAAAATTTCTATCGGTATTCTTTTCGGAATAGTTACCGTCGTTGGTATGAGTTTCCCATATACATTTATCCCGGGAATTATTTTTGACGGTAGATCGGTAATCATCAGCGTGGAAGCATTGTTCCTTGGTCCCCTCGCAACTATTATCACAGCAATTATTGCTTTAACGTATAGAATTTATTTGGGCGGCGCGGGCGTTGTAATGGGCTCGTCCGTTATAGCCGCTTCTGCAATTATTGGACTCGTTTTTTTTCGTCTCCGGGAGAAGAAGTTTATAGATGTAAACTTGAAAATTCTTTTTCTGCTCGGCTTATCGGTTCATCTTGCAATGATATTACTTATGGTGACTCTTCCAAGCAATTATTTTTGGAGTGTTTTCGTTAAGCTTTTCGTTTCAATCATACTGATCTATGTTAGCTCGACAATCATTCTGGGACTTCTTCTTTTAGATCAAGAAAGAAAAAATCACAGCACAAAACTTCTTGCAGATAGCGAAGAACGATTACGGTTAGCAACCGAACTGGCAGATGTAGCGGTTTGGGAATATGATTATACGACAAATAGCATGGCACGTTCTAACAATCATGATAGGCTTTACGGTCTTAAAAGGCAGAGAAGGTGGAGTATCGAAACATTTCTTGACGCAGTTCATCCTGATGACCGCGAATTTTCAAATAAAATAATTGAGAAATCAGTTGCACCCGGCGGTCCGAACGAATACAAATATGATTTTCGCGTGATCTACCCTGATAAGTCGATTCATTGGTTAATGGTAACGGGTCAAATTATCGAGCGCGACACGGAAGGTAAAGGAAGAATAGTCCGCGGATGTCTGTTCGATGTTACCGAACGCAAATTGACGGAACAAGCTCTGCGTTTAAACGAACAAAGAATGCGTGTTATTGTGGAAGGAACACCTCATTTATTCTTCTATACTCAAGATCAAAATGCAAACAATACTTATCTCTCTCCAACGGTTCAAAAAATTACCGGGTATTCAGTAGAACAGTGGCTCGGAAACAGAGACTGGTTCACAACAGATGCTGAGATTAATAATGAAGCTAGAAAACTGACCTATGCGCACTTGAAAGGTGAATTTAGTGATACACCTATACTGCTGGAAATCCGGCATGCCGACGGTCATCTTCTTACGCTGGAAGTTTTCGAAAACCCTATTATTGAAAATGGAAAAGTAATTGGACTGCAAGGCGTTGCTCACGATATCACCGAACGAATAAAAGCAGAACAAGAAATTAGGCTGCTCGCTCATTCACTAGAGAGTATCAGCGAATGCGTTTCCATAACTGATATAAACAACAATGTACTTTTTGTTAACGATTCATTTCTTAAGACATACGGATTTAGTAAGGAAGAATTAATTGGTAAGAATATTACTGTTGTGCAACCCAGGTCGTTATCCAATCAGGATATGCAGCAAGAGATTTTAGACAAATCAATATTAGGCGGATGGAAAGGTGAACTAACTAATAGAAGGAAAGATGGTTCTGAATTTCCCGTTTTTCTCTCTACCTCAGTAATTAAGGACGTTAAAGGAAATCCGCTGGCTCTAATAGGCGTTGCAACTGATATTACGGAGGCGAAGCGTGCGCGCGAAGATTTAATTAATGCAAAAGAGAAAGCAGAACAATCCAATGAACTCAAAACAGAGTTTCTTGCGCAAATGTCTCACGAGATTAGATCGCCAATGAATGTAACATTAAACATGGTTAACATTATCAAAGATGAACTGGATGAAAAACTTTATTCGCGACTCGCTTCATATTTCAACGGAATTGATTCTGCCGGCAGAAGACTAATCAGGACGGTCGATTTGATTTTGAATGCTTCAGAGATTCAAATAGGGAGTTACCAACCGACCTGGGATAAAGTTGATCTTAATAAGGATGTAATGAATAGCATTCTTACAGAATACTATAGCCAGGTGCAAACGGCGGGACTAAAGTTAAACTACGCTTGCGTTTTATCCGAACCGGTTGTGATTGCCGATAAATATAGTGTTCAGCAAATATTTGCCAATCTGATTGATAACGCAATAAAATATACCAATCAAGGAAGCGTAAACGTAACAATTGACATGGACGTCGAGCAAAATGTGCGTGTAGTTATTTCCGACACCGGCATTGGAATGTCTAAGGAATTTATGACGCAAATGTTCGAACCGTTTATGCAAGAAGAAAGAGGATATTCCAGACGGTACGAAGGAAATGGTTTAGGGCTATCTCTCGTTAAGAAATACTGCGAACTGAATAGAGCTGCAATTTCTGTAGAATCAAAGAAAGGTAAAGGAAGTACGTTCACATTAACGTTCTTAAGCAAACATCCGTTTCAGCATTCGCACCGCGCGTAACACCGCATCATAAACTTTATATTTACAATACCAGTGAACTTCCGAAAACGTGGCGGATGTAATACTAATAGAGAATAAATTTTTAAGAGTAATGCTTTCTATAGTCAAAGTTCTTATTTGCAGAGAAGAATGCCTTTCATTATTTTAATTTTTGTGAAATGATCTCATTGAATTATAGTTTTAACTGCAAAAAAAATAGAACCTAGCCGAATATTAAGAGTCGCTGCCGCGATAGTTCAGCGTTTAGCAGATGATCTTAATTCTATAAGAGCGCGAGGAGAAGTTTCCCTTTTATCCCAACGTCTAAATGATGTTGTTAGGTTAACACTTCAAAGCTGAGTCATTTTTTTGATTCATTATTGTCAAAGTAATTAACCGATTCAAGTGAACCGGGGGAAGATGTAAACAAAATTCTGGCAGAAATCTTTTCTAGGTGAAAGAAGGTGCTCAATGAAATTATTCAAAAAAAGTTCAGTTGTATTGATCATTATTTCCATAGCGGTTCTCATTACGTTGTTCTTGAATCTGGTTCTTGATATTTATCCCGTCCTCAGTTTCCTTAAGTATATGGAAAACAAAAAGATTTATTGGACGATTCCTACGACGGTTATTATTTTATTGGTAGTCTGGCTGATGCATAGAATGATGAAAAAAGAAATTGCTAATGAAAGAATAGAAATATTTACTGCGACTATACGAACGATGCAAGATATTCTTCAAAACTCGGCTTCTTCAATGCAGCTTCTGGTATTGGATATGAAGGATGAAGGTGTGCACGACGAGATAATAACGAAGGCGGAAAAGAATATTGATGAACTAAAGAGAGTAATTAGAGGTTTAGCTTCCGTGGACCCTAAGACAATCGAACTAAAAGAATTGAATCGAAATTTTTCAGTAATAAAAATTAATGAATTGAGACGGACGCAAGATGGACTGTCTCAAGCAATTGACTGAACATTTCAAAGCTATCACGATTCAAACCATGATAGAAATAAACTCTGTTGAACCAACGTAAGTTTCTTTTATCGCGCTCTCTCACCATCACTTCCGCGCTTGGAATTATTCGTACGAGTATTTCTTGTTCCGGCATTCGCGTCTCGCGTGTTATTGTCGTTCCGGTTTGATGTTACCTCCTGTTTCTGATCCGGTTGAGAACTAATCGGCTCACGATTCACCTTCACGTTTGTCATATCGGTATTGCGGTTAGAGTTTCTGTATGCATCTGGATTTGTTGATGTGTTCCTGTCGCCAGTTGTAGAACCAGGACGATACTTAACGGGAGCGGAAGGCGGATTACTTGGAACGTAAACCGGATAGGGTTGCGGCACAACAATTACAATTGGTTGCGGCGGCGCGGGATCGGTTACCGGCGGATAATAGTTTGGTGGGTCTTCATAATAATTATTTTCAGTTGATACGTTCCCTGAGTAGTAGCAACCGTCCAGCCACAAAAGTGAAGTGAGTGCGAGTACTGCAAATAACTTTTTCATAATCCCTCCGATCGTGATAGTCTAAAAGTGCTTCTCAAACAGTTACACACAAATCTAAATGCTGGAGTTTAAAGTTTCGAGGGTCAAAATTTTGGGTGAAGTATTAGAAATTCAAAGTGAACACTTTTGCTTCGTTGAAGATGTATTTAAGTCCCTGACAACTAAAAGCAAATTATGACCACCCCCACTTTCCCCCTTCTTACCCGCTTCGCCTCAAAAGTTTTTGGCGATTCGAGGCGAGAAAAAAAGGAGGGGGACAAAGAGGGTGGTTGACTTGCCGCAGATTTATTTTATCTTGTATCCAGAAAATTACAATGATGGGAAGTTCGGCGGATGAATAATGAAAAAATTTTAGTGCTCGGGATCGGAAACGTTTTGATGGAAGACGAAGGCGCCGGTGTTGAAGTAGTCCGCAGATTGGAAGAACAAAGCTTGCCGGAAAATGTTGATGTACTTGACGGCGGTACAGGCGGTTTTCATCTATTGGCACAACTTAGCGGTTACAAAGTAATAATAATGGTTGATGCAACTTTAGATGATGATGAAGAAGGAACTATCAAACTGACCGAACCGAAGTTTGCATCGGACTTTCCGAAAGCACTCTCGGCTCACGATATCGGGTTGAAAGATTTGGTTGAATCGCTGATTCTGCTGAATGAATTCCCCAAGATTTATCTTTTCACAATTTCGATAAAACATTTTCACAATGTATCGATGCAATTGTCTCTTGCCATCCAAAATGCAATTCATCAAACAGC
>JAMCSN010000133.1 GCA_023381535.1 Bacteroidota bacterium
AATAACTCTTATTCCTTCCCTTACATCATCAACAACGATTTGTTCGGACAAAAAATTTATCCGGAAAATTTGGGATATGTTCCGCTTGATGACGACAAAAATGTAAGCCGAGCCGCTGTTCAAAATATTATTAAAGGCGCTAAGACAAATCTCAATGTCCGCGATGGTTTTGCCGCATGCTTCTTTCACGAATTTCTCGACTTGGATCTGCTGAGCACTCTTGTTGACGGCATTAAAGCGCTGGGCTATACTTACATCGATCTACAGGACGAAACCAACTGGGTAAAAACAAAAGACAGAATAATTCTTACAGGTTCTCAAAGTTACATTCTTACTCTGGACGACCAATTTCTTTCCGAAGCTTACTACAACAGAAACGGTGAAATAAAAGACAAAACTTATTCAGAAAAAAGAATTAGCGGACAAATAACAAAAAACGTTACGCTTGAACCGGGAGAGTTATACCGCGCCGAACCAACCGAATTTCATGAACGGGAGCTGACATTCTTGGAAAAGATCACGGCATCGGCAGAAAAATTTTATCAGAACGTTTTTGTTTCAGATGAAGACTGGAAGGAAGCGCGGCCAATTATTTTATGGAATCATTTTGCAAAGGGCGCCGCTTTTAACGACCAAGCTTCTCTTGCATCGGTTTTCCGGAGCGTTAACATCAACGTCGATACAATTTTCGTCGGGCAAAAAATCGATCTGAAGGATCATAACCTCCTTATAGTTCCGTATGCTTTCATCGATTCGCTTAAAGACAAAGATTACGGCGCTATTTATAAATTTGTTGAAGAAGGCGGAAATATTGTAACCGACACCAAAAGCGATCTTGCAAAATTATTCAACCTTAGTTTTTCGAAGACACAGATAAGAGTTAACAGAATACGCGACAAGTTTTACTCCGAAGAGCCGATCGCCTGGCGCTATTCTGAACTTGTTAACAAAATTGAAACCGACGACAAAGACGAAACTTTTTGTTACGACGAATTCACTCACATGCCGATCTTGATCGGCAGAAAAATTTCCAAAGGAAAACTAATTTTTATCAATTCCCGATTCGATCCTTATACCCAGGAAGGATACAGTCTTTATCCATACTTAATAGAATACGTAAAAAGATATTTCCATTTACGTCCGTTCGTTCGCAGAGATAATTTGGAAGTTTATTTTGATCCCGGTTTCCGCCGTACATTCAGCGTTGAGAACCTGGTTAAGCAATGGGTGAAGGAAGGAATAAGAGTTATTCACGCAGCGGGCTGGCATGAATATCCGAAATATACTTACGATTACAAACGTTTGATCGATCTGGCTCACGCAAACGGTATTTTGGTTTATGCATGGCTTGAACCTCCGCAAGTAAGTCAAAAATTTTGGAACGAACATCCCGAGTGGCGAGAGAAAAATTATCTCGGTCAGGATGTGAGACCTTCGTGGAGATATCCGGTATCGCTTACCGATCCCAAATGCGTTGCTGCAATGAATTATGAATTCAAGAAATTTCTTGAAAGCTACGATTGGGACGGCGTGAATTTAGCCGAACTTTATTTTGAAGCCGCCGAAGGATTCAAGAACCCTAACCTTTTTACCCCGATGCATCCATCGGCAAAAGCTGAAGTAATGAAAAAATACGGCATCGATTTGGGAAAAATATTCGACCCGGCTTCGTCGTTCTATTGGAAAAATAATTCCTTTGTGAAAAACAGCATAACGGAATTCCGGGTTAACGAATTGAATTCGGTTTATGAAACCTTACTTTCAACTTTCCATCAGATTGCACAAAAGAAAAACGGTTTCGAGGTTATCGTCACTGCAATGGATAGTTTCGGCTCGCCGGAATTGCGCGAATACATCGGCGTGGATATGAAGAGTATCATCGCGCTTCAAAAGAAATTTAATTTTACGTTACAGGTTGAAGACCCCGAACATCTTTGGTCAACAGACCCGCTGCGTTATATCAACATCGGGAAGTATTATGCGTCGCTTCTCGGCGGCAACGCCAAGCTGCTGCTCGATCTTAACATTCTAAGTTTTCGAAAAGAAAATGTTATAACGCCGTTCCCAACGCTCATTCAAACCGGAACAGAAAGTTATCATTTGATAAATGCCGCTTCGATCGGCGCTCCGCGTTTTACAATTTATTCTGAATCGAGCGTGAATCCGCAGGACATGTCGTTCTTCCCTTACGCTGCATCGGTAAATGTTAATTATCAGCATTTGGATAACGGCTATCAATTTAATTCGCCAACAGCGTTCTCGATTGAACTTCCGAATGAAATTAAAGTGTTGAACATAGACGGTTATCCCGTTGCACCGTTTCGTCAAAATTTATTTTTAATCCCGGCTGGCAATCACACGGTTACTTTCTTCGAACAGAATATAACTTCCTTTTCAACTCATGAACTTCAGACCAACATACTTTCCTGCACGGCAAATTTACTTTCGGTATCACACGGCATGAAAGACTTGAAATTTATTTATGAGTCGGATTGCCGGACGCTTATTTCGCTGAACAAGGAACCTACTTCCGTTAAGATTGATAATTCCAATTACACGTTCGTTGTGATGAAAGGCAACGACTGTTATAGCATTTTTCTTCCTCCGGGAAAACATTACGTTGAACTAATTGCGGGTGATGCGTTTTCCTACGGTGTGAATCTTACTTCGCTATGGTCTTCCACCGGAATTGCAATTTTCGGAACACTGGCTGTGGCATTATTGTTCGTCATGTATCTTTCTCTAAAATTAATCAGAAAAAAATATTCAACTGCTTAGCGCCTATGTCCGTACTAGAAATTGATCTTAGTTTTCTTTTTGTCGTCGCCGTAATCGTGATTTGGTTCATGATTGCCTATCAGTTTGCATTGACCGTGTATGGCTATATCAACTTCATCAAATCCATGAAAGAGAAAAAAGAAGTTGATGAAATGAATTTCGAGTACCCGACATGTTCGATTTTGATTCCGGCTCATAACGAAGAAAAAGTGATCGGCAAGACGATTGAAGCGATGATGAAATTGGTTTATCCTAAAGACAAATTGCAGATATTGGTAATCAACGACGGCTCCACCGACAAGACAAAAGAAATTATTCAAAGCTACTCGCAGATGGATTCGCGTGTCGAATTGTTTGACATTCCGGAAGGTGAGGGCGGCAAAGGAAAATCGCGAACGCTCAATATCGGAAGGCGCGCCGCAAAAGGTGACGTCATTGCGATATACGACGCGGATAATACGCCGGATGAAAATTCTCTTCGTTATCTAGTTGCCCAACTGCTTCTTCACAAAGAATTGGGCGCCGTCATCGGGAAATTCCGCACGGTAAACAAAAACAAAAATTTTCTTACCAAATTTATTAACATAGAAACGCTCAGTTTCCAATCGATGCTTCAAGCCGGAAGATGGCAGATGCACAATATTTCAACTCTTCCCGGAACAAACTTTGTTATGTGGACTTGGCTGATCGAAAAATTAAACGGCTGGGACGAAGAAGCGCTCACCGAAGATTCCGAACTGAGCATTAGAATTTACGAGGAAGGTTACAAAATAAAATTCATTCCGTACGCAATCACTTACGAACAGGAACCGGAGAGTTGGAAAGTCTGGATTAAGCAGCGGATGCGCTGGGTGCGCGGCAATAATTATGTAATCGCAAAATTCTTTAAGGACATTCCGAAGTTTAAAAACCGCCGCTTGGCTTTCGATCTGCTTTACACTCTTGCACTCTATTATCTTTTCTTCGCGGCAATAATAATTTCCGATTTTCTCTTTATCATAAGCGCGCTAAACTTGGTTAGCATGTCGTTACCGGGTCCATACACCTTTGTTTGGATAATGGCTTTCATACTTTTCATTTTTGAAATTACCCTCGCAATTTCATTCGACCGTGAAGACAGCATTTCAAAAATATGGTTGATTATCATCATGTACTTTTCTTACTGCCAGTTCTGGATTTATATTGTTCTCAAAGCCGCTTATTCGGATTACATCAAAAAGGAAAAACGGACTTGGGCAAAAACCGTCCGCTTTGACTTGGATCAAACTAACAGTAAACCATAAAAGATATATTTCGTGCGTAGATAAACGAACGATCTCATTGATGAACAACAAGGGATTAGATTAGAATTGAAAAAAATATTTTTTGAAGCGTTACTGATTCTTATAACGGCATTAGCATCTTTGTCTTTCGCTCAATTTGAAGGCTACGGCTCCATAACTGCCGGGTACAACAAAAATCCTTTAAACAATTACCAAACAATCGGCGATCAAACTAAACAGACTTATCTCGAGCTGAAATACGCCAATGAATTTCCAAAATCTCAGTTGAATTTTTCTTACGTGAGCGGATTGATGTTGTTCAATCAGTTTACCGACAGAAATTTTTATGAACATACCTTCAGCACAAATTACCAGCTTAATTTTGATAAACAACTTTCTAATTCTCAAATCAATAATTCATCTAGCACCGAAGAGGATTCAACCGAAACAGATTCGGTGCAGGAAGAGAATAGTACAGATGAAATTCGTAACACTATGCTTTTCGGTGTAACTCTAAATTCGCGGCTCGATAAAGAGGCGCACAAAGATTTCGACAATTACGGTCTCTCGTTTAATTTTATTTATAAACGTGTCACAAATCCAGATTTCAATTTCACAATTTCAAATTCTCTTTCACTGCGGAACTATTCTAATATCGAAGATCTCTCAAACTTAACCGACTTGCTTTCGTTTGAGGCTGGAAAAACAACGGGCTCGGGAATGAACTACGGTATTAATTTGAGCGGCGGACTTAAGTACTATACTCAAACTTATTACGACACCACCAAGTACGAACAGGCGAGAAATTTTAACTCAAAATCCCAAGGCAAAGGGAAGCCGGGTTCGAACGTTGCGTCGAACAAAAAGATTTTAATCACTCCTCAATCCAACGGCACGTATCAAATCGCTTTCGGCATTTATGCAAAAAAGGAGTGGACAAATAATTCATTCCAGGCAAATGCTCTCTATCGATATAACATTCGTTCTCAAAACCGGTATCTTGCTCAATACGTTAACACTTCATTTCTTTCTGAAGATATTTACAACGACTTTTTTTCCTACGAAGGACCCGAAGCGGCAGTTAAGTTCGCTCAATCTTTACCGATTGGAATGAAGCTTACCGTAGATGGACTGCTTCAGTACAAGAAATATACAGCGCAGGCGTTGGATCTTGCCGGTAACCAAATTGACGGCAACCGTAATGACATGCATTCCTACGTAGAAATAAATCTCTCCAGATATTTTGATTTGGGAAATGATTTTGGTTTTGACATTACATTGACCAGCGGATTCTTGCGAAACCAATCGAACGATGACTACAATGACTTCTCATCATATTTCGCAACGATTGGAATTGGGGTTGGATTTTAGATTCTTCGTCAATAAAGACGTGGTTTCTCGAATTAATTCCTACTTCGCACACGCCGCGCTTAATGATTTTACAAACTCCCCTACTTCGGAGAACGATTTTGCCTCGCTAATTTTTTTAATGACTGCGCTGCCTACTATTACGCCGTCACAGTAAGGCGCAAACGTTTTAACGTTCTCCGCATTTGAAATTCCGAAACCGATCAGCATTTTGTTTTTGTTTACAAGAGCATATGTCCGTTCCAAATTTTTAAGAACGTTTCCATCAAAATTACTTTTGATCCCCGTTGTGCCGGTGACACTCACGCAGTAAACAAATCCCTCGCTTTGTTGATCAATAGCTTTAATCCGTTTATCGGAAGAAGTTGGAGTTGTTAGCAATATTTTTTCCAAATTCTTAAAATCATCGGCATAAAATGATTCGTATTCTTCCAGCGGAACATCCGGCACAATTAATCCGGAAACGCCGGAAGATTGTGCATCTTTACAAAAATTTTTGATGCCGTATTTCAAAATTGGATTTGCGTAACCCATCAGTACAATCGGTTTATTTGTCTTCACGCTTATCATTTCGCAATAACCAAAAACATCTTTGAGCGTTACACCGTTTTCAAGTGCAGTTTGAGATGAAGCTTGAATAACCGGACCATCTGCGAGCGGATCGGAAAATGGAATTCCAATTTCCAGCATGTCTGCACTGCTATCCAATACTGTTGTCGCCAGTTTGACAAAGTTTTCTTTTGCCGGAAATCCCGCGGTGAGAAAAATCGAAAGCGCTTTTCTGCCCGACTTATTTATTTGTTCGATGTGATCTAAAATTTTCTTCATAAAACTTTCTCACCGATTTGACTGATAATTGTATTCAAGTCCTTATCACCTCTTCCGCTGATATTCACGACGACGATTTCATCTTTGTTTGTTGTCGGCATCAGCTTGTTCAGGTATGCAATCGCATGTGCAGTTTCAAGCGCCGGAAGAATTCCTTCAAGTTTAGAAAGCTGAAGCGTTGCGTCAAGCGCTTCTTGATCGGTTACGGAAGCGTACTGCACGCGTTCAATATCTTTAAGCAGACTGTGCTCGGGTCCAACACCGGGATAATCGAGTCCAGCGGAAATTGAATGCACTTCCGAGATTTGCCCGAACTTATCTTGCAGCAGATAAGTTTTCATTCCTTGAAAAACG
>JAMCSN010000351.1 GCA_023381535.1 Bacteroidota bacterium
TTAAAAAAGATTGAAATTTTGGCGGGCACGTAGCTCAGGGGCAGAGCATCTGCCTTTTAAGCAGAGGGTCGGTGGTTCGATCCCACCCGTGCTCACAGAAAAAAGCCCCGATTCGGAATGAATCGGGGCTTTTTTTGTTTTTATGGAGAGCACGGTTATCCTTTTTTAATCTGCGCAAATGTTCTCCGAAAATTATAAGTTTAATCCCGCCGAGGCGGGACAAGGAGGCGTTGTAAATTCACCGCTGATTGCGGTGATTATAATAAATTTTAGAACGAAAAATGGTAAATAACAATGGGTAGCGACCCCGTACAGCTTTTATTTCTTTTTGCAACTTTTTTGAGCGCGAGTGGAATAATTATTATTATTTATTCGAGGGACATAGTGAGTGTTGCGAGCAGATTGTTTATTCTTCTGCTAACACTGCTGTTGGCGTATCTCATATCACACAGTGTACACTTTCTTTTCATGTACAATAAAGATGTTACCGTGCTGGATATTTCCTGCCACTCGTTTCTATTGTTAATTATTATCACGCTAACATTTTTTACATGGAATTTTCCGAAGCCGCAAAAGATGGGCATGGTTAGAACTATATCGATACTTTTGCCTTCATTGCTGCTTTTGATTCTATTATGGTCGGGAAGTCTGGTAAACGAGTCCCATGCTCATCACGGAATGTTCGAAGCTCATTACAATGAAAAATATCCGATGTATTTATTCTGGTATTTGTTTCTAATCCTTTTAAATATTTACTGGATTTACAAGAAAAGAAAATCTGAAACCAACCAGCAAACACGTTCTCAGCTTTTGTTGTTTCTGTTGGGAATGATCATAACAAATTTTACTTCGTTTATTTTTGGTCTATTTCTACCATGGATTGTTGGGTTCTATTTTCTAGTTGAAATGAGTCCTCTTGCATTTCTTGTCGGAGTAATTTTGTTCACTGCAATTGCGATCGGTAAATACAATATGTTCCCCGCTGCACTCAACAAAGCAAACAGTTTTACGATTAAGAGAAAAATGTTTTTCAGTTCGTTAATCATCGTTCCGATAATTATTCTGATAATTCAGATACCTCTTGGCAGGTTGATATTCAATATCGAAACGACGATGGATCTCACCCGTTATTTTCTAATTAGTTTTTTTGTCGGGATAATAGTCAGCATTAGCATCACATTCATAATCTTACAGGTAATATCGAATCCGTTGAACCGACTAAAAGAAAAAGTAGTTGAAATAGGAAAAGGTAATTACGGAATTCAAATTGAGTATTCGTCAAATGATGAGATCGGAGAACTTTCGGAAGCGTTTAATCATATGTCGGTTACCCTGCAAAGAAACTCCGCCGAACTCGATTTGAAGGAGAACAGAATTTCACTGTTGCTAAATGCGTTTGAGAACGCAACGGTTGCAATTGCAATTCTTGATTCGGAATATGCGGTTATCGAATCGAATAACATGTTTTGTGATTTTGTAAAGAAAAGTAAAAACGAAGTCTTGGGGAAAAGGATTAAAAACTTACAGTTTTTGAACGATGAAAACTATTTTAACGATTTAACAGCATCGCTGGATAAAATGGAAAGATTCAGCGGAGAGTTTGAAAGAATGGATACCTCCGACAAGAAAAGACATCTGCTGATTTCGGCTACGCATGTAACGATAGGGAAGGAAGGATTTTCCGGTTATCTTTTTGTTGAGCTTGACATCACCAATAGAAAACTTTTAGAGGAACAATTAGCTCAATCTGAAAAACTGGCGGCACTGGGTAAGATGTCTGCCGTACTGGCGCATGAAATCAAAACACCGTTAACTTCCATTAAGTTGAACACGGATATGCTGATCGAATCGCTGCAGTTGAATAGTGAGGACCGCAATTCATTCAATATTATTTCGAAAGAAATAAACAGAATGAATAACCTTGTAAAAGAAGTTCTGCAATTTTCTCGCCAGGTAGATCTGAATTATTCCACTGCCAATATCAGAGAGATAATCGAAAACATTTTGTCGGAAACTCACAATAAAACGGAACTGCAAAACATATCGGTTGTAAACAAAACAAGTGATCAGCAGATTGAAATTGACGTCGAAAGGATCAAGCAAGTTTTGTTGAATATGATTGATAATTCTATTGAAGCAATGCAAGACGGCGGCGGCATTGAAATTTCGTCGGCAAAAAATATTGGCGCAAACGAACTAAAACTTTTTATTAAGGATAGCGGAAACGGTGTTTCAGACGGACCTAAAATTTTTGAGCCGTTTTTTACAACAAAAGTTTCCGGTACGGGACTCGGTTTATCGATCTCACAAAAAATAATTGAGCGGCATAAAGGGAGTCTTAAATTAGTATCTTCAAAACCGGGGGAGACAATTTTTGAAATCGTGCTGCCTTTGAGAAAAAATTAAATCGGAAAGAACTATGGATAAAATTTTAGTAATAGATGACAACGATTCAATTCGAGAAACACTAACAAACCTTCTTACGCGGCTCAATTACAGTGTGCTCTCGGCATCCAATGGAAGAATGGGTATTGACATCGCGAAGAAGGAACAACCCGACCTGATAATTTCAGATTTGCGTATGCCGCAAATGGATGGACTTGAGGTTCTGGAAGAACTACAGAAGTACGATCCGCAAATCCGCGTGATCATTATTACCGCGCATGATGATATGCTGACAACTGTTCAAGCGATGCAAAAAGGCGCTTATGATTTTATAGAGAAGCCGATTGAAATTGAGAGACTGAAAATTTCAATCAAACGCGCATTGCAGAATAAAAAACTTAGCGAGAAAATTGAAACTATAATTTCCGATCAAACAAGTTCAAACCGCTTTGAAAGCACTCTCGTCGGTAAATCTCAAATAATGAGAGAAGTTTATAAAAAGATTGGACAGGTTTCCGCAAATAGAGTAACAGTTTTAATACAGGGTGAAAGCGGAACTGGAAAAGAACTTGTAGCTAAATCAGTTCATTACGGCGGAATCACGAAAGACGATCCATTTGTGGCGGTAAATTGTACGGCTATAACGGAGACCTTACTTGAGAGTGAATTATTCGGGCATGAAAAAGGTGCGTTTACCGGCGCCGACAAAATAAAAAAGGGAAAGTTTGAATTAGCCGGTGAAGGAACTGTCTTCTTGGATGAAATTTCTGAAATGTCGCCGAACCTTCAAGTGAAGCTTTTGCGGGTTTTGCAGGAAAAAGAATTTGAAAGAGTCGGCGGCGAAAGTATAATCCCGATGAGGGCAAGAATTATAACTGCGACTAATAAAGATCTAACCTCATTAGTGAAGCAAGGTAAATTTAGAGAAGACTTGTATTTTAGATTGAAGGTTGTGAGTTTAGAGCTACCTCCGCTGCGGGATAGAAAGGAAGATGTCCCTCTTCTTGTAACTTATTTCTTGAATAAAATAAATGCCGAGCTGCACAAAAGCGTAAACAAAATTCCGGATGAAGCGATGGAATATTTGAAAAGCTATGATTGGATTGGAAACGTTAGAGAGCTGGAGAATACACTTATGCAGGCAGTTGTTTTAACAAACGGCGATGTATTGCTGAAAGAAAATATCATGATTAGAAGTTCTAACCGTTCGCTAGAAGATTATCACCCGGGTAGAATGAGTTTATCTGAAATTGAAAAACGCCACATCGAATATGTACTCAACGATACTAAATGGAATAAATCCAAAGCCGCAGAAATACTGGGAATATCATTACCTACACTTTATAGTAAAATTGAGAACTACCATTTAGAAAGAAAGGTCTAAATTTTTCTACATCTCAGCATAACAGCTTATTCTGCTTCTACAGTCTTAAAGAATTTTAAAATACTTTAAAGAACTTAAAACCCTTCGCGGTGATAAATCCATACTGCCTTCTTTTTACGCACAATAACACATTTTTTATAGTTGGCATAATATTTCCTTTATAGTCTCCTCAAAAGAATATTTATGAATGCGAATTCTATAATATGGATGATAGGTTACGTGGTGTTATTGTTGATTGCGGCAAACGCTTTTATTAAAATGTTCGTAAAGAAAAAATAAACTACTATTAAGGAAGATTTATGAGAAAAATCTTAACCCTCGCTTTTGTTTTCTTAACCCTTTTAGGAACCGTTAAAGCACAATCACAAAAAACTTATCTTGATACCCTGGTTGCCAAAGCGCTTCAGAACAATCCCCAGTTGAAGTCTGCTAGCCAATATGCGCTGGCACAAAGACAAAGAGTAAACCAGGTAAGTTCGTGGGACCCGCCACAAGTTGGTATTGAATTTTATCAAACCCCGATCAGTTCCTTTCCGAATCCTTTGAAAGATGGAATGGAAACCGATTATTCGATTCAGCAGATGTTCCCTTTTCCCGGTAAGTTATCTGCAATGGGAAACGCGGCAGAAAATAACGCAAGTATGTATCAATCGCAGTTCAAAGCTTTGGAAAGAAAAATTATTAAAGACGTAAAAACCGCTTATTATGAATACTATTTGGTGGAGAGGAAAATTTCTTTGAACAAAGAAAATCAAGAACTTCTTAGAAACTTTATCGAAATAGCAAATAAGCAGTACCAGGTAGGCATGGGTAAACAGCCCGATATTATACGCGCACAAACAGAGCTTTCAACATTGATTAACGAAGGAATAAATCTTAACAAGGAAAAAGTTTCTGTGGTGGCAATGTTAAACACACTTTTAAACAAACCGGTGAACTCATACTTAAAAGACATAACCGAAATTTATTCCGACATACCCAAATGGACTTTCGAACAGTTAAGTAATCTTTCTTACGAAAGCAGAAACGAACTGAAAGCCATGAATTACAATATTGAAATGAATAAGTCGGAGCTTCACGCATCCAAGCTTGAATATTATCCTGATATAATGGCGCGGCTGATGTATAAAAATATGATCGGGACCAGCAACGATTTTTGGTCGGCAATGATAGGAATAAGCATCCCTTTGGCGCCGTGGTCGCAGTCAAAATTCACATCCAAGGTTGAAGAAAATGAGTTAAATATTAAATCGGCAGAAGAACAGTATGCAAATATGAAGAACATGGTTTCTTACGACGTTCAGGATGCGCTTGTTAAAATCGAATCGAACAGGAATTTAGTTGAATTGTACAAAGATACTTCTATACCTCAAGCCCAACAGACTCTGGAATCAACAACGGCGGCTTATCAAACCGGTAAGACGGAATTTTTAATGCTTATAGACGCATACAGAATGCTGCTAATGATAAAGTTGGATTATTACATGGCGGTTATGAATTTTATGGACAGCCAGGCTGCGCTGGAACAAGCTGTTGGTTTAACAATTCCTGAAATAACAGAAAAATTAAAATAGAAGAACTAGGAGATAGAGAATGAAAAGGAATCTAATAATAGCAATTATTTTTTTAGCGATTGGATTAACAGCCGGCTGGTTAATTTTCAAAAGCGGGGATGCTTCATCGGTAAACAGCAATGAAAAGAAAATATTATACTACCGCGACCCGATGAACCCTACAATTACATCGCCTACTCCAAAAAAATCTTCGGACGGAATGGATTTCGTTCCAGTATATGAAGAAGGAAAAAGCGGAAGCGGTGAAAGAAAAATTGCTTATTACCGCTCGCCTATGAATCCAACTCAAACTTCCCCCGTTCCAAAGAAAGATGAGATGGGAATGGATTACGTACCGGTTTATGCGGACCAGGTGGGCAATAATCAAATTCGTATTGATCCGGCAATTCAACAAAACACCGGCGTAACAACAGAGACAGTGGAAAAAAGAAAATTATCGCGCAACATCAGAACCACAGCAAATATTACTTACGATGAAACTAAACTTTATACAATAACTACAAAAATTATGGGCTATGTAGAAAAGCTTTTTGTTGATTACACCGGTCAACTTGTGAAAAAAGGACAGCCGCTTTTAGAAATTTACAGCCCCGATCTTGTAAGCACTCAAGAAGAATATTTGCAAGCAATTCGTTATCGCAAAAAAATGGCGGGCAGCTCTTCAGTTGAGGCGCAAAAAGGCGCCGACGATTTAATTCAAAGCGCAAAGAGAAGATTACTATACTGGGATATATCCGACGCAGAAATTAAAGCTATTGAAGAAAGAGGAACGCCTCAAAAGACAATGACAATTTATTCTCCGGCAAATGGAATTGTTACAGATAAAATGGTTATTAACGGGCAAAGCATAATGCCGGGAATGGCACTTTACAAAATTGCAGACCTTGCAACCGTTTGGGGACTCGCACAAGTTTATCAGTATGAACTTCCATGGATAAAAGTAGGCGATATAGTCGATTTGCAGTTATCATATATTCCGGGTAAGTCATTTCAAGGACGCGTGACTTACATTTACCCTTACCTTGATACAGATGCTAAAACAATTCAAGTAAGAATTGAAATCAGAAATTCAAACAATTATGAATTCAAGCCCGGTATGTTTGCAGACGTAACGATTAAATCTCCCCTCACTCTTGAAACTGTAGCTGTACCAAATCAAGCGATCATTCACACCGGCACAAGGGACGTTGCAATAATAGCTT
>JAMCSN010000161.1 GCA_023381535.1 Bacteroidota bacterium
GTGATAAAGATTATGATCGTACCAATACTTGTACCATTTATCTTCAACGTCTTTCGGGTTATACGCTTTCGGAATATCTGCAAGATTTTTAGGGTGCATCTCGGCTCTGAGTTTTGAAATAATTGAGGACAAATATAAAAAATTCTTGGTGGGTTTGCGTCTATCGAATGTTTTATAATCTTAATGTAAAGGTATTGAAACGGATTTAATCTATTATGCTTCTTTTCTTATATCAATCGAAAGAAGGAAAATTATCTTTTTCTCGCTGTCGATCATGTAAAACAACCGGTATTTGCCGATTCGGTAACGCCATGTTTCCGGTTTGTAATCAACCAGTTTTCTAATGTTCTTGCCGAAGTATGGTCCGTCTTTCAATTGTGGGTAAACATGAGCGGCGAGTTTTTGCTTGATAAAGATTCTATCCCGCAGAGAAATTTTTTCAAGTTTGCTTATGAATTCGTCTGTCTCGAAGATGCGAAAATTATTCAACGAACCGGCCCTTTTTAGATTTTGCATCTGCTGCGCCGCGTTTTAAGCTTTTATTGAGTTCGGAATTATTTCGAATTTCTTCCATTTCAAATTCGTCAAGATGGATGTTGTGTTCAATATACTTCTTTACCGTTGTCTCAATAAAGTTGGAGATGGGCCGATTGTCTCTATCTGCGAGCTTTCTAAAAATTTTATAGCTGTCATCGCTTAAACGAAGTGTTACCGTTTTAGACATTTTTGTTCCTTATGAATGTTTTTTATTCTTTTGTATTCAAATGTATTCATCCGACATAAGAAAATCAATCTGGAAATAAAGAACCGCCCCATTGTTTAAAACCAATAAGGCGGTATGTTCGAGAAAGCCGTAGTAAGGCGGATTTATTTGCTTATCGGCTCAAGCGCGCCGAAGATTTCCTTCGCGGATTTCAGTTTCTCTTCGTTGCCGTAAACGCAAAATGTTTTTTGATTAAGCACGTCCGCAACCATTTTTTTGAATGCCTTTACATCCTGAGCGGTTACGTTCAAGACGGCATCGCGGTCACGCTGAATATCTTCCGGTTTTGTTTTTTCCAGATAGTATCGAACCGCAACATTTCCTTTTTGCGACGGAGTTAAGGGATTATCCAGATTCGAAATTGTTCCGATGATGTAACGCGTCATTTCTTTGTCATCCACTTCAAGCTTGTCAAGATAGTCTGGAATTGCTTCGTAGTTTGCCAAAGTTTCTTTCAGATTAGGATCGCGGTATGAACTGAAATAAACCGTGCCCGATGGCGAGAAATTGCTGAATCCACCGTATGCACCGCCGATAACTCTGATTCTGTTCTGCAGCCAATCGGTTGATAAAATTTGACTGAGCACATACATTTTTCCATCCCAACTGTAACCGAGTTTTTTGAAATCGTAACCTTGAATTACATACTGAACTTTGGACGCAGCCAAAAATCCTTCATCCTTTTTCTCCAAGTTGAATTTCCATGTTTGGTATTCAACCGGTTGAGCCGGAATTGTCTCGGCATATCTTGCAAACTCTTGCAAAAAAACCGGGTAATCGTCGCCGTTGCAAGTTACCGAAGCAATTAAATTATTTTTGTTTAAGAGCAGAGAGGCAGCTTTCTTTAGGTTGTCAACAATCTCTTTCGATTTTGCGTCAAAGTTTTTTGCAAGATCGGAAACGAACCAATAGTATTCGAATCCGCCGGTGAGTTCATTAAACATTCCGGCGTTTTCAAAATACGATGCCAGACGTGTTCTTGTAAATCCGAAACCGTTTTGTTTTACTTGCGAATCCAATCGCGCTTGAAGACGTGTGACAATCGCTTTCAACCGTTCAACGTCTTCGTACTTTGTATGATTAAGAATTTCACTTGTCAGCTCAAATAGTTTATTCAGTTTCGTGTTCATCACTTTGGAATTCACAACAAATTTCGGCAGCATCTCCGCATCGTTTTGATTTTCAATATATGCATTCAGAAACGAACTGAAACCGCCGGTGTAAATATTCAGCGCGTTATCAAGATCGCCGAATGAATAATTGAGCGTGTTCTGGCTTCCGAGAACTTCGGTTAAAAGTTCCGCGTAAGGAATTAATTCGACCGGCAGAACGCGCGCATCAAACATTAATCGCACATAAACAACATTGTTGGTAAAATCTTCATAGTGCAAAACCGGAACATCGGCAACCTTGAACGGCTTCACGTGATAGAACTCGGCTTTCGGATTAATATCTTTTCTCTCAAGAAGAGGAATAGCAGCAAGCGCTTCCGGCGTGTCTTCCCGTTTTTGATAAGCGATTAAATCTTCAGTACCCTTTACCAAATCTTCTTTCTCTTTTTTCGAAAGCGAACTTTCATATGTCTGTAATTCTTTTTCCATCTTCTCCGTATTCTCTTTTTCCAAACCGGGCTTTGGCGTTAATACAAGAAGGAGAGAATGGGGATTGTTGATGATATATTGCCGAACAATTGTTTCAAGATAATTCGTATCAAGCGCAGTCTTTACTTTTGCCAGCGGTTTTTCCCATTCGAGAGTTAAATACGGATCGCTTGCAAAAAACCAACCGGGAAGAATTTGGAAGTTGTATGTAATTCCTTTTTGTGCGTCGTTGCCTTCACGCAACTGAAACTCTGTTCTGTTAATCGTTCCTTCAACCGCCTTTTTATCGAATCCGTTTTTAACAACATCGCGCAGTGTATTCATTACGACCGTGTGAAATTTTTCTTTGTCGGTCGGATTTGCATTCTGCACCATTATTTGAAAAACATTCTGGCGAAGTTCATCAACCGAAGCGTGTACTTCTTTGCCGATCCCCGCATTTTGTAAGGCGAGACGAACCGGGCCCGCTTCTTGATTGACCAAAACATCTGCTAAAATATTCAATGCCATGGTTGTCGCTCTGTCTGTATTCAGTCCGGCAACAAAATCCAACGAGAGATACGTTTGATCTTTTGTTTTACTTCCTTCCGTTACAGGGTAAGAGGCAGTAATCTCTTTCATTTTTTTGAACGGCTTCTCGAGAGAAAAATTTTCCGGCTGCGTCGCTTTATCGTACTTCGACAAATATTCCTCATCGATAAACGTCAGTTCCTTATCAAGATCGCCGCTGCCGTAAAGCATGATGTAACTGTTTGAAGGATGATAGTACCGTCTGTGAAAATCCAAGAACATATTGTAAGTCAACTTCGGAATTGCCGACGGATATCCGCCGGAAGAAAATCTGTATCCGTTATCAGGAAATAAATTTTTGTTTACTTGGTAAGCCAATTCACGAGTAGGGCTTGAAAAAGCTCCTTTCATTTCATTGTAAACCACGCCTTTGTAAGAAATCGGACCATCGGCTTTTTCCAATTCATAATGCCAGCCCTCTTGTTTCAGAATTCGCGGATCGTTATAAATCAACGGATTGAAAACGGCATCCAGGTAAACATGCATAAGGTTGAAATAATCTTTGTCGTTCTTGCTTGCGAAAGGATAGCATGTCATGTCGTCGCCGGTGAAAGCGTTGAGAAAAGTGCTTAGCGAACCTTTCATCAATACGTCGAAAGGGCTTTTGACCGGAAAATTTTTTGATCCATTCAGAACGGAATGTTCCATAATGTGAGGCGTTCCGCAGTCGGATTCCGGATCGGTCTTGAACGCAATGCTGAATGTTTTGTTTGGATCGGTTGCCGCAATCTTGAATAGTCGGGCACCGCTTTTAACATGCTCGAAATACAAACATTCGGCATTTACTTCTTTGACAAAACGTTTTTCCAGCAGCTTGAATCCGTGGTACGTCTCGCCTACTTTGTAATCTTCGGCGGATGAAGTAGAATTAGCAATCAACATAATTAATACCAGTCCTAGGATTGTTCGTAATAAGTTCATTTTGGTTTCCTCCAAATGTAAATAACAAATAGAAAGCACTCAAATTTAGACGGAACATTAAGGTTTATGTTAGCCGGAAAATACGAAATATCATTTAGCACGCATATACCAAAAGGGAGGAGTGGTTATAAAAATTGTTAAGACGCTTGATCAAATATATCGCTCAAAGTGTAGATGATAAGTCTGTTCGCATTATGCTTATTTGCAGAATTGATCATTGCTTGTGCTACTGTGGCTGCTTCGATTGGTCGATATTTTTTCAACGGGGGGATAAGATTGGTTAACGGCACTGAAAAGAATGCGGCAATTGATTCACCGGCCCTCTTCTCCCTTCGCTCGCCAATCAGAAGTGACGGCTGAAAAATTATTATTTTCTGAAAAGGCAATGATCGGGCAGCTTCTTCCAGCTCGCCCTTAATTTTCAAATAGAAATTTCTTGATTTGCTGTTCGCGCCGTATGATGAAACCAAAATGTAGTTTTGAACACTATTATGTGCCGCCGCTTTTGCAATCTCGTATTGGTAAGTGTAATCAATTTTGTACTGAGCATCTTTACCCCCGGCTTGTTTTATTGTTGTACCCAAAGCTGAAAATAATTCGTCACCGGTTAATTCGTTTTTCCACTTTTCGATTCGATCAAAATCAATAACATGCTCTTGAAGTTTAGCGTTGTGTATCATGCTGCTTCGGCGGACAAAAGTTTTTACAATTTCATATCGGTTGTCATCCAACAGTTTACTTACAAGTTGACGTCCAATCAGACCTGTGGCGCCTATTACAATAGCAGTTTTCATCTATACTCTTTAATGATCTTGTGTTAAAAGTTTTGTCCCCGTCGGCCCCACGCCGGTAACTTGAACAACAACATCGCCATCCTTTGCCCAAGCAAAATGCGGCTGTTTGGAAGGTTCGGTGAAAAATGTTCCGGGAGGCATTGCAGTTAATTTCGATTCGACAAAATTTTTGCCGTAAGCATAGTATAACGTTCCCAATAAAACCACCACGGTTCTACTCTCCAAATGAAAATGCGGTTGAAGTTTCATGTTCGCGGGAATCTTAATTCTACTTGTATAAAGTTCATTTTTGTCGGGATCACCGGCAAGAACTATGGTTTGTAATTCTCCGGGTGATTTGGCATCTGGTTTCCATTTTATATCGTTCGGAAGAATTATTTTCGGTTCTAGCTTATGCGATTGGATAAACGTAAAAGCAAAAACAGATACTATAGCGGAGGCAATCATCAAAACGAGAGTTATATATTTTTTCATAGACAACCTTTCGGAATGATATTGAAAAAGAAAAACTTATCTAACACAAACACAAATCTCTTTTTTCAAATGACGATTGCTAATCTAAAAGGTAAAGATAATCAGGCAATTTAATTTTATACCCGGTGTTGCCGCCCACCAAATCTCCGGGTTGATCGCCGATGCAGGCAATTATATTATAACCTTTCGCCGCAAGTTCATCGCGTTTAGCCGTTTTAAATGGAGCTGATGGCAGCTGAAGTTCACTCTTCGAACACATGATTAATGTATCAAACTTTGTGTAACCTTGTTCAATCAAATTTTTCCGCGTTGCTTCTCTAACACTTTCATCGCGTCCGGTTAAAAATATAACATGAATGTTTTTGGAAATGAGGTAATCATAAAATCGTTTTGTTTCCTTTATTGCCGGCGCGCGTCCTTCGTGCATCCATTCGTCCCAAAGTTTTGGAATATATCCGAACCCGATGGATTTTGTGTATTGATAGTTTGAAAGCGCAGTCTCGTCAATATCGAACACAACAACCGACCTTGGACCGATCTTAATTTTATTAATATGATCTATCGCCTCATCAATTATTTTTGCGCACTCTCGGTCATACTTGCCGGACTCGTAGTAATTTTGAACGGCATTTTTTGCAACGCTGAGATTTACAATACGGTCGAGAGAAGAATTAGTTGAACAACCCGTTAAGCTCACGGCAGCAGTAATCAAACACACAAAAAAGATTTTTTTCATCAGTCGCTTTATGTTTTTCAAGGGTTACAAAAGAAACAAAAGCAGCTACATTAATCAAGTTGTGTTTAGATACTCTTCGAAATGTTAAAAAAATTACTGTAATTAATCGGATAGACTTGCTCTTTTATGAATTCTTATTTAGATTTAGTCCAGATAATAATTAACCCCCCAAAAGGAGCAAAAAATGGACAAAAACAGCAACATCAAATCGGTAAAACTAGCTACTGTTATTTTATTAATCTCATTTTTATTAAAGAGCCAAGTAGTGGCAGATACAAAATATTTTGGAAGATCATATACATCATATACGCTTCCTGCAAATGCAATGGAGTTTGAACTTTGGCAGACAGGACGAATTGGCAAAGGGATTGGTTCTTATTCGCGTTGGCAGCCAAGAATGGAATTTGAATATGGTGTTACCGACCGATTTACAGCCTCAATGTATTTGAATTTTAATGAAGTCAAATCTTCCGACAACAATGTTCCATCAAAACCATTTAGTCTTTCAACAACATCTCTTGAATTTAGGTATCGTTTAACGAATCCAAGCGAATATTTTGTTGATCCCGCACTTTATTTCGAGTTAAGCTATGGTGGAGATAAAATTGAATATGAACCAAAAATATTATTAACAA
>JAMCSN010000209.1:0-840 GCA_023381535.1 Bacteroidota bacterium
ATTCTATCGAGGCGAATTTGGAAAAACTAATCTTCATCATTGATGACGAAGACTCAATCTTAAAAATGCTGACTCATTGGGTTAAGAACCAGTGGGAGTATAACACGAAGACATTTACGACCGGAGCGGAAGCTCTTAATTCGTTGCATGAAAATCCTGATCTTATTCTTTTGGATATTATGCTTCCGGATATCAACGGCAACGAAGTGCTTGGACGCATTAAGCAAAAATATCCCAACATGCCTGTTATAATGCTTTCTGCGCAGGGCAGCGTTGAAGTTGCATTGGAATCGATTCGTCTTGGCGCATTTGACTATTTTCCGAAACCAATCGATAAAAATAGACTTGAACCGGCAATCAGAAATGCAATCAAAAATTACGATCTGGAAAAAGAACTTGAAAAGTTAAAGGAAAATTTACAGCGCGAATACAGCTTCGATAACATTATCTCCGCCGATCGAAAAATGCAAGATGCTTTCAAAATGATTTCAAAAGTTCTTGATAACGACATCACTGTTTTAATTACCGGCGAAAGCGGCACCGGAAAAGAATTAATTGCACGCGCAATTCATTTTAACGGGAAAAGAAAAAACGCTCCGTTTGTTGTTGTAAACTGCGCATCAATTCCGCGCGAACTTCTTGAAAGCGAATTGTTCGGGCACGAGAAAGGTTCTTTCACCGGCGCTCATCAAAGAAAGATTGGTAAGTTTGAACTTGCCAAAGGCGGAACAATCTTCCTCGACGAAATCGGCGAAATGGAAATGTCGCTGCAAGCAAAAATATTGAGAGTGATTCAGCAGAAAGAATTTGAACGAATCGGGAACGAACTCAACCTGTAAT
>JAMCSN010000209.1:850-6437 GCA_023381535.1 Bacteroidota bacterium
TGCTGCGGTTGAGAGTAAAAGTTTTAGAGAAGATCTTTATTACAGGTTGAGTTCGTTCCCGATTCACATACCGCCGCTTCGCGAGCGGAGGAGCGATATTGTTGTGCTGGTCAATCACTTTATCGAGCACTTCAATCATAAACTTGGAAAGAAGATAAAGGGCTTTGCCAAACCGGCATTGAAAGTGGTTTATGATTATGATTGGCCCGGCAATGTACGCGAGCTGGAAAATACTATTGAGCGATGTATGATTCTTACCGATAAAGAATTAATAGATGTTGATGTTTTACCGGCAAACTATATCTCGAATGCCGGAAATAGTAATCTCGGTTCCAACGCGGTTTTATTCGGCGAGGAATCTCCGGTAATTCCTTTTGAGAAGCTGAAGGAACAGGCAATCCGGCACGCACTAAGAACAACTAGCGGCAACATTGTTGAAGCCGCTCGGAAATTGAAAATCGGGCGCGCTACACTTTACCGGTTGATGGATAAATACAAAATTGAATCTCCAAAAGAATAATTGATTTTAAATTGAGGAAACATATCGATGATAATTATTGAAGAAACCATTGACGACATTGCCGTTGAAATAGTGAATATTGACAGAGCTACGCTGCATGAAGCCGAGGAACTGAAGTTGAACGTGGGCGAACGAATGTCGGAAGGATACAAGAAAATTATTATCGATCTTACTTCCGTTGAGTTTTTGGACTCCACTTTTTTAGGCGTTATTGTTAACACGTTGAAGAAAGTTGCAAAACTAAATGGAGACTTAAAATTAGTCGGATTCAAACCCGCAGTACGCTCTATGTTTGAATTAACCAGATTGTTTAGAGTGTTTGAATCTTATTCTAACCTGCAAGACGCAATAAAAAGTTTTAGCAAATAGAAAATTTAACGGGGGTGAATTAACAACAAAAATATTCTGGATTAACCGTGGTACAGCAAAGCAACGACAAGAAAAATGGCAATATCCTTCTCGTAGAAGACGAGTTTAATATAGCAAAACTTTTCAGCTTCAATTTAGCCAAAGCTGGTTTCCATTGCGAAGTTGCAACCAACGGAAGGGAAGGATTTGAACTTGCGGAAAAGAACCACCCGGATTTGATTATCAGCGATGTTATGATGCCCGAGGTTGACGGTTACGAATTCAGAAAACTTCTCCTGCAAAATCCGGAACTAAAAAAAATTCCGTTTGTTTTTCTGACTGCAAAAGGGGAAGAGGAAGACATTCTTCAAGGGTTTGATCTTGAGATCGAAGATTATATCATTAAAACTTCAAGCCCCAAAGTTGTGATTGCAAAAGTATCCGCAATACTAAAAAGTCTGGAGAAAGAAAGAGTAAAAGTTGTTGATGAAGTTCAGAAAGCCGCCGACACTATGGGCGCAAAAGTTGTCCCGGATGAATATCCGAAGTTCGACGGATTCGCAATCAAGCACTGGCACATGCCTTTCAAGAACGTTCCCGGCGGAGATTTCATAGATTATTTCATGATGGATGAAAACCATCTTGCAATAATAATGGGCGACGTGATGGGCAAACGATGGGGCGCTTGGTATTTTGCCGTTGCCTATGCGGGTTACGTAAGAAGCGCCGCACGGTTTGTTTTGGAATCCTCTAAAGATTACATGCCGAGTCACATTCTGCACAAGGTAAACGAATCGGTGTATAAGGACGAAAGAATTTCGGAAGTGTTCATCACGCTTTCGATAATTATTATTGATAACCAAAATAAAACAGCGCGCTATTCCGGCGCCGGCGACTTGCCGATGATTTACAAATCTAAAACGGTTGAAAGAATTATATCAAAAGGTGTTCTACTTGGGTTCAGCAAATCGGGCGAGTACGAAGATCACGAAATTAAATTGAATAGCGGCGACGAGCTCTTTTTGCTTACCGATGGTGTAACCGAAGCGCGCAACAAAGAGGGTCAGCTTTATCAAGAAGAAAGACTGGTTGATTTTCTAGGTGCCTTAAATCCAAACGAAGACTCAATTGAACAGTTGAAAAAGGAAATTCTTTCTTACGCCGACGGAGAACTTGAAGACGATGTAAGTGTGATTGCTATAAAAACGTTGTGAGTTATAACCGGTAAGCAGTTTAGAAAGTAAACGCCTCGCCTAATTTCTTCCGCAAAAATTCAAAATGCTCTTTTGTAACAGTGATCTGTTTGAATATATCGATTATATCGCCGCGGGTTATTTTTTCAAAATCTTCTTTACGGGGAGTTATAATCAATCCGCATAAATCCACTGCCGCCGGACTAATAAGCAGTTGATTTTCTCCTTTAGCGAAAAATTGTTTTGGTCTGTGAACATTGCGCGGAAAAACAAAAACCTGCCAAATCCCATGCTCAAAGGAAGCGGTTATGTTCATCATCGGTTCATCTTCCAAAGGAAAAGCTTTTTTCGTCGCATTGAGAAAAACGAAAAAGGTTGAGAGTAACTCTCGTTTATTTCTTGATTCAAATGAAATAAAACTTCGCAAGCTGTCTTCAATTAAATGGATTTCAGTATTTCCGTTGCTGAAAACCGCCGTTGAGTACTTATTGATAATACCGTCGAACTGCCGTTCCAACGGCATAATGTTTTTTGTTGCTGCTTGAAAATGCAGATGATCCGGCGCCGAAGCCCCGCAACGCGGCCCGTTGTAAAATAACGTGTAGTACTTGCCAAGTTCATGAGAAAAGTCTAACAACTCCTCGAAAGAATTTTCGATCAGTTGCGGCTCGTGATTTCTTCTCGCTATTGTAAAATGTTCGGGAAAGATTGGATAAGGATTACATAGAATTAGAAAGTTGTTCGTCGCAAGTCCGTTTTGTTCTTCCGGTAAATTTTCCAAACAGAGGAAACATTGCCGCTCTTTAATTGCTTCAGTAGAAACATCGGCGTTGGATGATTTTATTCTCTCGGGATTGAATTGCACTTCAACTTCGAATCCGTCAAACTCAAAGCTGCGGGTTTGAACGGACGATAAGGTTTCGTAGTTTTTATTTAGTAATGGCCAAGATTTTTTTTGATCTGACAGCAACTGTTTTGTCTGCTCGGCTAACCAGTCAATATTTTTATTCTTTTCTGGTCGGACTTCCAAAATCATGTTTTATCCGCTAGATTCATTTTTTGTCGTGCTAATATTTCGTTTGTGCGCAAACCGTCTTTAAAAGTATTATGCGCGTTTAACTTCCCGATATCGAGTTCGGCATCGGTGTTCCCTTCCCAACGACGGCAATAATAAATAGAATTATAAACTCTGCCAATTTTATAATTCCGCGAAATTGTAATGCCGAGAAAATAATCTTCGCCATAACTCACATTTGGAATACTAATCTTTCGAAGCAGCGGTGTATAAAACGCCCGCGGCGCGCCAAGACCGTTTATTCTAAGCGCGTTATTCGGTCCGTTATCGGCGCTCCATTCCCTGTGGTCAATTAATCCGGGCGGTATTTCGTTCAAATCAAAATCTGTTAACGTGTACGAACCAATAACCATTGCGCATTTCTCTTTCTTAAAAGTGTCGATAATTGTCTGCAAGGTGCTTTCATCTTTATAAACGTCATCGCTGTCTAATTGTACAGAAAATCTTCCGCACAACGGATTGTTCACCGCCTCACTCCAGCATCCGCCGATCAACAAATCTTCTCTGCCGGGGATTAAATGAATTATTTTTTCGTTTTGGGTAGAAAGTTTCTTTAGCAATTCGGCGGTTCCGTCATCGGAATGATTATCAACAACGATGATGTTGAACTTAAAATCTGTTCTTTGTTTGAGCGCGGAAGAAACCGCATCGCCGATAGTTTTTATTCTATTCTTTACCGGGATAATCACGGAAGCTTCAGTTTCAAATTTTTCACTTGTCAAATCAATTTCGTTAAACGGAGGTTTCACAAAAGAGTTTATCTGCTTTAGATGATCTGTTGCCGCGCTCTCCATTTCCAGTTGAACGTTTCGATTCTTTGGGTTAACGTAGTCAAACTGCTTCTCGCCGGATTTTCTAAAATCTATTTCTTCAATGTTGTATAACGGTTCTGGAATTCTTTGAATCTTCTTAGTCTGGGAAATTCTTAAACGCATATCGTACAATCCGGCAAACTGGTATGACTTCCCGGAAGACATCACCGCATCTTTGAAACTTTCCGAATGGATAATCATTACTGAGCCAAAATCGAAGTCGTCACGAATACTTCCAAGCTGATAATCGCATGTTGGGTGAACAAGAATTTTTCCAGACTTCCTTTCATAGAAATCTGAGTAAATTATTCCCGCATCTGATGCCGAAACAACAGTCAGAAAACGACCGAGTGAAGATGGGGAGAACGATATTCCAGTCTCTCTGATGCTAAGAAGCAAGTATTCCGTCCTTAAAATACCGGCAATTGTCCGAAGCGAAACCGAGCTTTGAATTGAATCAAGAATGAGGTCCTTGCAGTTGGGCAGTTTAATACCGGAAGGAAGAGGAGAGTAAATGAAGATTTCTTCCACCTGGTCTGATTCGTTCAACTGACGAGCCAATTCGGAGGTCGTTTGAATTTCGGTAAAAGGTATTACGGCTGAAAAAACTCTCATGATGCGGCGATTTTTATTTGTCAAATTATGAAAAAGCATTCAGAGTTGAAATCACGCACTGGATAAATCAGTCAGTTTACTTTGTCGATATCGTGTTAAGCCGCCTTCCAAAGTAGTGTTCGAGAACTGTTATGTGTTCCAAAGTTGTTGTCTCTGGAAGCAGGCAAATGTCTTTTGTTGTCGCCAAAGAAGGAACGATTACCGTTGCATACAGACTCAGCATTTTTTAAAAATTGCGAAAACAGTCAATTTTCAAACATTTCCAATTTGGTGATGGAACTTTGTTCCTCGAAAGGTTGTCTTGTATTACAATAATTGCCTAAATTTAGTTTAGAAGATTTTGGTTAGTCTCAATAAAGTGGTTTAAATTGAAAGTTAAAAGCTTTACATACTTAACGATTCTGGTTTTCTTCCTTTCGGCAGGCATTGCTTCGGCAAAGTCAACGTCGCTCAGTCAAAGAGATGGCTTCTCCTATAAAATTGCTGTTTCGGTGAAAGTCATTCCAAGTGATATTGCTTGCGACAATGTAAATGAATTGTCGAAAATGACTAGTATTGTTAAAAACCTAAAAAATCACATCTCTTTGGAAGCTAGCAATTCGTTTTCACTAACTTCTCTAAATTTCATTTTTTCCCATAATGCTCTTCTGCCCGGCGAAAATGTTAGACGAACCGATATTTGGTTCACGTCTAGATTTAAAATATAACACTACTGTTTTCCGCCTAGGGTTTTCTTTTTCTCGAACTTAAAGGTATGTCTAACTAATTAAGAGGTTAAATTTGCGTACGTTAAAAATAGTTTCCATTATACTTATAACCGCCTGTCTTGCGTTTGTAGATTTGAGCGATACAGCAGCGGGCGAGAATAGTGGCTTTACTAAAATAACAATAAGCAAAGATGCAAAACCGAATTTTACTTCTGTTGAATATAATGATATTGGTATTATGACGGCATCTTGGTACGGACCGCGCTTTCACGGAAAGCTTACTGCCAACGGAGAGATTTACAATCAGATGGCTCTAA
>JAMCSN010000033.1 GCA_023381535.1 Bacteroidota bacterium
TTATGTTCTACTATTGCCGTACGTTGATTATTTCTCTGCGCTTCCTTTATTTTGTTCGTTATAATATTTAGTCACCTAATGTTCTTTTTAATATTACAATAGTCAGATTTTATTATGAGGCAATGGGCACTACCTTTAATAAGATTATTTGTGCCGTATTCCGATCTAACTTTAATAAATTCTTGTTCTGTCGCAACTCCTTTCGTGACCATGTTCATAACTCCGCCAACTGCACTTACAGAATAAGGAGAAGCACCAATTCCTCGTTGAATCTGAGTATTATCTAATACGTCTCCAAGCCCAGCCCAGTTTGACCAATACACCCATTTGTTCTCCATGTCATTTACCGGCACCCCATTAATCATAACAGCAACATTTCTTTGACTGAAACCCCTGACAAAGAGAGTAGCATCACCTGATGCGCCACCCTGAACCGAAGAATAAACACTCGGCGCTGTTGCTAATTCCTGTGGTATATCGCGAGAAGCTAATTTAAATTCAATTTCTTCACCTTTGACTTCTGAGAAAGCGACAGGCGTTTCTCTTAATACTGCTTTTGTTCCCTTTACAACCGTTTCTTCTAAAAGAACTGAGCTTGGTTCCAGTACAAAATCGAATCTTTGGTTCTTAGATACTTTAATGTTCTTCACTAATCTCAGGTAACCGATATAAGTTACTGCAACCTCGTATGTGCCTTCTTTCACATTATCGATTGAAAAACTTCCTTCAGTGTTCGTAGCTGCACCGGTATTCAGGTCAGCAATATAAACATTTGCCCCAATCAATTTTTCTTTTGTAGTTGCATCGGATACTGTCCCGAAGACTTTAAATTCCTGAGCTGTGATGAGATTGCTCACCAATAATAAAATCAATACAAAACTAATCTTGTAGAATTTGTTCATACAAATTTCCTCCAACAATTAATAGAATTGAATACTGGAATGTCCATTTTAATAGCAACCGCCTACTTTTTATTTAAGTTAGCATTTTTTACCACACGATAGCAATACCTATCATGTTTTTATCAAAAACAATTTTTCCCCATCAAAGTGAATATCATAAAATAAATTATGAAAGTTAAAGTAATTTAATTGCTAATAGTACTTCACTCTGCAATTAATCCTGATCACTCTATCAGTTTTGCTCTTTTCTCACGGACTAAAATTGTTCATCTTTTTTCACCACGAAAAGACCGTTAATGCCTAAATAATTTTTCTGCAAAGTATCGAATTGTTTCTCTCATACCGGTCATCAAATCGTAGGTCGGAAAGAAATTTAATTTCTGTTTTGTTTCATCAATTGAAGCAAGACTATGTTTGATATCGCCTGCTCTTTCCGGTTCATAAACAATTTTGCTTTTGCTGTTAGTTTCTTCAACAACAAGTTTAACAATATCGTTGATGGTAATTGCTGATCCACTTGCAACATTGAATACTCCGTTGACATTAGCAGAAGTAGCAGCAAGGACATTTGCCTTTACAACATCTTTAACAAAAATGAAATCCCGCGTCTGTTCCCCATCACCGTAAATCGTTATCGTTTCATTGCGAATCGCTTTAGCAACAAATATTGGTATAGCCGCCGAGTATTGACTGTTCGGGTCTTGACGCGGACCAAAAACGTTAAAGTAACGCAAGGACACCGCTTCGAGTCCGAAATTTTGATTGTATTGTTTCAAATAATTTTCGCCTTCCAATTTAGTAGTACCGTACGGTGATTTCGGATCAGGTTCCATGTCCACAGTTTTGGGCGACAGAGGATTGTCGCCATAAATTGCTGCGGAGCTGCTAAATACCATTTTTCGAACGTCGTACTCTTTGCATGCATCAAGCACATTCAATAATCCATTAATATTGATCTCGGCGCACTCATCTGGTTTCTCTACGGATTCCGGCACTGAGACAAATGCTGCTAAATGGAAAACAAAATCAGTGTCTTTCAAAACTTCAAAAACTGAATTACGATCCGTGATACTAGTCTTGTGGAAGATTACTTTCTTGAGCGGCTCAATGTTCGACAAGAATCCTGATCTGAGATTATCGATTACATGAACATCAGCGCCTTCATTGTGCCAGTATTCAACAATATGGCTGCCTATGAATCCGGCTCCACCTGTGACTACGATTTTCATATTATTCATCCAGAATTAAGAGTTTCCAAAAATTGATATGCCAAGAGATTCAGATGATGCAAAATATAACTTTTGTCCGTCAAAAGATTGTCATTGAGAATCGTTTGTGTTTCAAGATAATGTAAAAGAACAACATTAAATTTGATTTTTTCAACCCAAGAACTCCTTAACCATATATCATGGTTAAACTTGCTTTCACAATGAGTAATTTAATTCTAAATTGATCTAAATTGATGTTGCTCACATGAAGAAAAAGTTTCTTGACAATCTACAAATGCGATTTTAACTTGATGTCGGAATACAGATAATTCTGAATTATGTGCACGATTTGTAAAGCACCTTAGTACTAATAACGACAGCCGAACTTAATATAAATTTTCGTTTGCAAAAGGTAATCAGCGTTTTAACATAAGGGTGCAAAATTGCTATTGCTAAACAAACTCAGTTTGTTCGGTGTTAGTATTGTATTGATTTCTTCGATATCTGCTTTCCAACCCCATGCTAATCTAACTGCAGCAACAGGTGAAGATTTTCATTTACTAAGTAACAACTTTTCCCAACATCATTACAAATTCATCAAAACATCAAGCGACAAACTCAGTTTTCGAAATCCAGCAAATATGTCTGCCAATTACTTGTCGGTAATAGCGGCTAAATTAAAATTAAATACTCTGGCAATTTTAAGCCGAAGTAGTAAAAACAATTCGCTAATTATCCTTCCAAACGAAGTAGCAGATCTGAATTTTAGACACAAACGCGGATCGTTTAGGAAAACACTGGCTCCACGTCGGTATTTTACCAAATCAAGTTTCGGATCTATTCCGTTAGCAGATCAAATTCAGGCAATTTGTGACAAGCATGTTTCGGATTATTTTAAAGAAAAATCCAAACACACTGAATTGATATCGTTACGAATTTGAGATGTAAGTGAGTATGATTTGTTTGGCCTCAAACTCAAGAGGGTGTGTGAAAATAGGTCGTCAAGCAAATTTCGGTTTCGTTTTTAAAATGAAATCAAAACATTTTTTCTAAAAAAATGAATTATCACACACCCTCTCAAAAGCGGGAATTATGTGAGACCGTAATTATACCGCGAATACGAAAGTGATTCAGTGCTAACGAAAGTTTGATTCAAAATAATGTAGATCCTTTACACAACTATGTAAGGATACCAGCTTGCACAACAGCAATAAACAAGTTTAATTTAACAAGGGACATCAGGAGGTTAATATGAAAAAAGTACTACTGTTTTTATTTACGTTTACTTCTATTATTCTCTCTCAGTCTGCACAAACAAGCAATCCCGATCAGTACATGTTTTTGAAGAAAAGTCTTAATTCCGATACTTCAAAAACATCGTTCAATCGGGCACTCATTAATGCAGATCAGTATATTTTCATGAAGGGAGTTTTACCATCAAATACTTTTTCAAGAGAAGTTAATCCCGATCAGTACATTTTTTCCGGCAGTGCTTTTAAATCAGAAAGAGCAGGAAAATTTGATCCGTCGAAAGTGAATTCCGATCAGTATTTTTTTATGAGATCGGTATCCAACGCTTTAATGAAAACATCAAAACCATCTCCGGTTGAATTAAACAAAACCGTTTTGTCATCCGGAGGTCTTTCGGCTAAACCTGCTGCTGCTAACAAACAGATCAATCCCCCAACCGTTACTTCTACACAAGATGTGGCAGTACTAAAGTACGATAACGGAGTATATTCCAACCGTATCGGAAGTACTGGTTCAGCAACATATGAAGCAAGTGCTCGTTTCACCCAAAGTATTGTTTCTCCCTACGTCGGTTGGTATCTTACTAAGCTTGAGATTTATATTGCCGATGCGCCTCTTTCAACAAAAGTAAAAATCTACGATGCTGGAACAAGCACTAGTCCAGGTACACTTTTATATTCACAAGATTTCACAGCAGTTCCTAATAGTTGGAACACCATTAACTTGACTACTCCTGTAAGTATTGCGAACAAAGATATTTGGGTTGGTTACGAAGTTAGCCTTTCAGCTAACTATCCGATGGGTGCAGACTCTGGTCCAAGTAATTCAGATGGTAACTGGATATACCTAAGCGGGGCATGGCATCATCTTTCCGAATTCACATCGAATGGTTCTCCAATGGACTATAACTGGCTCATTCATGCAACGCTTGAGTCTTCTGCTTCAAATTCAATACAGTTAACATACAACCAAATTGATGCTTCTGCTCTACCTACAATTAAATCTTATGTAACAGTTACCGATAACAATGGCGTCTCCATAACAGGTCTTACAAGCAGCAATTTTGTTGTTCAAGAAAATGGTACCACCCGCACTCCAATTACGGTAACACCAGTTGGAAGTACCGGTACGGCAATTTCGGTTGCATTAGTAATCGATAGAAGCGGAAGTATGTCGGGCACACCGTTAACCGATGCAAAAACTGCAGCGAATTCTTTTGTTGATAACATGCAGTCAAACGACAAAGGTGCAGTAATAAGTTTTGATAACACAATAACTGTTAATCAGGGGTTCACGAATGATAAAACGGTACTTAAGACTGCCATCAATAATCTTGTCAGTGGAAATACCACGGCAATTTATGATGCTGTTTATCAAGCTGTAGACCTAACAAAAGTTCAAACAGGAAGAAAAGCAATTATACTGATGACCGACGGCGGCGACAATGCGAGCACTCACTCAATAACTGATGCTATAAACTACGCAATACAAAACAGTCTTCCGGTTTACACAATTGGTTTGGGATTGAGCGCCGGATCAACTGCAGAACAGAACTTACAGCAAATAGCTTCGCAAACCGGCGGCAAATATTATTTAGCTCCTAATTCATCTCAGCTTTCGAGCATATATCAAAGTATATCGCAACAGCTCAACAATCAATACTTGATTACATATACTACTCCGATTCAATGCGGTTCTGCAGATGTCAATGTAAATATAGCTGTTACTTATAACAGCATGACTCATAATCAAACGAAGCAATACACTCCCCCGGCGTGCAACAATCTTATTTTGACTTACAACCAAATAGATGTTTCAAGTTGCCCGACTGTAAAATCGTATGTTACTGTCACTGACCTCAACGGTACACCAATAACTGGTCTCACTAACAGTAACTTTACTGTAACTGAGGACAACCTAACACAAAGTCCCATCACAGTAACTTCGGCGGGAAGCAGCGGGACTGCTATCTCTGTTGCATTAGTGATAGACAAAAGTGGAAGTATGACAACAGGCTCCAGACTAACGGATGCGAAAACCGCAGCCAATTCTTTTGTAGATAATATGCAGACCAATGACAGGGGTGCCGTGATAAGTTTCAATACTTCCGTTACAGTTGATCAAGGATTTACAAGCAATAAGACAAATCTCAAAACAGCAATTAGTAATATTTCGGCCGGTGGCAATACGGCAATTTACGATGCGATTTATCAATCAGTGGATTTAACCAAAGTTGAACCTGGAAGAAAAGCAATTATTTTAATGACAGATGGTGGAGACAACTCAAGTTCTCATTCAATTACCGATGCAATCAATTACGCCATCCAAAATAGTATTCCAGTATATACTATCGGTTTAGGCATTACTGCAGGATCTTCATCAGAACAAAATTTACAGCAAATAGCTACTCAGACCGGAGGTAAATATTATTTAGCTCCCGGCTCATCTGACCTGCTAAGTATTTATCAAAGCATATCGCAACAATTGAATAATCAGTATGTAGTAACGTATAATACGAGTTCAACCTCGTCGTCAGCAAGAAACGTAAGTATAACAGTTACGTACAACTCTGCTACAGATACAAAGGCAAAGACTTATACTTCCACATGCTCAACAAGCAGCAATCTTATTTTAACTTACAACCAGATTGATGCGTCGAGCTGCCCGTTCGTTAAATCCTACGTAACTGTAACTGACTTAAACGGAGTACCAATTGCTGGTTTAACAAGCAGCAATTTCACTGTTCTCGAAGACAATATTACTCAAAGCCCAGTTACAGTGACTACAGCAGGAAGTACAGGCTCAGCAATTTCAGTTGCACTCGTAATTGACAGAAGCGGAAGCATGTCCGGTACTCCTCTATCAGATGCAAAAACTGCTGCTAATTCTTTTGTTGACAATATGCAGTCCAACGATAAAGGAGCGGTAATTAGTTTTGACAATACAATTACAGTTAACCAGGGTTTCACAACGGATAAAACTGTGCTGAAAACCGCTATCAATAATCTTGTAAGCGGAAGCACAACTGCAATTTATGACGCTATTTATCAAGCCGTGGATTTAACCAAAGTGGAGACTGGAAGAAAAGCAATAATTTTGATGACGGATGGTGGCGACAATGCAAGCAGTCATTCGATGACCGATGCAATCAACTATGCAGTTCAAAACAGTTTACCGGTTTATACTATTGGTTTAGGCCTAACAGCCGGTTCAACTGCAGAACAGAACTTACAGCAAATAGCTTCGCAGACCGGAGGTAAATATTATTTAGCCCCCAGTTCATCACAGTTGCAAAGTATTTATCAAAGCATTTCGCAACAGTTGAGTAACCAATATGTCATTACCTACAGTTCAAGTTCAATTTCCACAACAGTGAGAACTGTAAGCATAACCGCTACGTATAGTGGATCTTCCCAAACTAAGACTAAGACCTACACCTCAACTTGCTCAACACATGGCAATCTTATCTTGACCTATAATCAGATCGATGCTTCAACATGTCCATCTGTTAAATCGTACGTAACGGTAACCGACCTTAACGGTGTTACAATATCGGGATTAACTAGCAGTAACTTCACTGTTACGGAAGATTATGTTAACCAAAGTGTTTCGGTAACAACGGCTGGAAGCAGCGGGACTAATATTGCTGTTGGGCTTGTAATTGATAAGAGCGGAAGTATGGCAGGTGCTTCACTTTCCGACGCAAAAACTGCAGCAAATACTTTTGTTGATAATCTTCAAACGAATGATAAAGGCGCCATTATTAGCTTCAACACTTCCGTTACAGTAGATCAAGGCTTTACTAGTGATAAAACCTTGCTTAAAAATGCGGTAAACGGAATTCTGGCCGGGGGTAATACGGCTATTTACGATGCAATTTATCAAGCAGTTGATTTGACAAAAGTTCAAACAGGAAGAAAGGCGATTATATTGATGACAGACGGCGGAGATAATTCAAGCTCACATTCAATGACAGATGCAATTAACTATGCAGTTCAGAACAGTCTGCCGGTTTATACTATAGGTTTAGGGCTTACTGCAGGATCAACTTCAGAACAGAACTTGCAGCAAATTGCAACTCAAACCGGAGGCAAATATTACCTGGCACCGAACTCGTCACAACTGTTAACCGTTTATCAAAGTATATCTCAACAGTTAAGCAACCAATACATAATTACATTCAACTCGACTTCGAAATCAACTCTTACTAGAACCATTACAATAGCAGTAACGTACGGCGGCAATCTTGACACAAAGTCTAAGACGTACGTATCGTCTTGCGTTAGTGATGTTGAGGATATGACGAAGATGCCGACGAAATACGAACTGGCTCAAAATTATCCCAATCCGTTCAATCCATCTACTAAGATAAGATACTCGGTTCCGCAGACATCTCATGTTACACTTACACTATATGATGTTCTCGGTAATCAGATTAAAGTTTTAGTAGATACGGAAAAGTCGTTAGGAAATTATGAGGTTGTGTTGGACGGAAGCAATATGGCAAGTGGTGTTTATTTTGTTCGAATGATGTCGGGTAATTTCTCTTCAACCAAGAAGATAACGCTGATGAAGTAATTCTATACGTAGGGTCGGGGTTATCTCGACCCTACGTTTATCATAGCGTGTCAGTCAGAGTTTTGAAAGTCAAATTTTATTGTGATGAGAAGTTTGGGAGTGTTGCTAACCTATTTTAGGACATCTCATTTTTAATCTCATAAATATTAATTTAAATTCTGCTTCGTAAATTCCGAAATTGAATCAACTACGAATTTGATTTGCTCGTTGGTAAGTTCAGGGTAAATAGGCAAAGCCAGAGAGTTTTCCGACGCATTATTCGACACTGGATAATCGGTATCAATACATTTCAAAAAAGCAAAACATTCTTGCCGGTGAAACGGAACCGGGTAATAAACTTCGCAACCGATTTCTTTCTTTCTTAGATAATCCAGCAATGCATTTCTTTTTTCCACTCTAATAATATACTGGTTGTAGATGTGATAATTTTGGGGGTTATTGGTTATTGGTGATTCGTGATTAGCGGTTGGTGTATTCTTACTATCCGGCTTATAAATTGGTTTTGGAAGTAAGACTTTGTTTTGCAAATCAAAACTTGTTCTTCCCTCCTCTTGAGCGAGACCGGCTTGAATAAAATATTTAGTATAAGTTGCTGCGTTCTCTCTTCGTTTTGCAGACCACGAATCAAGATGCGAAAGTTTTACGCGCAGAACTGCAGCTTGAAGCGCATCTAACCTAAAGTTTCCGCCGATCAATTTATGATAATACTTCGGCTCCATTCCATGCACTCTCATAATGCGCATCTTTTCGCCTAACGCTTCATTGTTAGTCGTAACGATTCCTCCGTCGCCGAATCCACCCAGATTTTTGCTAGGAAAAAATGAGAAACAACCGATGTCGCCAATGGTACCAACAAACTTTCCATCTTTGTACTGAACACCGATAGCTTGGGCGCCGTCTTCGACTACTTTCAAATTATGTTTCTTTGCAATTAACATTATTGAATCCATCTCAGCGCTTTGTCCGTAAAGATGAACCGGAATGATTGCTTTAGTTTTTGAAGTTATTTTTTTCTCTAGGTCTTGTGGATCCATATTGAATGTGACCGGATCTACATCGGTAAAAACCGGAGTTGCATTAAGCCGCGCAACCACTCCCGCGGTAGCAAAGAAAGAGTATGTCGGCACAATCACTTCATCGCCGGGCTGGATGTCGATTGCCATCAAAGCTAATAGCAATGCGTCCGTACCGGACGAAACACCTACGGCTTTCTTGCATCCGAGGTATTGACAAATTTCTTCTTCAAGTTTTGCAACATCGGGACCCATAATAAAATATTGCGAATCGATAACACGCTGAACAGCCTCGTCAATTTCTTTTTTAATCGATTGGTATTGCGGTTTCAAATCAAGCAATGGTACTTTCATTCAACCTCCGAAACGGTATTATTTATCAACTTATATTTTTTATTTGATTTACTGCAGTATGCAATTCCGTCAGAATCAAAAATCAATTTTTGTCCAGCTTCACTCAACCATCCAACTTGTTTTGCCGGATTGCCAACAACCAATGCATAATCCGGGACGTCTTTGGTAACAACTGCACCGGCGCCGATGAAAGCGAACTTGCCAATCGTATGACCGCATACAATTGTGCAGTTAGCGCCAAGCGAAGCGCCTTCTTTCACCAAAGTTTTAATATAAAATTGAGAGCCAACTTGGGGATACTTGCTTCTCGGATCGATAATATTTGTGAACACCATTGAAGGTCCGCAGAAAACATAATCTTCAAGTTCGACGCCTTCATAAACTGAAACGTTGTTTTGAATCTTCACAAAATTTCCGATGACAACATTAGTACCGACATTTACGTTCTGACCAAGCACGCTGTTCTTTCCAATTCGCGCGCCTTTCTGAACATGAGAGAAGTGCCAGATTTTTGTTCCGTCGCCAATCTCAACGTCATCATCGATGTACGAAGATTCGTGAACGAAGTAGCTCATAGTTTTGAACCCTCCAAATGTGGGTGGAATAAATCTCCCTTGGCTTTCGGTTTTTCAGAACGGATTCTGTAAACGGTTTCAATGGAAGGATAAGCATCATCAATACCAAGACCCTTTCCTTTCAAAACTTCTTCATAAACTTTAGTGTGCAGTTCCGTGAATCCATCCGTAAATTCGATCTCTTCTTCGTTAACTATAATTGAACGGTAAGTCTTCTTCCCTTTTATTTTTGCCTCACCAGGTAAATCATGTTCGTCAACGGAAAGATACCATACTACGTTTGCGTTTTTTAGTTCGAGTAATCCACTCATTTTTTTCTGTTCGGATAGAAAGACATGACTCTCACTGACTTCACCGAAAAGCCATATGAGCAAATCGAAAAGATGTATTCCAATATTTGTGGCGATGCCGCCGGATTTTTCGTCTTCACCTTTCCATGAATAAAAATACCATTTGCCGCGCGAAGTTATATAAGTCAGTTCAACTGTCGGTTTGGAATTGAACTTCACCAATCCCATTTTCTTTTTCAATTCGATGATTGAAGGATGATACCGTAACTGCATTACGGTGTAAACTTTCTTGCCGGTTTCTTTTTCAACAAGTTGCAGCGCATCAAGATTGGATGGATTGAGCACCAATGGTTTCTCACAAATTACATCGGCGCCGGTATGCAATCCTAATCTGATGTGACTATCGTGCAAATAATTTGGCGAACAGACAGTTAAGTAATCTACTTTGTTTGATCTATCGAGCCGAAGTTTTTCGAGATGACGTTCAAACCTTTCATGCTCAACAAAAAAATCTGCGCCGGGGAAAAATGAATCCAAAATTCCGACTGAGTCGTGCGTGTCCAAAGCCGCAACCAAGTCGTTTCCCGAATCTTTGATTGCTTTCAGATGTCGCGGTGCTACATATCCGGCAACACCGGTAATCGCAAATTTTTTCATCAACAATTACTTAAAAGTTTGATGGGAAAATTAAATAAATGCATCTTGAATCACTATAATATTTATTCGATTTATCTTAAATTGCGCAACAAATTATCGACGGAGTATTCGTGAACCTCTCGCAAGAAATCCAAAAACTGAAAAGCGGTTTTCAATCTTCTTTCTGGGTTGCCAACGGAATGGAGCTCTTCGAACGTTTAGCTTACTACGGTCAACAAATCGTCTTCATGGTTTACATGAGAGACAAACTTGGTTTCAGCGAATCCGAAGCCGGACAACTTTCCGGTATTTTCGGTGGAGTTCTTTATTTGCTTCCTATTCTAGGAGGAACACTTGCAGACAAATGGGGATTTAGAAAAGCGTTTCATGTTGCGTTTTCAATTTTGGCACTCGGTTATTTCTTGATCGGATCTCTTGGCATGAGCGCATTCTCCGGAATCTACGGCGGCTTTGATCACTTTTGGTTAGTAATGATTTTCTTGCTGTTAACTGCTTTCGGAGGTTCATTCATAAAACCATCGGTTTTGGGAACTGTTGCCGCGGCATCTACTGAAGATTCCAAATCACTTGGCTATGCAATTTATTATTGGCTGGTAAATGTCGGCGCCATGTTAGGACCGACGATAGCTTATTTCGTCCGCGATAGTTTCGGCAACGAATTTGTTTACCTCGTTTCGTCAATAAGCTGTTTAGCCATGCTGATTGTTAATTTGATTATGTACAAAGATGTTAGAAGCGAGAAGGATGAAGTGGTTGTTGAATCGCTAGGCAAGAAGATCCAAAACCTATTTGTTGTTCTAGCAAATTTTAAGTTCATGATTTTCCTTTTGATCTATTCATTGTATTGGATCATTTTCTGGCAAGAGTTCATAATTGTTCCATACTATATAACGGACTTTATCAGTAGAAGCGCGCCTTATGAAATTTACCAATCATGGGCCGGCGCAGGTGCAATAATTTTATTGCAGATTCCTTTAAACAGATTAACTAAGAAATTGCCGACGCATTCTGCAATCCTAACCGGTTTTGCAATATCAAGTTTGATTTGGCTCATCATCGCAATACATCCCAGCATTCCAGCCATTGTAGCCGGCGTCGCAACATTTTCAATCGGCGAGATGATTCAAGCGCCGCGATACTACGAATACATTTCAGAAATCGCGCCTCCGGGACAGCAGGGTTTGTATCAAGGCTATGCTTTTCTACCAATTGCAATTGCAAGATTCGTCGGCGACCCGTTTGGCGGATGGCTTTACGAACAGTTTGCAACGAAGACAAACAATACAAACGTAATTTTCATGACGTTGTTCGGAATCGGTGTAGCGGCTACGATTTGTATGTTTATTTACAATAAGTTTGCTGTTGAAAAATCGCGATAGTCATTTACAAGTTTGGACAGAACATGACAAAGAATAAAAAATTTAAAATCGGATTACTGCAGATGTCTTTCACTGCCGATCCGGACAAGAACCTCAAGAAAACTTTATCGTGGGTGGAAAAAGCCGAAAAGAAGGGCGCAAAAATAATTTGTCTGCCTGAACTTTACCGATCACAATATTTTTGCCAAAAGGAAGATTCTTCCCTTTTCAATCTTGCCGAAACAATCCCGGGTCCGTCAACAAAAGCATTTCAGTCTGCGGCTAAAAAATTAAAAGTTTCTATCATCGTTCCGATTTTCGAAAAAAGAGCGCACGGACTTTATCATAACACAGCGGTTGTGATCGATGCGGACGGAAAGATTCTTGGTACATATAGAAAAATGCACATACCCGACGATCCGGCATACTATGAAAAATTTTATTTCACTCCCGGCGATCTTGGTTTCAAATCGTTCAAAACGAAATACGGAGAGATCGGAACGCTGATCTGCTGGGACCAGTGGTATCCGGAAGGCGCTCGAATCACGGCATTGAAAGGCGCAAACGTTTTGTTTTTCCCCACCGCTATCGGCTGGCATCCAAATGAGAAAAAGAAACACGGAGAAGCTCAAAGAGATTCTTGGATTACGATTCAGCGTTCACATGCCATTGCCAATGGTGTTTATGTCGCGTCGGTTAATCGTGTGGGTTTTGAACGGCCTGTGAAAGAACAAGCCGGAATAGAATTTTGGGGTTCGTCATTTATTGCAAGTCCGCAAGGCGTTATTCTCGCACAAGCATCAGTCGATAAAGAAGAAATTCTTGTTGCCGAAGTAAGTCTTGACCATCTTGAAAACGTGAGAAGAAACTGGCCGTTCTTGCGCGACAGAAGAATTGATGCTTACCAGGGCATCACTGAAAGATTTCTAAAATAGAATTTGATATGATGAACAAATTTTTACGTCTTCCAGCCGAATGGGAACCGCACAAATCAACTATCATTTGCTGGCCTCATCAAAAAGAAGATTGGCCCGGAAAATTTTCACCGATACCTTGGGTGTACGCCGAGATCGTTAAGAATTTAGTCCCCGGCGAGCGTGTAAGAATCATAATTCAGTCGCAAGAACAAAAAAAGAAAGTTCAAAAAATGCTTCAGAAGAATTATGTTGATTTGGCTTACGTCGATTTCATTGTTGCACAAACCGACCGCGGCTGGATGCGCGATTCATCTCCGGCATTTGTAAAATCCGGCGAGGAAACAATCGGCATCAGTTTTCGATTCAACGGGTGGGCTAAGTACAATAATTGGAAGAAGGACAAAAATATTCAGCGCGTTCTTTCAAGAAAACTTAAGCATGAAATGTTCGAAGCTGTCCATAACGGCAGAAAAGTTGTGCTTGAAGGCGGAGCGATAGATGTTAACGGTCGCGGAACACTTTTGACCACTGAAGAATGCCTGCTCGATGAAAATGTTCAGACGAGAAATCCCGGGTTCACTAAGAATGATTACGAAAAGATCTTCCGCAAATACTTTGGTGTTACAAATGTGATTTGGCTTGGCAAAGGAATTGTCGGAGATGATACTCACGGTCATGTTGACGATCTCTGCCGCTTTGTTAACAGCAACACGGTTGTGCTTTGCAAAGAGATAAACAGCTCAGAAGAAAATTATCTTTTGCTCGAAGATAATTTTGCACGGTTGAAAAATGCGCAATTGGAAGACGGATCGAAAATAAATGTGGTAGAACTTCCAATGCCATCGCCTCTCTATTTTGATAACATGCGTGTGCCGGCGAGTTATGCCAATTTTTATATTTCAAATCGTAAAGTGTTGGTCCCGACTTTTAATGATCCGAATGACAGAATCGCGCTGAACATTCTTGCAGAATTATTCACGGATCGAATTGTTATGGGAATTAATGCTGTGGATTTGGTTTGGGGTTTGGGAACGCTTCATTGTTTAACACACGAAGAACCGGAATAAAGAAAACGTTTTACTCGTCGTTAACTGTTATAACAATTCTTCTTGAGCCGCCATAGTTACGATGTTCACACAAATAAATTCCTTGCCAAGTACCAAGATTGAATTTTCCATTCGTAACCGGAAGCGTTACCGAACTACCGAGTAATGACGATTTAATGTGAGAAGTCATATCGTCGGTCCCTTCCAACGTATGCTGGAAATAGGAAGCATTCTCCGGAACAATCTTGTCGAAATACATTTCCATGTCGGAACGAACGGTGGGGTCTGCGTTTTCATTCAGCGTTATAGATGCTGATGTATGTTTGATAAAGATGTGCGCAATTCCGACAGAAACTTTTGCTAGTTCTGGGATTTGCGTTTCTATTTCATCCGTGATGAGATGAAATCCGCGCGGCTTTGGTTTGAGCGATATTTCTTTTTGAAAAAAACTCATCGGAAAAGACTCATTTGATGTGCGCCGCCGGAATATTTTTGTTCATGTTCGAGCAGCCATTTTTTACGCCATAATCCCCTGCCGTAACCGGTTAAGCTTCCGTCGCTTCCAATTACACGATGGCACGGAATGATAATAGAAATTTCATTTTGACCGTTAGCGTTGGCAACAGCACGGATTGCTTTTTCATCGCCAAGTTTTCTTGAAAGTTCGAGATACGAGGTTGTCGCTCCGAATGGTATTTCCAAAAGTTCTTTCCAAACTTTCTTCTGAAACTCTGTCCCTTCCGGTTCTAACCGCAATTCAAATTCTTTGCGGGCACCTTTGAAGTATTCATCCAGTTGCAGGGCGCAATTTTCTAAATAATCGTTTGTAGAAAAATCAGTCTTCGGTTCTTCATCCTTAAAATAAATTGCGGCAATGGAATTGTCGGTGCCGGAGATTTCCATCAATCCAATTGGTGAATTATAAATTGCTTTGTTCATACTGAAAAAAGAATTTGTTGATCATGAGAAGTTGAAGGTAAAAAAATATTTACTCAAATATTTTCTTAAGAACGTCGATTAGTTTTTCGCGAAGCAATGGCTTGGAAACGAACTCGGTGAAGCCGGCATTAATAAAACTTTCACGGGCGCCGGGCTGCAAATAAGCAGTGGAAGCAATGATCGGAATATCTTTGTAGCCCGCCATCTTCCGAATAATTCTCAACGCATCCAACCCGTTATACTCGCCCTGAAGGTTTATATCCATAATGATGAAATCAAATTTTTTGGTCTTCAGCAGAGGTAATGCCGTTTCAAAACTAGGAGCGAACTCAATCCCCTTCAAATCTTTCATCTGAACCTTGAACAACAATTGCGAATCGACTTGATCTTCTAAATACAAACAAGATAACTGTGACACTGCAAGTTCTTTCTTAACAGCCTGTTCAGCTTGAGCAGCTGTTACTTTTTGTTCCGGCAATTTTTCCGTCTTAGGTTTAACCTCCGCAACTTTTTTGGCTGCAACACTTTCAACTTCCATTTTTTCTTTATCGCTCACAACAAACTTCAACGGGAACAATAACGCGTACTCATGCGGCTCTGAATCTTTGGTGATCACTTCTCGCTTTACCGAAAGAAGTTCGATTAGTTTCTTCGCCAACTTAACCGAAAATCTTGAGAAGCCGTAATTTCTTCTGCTCAAATTTTCGTCTTCGGAAAAAATATCCGTGAATGCTTTCTGCAAGTACGAAGTTATTGCGCTACGTCCGTCCTTAATGCCGATAGCGCAATAATTATCTTGATAAGTCGAAGCCGAAAGGTAGATTGTATTTTCTTTTGTAATCTGAATCGCAAACTTTATGAACAAAACTAACAGAGACATAAACTTCTGCTTGTCTGTTTCAATGACAAGCGATGAAGATATTTTTCCATATGTGACATCAATTTTTCTTGATTCCGCCGCCTTGCGGGTGTTCTCTTTAAGCTCATTCAGCAAGTCAACAAATTTGATCTCTTCGGGACGGAACTTTATGATCTTTTGTTCTAGCGTAGAATACTCAACGGCATTATCCATTATCTGAAGAAGCAGCTTCTGGTTTTCTTTTATTATTTCTACTGCTTCCTTCTGTTCGTCATTCGGCGAAGGTATGCTCTCGCCAAGCTCCTGTGTGAATCCAAGAATAACATTTATCGGTGTTAAGATTTCATGAAAGACGTTCGACAAAAACGGAGGATCTATTCTGTGAAGAGGATCTTCCAGAGTCTGTTTTATATCTTTCGATTGCACTGCTTCTTCAAACGGTCGAACGAGCAAACTGAATGATTCGATATCACCGGAAAAATTTTTGATCGGTGTTGCAATTAACAAAGCTTTATGCAAGGTACCGGAAGGTTTCTTGATTTCGATTTCGAAGCTCGTGGTTTTAAGCAGCCCCGAATGAAAAATATTTTTATTAATCTTTGCCCGGTTTTCATCCGAGACAAGAGAAACGAAAGGACGAAGCTCCAGATCCTTTTTTGAATACCCCAACCGTTTAGTAACCGGTTCGTTGATTTCATTTATGAAGCCGTCTTTATCGGTAACCAATATCGGATCGGTCGTGTGATCAAAATAAGCTTCAAGCATCTGCAGCTTTTTTTGGGAATCGGCATTTTCGGAAACATTGCGAATAATATTCAGATGTGCTTTCTTTCCTTTGTACTCGATTGTACTTCTGTTAATTTCGACGAGCACCGACGTGCCGTCATTCTTTTTATGACGCCACGGACCGCTGTAGCTGCCCGGTATCGACTTGCTTTCTCCGGATTGGATAATTGTTTGAATGTCTTCCGGCGCATACAGATCGGTTAAATCCATATGGAGAAAATCATTCCGCTTATAACCGTACAACTTGAGTGCGGCGTTATTTACTTCCAAAAATTTTAGATTTTCTATTTCGTAGATGAACATCGCTTCATTAGTGTTCTCAATAATCGCATCATACATTTTTGCTTTCGAATCTATCAGCGCATCATGTTCCAACTTTGGCATAAAACTGATCTGCATGCCCCATAGCTCGCCGTTAGTATCAAAGATTTTTTTCAATCTCACTTCGGAATTGAGTTTCACTCTTTCGATGAACATATAGTTAAAAACATTTTCCGCACGGAGATCTGGATTCTTCTGATAACTTTCGATGAACGGCATCAACCCTTTTTCAAGAATTCGATTTACATCCGACTGGTAAAGATTTGATTTCCCGTCGAGTTCCATCAACCTGATAAATTCTTGGCTGTATGCCAGCACCCGGTTTTCTCTATTAATCAACAAAACTGCAAGAGGAAGATGATAAATCAGATCGAGTTCAATCTTCGGACTTTCCTTCTTAGCAAGTGTATCACTCTTTTTCGAAAAACCGATTATGGCAACAACATTATTGTCCAAATCGCACAATGGAAATTCTACCAAAGACAAACTGCGTTCTGCGCCGCCAAGGATTGGGAGTGAAATGCCGTCGAGGATAACCGCATTGGTCGATTCAATCAAGTATTGATCGACAAACTTGTAAAGACTTAGCAGATATTTCGGTAAAAAATCTTCCGCAGATTTATTTTCAAGCTGAGAAGGTTTGGAACCGGACGATTCGGCAAATCTATCATTAACCAAAATATACTTGCCGTTCGTTCCTTTAATCCAGAAGTACTCTTCAAGCTCATTAATCTCTTTCTGGATTTTTGCTTTTTCTATAAATGTAAATGGATAAGTCAGTTTTATCTTATTGACAATGCCTAAGAGTTTTTTATTCTCGACAATTTTTTCGAGATCGGCAGTCGCTACCCAAAATTTTTGAACCTCCGTAGCGGTTTTTTTAGTTCCAGCTTGTTTGAAGGTAATCAAAAAGTAAACATTGTTTTCGCTGCGAAGGGGAAGGAAAGAAATAGCGAAGTTTATTTTGCCGCTTTTTACCTGCACTTCAAAATTATCTGTTGTTAGGGATTCAAACTTCCGCGCATCTATGAATAGTTTTTGAAGACTGAGATTGTTTTCTTCGCTGAACAATTCGAAAAAATCCGAATGAGGTGCTGCGCTCGGAAACAGATCTTGGAATTCCTGACCGAGTGCAATTATTCTTCCTGACTTGTCGATTATCAAACTAATCGGCTCGTTGGCAACTTCCTTCGATATTTTCGTTTTAGCTTCCGTTTCCATTTCAAATTCTAGTTTGGTACGTTAATCGTTACAGTGTTTGAGTACGGAGTGTAAGTGTTAGTACCAAGAATCTGTCTCACTCGATAAACATACAGTGTTCCCGGTTGAACCGTGCTGTCAATAAATTTCGTCTGATCAGGCGCAGCAGTTCCGATTTCCACGTAGGAATTGCTTCCTAAACTTTCTTTGCGCTCGATGACCGTTCCTTGCTGAATATTTTTGTTGTTGTCCACCCATTCGAGACTGACGCCCTGTCCCGTGTAAAAAACCGCAGTCAGGTTAGACGGCGCAGAAAAATCTTTATAATAAGTAGTAACAGAAGCTTCATTAGAAAATGAACTGTTCGACTGTTTGACGAAATATGCAACCCGATACTTATAACCAGTATTGGCTTGAACCGAATTGTCGTAATACTCGGTTACATTTGCATCGGTAAGCGCAATCGTTTGGAAATTATTTGTAAAAGGATCTGTTCTTTGGATTAAGAAGCCGTCTTCATTCGTAACAAAATCTATCCAGCGCAATCGAACCGAACTAGCGCCAATTGCTTCAGATCTTAAGTTCCAAGGACCTCCCGGCAAACCGCTGGTGCTGGCTTCGTTGCTGAACAGTGAATATCCGGTTGTGTTGTAAGCCCTCACCTTGTAAAAATAATTCACGAATGGAGAGAGACTCTGATCACGCGTTGTAATAGTGTTAGCCGGCAAAGTCGCAATTTTTCTGTAATCGATGTCAACATTTCCGCCAAGATCTTTACGCCAGAGTTCAAAACCTTTTTCATTATAGGAACTGTCGTCCCAGTGAAGAAGAACTTCGTAATCATTCACTCTGCTTAAGAATAGTTTGCCAGGCGCTTTAGGTTCTTTATCTTTTACAAAAATATTGTCTTGCGTTTTGCTGGTCTTCAGTTTGCCTTGTTTGTTGTAAACTACAACATAGTAACTGATCGTTTTACCCACTAAAGTCGAATCGACTATAAGGTACAAATTGGGATTTGTGCCATCTGTATTTTGAGCAGTTCTCTTGACAAACACGCCGTTCACAAATACATCATAGTATGCCAGACCTTGCCCGGCTGATCCATCGGCAGCTTTATAATTAATGTAAGTTTGTCCAACCTTTACTGTATCACCGGATTTCGGGCTATAAATATCTATACCCGGTGTTGTAGAGTTTTGAGTGTCCGTCAGTGATTCGACGCATCTGATGGACAAAGTTGCCGCCAAGAGAAAAAGCGGCAATTGTAAAAGTGTTTTACTACTTATCATTTTCAATTTGAACCGGCACCAATATTTCTTTTGGAATACAATTTAATAAATACTGATAAGTTTTTATAATATAATTACAAAGGAAACATAAAATATGTGCGGCTTTCAGGCTGGTGTTCCCAACTATGTTAAGGGGAAAAATTCGCATCTTATGTTCAGATCACAATACAATTCACAAGCACTCGTTGAATTAACTGCTAACGTTCTCATAATCCACCAGCAGCGACCTTGTTTCATGCGGTTCCATCCTATCAAGGTAGAAATAAAGCGTCTGCTTATCATCGGATAATTTATAGTTCGGTATTTTGGTGTTTATTATGTCCGATGAGACTTCCACGTTCTTAACTTTCTTATTGAAGTTAATCTGAACAACAACGTCTTCAGCTCTTTCGTCTTTTGGATTATTGAGCTCAACGGCAATCCTTCTTGCGCTTCTAGTTTCATATCTGACTTCAACACCTTCTCTGTGAGCCCACCATGTTTGCAGTTCTTTCAAAGATGTAATCCAAACCTTCTTGCTCTCTGCATAACGAATTATATCTCCAATGACAGACACATATTGCGGTAACAACTGGTATTGAGTATGCACTTTGAAAACATAAAGTCCGCCTTCAAACAAAATACGGTCAACATCTTCCTCATAAGTATATCGCTGAAAATCCGTGTTGACCAATCCGTAGTCACGCACTACCTCATAATCATCTCTTGCTGTTTTAGTGATAACTATGATTGCTTTGTTATTTCTATACTTAATTTCCGGAACAGAACGATCCGTAAGCGAATCTGTTAACAAGAACTCATAACCCAAGGATGACATTGCCTGCATTGTGTTATCATCATAGTATCCGTTCAACGGCATGAAAGCCTTTATTCTTTTGCCGGTTATTTTTTTCAATGTATCGGCGGCGTATTTCAATCCTGAAGTTTGCGAATCCTTGCTATACAATTTATTAACCGTGTCTTCAGGAGATTCCAAAAAACCAATGTCAACGATAGCGCCTAAATCGCCTTTGGCAGCCAACGATCTCACCAGTCCCGGATTTTTTCTGGCAACATCGGCATTAACAAAAAAAGTAAAGGGAACGTTATTATAGTTTAGAACCGAATTAAGATTTGAAATATTTCCGGGCTGTTCGCTAATTGTTGGTATGAAAAGCATTGCTGCATCATACTGCTGAGGCCAATCTTTAACAAATGCCGTAGGTTGATAAATGAGCCAGTTAACGGAGTTATTAAAAAGTTTTTCGAAGTAAACGTAATCTTTCTGCACACCAATAACGGAATTAAGTTCAAAACCATACCAAACGAATCGTCCCTTACCGTAAGAGCCGTAAGCAATTCCTGCACTCTTCTGAATTTCTTCGTGAACCAATCCCGCTTCTTTACGGAAATCATACCAAAAACTTACTTGTGTTGTTCTGGGTTCGAGCACTTCGGCATAGATTGGTCTATCCCATGTTGCAATTTTCAGAGCGTAACCGGTTGGGATACCGGCTGTAAGCGGCAGGTCTCCACGTAACGTGTGAACTTTATATGTTTCTTCCGGCTTAATTTCTTTGTTGAATTTCATTCCAAACAACTCGGTAAAGAAATCCCAACCTCTCCATTTCGCTTCATCCGAATAAGTGGCAGGTCCGCCGGTAACGAATACACTCCCGCCGTTTTCTACATATCGTTTTATTTGAACAATTTCGTTGTCACTCAATGCTTTTGATCCTGGAAGAATCAAAAGTTTATATTCATAGTGCTGGCCTAGTTCAATTGTCTGATCGGAAATAATATCGTAATCCATTTTGGCGTTCTTGATGAATCTTTTCCAAGTGTCAACATTATCTCTAAGCCATGTGCTGCCTGCCGGTAGCATGTTCTCGGTATATTGGGAATAAAGAATGGCTGCCTTACCTTTTTTCTCAGCAGAAGTAAATTTCAGATTGTTCTTTGTGGGCAATATTTCTTTAAGCTCATAATTTCCGTAAATATTTTTTACTATGAGCAAAAAAACGAGAATAGCAGTAATTAATAGTACTAAGCCGCTGAGAAAAATTATTAGATAATTTACTCGTAAGCCTTTAAGGGTTTTTACCGCCACCTTAAATTATCCTCTTGTTTTTTGTCTTGCCGCGTTGGTTCTACATAACCTTCGTTCGTATATCGAACAAACTTCTTTCTGCCTGTCGCTCTTTCGGATTCAGTAGCCGGTCTCTGCTCATATGTCGGAGCCGAGCCAACAAAAGTCGGTTTCAATTCCGGTCCGCGCGATGACTCACGCGCAGGTTCCTGCTGATACGTTTGAGCTTCAAACGTACGTCTTTCCGGCGTCATTCTCTGCTCGGCAATAAGAGGTGCTGGCGTAATTAGCTCGGCAGGAATTGCGGCTGGCTGCGCGGCTTGGGCGGTGATACCTTTCCTCTCCCGTACCTTATACAAAATGTATGCACCTACGGCAAGAATAAATGTTGAAATAGTCGCAACCAGAATTATTAAAGAAAGTATTGGAATTAATTCCATATTAACCTCTAATAAATAAAAATTTACTTTGATGCTGCAGACTGAGCAGCAACTTTTGATGTTCCACTTGCCATTCCGGTTCTTTCCAACTTGCCCCAGGTCATTCTAATACCCAGGAACTCCTCTACGGTAGCCATTGCTTTTGTAACATCTATCAAAAGTATGAATACTACCCGATAAATTATTGCGTAAGGAACCAATCGGAATTCCTCTTTTTCAGTAGCTATACAATAAACGGCTGCCATCATATCTAAAACCGCGATTCCCACCCACCAAAGGAAGATGAAACTCGACAAGCCATAGAACAATGCAACAATAATAAAATAAAGGTTCACAAAAATGTTCATTGCGGGCCAAACAAGAGCTTCGTAAAACATAGTCCAAAGAATCATACTGTTGTTAAAATTCACTGTCGGATTAATAAGGTATCTCTTGTGTTTTCTGATAGCCTGAAGTATTCCTCTTGTCCATCTGTATCTCTGTTTTAAAAGCTGCTGTATTGTAACCGGGGCTTCAGTATAAGCGATTGCATTTGGTTCATAGACAATCCTCCAACCGTTCGCAAGAATTTTCAAAGTTACGTCAGCATCTTCGGCAAATGTGTCGCTGGAATAAAAGCCCGAATCTCGTAAAGCTGTTCTTCTAAATAGTCCTATCGGACCCGGAATTATATTTACCATTTGCGCAAACCCTTGTGCACTGCGAGCCATATTCAATCCTTCCAAATACTCAAGCGCTTGCAAATCGGTAAGAACTCTTTTTCTATTTTGAACTTTAACATTTCCTGCAACAGCCCCAACATTGGGATCTACAAAATGTCTAACAGCCATTCGTAATGTGTTAGGTGTTAATTGGGAATCACCGTCCATGCACAAAACAAACTGCGCCTCCGAGTATTGAATTCCTGCATTCAACGCTTTGGCTTTTCCGCCGTTAGGTTTGTTGATTAGAGAGACTTTCACCATTCCGCTTCTGCCTTTTTTATAGCCGACGAGACCACCGCCAACAGCTGCTGTATCATCAGTCGATCCGTCGTTAACAATAATAATCTCATAGTTCGGATAATCTAAATCAAGCAAAGAATCGATGGAAGAATTAAGTATCTTACCTTCATTAAAAACCGGTACAATAATAGAAATGAACGGATAGTACCCTTCCTTTGACTGGACAGTGTACTTTGTCACATATAAGTATGCCATAAACAGAATAGCAAAATAGCGGATTAATAGAACGAATAGAAAGATTACAAGCGACACAATAGAAGAGTAAACAAACAATCCGCTCCACGTTAAAACAGTAAGAGGCAATGTTAGAATGATGGTGACGATCAAGAATAGCGAGAGTAACCCTGAAACAAAAATCGTTCGCATCTTTTCAGCCGCTAACTTTCTCTTAGGCGGCTGTGTTTCTCGATTATCAAGTGCAATTTGATATTTTTGAGTAGTTTCGTTCATTTCTATATTTATAGTATAGATATCAAATAGTTAATACATATTCAGTGCCAGGGTATTATTCATTTATGAACTCTGTGAGCAACTAATTTCAATGTATTTGTCTCAGTTCTAACACAATGGCTCGAATAGGAACAATCTCCGAAGAAATATAACTTTTTATTTAACTTATTGCAACCAAATAAGTTAATCATTATCCTTAAAGGAAGAATATAGGAAAAACTTCTAATTCTTTTTATTTAGTAACTTCAAAAATTAGTCCTGGCGAAGATTGTTGAGTGCTTCAAATAATAAATTGGCTATTATTTCACCGCCCTCAGAATTAAAATGTACATAGTCTCTAAACGCTAGCGGTGGCGCGGCGTTTACCCAGGAATACATTGAGTTATCACCGCCCATCACTTCCCAAAGATTCCAGTAAGCAATGCCGGTTTTCTCAACAATTCTTTTTTGAATATCAATTAGAAAAGGAATATCGGGATTCGTCATGAATCGACTTCCTCTTTTCATTGTTTTGTCGCCAACCCCAACAAGCAGAAAACTGGTATGGGGAAAGGCTTTCTTCAGTTTCTCAATAACTTCTTCCATTTTGTTTTCATAAAGAATGTATGCAGACCTATCGGCAAAAGAAACATTCGCACCGAAATTAAGAATGATGAGATTGTAGTTAACAAACTGGTTGTACTCTTTATAAGTATCGGATGAAATATCAAGAAGCGATACACCGGAGTTTCCTCTCATGGAAAAATTATCAACATAAACACCATAGCCAGCCGATTCCAAACTTGTGCTATACATGTAAGGAGCTTTACCAGAGATAAATTTGATTCTCACCTTTGTGACTTTCCTCTTTGCATCCAATATAAGTTGCTTTACTCCTGTGCCATTCTCAAGATTAATCTCAATGGGTTGATCATTATCAAATGCATATTCAATTGTCGAAGTTCTATCCGCGTTACTGTACAACAACCTAACGAGTCCAAAAGAGCTGACATTATCAAAAACTCTTGAAGCTTCATATTGTACCCAACTTCCCGGTTTGGGGACACAAACGGTGCCATTCATTCCAAGAGGGTACTGTTCCCTATCTCCAGAGACTATTGAAGCATAAGTCCAGTTATCGGAGTATGTTTGAGTTACTGTTCTTTTCATTCTACTATCATCTGCAACAATGGACAGCATACCAACACCGTTACCACCGTATTTCATCTGAAACTTGTTACGGAGATACTCGGTAATAACGTCCCCCATGATTAACGAATCTCCATAATGTGCAATACGCACTTTTTCGTTTTTCGAATTCTTTAACGCCTCGATAAAATATTTCATCTGTTCCAAATTACCTGTAATCGGAACGTACTTACCAATCTTCTGATACTGTGTGAATTCAAGACCGTCTGTAACAGCAAAATTAAAACCAGCATAGTTCATTTTAGAATTTACAATAAGCATACGAAAACTATTGTTTTGGGAATGACAAAAAGTAAATGATTCTCTTGTAACCAAATGCGTTGCTAACCATGCCGAACAAATAATCGATAAGTAAAAGAATATGGATATGTATTTGTTCAACATCAACTAATTTCCTTCCTATATAAAAAAGCTTTTAGTGACATAGGAGTTCAACGGATTTGTAAAATTAAAACACACCCCAGTAAGCATAAACTGAGGCAGACAAACTTTTGTAACTCGAGTCATATCTGAAACTGTTGCCGTAACCGACACGACCGGTAATTGCAAGAGAACTGAACAAATTATAAGTCGCCTCACCATATATCTCACTGATAATAAAATCAACTGCTGGTACATAACCAATCTTTCCGCCAACTCTGACTTTTAAACGTTTTTCAGGAAACCATTTCCATTCTGCCCAAAGACTATGCGACTCAAAATTCTTAGGCGAATAATAGATCGGAGAAACAAAAGCATAATTCGTGAAGTAGTATTCATATCCAATCATGCTGTAATCAAAGAATCTCTTTCCAAATCTAAGCTGCAAATCATTGCCTTCATTTCCATCACTGATTCTATAATAATTATATGATCCGGAAAATCTTATACGGTTCTTATAATCATAGTAGCCAGTAAATCTAATCATGTCGGCTGAAAATCTATTGTAAAGTAACTGGGGCGAATAGAAAAAAACTCTTGCATCATTATTTTCGTAAGATAGTTGAAGCATAAGTTCTTCCGGTCGTTCATATTTGAACATGCCATCATAAATTTTTCTATCAGTCTCGCCCATCGGTCGAAGAATTCCATAGCTGCCAGCCAAAGACAAATACTTGGAGAAAAAGATTGTCGCTATTCCTTTAAGCTGAGTTAGATTCATATTAGTCAATGAATTGCTAATTGTTACTCTTGACCAGGAGGCACCCAAAGCGAGAAAACCAATAAATCCAGCATCGGCTCTTATACCGTAATCATATCGTTTCAAGTCCTGATTATCTTTGTAATAGGAAGAAAACGGTGATACACCAATATTCGTCGGCAAGAAATAACTCAACACACTACCAATGCTCGTTAATCCGCGCCGGAATCCATAAGGCGGCAACCAGCCAATGCGCTGCTTTACAATTCTAGTTTCGGAAGTATCAACAGAAGATTGAAGAATATCTTTGTACATATCTTCTGCTCTGCTGTACCTTTCCTGAAGCACATAAGAATCTCCCAAAGATAAACGTGAATCGTTCAATTCTTTTTGAAAACCGAAATCAGTAATACTTCTTTGGTACTTCTCAATTAATTCCCGAGCATCATCCGGTTTATTATTTTGAATAAGAGCATTAGCAAGATAGAGTCTTCTCTGCATCAATCCCTTTAAGATATCGGGGTTAGTAGTTGAACTACCAACTTCATTCAGGATACTATTTGCTTTGTCGAAATCTTTGTTTTTTATGTAAGCTTCGCCGTTGTACACTAAGCGTTGATACAATTCATCTTTTTGTTTTTCATCATCAGACTTCTTCAAAAGATCATGGTAAATGATATCGGCTTTTGCCGGTTCATCAGTCATACTATAGGCGTCCGCTAAAAACAACTGCGCAACGTCATCATCAGGCTTCATTTTACTAAGGTTTTCCAGTTCTTGAACGGCTTTTGCTGTATCCTTATTGTAGTAGTAATTCTTCGCGCGCTGAAGAGCAATTTTATAATCGAATCCGCCTGCTAATATCTTATCGTAAGCATCTATTGCTTTGTTGTAATGTTTTGCGCATGAAGCTACCTCGGCATATTCCTTCAATTCATCAGTCGTCAAAGCCGTGCGTTTGGATTTATATTCTTCGTACTTGTCAAACGCTTCATCGCACTTTCCCTGTTCAGCTAATTTTCCCGCTTCTGATCTCAATGCGAAAACTTGTGACTCTTCGTAAGCGGAAAGATGAAGTTGATAATTGCTTTGAGCAGTCTGAACCTCAGGATTTTGCGGAGCCACTTGAGCTGCTATATCCAAATACTTTTTCGCTTCCGAGAAATCTTTTTTCCATGAATAAACAGTAACCAGTGCTAATAAAGTAGGTATATCATTGGGCCGGACTTTAATCACTGAAAGTAAATCACTTTCAGCCGTATTGATATCTTGAGTTGTCCACGCTCCAATTTGTCCACGCAATAGTCTGTAATCGAGATTTTCAGGATCCTTAGCCAAAAGGATATTAATCTGCTTAATAGCTTTTTCCCATTCATAATTATATGCAAGATATTTAGCGTACATGAATCTCGCATCTTGGTCCTTGTCATCCGGTTGATCTTGCAAATACTCATTTAACACTTCCGTAGCGTTATCGTAGTAATACAAATTTGCATAAGCGGCAGCTAATTTCATCACCGACTCTTTATCGGAAGGATTTTCTTTTATCTTTCCAGTGTAAAGTAAAACGTCACGATTGAAAGTACTATCGCGATAACTAGTAACGGTATTCCACAATGATTTGTATTTATCATCTTCGGAATGTTTGGGGGTCAGATACTGCAGCTGCTGATAAGCTTCTTCATAGCGATTCGCACCGATTAATTCGTTCACTAACTTAAAACGAAGTTCATCATCATCCGGATTCTTGTTCAACAAGCGATAGTATCTATCAATGGGATATTCAACTCGTTCAAAAGCTCTGCCTTGAAAAAGAGTCAAATAACCTTGCCGTTTTGCTAGGTCCAGCCCATCTTCGGCTTCTTTGAAATACGGTTTGAAACCAAGAGAAGTAGTGAAAGCATCGAGCGCAACTTTATTTTTGCCAAGCCACAAAGTGAAATAACCGTATCTGCTCCAGAGCCGCCAGTCATCAGGATATCTTCCTACAAATTTTTTTAAAATTCTTTCACCTTTGATGATTGAACCCGTCTTCGCAAGAATTTCGGTGTACCTAATAATTTCGTCAGGCGAGGCATTATCGTCGCGTTTCAAATATTCATCGTACCAATATTCGGCATCGCTCCATTCTTCAAGCCAGCGGTAGCATTTGCCAATCTCCAAATATGTAAATGCTCTTTTCGGATCGACTGCCAAATCTCTTTTCAATCCGTCAATTCTTTTATAAAGCAACTCATGCCATGTAGAGATTACCCGGTTTAAATCTTTTCTTATAACTTGGTTTTTGGGGTCCAATCTTACAGCTCTTCTGAGATCAAGAACCGAGTATTGGTATTGAATCATTTTCTCGTAGCAAAGACCTCTGGTGTGATAGCCATCGGCGAGATGCGGGTTGGCAGTGATATACTTATTCAGTTGATCAACAGCTTCTGCAAACCTTCCTCCATTAATTAAAATCCGAGCCTGCCGCTTCCAGATGTCAGATTTGTTTTGGGCTTGAGAGGTTATTGAAAATATTATAAGTAGTAGTAAAAATATTTTCAAATGAAATTTCATCAACCAATATATTTATTCAAGGGCTGATAG
>JAMCSN010000034.1 GCA_023381535.1 Bacteroidota bacterium
GTGAGTTAATCAGCAGCTCAGTCTTGTTTGCCAAATCTTTTGCATTCTTATTTTGAAATAGATAAGAAGTAACGCCGTCAACTGCAATTTCCAAAACGCCTTCGGAGTTTGAGCACACCGAAGGTTTTCCCATGCTCATTGCTTCGGCAAGCGCCATTCCGAACGCTTCAGCGTGTGAAGGAAATGCAAAAATATCCATCGCGGCTAAAACTTGCGGCACGTCAGCACGGTATCCGGTAAAAATAATTTTGTTAATCAATCCATTCTCTGCGGCAAGTATTTTTATATCTGCAGCATAACTGTCTTCGCCCATGCTCGGTTCGCCGACAATCATAAAACGAAGGTGGCTGAATTTGCGGCTTAAATGTTTTGCAGCAGAAAGAAATTCTTCATGACCCTTACCTGGGCTGAACCGCCCGCTCATTCCGATCAACAACTCGTCATCACTAATGCCGAATTCTTTGCGAATCATCTTCCCTTTGACTTTTGCGGGGTTAAATCTTTCCGTGTCAATTGAATCATACAATAATAGTACGCGCGCTTCATCAAGCGGGGTAGTTTGCAGCAAGTTCGATTTAATTACGCGGCTGATCGCAAACGCAACGTTCACGTGTTTGTAAATCCAACGGTGGAAAAAATCTTTCTTGTTGATAAACGACCCGACATGTTTCGTCATTACAAGAGGAGTTTTGCACGAAGTAAGCCGTAACGCCGGAACGATAAGCCATAAATCTTTGGACGATTCGGCGTGGATTAAATCAAATTTATTTCCACGGATTAGTTTATTCAATCTATAAAGACTGGCAGGAGTAAAATATTTCCCAAAATTAAAAGCATGCACTTTTATTCTATGTTTTATGGCTTCAATGTGAAGTCTGGAATTTGGCGAACACAATAATTCAACATCAATACCGGCATCTATCAGAGTGCGTGCGGTATTAAGCGAATACATTTCCATGCCTCCCCAACTTTTGGAAAGACAGCTATGCAATACTTTCATGAATAGACTTTCTGAATTTTTGTTTTTTGAAAATAGTGTGTTAATATTTCATCAAAAGAGTAGCCGAGCTCGCCCATCACAGCGGCGCCGATTTGGCAAAGCCCAACTCCGTGTCCCCATCCGGCTCCGTCGAGGATAAATTTTCCGGGAACGTCATCAACAACATTTTCCTTTGTTACAATGAATGCGGAGCTGTATAAATGAGTGGGGGAAAGCGCTTTCCTTATTGCCAGTTCTTTGCCGATGATTAGTGTTTTGTTTGTCCCAACAATTTTAAGTCTGATGATTCTGCCGGAGAAACCTCTTTCGATCGGAACTAAATCTTTGATCTGCCCGAAATCAATTTTGGTTTTGCTTCGTATCAAGTGCGAAATTTCATCTTGTGAATACTCAACCTTCCAACGGAAGAAGTCGCTCGTCGATTGATCGAAATCAACCAAGACTTGCGAAAGTATTTTTTTATCCGAAGTATTGCAGAAAGAATTTGGATTGCTTCTAACCCAATGTTCGAATGACTTTTCTTGTTGCAAATCGATTTCTGTTCCCTCGGGTTCGAATTTATAATCTATCACGGAGGACAAGTATTCGTGTTTCTCCGGCTCCCAGACGTTTTCAAAAGATTCTGTAACGCCGCCGCAGCATTTTGAATAACGCGCGTCGCAAATTTTATCGTTGTGTGTCAGCACAAGTCCCCGCGTTTCGGAAATTGCATTCACGGATGCTTCGTTTACAATTCTTGTTACGCCCTGATATCTTTGGCAATGGTCGTCGGCGCAAAAATCATATTCCTTGTGATCTTCTCTATCGTACCACCGGATAATTTCTTCATCACCGATTGTTTCCGAAACTGCTTTTCTATTTTTCTTTTCCAACTGAGCTAACAGCCAGCCGCGGGAAACAATTGCGTGCGCTTTCAAAAGTTCCGGCGAACTGTTCGCGCTCATCTCGGATGAAATAACACTCGTCAAATATTCTTCGATCGGCAGCATATTGACCGCGGTTATGTTTTCATTTTCGCGGATGAGCTTTAACGATCCTCTGAACCGCTGGTTTTCTTTTTTCTGCCAGTGAAAATCTTTTCCTATCATAACATTTCTCAGCAAGAACGATTCCGTTTCAAGATCATTCGGCACGAAAACAATTTCCTTGCCGCTAAAAATTTCTTTTGATTCCTGTTGAATCGAAATACCGCCTCCGGCACTTTTCGCTTTGAATTTTCCGCTGAAATGTTTGTTCAATCCCGGAGAAAGAAACTCTCCGTAGAGATCAAACAAAATTTCCTTTTCGGAAAGTATCCCGATATTCACGTTTGGTTCTTTCATTCAAAATGATTCCCTGTTGTTTAGTCACAATTCAGCGCTGCAAGGTTTAATCGATAACAACACTCAGCGCTGGAAAATAAATGTTAACTGCTTCCGATTATTTTTGACGCATGAACCGCCACTTTGATTTTCGGCTAAAAATAAGATTTATTATCTTTAATTAATAGTTTTTTGCGATTTCTGATAAGAAGGTGATTTCTATTATGAAATTTAAGGTTTTACTCTTTTATAAATACGTAAAATTTCGGGAACCGGGCAGGTTCCAAGAAGAACATTTAAAATTTTGCGAAGCGAACGACATCAAAGGACGGGTTTGGATCTCCGACGAAGGGATCAATGCAACGGTATCCGGCGCGATTGAAAACATAGAAAGATATAAATCGGAAATTAGAAAGTACCCGGAGTTCAGCGATATCTGGTTCAAGGAAGACGAGCACAACGAACACGCGTTCCGTAAAATTCACGTGCGTCTGAAAAAAGAAATTGTAAACGCAAGTTTCGGAGAAGTTGATCTTTCTAAAACGGCGCGGCGGCTGAAACCGGAAGAGCTTAATCAATTTTATGAAAGCGGAAAAGATTTTGTAATCGTTGATGCGCGTAACGATTATGAAAGTATTATCGGAAAATTTAAGAATGCCATCACGCCAAAGATGGATACTTTCCGCGACTGGCCAAAAGTTGTTGAAGAACTGAAAGAGTTCAAGGACAAAACTATTGTTACTTACTGCACCGGCGGTATTAGATGCGAAAAAGCTTCCGCGCTTTTAGTTGAGAACGGATTCAAAGATGTTTACCAGATGGACGGCGGAATTTGGAACTACATTACACAACATCCCGACAAATACTGGGAGGGCAGCGTTTTTGTTTTTGATGAGCGCCGCATCGTTACGCCGAACACAAAAGAAGAAATCAAACATATCGGTAAATGTTATTACTGCGGCAAACCGACTTCCTACTATATAAACTGCCACAACCAGGACTGTGATAAAATGCTTCTTACTTGCGACGAATGTAAGGTTGAAAACGATTACTGCTGTTCCGACAAATGCCGGCAGGCGCCGAACAGAAGAAAAATTTATCATGGGTGAAGATGCCGTTTGTGGCTTTTTATATTTTCTTTTTGTGTCGAGGAATGGTCCTCGACACCCCAATAATGAAACTCAATATGAGTTCATAATTGATTACGATATGATGTAAGCCCCCGCACCGTGGTCGGTGAAAATATAGAGTGAAACACGTCGTCTGTTTCAAACCTTCTTTGATATCGCAATTTGTGATGTCAAAACATCATTTCAATATTTCAATCTCATAAACCAGACTTGTATTTGGAGGAATTACGACATACTTTTTTCCATCCGAACGTTTACCTAACACAACATCTTCTCCATAAGCACCTTTTGATAAAGCAATAATTTTTCTTTTCTCTCCCTTTTTCATATCAACAAGAATTTCATCAAGAGCCGGATTAATTTTTGTTTTGCCAACTATGTATTCAAATGTTTCGGGAGATTCAATTATATCCGGTTTTCCATCAGATTTAGTGCTTGCAAATTCCTTGGTTCCCAACAAAAACTTACCTTTGTACTTAACAATAAGAATTGATCCATCATATGGCTTATTGTCCGTTCCCTCTTTTTCAATAATATATTTTATTCCGCTAGCGGTTTCCGCCGCATTGGGCATAATGTTTTTTAGAGCTTGAATTTCATCACTCATTCTTTTTTCGTTATCCATTTTAACTTTTTCTTTTGCATCATCTACCATTTTTTTAAATGATTCATCCGTCACCATAAAATTATTTGCGTCTTTTCCGATGCGTGTAATCGTAACACTTTTGATCGTGTCGCCTTGAACAATTTTATTTACAATGTCCATTCCTTCAACAACAACGCCGAATATGGTATACCTTCCGTCAAGATGTGGATAATCTGATAGAGTAATGAAGAATTGGCTTCCGTTTGTATGCGGGCCTGCATTTGCCATCCCAAGTATTCCAGCTTTGTTGTATGATAAACCCGGAAAAATTTCATTTGGAAATTCATATCCAGGTCCTTCTAAAGTATCTTTAACGGCGGGCATACCGGATTGAATAACAAATCCGGGAACAACGCGATGCCAGACGCTTCCGTTGAAATATGGTTTGCCTTCCGGCAGAGCATCGTTCTTAATCGTTCCTTCTGCGAGTCCGACAAAATTAGCCACCGTCATAGGAACATTTTGATAATATAGCGAGAGTGTAATTCTTCCCTTGTTCGTATTAAGATCGGCATAAATACCATCGGGAACAAATTTATCTATCTCACTAATTTTTTTAACAACGGGAGTCTGCTGGGGCAATACAGTTGCTGTAATAACAAAAAGAAAAAAAATTGGTATTAAGTACGTTCGTTTCATAAAATGTCTCTTGGTTTCTAATTGGAAATTTTCGCTACAAAATACATAAAGCGAATATTCAAAAAAAAATTTAATTAAGGACTGAAAATTTCTCCCGTAAAAGGGGACAGAACAGTTTTGACAGTACCAAAATAAACCATTGACAAGATAGGCATCCCATCATAAATTAAAGTTGTATTTTTTGAGGAGGATGTTATGAAACTACGAATAGTTTTCTCCGCCCTTCCACTCTTTCTACTCGCATCAGAGCTGTTCGCACAATGGATTTCAATTCGCACAGTTCCGGTTATCGCAAGCAATCAATCCGAGTTTCAACCAACTCTTGCACGGGGAATGGGAAATCTTTCGATCGCTTTTGATGATCCGTTTGGCAGTCAGTTTATCAATCCCGCAAAAGCATCGCTGATGAAAGGTATAATGCTTTTCACTTCTCCATCGCGGAACAGTTGGAGTAATGATGATGGACGACCGGTATCTGCCGGAGGCGGTTCTTCCTTCTATCCGGGTGTATCTATTAATTCAATTCCGTTCGGCGGGTTCTTCAGATCCGATAACTACTTTGGCGGAATCATGGTTGCGTATCAAGGATACGCTGGAGAAAGATCGCAACGTAACTTCGTCACGATTAGTCCCAGAAATTCTTCCATGTTAGATGTAAAGAAAACTGATGTTGGCAACAATACTTACCTGTACGGTTTGTTTGGCATGTCAATCCCGAATACCCGCATCTCTGTTGCAATGAGCGGCTCGTGGGGAAAGTTCGGCGCTATAGACGGCGTAAATTTACTCTACCCCAGCGCACTGGATCTTAAACAAGATGGCGAAGCGTGGGAAGCAAAATTTGGTGCTGTTGGAGAATTGCCCCATGGCGATAGACTGGAATTTGTTGCCGGGCGAAGTATCTATAAGGCAACGCACGAAGTGAGTTACTCAAACTTTTCCTGGTTCTGGCGAGACCCGATAATTACAAACTCTGTAAGAACAGAGATCAACAAAGATGAAACAAAAGAATGGCTTTTGTATGCACGTTATCTGCGACCTATCAATAGTTTTTGGAAAGTCGGCGCATCATTAAGCGTGAACTGGAAAGACCATCCAAAAATTCCGAACTACAGTCTTGCTAATATTCCCCGTGACCCGGGAATTTCTGTTGCGTACAATATTGGAGTTGGAGCGAATTGGTCTAACAGCAAATCGCTGTGGGGCTTCGAATACATCTACGAACCGATTACAACTAATACCTGGGCAGAAGCCGGCGAACAAATACTGCTGCCGCCAAATCAAAATCTTTCTCCGAACTTCAAAACAGTTGAGAACTTCTTCAACTTCTACAATCATATAATACGAATCGGACATCAATCGCAGTCCAAGTGGGAATGGTTGGATTATCGTTTTGGCGTGCAGTTTCACTTCTACAAATACAACATGAATCAGAACGATAATATTCGCCGCACAGCCCGCAAGTTCTCAACAGATTGGTTGGAAACAACAGCAAGCGGCGGCTTAACGGCGAGTCTTGGCAGTATTCGGTTGATGTATACACTGCAGCTTGTCTTTGGAAACGGGATGGTGGGAACCGCGTCTTCTGGTATAGTGTTTGAAGCCGGCGCTCGCACTGCCGATTTTCTTCCGGCGCCATCTGCTAACCTTGTCGTCGA
>JAMCSN010000213.1:0-5478 GCA_023381535.1 Bacteroidota bacterium
GTTGCAAACTCATGGCAGCAAACGCCAGCCGGATTTGTAATTCAAAACGGGAGAGCAGAACTAACTGACTTTTGGGCGGCGGTATTTAATCCTTCAACGATGCCGCGCTTCTTGCATACTGTTGATGCAGCATTAATTTCCGGCGCGTTTTTTATGGCTGGAATTGCAGCGTATTTGGTTTTAAAAAACAAAGGTGGAGAAATTTCTAAGAAGGCTCTGAAACTTTCAATCATATTTGGTTTGATTGTTTCACTGCTCGAAGTTTTTCCATTTGGGCATGAACACGGAAGACAGGTAGCCGAAACTCAACCTGAAAAATTTGCTGCGATACAAGGTTTATACACTTCACAATCGGGTGCGCCGATAGCGTTATTTGCTGTGCCGCTCGATCATCCGCCAACGTTAAAAGCACCTATTGAAATTCCCGGACTACTTAGCTGGCTGGCATTTGGAGACGTTCATGCAAAAGTTCAAGGCATTAATGATTTTCCAAAAGAAGAAGTGCCGCCGCTGTTTCTAACTTTTGTTTCCTATCATAACATGGTTCTACTCGGAATGTATTTTATTTTGGCGATGGCGATCGCAACATTCAAACTATATAAGAAGACTCTATGGGAAAGCAAAAAGTTTTTGAAATTACTCGTTTGGTCTATTCCGCTTCCGTTAATTGCTTGTCAGCTTGGATGGATTGCGGCGGAAGTCGGACGGCAGCCGTGGATCGTTTACAAGTTAATGAAAACCAGCGACGCAGTTTCAATAACTGTTGGTGCCGGAGAAATTCTTTTCTCAATTATTCTGTTTGGAATAATTTACATCATGCTCGGATCAATTTTTGTTTATCTGCTTGTGAGAAAAGTTAAACTTGGTCCGGATCCAATTCCAGCGAAGGAGGTGTAATCATGATCGATCTAAATTTAATTTGGTTTTTATTAGTTGGTGTTCTGATTGTAGGTTATGCAATCCTCGACGGATTCGATCTCGGCGTTGGAGTTCTGCACCTTTTCACAAAAAATGAAAATGAAAAAAGAGTCAACGTAAATGCAATTGGTCCGGTGTGGGATGGAAACGAAGTGTGGCTGTTGACCGGCGGAGGTGCTTTGTTTGCCGCATTTCCAATTGTTTATGCTACCGTGTTCAGCGGATTCTATTTAGCGTTCATGCTTTTGTTAACAGCACTGATATTCCGCGCAGTGTCGTTTGAGTTCAGAAAATATTCCGAGTCGGCTCAATCAAAAAAATATTGGGATCTCGCTTTCGGACTGGGAAGTTTAGTTCCGGCTCTCCTGTTCGGCGTCGCAATCGGAAATATTTTGCGCGGACTGCCGGTTCAATTGAAGGATGGAAAAGTGATTTCATCAATTTCATTTCTGGGTTTGTTGAATCCGTATTCACTGCTGGTTGGCGTTCTGAGTTTAGTTCTTTTCACCATGCACGGTGCAGTTTACATGACAATGAAATCCGATGGAGTTCAACGCGAAAGAATGGTTAGATGGATTGACAAAACGTGGATTGCGTTTGTTGTTCTCTACGTTCTCGCGACGATATTGACATTCTTTGAAGGAGGATATTTGTTTGATGGACTTTTGAAGAATCCGATTTTTTGGCTCTTGTTTGTACTTTTGTTTGCATCCATTATCTATATACCAATTGCGGTCAAGTCCGGCAAATTCGGCGTCGCATTCTTGTCATCTTCGGTGATGATTGCCATGATGATTCTGTTAACGGCGCTTAGTTTGTTTCCACGATTGGTTCCGTCCAATATTGATTTAGCGAACAGCTTAACGATCTATAACGCGTCATCATCTCAGAGAACGTTAACAACAATGCTGATCATTGCGCTGATAGGAATGCCGATTGTAGTCGCGTACACGATTTTCATGTATCGTGTTTTCAAAGGAAAGGTTATCATCACCAAAGATAGCTACTAAATGTAGGGATCGGTCTGCCCGCTTCGACTCGATGAGACTAATCGAATCGAGGCGGGTGACCGATCCGTTTTTTTTAATTCAATATAGTATTGCAGTATTTTTCGATAAACTCGGTTTCGTAAGGAATCGGGTTTATTTTTTTGCGAAGTTGATTGTAACGGAAGCCTTGCCGTAACTTTGTAACCGACATTTCAAACTTTTCAAGTGACTTAATGATAAATAAAGTCGTCCAAATTTCGAAAATAGCCGGAGAAATTATTCGCGAAGGATTCGGAAAGAATTGTTCCATCGAATACAAAACCAATCTTTCTAATCTTGTAACGGAGATCGATAAAAAATCGGAAGAAACCATAATTGATTTTGTTAACAAAGAATTCCCGACACATTCGGTTCTTGCCGAAGAGACCGGCTCTCACAAATCGAGCTCGGAATACTTGTGGGTTGTGGATCCTCTCGACGGCACTTCCAACTTTGCTCACGGCTTCCCGATTTTTTCCGTATCGATCGGCGTTCAAAAAAATAATGAAACCGTTTGCGGCGTTGTATATGACGTGATGAACGACATTGTCTATTCATCAGAAAAGGGAAGCGGCTCTTTCCGTAACGGACAAAAGCTGCAAGTCAGCACAAACGATGATATTAGAAAAAGTATGATCGTTACCGGATTCCCATACAATGTTGCGGAAAATCCCGATCATGTGTTCGAACGTTTCATAGCATTCTTGAAAACTGCGCGCGCGGTTAGACGGCTTGGCTCCGCCGCAATCGATTTTTGTTACGTCGCATCCGGCGTCTTCGACGGATTCTGGGAAGTGCATCTCAATCCATGGGACGTGTGCGCCGGTAAATTAATTGTTGAAGAAGCCGGCGGCTTAGTCACAAATTTTGCGGGAGAATCAACCGATATTTATTCGAAACAAATTTTAGCAACGAACGGGAAAGTGCATAAAAAAATGGTTGAGATTTTGCAGTTGAATAACTAATTATTTTCTCTAGTTTTGAAACAAGAAAAGTTGGGGACGGGGAAATGAAAAACATTAAAGTTTATATTATCATTTTTGTCTTACTTCTTTCAGCTAAGCTGTTTGCCCAGGTTAATCCTTCGCTGAATTATTACCCACTGCATATTGGGGATGAATGGCAGTACAAGGTCACTTATTTTGATACATCACCTAATAATAGAATTTCTTATTTATCCAAAAGGGTTATCTCAGACACCATCTTGGCAAGTGGAAAAAGATATTTTCTTATAGAACAACCACCATTCACTTATGATGAAATAAAAGTTTTAGAAAAAGCTTTCGTTAGAGTTGATAGTACGAATGGAGTCCTTTATAAACTTCCTTACGAAAACGGGAAAGAAGAAAAACTTGATAGCTTGTTTTGTACTGCCCGAGACTATTTTTTTAACGGTGACTTATACTGCGCTGATGTCTCTGTTAAAAATGTGTTTTCCCAACCCGTTCTATCAAAAATTGTAACTGGCCGTACTTCCTCCAACTATGGTCTTTTCTGGCGTCAAGCTCTTGGGATTGGAATTTATTATCAGGAAAATTGGATTGCAATAGTGACTGCAACTGGAAATAAATATGATTTGACTTACGCCAAAATCAACGGGGTAGAATATGGCCAGCTAGTTGATGTGGAGGATGAGAAAAATCTTTTGCCACAAGAATTTTCCCTTTCGCAAAATTTTCCCAATCCGTTCAATCCTTCAACAACAATAAGATTTTCCATTCCTGCTGTAGGGACACAGCATGCTGTGTCCTTACAATTAAAAGTATATGACCTTCTTGGAAGAGAAATTGCAACACTTGTCAACGAAGAAAAAGCGCCGGGGAATTATGAAGTCACGTTTAATGGAGAGTCTCGCCTCGGCGAGTCTTTGCCGAGTGGTGTTTATTTTTATAGACTTCAAGCGAGAAATTATTCATTGGGCGCAGAACAAGGTTTTAGTGCAACCAAGAAAATGATTTATCTGAAATAACTTCGGAGCTGATTGGAAAAAAATTCGGAAAGATATCTGTTTGATGGAACTTTTGAACGGCACTATCGTCGAAACAATCAGTAATTTACAATTTTGTCTTACTGTAAGTTAATTCACTATTGTATACCTAGTATTTCTTTATTAACAAATTTTTGAGATTAAAGTGGAAACGAAAAACGCTGACCTTTCTTCACTTAAAATAAATAGAGACGAGAAACTGGAAAATCCGGAAAGAAAGAATCGTATCTACAAAATTGTAGGCGGTGTTGCCGTGGCGGTAGCTATCATTCTTGCACTTTACTTTGGTTGGAAATCTATAAGCCAGCAAGCCATTGAAGTAAAATTGACGTCGGTCGTTTTACAATCTCCATCAGAATCAAATGCTGTGCTGACTGCAAGCGGATATGTTGTTGCCCAGAGAAAAGCAGCGGTTGCATCCAAGGGAATGGGAAGACTCGTTTATCTTGGTGTTGTTGAAGGCGACAAAGTTGTTAAAGATCAAATTATAGCGCGTCTTGAAGACAGCGACATTAAAGCGCAGCTCGAACAAGCCAAAGCAAATCAAAAATTAAGCGAAGCCGATTTGAAAGACGCTGAAAATAATTTTAATCGTCAGAAAGAATTATTGAAATCCGGTTCCACAACGAAGATGGAAGTTGATGCTGCGGAATCGAGATACAACCGAGTGCTGGCTTCGATTGACGTAGCTAAAGCGCAAGTTCTACAGGCGGAAGTTGCTTTGGAAAACACTCTCATACGCGCTCCGTTTAACGGAACCGTTCTAACAAAAAATGCAGATGTAGGAGAAGTTGTCGCACCGCTTGGTGCCGGTGCTAATGCTAAGGCGGCAGTTGTTACCATTGCCGATATGAATTCGCTGCAAGCAGAGATTGATGTTTCGGAATCCAACATTGAAAAAATTATTCTTAACCAAGATTGTGAGATTCGTCTCGATGCTTATCCGGATAAAGCTTACCCGGGTTATGTTGCCAAGATTGTTCCTACTGCGGATCGATCGAAAGCAACAGTTATGGTAAAAGTTGGATTCAAAAATTACGATCAACGTGTTTTGCCGGAGATGAGCGCAAAGGTTGTCTTCCTTAACGAGACCACAAAGAAAGAAAAGATTGAGGATACAAAACAATTTCTGGTTGTTCCTTCAACAGCAGTTGCTAAAAGAAACGGTGCTTCGGTTGCATTTGTTGTTCGTGATGATAAAGCCGTTGAAGTTCCGATAGTTACGGGAAAAGATCTCGGCGGATATACTGAAATCAAGTCGGGTTTGGTTGAGGGAGACAAAGTTATTGATCCGGTTAACGATAAAATTCAAGACGGAATAAAAGTGAGCGCGAAATGAAAAGTCGCGCCCATTGTCACATCGTTAATTAGAAAGCAGTCAAGAAAGTGATTGCAGAAGAATGTCATTCGGCTTCCAAAACATTTAGATAGTTAGGAGAATGTATGTCAGAAATTATTCAAATAAAAAATGTATCCAAATCGTATTGGAGAAATAGTTTGGAAATTCCGGTGCTGCACAACATCACGCTTGGTGTTGAAGAAGGG
>JAMCSN010000213.1:5488-5778 GCA_023381535.1 Bacteroidota bacterium
GGATATACTGAAATCAAGTCGGGTTTGGTTGAGGGCGACAAAGTTATTGATCCGGTTAACGATAAAATTCAAGACGGAATAAAAGTAAGCGCGAAATGAAAAGACGCTCACTACATCGCTTCATTAATTAGAAAGCATTTAAGAAAGTGATCGCAGAAAAATCTCATTCGGCTTCCAAAACTTTTTGTGAGGAGAAAGTATGTCAGAAATTATTCAAATAAAAAATGTATCCAAATCGTATTGGAGAAATAGTTTGGAAATTCCGGTGCTGCATAACATCACGCTTGGTG
>JAMCSN010000213.1:5848-6305 GCA_023381535.1 Bacteroidota bacterium
AACGTTGGGTTTGTCTTCCAGTTTTATAATCTTCTTCCCGTACTTACGGCGTACGAGAACGTTGAGCTTCCGCTATTACTAACCAAGCTTTCGAAATCGGAAAAGAAAAAACATGTTGAGGCAGCACTTAACATTGTTGGTCTCGGCGATAGAATGAAGCATTATCCAAAACAGCTTTCCGGCGGACAGGAACAGCGTGTTGCTATTGCGCGTGCTATCGTTACCGACCCTGTTATACTTGTTGCAGATGAACCGACCGGCGACCTTGACAAAAACTCCGCTCAAGAAATTCTCACTCTCATGGAGAGATTGAACAAAGAATTTAAAAAGACTATCGTAATGGTAACTCACGATCAGCATGCGGCAGAAAGAGCGTCGCGTCTGCTTCATCTTGACAAAGGCGATTTATCCGCCAACGGTAAAGGTTGAGCGAGGTGACGCTATGAAAATTTTCAAA
>JAMCSN010000187.1 GCA_023381535.1 Bacteroidota bacterium
TTTGTTTAGGTTTTCTTCCGTTAAATTTAGAATTCGTTCTTTTTCTTCCATTGTCTGCTCGCGAAACTATTTTTGTTTTTTCGGTTTCCAATATAGCTTACGGAAACTCCTTTGTCAAGAAAAGTTTCCATTGTTTCCCAAAAAATATTTTTGGTTTTTACGACTGTGAATTTCTAAACGGGCGGATGGTTATGGCTTGATTCCAACAAATCTAACTACAGATCCCTTTCCTTCATGAAATTTTCCTTCGTTTAACTCAACAATTTCTTTCGACAGTTTGGCAAAGTCTAGCTCTATAAAATCATTGACAATGTCTTCTAACGAATAAAGCAGTTCTTCCTCTTTCGGTCCACCGGAATTATAATTCAACTGATCTTTGTCGAAAGATTCCAAAATAATTCTGCCGCCGTTTTTTAGCGCCCCTACCGCCATGTGGTACACTTTGTTTCTAAGCGGTTCTTCTAGATGAAGAAAAATCAGAGCTACCGCATCATAATAATTCTGTCTGCACGAATAACTGGCGAGGTCGTTAACAGTATAATTAATTTTTACGTGCTTTTCCTCCGCCAGCTTATCGGCTTTTTTCTTTCCTTCATAACTCGCATCTACAGCGTCAACCTCCCAACCAAGCGTTGCTGCATAAACCGAATTTCTTCCCTCTCCTTCACCTAAGAAAAGTATTTTGCCTGGCAGGATCTCATTCAACTCGCCTTTAAGAAATTCGTTCGGACTTTTTCCGTAAACATATTCTGTTTCGGAATACCGTTTGTTCCAAAATTCGCTCATAATCTCAAAATTTGTTTTGTCTAAGATAAGAATTTGATGCTCATTTTTGCATTTGTTATTTTAAACACAGATAATCTTAAGGCCGCAACGTGATACATACGGAAAAAATAATTATTGTCGGCGACCGCGTTCTAATTAGGCCGGAAGAAAACCTAAACAAAACTCACAGCGGGCTTTATCTTCCTCCCGGCGTTCATGAAAAAGAAAAAGTTCAGGGTGGTTATGTAATTAAATCGGGACCCGGTTACCCGATCGGAATGCCGATTGATGATGATGAGCCCTGGCATGAAAAGAAAACAACGAAGTATATTCCGCTTCAAGCAAAAGAGGGAGACTTTGCTCTCTTCCTCAGAAAAGATGCAATTGATGTCGAGATAGAAAAAGAAAAGTTTGTTATAGTTTCTCAACTTGCCATTTTGCTGCTTTACCGAGACGAGGATCTTCTCGCTTAAGCCATCCATTTTCCACCTAAGCACCGTATCCGAAAAAGGATTGAATTATTAAGAACACCGTCCTTTAGAAAGAAATGTCTTTCTTAGAAAAAACTATCAACTTTCACTAATCAGTAATTCTTGACTATTGAAAAATTTCTAATATCTTTAAGTCAACTATTATAGACTTATAATGAATTTACAACCCTTACCGCCAGAACCGAAGCCGCGGTTAGATTCAGAAATGGTTAATATTATCTCCGAAGCCGACAAACAATTAAACTATCTCGATGGTGTTTTTTCTGTCTTACCAGAAACCCATTACCTCCCTGCGGTCTTAACGATTATAGAATCAATCAACAGTAACAAAATCGATGATGAAGAAATCTCTCTACGAGATTTTTTTAAAGACTGTATTGGTGATGGCTCCGAAAAGGCAAACAAAGTTTTAAATTACACGACCGCACTTCACGTTGGCAAAAAGTTGATAAAAAATGTTTCGAGCTCATCGCATATTATAAGGTCGGTGCACAAAGAACTAAAGACGGGAACGGATCGGGGAGAGTACCGCAAGATGCCGATTTGGGTAGGGCAGCAAAAAGATAACTTGGTTGATGCAAGATATATTCCGCCGCCACATGATGAAATTCATGCTCTAATGAATGATTTGGAGAATTATGTTGCGTCCGATATTTCGTACCCGGTTGTTGTTAACGCCGCATTAATCCACGCTCAGTTTGAAATGATCCATCCTTTTTCAGAACGAAACGGTCTTGTGGGAAGAATTTTGTCTGTGCTTCATTTGTTGTGGAAGAAAAAACTGAATCTGCCCGGACTCCAAATTTCATCACAGCTTCTTAAGAACAAACTTGAATATTTTGATCATCTGGAAAATTTAGAGAGAACAAAAAATTGGGAGGCATGGATAAAATTTTTTATTAGGGCAGTCTCTTCTGCCACACAATCCACGCTCGAACTAATAAAAAGAATTGTAGCGCTTGAAGAGCGCGACTATCAAAGAATCATCAACAAAGAATTTGCTTCTTCCTTTTCATTAAGGTTATTCGAGCTTCTGCTGCGACAGCCAGCCCTAACCATTCCTTTTATTACAAAAGAACTAGGTTCCAACAAGCAGACGGCAAATATCCTAATCAAGAAATTGCTGGACGAAAATATTTTAGAAGAAACAACAGGCAAACAACGCAACAGAATATTTGTATATAAAGATTATTTAAATATCTTAGAAGCATAGCTCAACGCAACTTCCATAAGAAATCACAAAACAAAGAGGTTCGTAATGAAACTAGTTCAAGAATTCAAAACTTTTGCGATGAAAGGCAATGTAGTGGATATGGCGGTGGGTATCATAATCGGCGCGGCTTTTGGAAAAATTATCACCTCGCTTGTTAACGACGTTATTATGCCTCCGATTGGTCTGCTGGTAGGAGGAATCGATTTCAGCGGATTGGCGATTGACCTTAGCCGTGGCGTGGTGATCAAATACGGAATGTTTATTAACACTGTTATCGATTTTACTATCGTCGCCTTTGCTATATTTATGATGATCAAGGCTCTGAACACGCTAAAGAAAAAAGAAGAGGCTTCGCCCGCCCCGCCGACTGCCTCGAAAGAAGAAGTTGTCCTTCTTACTCAAATTAGAGATTTGCTGAAGAAGTAATTGATGATTTGCGCGCTGGCAGCAATTAGTTTTTACAAAATAATCTATGGCTGACTTTATGGAACAACTCAACATACATATTCCTCTATTCAGCACAATACCCTTTGTATTGATGCTTTTGTCTATTGCAATCTTTCCGTTGTTCTGGAACCACTTCTGGGAAAAGAACAAGAACAAATTAATCGTTGCAATTATTCTTAGCGTGCCGGCAATAATTTTTCTAATGTCGACCGGATTGAGCTACAAGCTATATGAAACGCTGGTGTTCGACTACGTTCCATTCATAATTCTGCTGGGTTCTCTTTTCACAATTACGGGCGGAATATTTTTATCCGGCGATATAGAAGCCACGCCTAAGGTCAACACAATATTCTTGTCTATTGGTGCGGTTATCGCTTCCATTATGGGAACTACCGGCGCCGCAATGCTGCTTATCCGTCCGGTTATTCAAACAAATAAGGAAAGGAAATTCAAAGTACACACTATTTTATTCTTCATCGGCATAGTTGCCAACTGCGGAGGATTATTAACTCCTTTGGGCGACCCGCCGTTATTTATGATGTATTTGCGCGGTGCTCATTTCACTTGGTTCCTTAAACTTTTTCCGGAATGGCTGATTACAAATTTTTTGCTGCTCATCATTTATTTTATTGTTGATTCGTATTACCACAAAAAAGAGCCGCTACAAGCAATTATAGCTGACAAAACTGTCATACGTCCTATTCGTCTTCAGGGAAAATTAAATTTCGTTTGGCTTGCCGGCGTTGTCCTTGCCGTAGCGTTCTTAAATGAACAATACATTTCGTTCATAAGCTCAAATCATTACTACAAATTTATTCGCGAGGCAGTAATTCTTGCTATGGCAATTCTATCTTTAACGTTCACAACCAAGCTTGTTCGGGAATCAAACAGTTTTACGTGGGAACCGATCAAAGAGGTTGCTTACCTCTTTCTTGGAATTTTTATAACGATGGTTCCGTGTTTACTCTACCTGGAAACGAACGCAAAAAATCTCGGCATAATTTTACCCCATCAGTTTTATTACTTCACCGGACTGTTGAGCAGCTTTTTGGATAACACACCTACCGCAGTAACTTTTCATTCCTTAGCGATGGGGCTGGGTGAACATTCTTCCAGCATCGTTGCCGGAATTCCGGAAGAACTTTTAAAAGCGATCTCCGTTGGTTCCGTTTTCTTTGGTAGCATGACCTACATTGGCAATGGACCAAACTTTATGGTAAAGGCTGTTGCGGAAGAAAACAATATTAAAATGCCAAGCTTTTTTGAATACATCTACAAGTTTTCGCTTATAGTTCTGCTGCCGATTTTCATAATTGTTGAACTACTTATAATAAGATAAACAAGACAAAACGATATGGTCTTTGCGCAAAACAAAAAGAATGTTAAGACAATTATCGGATTGCTTTTTGTTATCAGCGGAATGGCGGGACTTATTTATCAAATTGTATGGTTCAAGTATCTCGGGCTGTTTCTCGGCAATACTACTTACGCCCAGATGACGGTGCTCGCAACTTTTCTTGGCGGTCTTGCTCTCGGAAATTTTTTGTTTGGAAGAAAAGCCGACGTCGTAAAAAATCCAGTGCGCCTTTATTCTCTGCTTGAACTAACAATCGGCCTATACTGTTTTTCTTATCCAGCGCTAAGTTCCGTTCTCGGAAATGTATTTCTCTCCATGTCGTCAAATCTAAATCTTGAGACGCAGCTTTTCGTTTTTAACACGTTCCGATTTTTAATCAGCGCCGTTTTGCTTCTTATACCAACCACTTTAATGGGCGGAACACTTCCGGTTCTAAGTAAATTCTTTGTAGAGAAAATTAGCGAAAGCAGAAAACAAATAGCCGTTCTTTATTTTTTAAATTCTTTCGGTGCCGTCATAGGAGTAATTTTTGCCGGATTCATTTTAATTAAAGATTTCGGGTTGGAAATAACCAATTATTCTACGGCGGCAATTAACGTTCTTCTTGGAGCTGCCGCATTTGCTTTATCGTTTTCCATAAAGAATTTTCATGCCGAAGAAAAACCCTTGACTGAAGCGCCAGAAGAACAAACCCACAATAAAAATATTTCTTCTAAAGTAATCATTTTGGTTGCCGGTATTTCGGGTATGGCTGCGCTTCTGTACGAAATGGTGTGGACCCGGCTGCTTATAAACTTTTTCGGCTCTTCAACATACGCTTTTTCCATTATGCTTCTGTCGTTCATCGGCGGTATAACAATCGGGAGTTTTATCATCTCACTAAAATTTTTAAGCAAGTTTAACTATGTAAAACTTCTATCGTTTTGCCAGGCTGCAATCGCGCTTTCAACTATAGCGGCGCTCAGTTTATATGAAAGACTTCCTTACTATCTCTGGCGGTTTTCCGCCTTATTAAACAAGAACGATGAAACGTTTTGGGTCTTTTTGTTGGTCGAATTTGCAGTTTGTTTTGCGCTTATACTTCTGCCAACAATTTTCATGGGAATGTCGCTCCCGCTTGCAACAGAAATCGTTTCGCGTTCAAACCAAAAGATCGGTGCCTCGGTCGGCAAAGTTTTTTCCGTTAACACGCTCGGCACTGTTGGCGGGGTAATGATCACCGGTTTAATCTTCATTCCTCTCTGGGGAATAAAAGGTGCTTTTGAAATCGGTATTGCGTTGAATCTCTTTGCCGCGTTGTTGATAATTTTATTCTTTAAGCAGATAAGAACCAGTTTGAAAGTTGTACTCGGCTTAATTATCATGTTTGGTTTCCTCGCTTATCTATCTATTTCGCCGGAGTGGAATAAACGCGTTATGATGAGCGGGGTTTTTAAGTCGTTCGGTGAGACTCCTCCAAAATCATTTGATGATTTCTTAAATCGTTTTTCCAACGAAGAAATTATTTTTTACAAAGAAGGCGCAACGGCAATTGTTGCGGTCGCACAATCAAAATCCGACCACTCAAAGAAAAGGTTGGTTATAAACGGCAAGGCAGACGCGAGCACGTACTTCGACATGCCGACACAGATTCTGCTTGGACAAGTTCCGATGCTGCTTCATCCGAACGCTAAGAAAGTTTTTGTTGTTGGCTTCGGCAGCGGGACTACCATTGGATCTGTCTTAACCCATCCGGTAGAGAAAGTAGTGTGTGCGGAAATTTCAAAAGAAGTTATCGATGCGGCAAAATATTTCAGCAAAGAAAATTATAATTGTGTCTTCGATCCAAGACTAAACTTGATAAATGAAGATGCGCACACTTTGCTCAAGCTCTCTAAAGAAAAGTACGATGTCATTATTTCCGAGCCGTCAAATCCATGGATCGCCGGCATCGGTAACTTATTCTCAAAAGAATATTTCAAAAAATGTTTCGATAAACTTGACGACAACGGTATTATGGTTCAGTGGTTTCATCTCTAC
>JAMCSN010000341.1 GCA_023381535.1 Bacteroidota bacterium
AGTGGGCAAGAAGGTTACACATTAGCAGCAGCAGTATTATTGGGAAAACAAGAAACAATTCTAAATGTTCTTCCTCATTATAGGACTGATGCAATACTGCGCATTAATAACTTGGATCGATATGATGACCGTGATGATATAAGATGCAACTTGATTAAAGCATACACCAGATTAAATGACTTTGTTGGCAGACATTTACCAGACAAATTCTATTTAGATGGCAATCAGCGAATTAGCATTCGAGATAAAATCTTTCGAGAGATTATTGCGAATCTTTTAATCCATAGAGAGTTTACAAATCATTTCCCGGCCAAGTTGATTATTGAAAGAGACAAAGTTCATACCGAGAATGGAAACAGGGCGCATGGAGTTGGACGAATCGATCCAGTTAACTTTTCACCTTATCCTAAGAATCCAACAATTGCACGATTCTTTAAGGAAATAGGTTGGGCAGACGAACTTGGTTCTGGTATCAGAAATACTTCGAAGTATTGTAACGAATACAATGACAACAGAGGAAATGCTGAGTTCATTGAAGGAGATGTTTTCAAGACTATTATTCCGCTCATGGTTAAAGAAGAAAGAGATGTTAGTTTAGAATCATTAAAAACAATTGGCGACATAATTGCAACTGTTGCAATCGACAGTGCAAGTGGCAGAGTAAGTGGCAGAGTAAGTGGCAGAGTAAAAGAAGCTGTAACTGTTGGTGTTGGTGATGCAATAAATGAAGCTGTAAAAGATACTGTAACAGAAACGGTAAAACTTAGACTTAGAGACGAAATACTTTTATTGATTAGTAATAATGGTTTTACAACAAACGATCTGGTAAAAGAATTATTTATTCCACTTAGAACAGTTGGTAGAGATATAAAATTATTAAAAGAACATGGATTTATAACTTTTGAGGGCGCTCCGAAAAGTGGTCGTTATGTAGCTACTGAAAGAACAAAGCAAATAAAAATTAAAAAGCTGTGAGTAATTAATGCCTAATGAATCAAATACACTTGTACAGAAACTTTGGAATTACTGTAATGTATTGCGTGACGATGGTGTAAGCTACGGCGACTACGTTGAGCAGCTTACTTATCTGCTGTTTCTTAAGATGGCAGATGAACTAACGAAGCCGCCATATAAACGAGCTTCAATAATTCCAGCAGCATATAATTGGAATAGTTTGTCCTCCAAAGAGGGTGATGAGCTAGAAATCCAGTATAGACATGCACTTGAGAATCTTGGCAAAGCTAAAGGAATGCTTGGCGTTATCTTCCGCAAGTCTCAAAATAAAATTCAAGACCCGGCTAAACTGAAACGGCTAATCAAACTGATCGATGAAGAAACTTGGAGCGGATTAGATGTTGATTTGAAAGGAGAAATTTACGAAGGGTTGTTAGAGAAGAACGCTGAAGATATTAAGAGTGGTGCCGGTCAGTATTTCACACCAAGAGCATTGATTAAGGGTATGGTTGCGATCATGAATCCACAGCCGAATAGCACAATATGTGATCCGGCATGCGGCACCGGAGGATTCTTTTTGGCAGCACATAACTTTCTCACGCATAATTCCAAATTGGATAAAGACCAGCTCAACTTTCTCAGATACAATACATTCAAAGGTTGGGAAATTGTTGACAGCGCAGCAAGACTTTGCACTATGAATCTTTTCTTACATGGCATCGGCGGTGAAGAAAGTCCAATTGTAGTTAGCGATAGTTTGGCATCTGATACTGGAGAAAGATTTGATTATGTTTTAACGAATCCGCCATTTGGTAAGAAGAGCAGCATTACAATCATTAACGAAGAAGGCAAAACCGATAGAGAAACCATTTCTTATGAACGCACAGACTTCTCTGCTACAACTTCAAATAAGCAGTTGAACTTTGTACAGCATATTAAGACGATTCTTAAAATAAATGGTAAAGCTGCGGTCGTAATTCCCGATAATGTACTGTTCGAAGGCGGTGCAGGTGAAACCGTTCGTAAGAATTTACTCCAAAGCTGTGATGTTCATACGCTTCTGAGATTGCCTACGGGTGTGTTCTACGCTCAGGGTGTAAAGGCTAATGTAATTTTCTTTGATAAGAAACCGGCAAGCGAAAAACCGTGGACAAAAGAACTTTGGATTTATGATTTGCGAACCAATATGCATTTCACTCTCAAGACGAATCCGTTAAAGTACTCTGACTTGGAAGATTTTATAAAGTGTTATAATCCAAAGAATAGATTCAAGAGGGAAGAGACAGAACGATTCAAACGATTCAGTTATGATGAAATCATCAAACGTGATAAGACCAGCTTGGATATTTTCTGGCTTAAAGATGACAGCATTGAAGACTCGGCAAACTTACCGGCTCCAGATGTACTAGCACAAGAAATAACAGAGAACTTGGAAGATGCCCTTGAGCAGATGAGGGGAATAATTAATGAAATTAAAAATCATTCATAGTCGGATGGTCTTTAATACTTCATAGGGGACAGTTCAAATGAATAATCGTACAGATAAATTTTTGTCAATATCATAAAACTAAGCCGGAGCTGCCTCTGGCTTTTTTATTTGTAATCGGATATTTTATTAATCATTAACTATGTGATTATTCTATACCTTTGTTCCATATAAATGGTATTGTCAATAACTCGGCGGGTTGCATGTTGCAGAACAATACGAAAAATGACCGGACACAATGAAGAAAATTTCAATCGATGGAAATAAATCTCTTGATTTGGCCTATCTCAATGCCGTAAAATTCACGAAGAACCATTACGAAAACTTTCCGGTTGTCTCACTCTTCTTACCAAAAGTATTAAGAAAACATGTTGCTGTCGTTTATCAATTCGCGCGGCAAGCAGATGATATTGCGGATGAAGGAAGTGCGAATTTAGATTTGCGAATTGAGAATTTAGAACAGTATGAAGAACATTTGAAAAACTGCATTGCCGGAAAATTCGAAAACAATTTCTGGTATGCACTCAACAATACAATCTCAGAATTTAAACTTACACCAGATAATTTCTTCAATTTGCTGAAGGCATTTAAGCAAGACGTAACAAAAACTCGCTATGATTCGTTCAATGAGGTTTTAAATTACTGCGAGCATTCGGCTAATCCGGTAGGAAGAATCATTTTGGAATTTTTCGGCATAAGAGAAACGGAAACTGTTAAGTATTCAGACTCAATCTGCACCGCTCTGCAACTGACAAATTTCTACCAAGACGTTTCAATTGATTTTCTAAAGAATCGAATTTATATATCATTGGACGAGATTAAAACCTACGGGGTAGAACTAAATCAGTTTGAGTTAAAAAAAAATAATGCTAACTTTAAGAGGTTATTGGAGCATCAGGTCAAAAGAAATAAAAAGTTGTTTGCTGAGGGAAGAAAACTTTTAGCATTAATTCCGCGCGGATTGCGAAGACAGATTTACATGACAATCCTTGGCGGAGAAAAAATATTGGAAAAGATTGAAGCGATAGATTATGATGTTTTGAATAAGCGTCCTTCACTTTCCAAATTGGATTACACAAAGATCTTTCTAAGATCGGCGGTTTTACTAAATGATTGATTTATCCAAACAAATAGCGAAGGAAAGCAAGAGCAGCTTTTATTACGCATTCTCATTGCTGAAGCAGCCGAAACGCGATGCAATGAACACCGTTTACGCTTTCTGCCGCAAGACCGATGATATTATTGATGAGGGGAGCGACACCGACGATCTGAAGTATGAAAAACTTCGCAGATGGAGAATTGAACTGGAAAAATCTTTGCGCGGAACATCCGAGTATCCGCTGCTGAATAAACTATCGGCGATCATTAAACAGTTTAACATTCCATTGGAACCGTTCTTCGAGTTGATTGCCGGAATGGAAATGGACTTGCAGCGGAAACGCTATCTCAATTTTGAAGACTTGATGCAATATTGTTATTTAGTGGCGTCAACAGTCGGTTTGATGTGTATCGAAATTTTCGGTTATAAGAATAAATCAGCCAAAGATTATGCTGTTAATCTTGGTTTGGCGATGCAGTTAACAAATATATTACGCGATGTAAAGAAAGATTCCGAGAGGGGGAGAATTTATCTGCCGCAAAAAGATTTGACTAATTTTGATTATACCGAAAATGATCTCATGAATCATAAGTACGACCCCAATTTTGTTTCGCTCATGAAATATGAAGCAACCCGCGCGGAAGAATTCTTTGATAAGGCGAACCAATCTCTCGATCTCGATGATAAACCGGCAATGTTTCCGGCTCGCGCTATGCAGCATATCTATCATAAACTTCTTACTAAAATCGAAACGGAAAATTTTGATGTGTTTAGCAAAAAGATTAAAGTCGGAACCTTCGATAAGTTATATATCTCTCTTGGTGTTTGGGCAAAGTATAATCTAGTTTATTAATGAAGCGTGTTTTAGTTGTTGGCGGTGGGCTCGCCGGATTATCCTCATCGGTTTATCTCTCTGATAACGGATTTGAAGTAACTCTCCTTGAAGCGTCTCCAAAACTTGGCGGAAGAACTTATTCGATGTATAACGATCGTTACGAAGATTATTATGATAACGGTCAGCACATTTTAATGGGCTGCTATGAATATACTCTTGATTTCATAAATAAAATTGGCGGAACGGATAAACTTTACTTTCAAGAATCTTTGGAAATTAATTTTGTTAAACGAGGTGGAAATTTATTTCATCTTAAGGCGGGGAAATATTTTTATCCGCTAAACCTTCTTTTTGCCATTCTAAAATTCAAAGCGCTAAGACTTAAAGACAGATTTAAAATAATCGATTTCTTCCTCGAACTAATGTGCTGCTTCGACGAAGACTTGCGGGATAAAACGGTCAAAGAGTGGCTGCAATGCAAGAAGCAAAGTGATGATAGCGTCAGAAATTTTTGGGAAATTCTTGTAGTAGGTGCTCTGAACACCACAATAGAAAAAGCTTCTGCGGAAATGTTCGCTGAAATTCTAAAAAGAATTTTTCTTCAAGGCAGTGAAGCGTCCGCCATTGTAATTCCGAAAACTGGGTTGTCACAGCTCTTTAGTAACTTGGCAGGCAAGTTCATAGAAACAAATCACGGTCAAATAATTCTTTCGGAAAAAGTTTTAGAGATTGAGGTTAGCGATAAGAGGATTACATCTGTAAGTACTGACAAAAATGTTTACAAAGATTTTGACGCCGTAATATTAGCAGTCCCAACTTTTGCTTTGGCGAAAATTCAACTGACCGGCACAACGATTCAGTTCAACATACCCGATCTGCAATATTCTCCAATTGTGAACATCCATCTATGGCTTTCTGAAAACCCATTCAAAGAAAAATTCTACGGGTTAATCGGTTCGGATATTCATTGGTTGTTTAACCATGGGACGCATATTACGCTTATGACCAGTGCTGCTGATCAAATAATTACTCTTGGAAATAGCGAGATAAAAAGACATTTTTGTTCGGAGTTGGAGAAATATTTTTCTATATTTCACAGCGAAATGATTTTGGATTTCGTTGTTATTAAGGAGAAACGAGCTACTTTTATCCCGGACATCACTTCAAACCGGAAGAGGAAAGAAAAAGTTAGTTCGCAAATTGAGAATCTTTTTTTTGCTGGCGACTGGACAGATACCGATTTGCCTTCGACTATAGAAAGTGCGGTGATGAGCGGTAAATTGATCTCTGAACAAGTAATTCCTTCTCTTAAGTAATTTTTGCTTAAGGGAAATTATAGACAACTGATACTGTCAAAATAAACATGGAGGAAAAATGTCAATCCTAAAAGAAAAGCTACGCGAGAAAATAGTAGCCGAACGTCCGAGAACTGAAAAGCTGATGAAAGAGTTTGGAAATGTTAAGGTTGATGAGGTAACAATCGGTCAAGTTATTGGTGGTATGCGCGATATCAAAAGTCTGGTTACCGACATTTCCTATCTCGATCCGTTTGAAGGGATTCGTTTTCGCGGATTAACGATTCCGGAAGTTTTTGCAAAAATTCCAAAAGTACCAAATGCTGAAATGCCTTCAGTCGAAGGATTCTTTTATTTCTTATTAACCGGCGATATTCCTACCGAAACAGAAGTTGCTGAAGTAAGATCCGAATTTGATAAGAGAAGAGAAGTTCCTTCTTATGTATTCAACATTCTTAAGTCAATGCCGATCGACTCACATCCGATGACAATGTTTGCAACTGGAATTATGTCGATGCAGAAAGATTCCATTTTTGCAAAAGATTATCATAAGGGTTTGAAGAAAGCAAATTACTGGGAAGCTTATTATG
>JAMCSN010000303.1 GCA_023381535.1 Bacteroidota bacterium
ATTCAGGAAGAACGATGCGAATTTCTATTTCAATCTTCTTGGAAGATACGTTCACGGTCAGAATTTTTCGCCAAAGATCAACAACGCGGAACTGTTTGATATCGGATTCCGGTTCAGAGGAACGTTCTTTGAAAAACTTGGCTACAGTTTGAGTGTTATCAAAGGCGGAATTAAAGGATCGGCGGGATTTGCAGCTGTTGTTGATCCCCGGATGAAATATAATTTTAAGTACGTTGAGAATATTGAAAACATTAGCAATTATGATTTTACGGAAGGATACCTTCGCTATTTTTCGCGCCCCGCAGAAGATATGAGTCTTGCAATTGAACTCGGCAGAGAAAAAATAAAATTTGGTTACGGTTACGAAAGCAAATTTGTTTTATCCGGCGATCATCCGCTGCTGGATTTCATAAAGCTGGATTTTAATTACGGAATTTTCAGCTTTACTTCATGGCATGCGTCAACCGTCGGGGAGTTTGATCCGATCCGCGACGCGAACTACACAAAGTATATTGCCACTAACCGTTTTAAGCTTTCTTTCAAAAATTTGTTTGATTTTGGTTTAGGTGAATCCATAGTTTATTCAGGACGAGGAATCGAACTGGCTTATCTTAATCCGCTCGCATTCTACAAATTTGAGGAAATGTCGTTGCAAGATAGAGATAACGGAATGCTTTGGTTCGATCTTGAAACGCATTTCATAAAAGATTTGGAGTTTCAGGCTACGTTTTATATGGATGATGATCCGTTCGGGAATCTTCAGGACTTGTCCAACTATATAAACAAAACCGGCTACAAGTTGGCTGCATTCTGGTACTCGCCGTTTTCCATTAGTGATCTCTCCTTAATTTTTGAATACACAAGAATTCGCCCTTACGTTTACTCGCACAACAATCAGAAAGATACTTATACATCATGGGGCCAAATTCTAGGCGATCAAATCGGTCCGAATTCCGATGAAATATTTTTGCGATTAGCATACAACGCAAACGCATCGCTCAGACTCAATTTCGATTTTCAGCATATCCGTCACGGCGACAATATTTATGATCCGTTCGGCAATTTGATTTTCAATTCCGGCGGCGACGTTTTTATCGCTCATCGAGATAATATAGATCCCGTTAACATCGAGTTTCTGGATGGCGAGAGAATTAACACCAACATTTTTACTTTTGGAATGAGATACGAACCGATCCGGCAAGTGTTTCTGGATTTGGTTTACAAGCAGATCATTCAGAAAAATGCCACGCGCGATATTTCCAACAACTCAAGCTACGGCTACTTAAAACTTCAGTTTGAACTTTAACACTTTGACCATTTCTTTTTCCGTAAGTGTAGAATAATTTGACGGGATAAAATCGCGACTTTTCATGATAATGCTATTAGATTGTGAAAAAAAATGCAAAAGCTTTTGAAGAATTTTATTTGTGGATGGGTAAAGTAAATTTAAAAGTTGTTCCCTTGTCAACTTCGCTTTCAACTGAGATCGATCCGCCGTTCTTCTCGACAAATTCCTTGCATAGAATTAACCCTAAACCAGTGCCCGCTTCATTATCGGTTCCGAGTGAGGAATGGCTTACATCGAGTCTGAACAAACTTTCTCTAACGTTTTCCGGCATTCCAACGCCGTTGTCTTTTACTTCAATTCCGACAAACGAATCGCTCCGTTTGGTCTCCGCGGTTATCACCCCGTGCTTATTAGTGAATTTTAATGCGTTGGTAAGTAGATTTCTTAGAATAGTGTTCAACATGTCTTCGTCGGCAAAAACAATTAAGTCCTCTTGCGTGTTGCTTATCATGCTGATCTGTTTTCTTTCGGCGGCGACTCTGAGAAGTTCTATGTTTTCATCAATTACTTTTTTAATGTCAATCGGCTGCGGGCTGAATTCTATTCTGCCCGTTTGCGAACGCGACCATTGCAGCAAGTTCTGAAGAAGATTGTGTGAGAGGTCGGCGGATTTTTTCATCTCCTGAATATAGTACAATCTTTCTTGATCACTCAGTTCTTCATAATCCGAAAGAAGAAGATCCGAAAAACCCATGATTGTGATAAATGGATTTTTCAAATCATGTGCAATGATAGAGAAAAACTTGTCCTTTGTCTGGTTAAGTTGTCTGAGTTCATCTGCATATTTTCTAAGGGCATCTGAAGTTCGCTTTCTTTCAATTACTTGTGCAACCTGTTCGGTAACGAATGTTAGCAGTTGCATTTCATCTAAGCCGTAAGCTTCTTCGTTCTCATAATCTTGAACTACAATTATACCGATTGTTTTTCCGCCAACATTAAGCGGAACGCCAAGCCAAATTGCGGATGGTGCACCGACAAGTTCAACCTCGCCTGAAGCGCGCAATTTTTTATCTGTTTCAGCATCCACTAAAATTGGAGAACCTTTGCGCAGCGCATATTCAGTGAGACCTTTGCCAAGTTTTTTCGGCGGCTGGGGAGGGTCAAATTCATCAACAAAATACGGAAACGAAATCATCTCCGTTTTTTCGTCGTATAGAGAGATATAGAAATTTTTTGCCGGCATCAGGGAAGAAACAACCTTATGGATTTTTTCATAAAGCATGTACATATCGGTTGCGGTGTAAGCAGCTTCGGAAATATCGTAAAGAGCCTCGCGGACTTTTTCCGATTGCATTCTTTCCGTAATGTCTCTTACAACGGCTTGAATTAAATTTTGTCCCGATATTGTTATTGCGTTCAAAGAGACTTCAGCATCAATAAGGATATTATCTTTTGTTTTGTGCATCCAATAAAATCTCTGGGGAATTCCGTTTAAGGCTTTGTCGATTTTTTCCGTTGCAGAAGCAAGGGAATTTTTTCCGTCGGGCTGAACCTCCGGGGAGAAATCGACCGGAGAGTGACCGATAACATCCTCTCTTTCACAGTGGAAAAGATTGCAGACCGCCTGATTGCAGTCTAAGAAAACATCTGTCATTAAAAACATTCCGTCGGCAGAATTCTCAAACAATGCGCGGTACAACTCTTCATTTCTTTTTATCTTTTCTTCAATCAGTTTTCTTTCGGTAATGTCGCGAGTAATTCCAAACACTCCGATTATATTTCCTTCGCTGTTGAAAAGAGGCATTTTGGAAGTTGAAGCCCATGTAATTCTTCCGTCCGGATAGTCTTCCCTCTCTTCTTTGCCAATAATTGGTCTTCCGGTTTTGATTACTTGCTGTTCATCTTTAAATGTTGCGCCAGCGTGTTCGGGACCAAAGATATCATAATCGGTCTTGCCGATTAAGTCTTCAACACGCGGACAGCCTAATTTTTTAGCAGTAGCATTGCTTACTCTTAAGAATTGCCCTTTTAAATCTTTGAAGTAGATACTATCCGGACTGTTCTTCAGCAGAGTTATGAACTGATGCTGTTCTTCGGTTAACCTGCTTGCAATTTCTTTTTGCTCTGTAATATTTTCTATCAGTCCGATGAGCCGTTTTCTTTCTCCATCGCCATCCTCGACAAAGAACATGGTTAATTTACCCCAAACCGTGGTCCCATCTTTTGCAATGTATCTTTTTTCAATGTGGTACTGATTTCTTTTTCCGGAAACAAGTTCTTCGAACAGTTTAAAGTCGGTTGGATAGTCTTGCGGGTGTGTAATTTCTTTAATGCTTAATTCGAGAAATTTCTTTCTGGAATAACCGAGCATATTAAGAAATGTTTGGTTTACGTTGAGAAATTTACCGGATGTATCGCCTATAACTATTCCTATGTCGGCATTTTTGAAAACGGCATTGAAAAGAACACTGCCTTCATCCACAAAATCTTTTTCAGGTTTTGTGGTAAGTCCCTTTTTCTTTGTAGCTTTCTTCGGCGGAGTTTTGCTGCTTCGCTTAGTATTTAAATAGCTGGGTTTCTTAGCCATACTGTCAGTACCAATAATTGGTTCACCGGGCGCACCCCCGTCTCTCCTTAAAACTTGCAACGAATTAATCACAAATTCAATTTGATTAATTACAAGGTATTAAAATAATTTTTATATTCAAACAGAATTGTACGGATCGACGCCGTCAAATTCCTTTTCTAACAGCGTTGAAACTGCCGCTGTTAAGAACGCCTGCAAAACCGATCCATTCCCATTTGCCGTTGAATCCGTCTGAGCTCATAGTGCCCTGCAGCGCCACATTATTATCGACGAAATTTGGATTTAAATTAATGCTGACGGTACCTTTTTTGAGCACTCCCGATAAACTGCCTGATCCGTTTTGCGGTCCCGTCTTTTGTGCATTGTTAACGGCGACTAATTGCCAGCTTCCTTGAATTTTAGTGGAGTCAATTTGAGAGATGATGAGCGTGCCGGTTACGATGAGCTGATCATTGCTGTCGTATGCAGTGTAATAGAAAGGAAATTAATATAACCCGGTGTTTCTTTCGAATGATTGCTTAACTATTTTTGCACATCAAACAATTTAAAGAAAGCATATGGTTATTAATATAAAAAAAATCGTTTTACTTATTTGTTTCATCGCGTTTTCCTTCATGATTGTATCATGCAGCAAAACACCGGAAGAAAAAGGGGATTCTAAATACATTTCGCAAATTAAAGATTGGCACAACAAGCGAATAGAAAATTTGAAAAAAGAAAACGGCTGGCTGAATCTTGTCGGATTGTTTGCTCTGAAACAAGGCGAGAATAAATTCGGCAGCGGCAAAAATAACAATATTGTTTTCCCGGAGAGAAAAGCGCCGGACTACTTGGGTACTTTCACATTAAAAGATTCAGTAGTAACCATCAAAATTGAAAACGGCGCCGACGTTACATGCGACGGCAAAACCGTTACTTCGATGGACTTAAAAAATGATATGCAGGGAACTCCCACCGTTCTTTCGTACGGATCGCTTCGATGGTTCATAATTTATCGGAGTGGAGATTACTATGTCCGGCTGCGCGATGTGGATGCGCCTCTCGTTAAGTCGTTCAAGGGTATAGACACATACCCGGTAAATTCCGATTGGAGATTGGAAGCCAAACTTGTGCCGTTCAATCCTCCTAAAAAAGTTTCTATTGCAAACATCTTGGGAAAAGTTGAAGAAGATATTTCTCCCGGCGATTTGGTTTTTACGAAAGACGGAAAAGAGTACAGCTTGCAAGCGTTACTGGAAGATGATCATTACTTCATAATATTTGCAGATGAAACCAGCGGCGATGAAACCTATGGCGCCGGAAGATTTGTCTATGCTGCTAAAGTCGATTCAACGGGAAAAACAATAATTGATTTCAACAAAGCGTTCAATCCGCCCTGCGTTTTTACAAAGTATGCTACTTGTCCGTTTCCTCCGAAACAGAATCATTTGAAGATGAAGGTAACTGCAGGCGAACTCATGTTTCATGGCGGGGCACATGAGTAATTTAAGTTACGCAAAAAAAGAAAGGTGAAATCTTGCTCATGCCCGCCTTGCCCGACCCGCTTCGGCACGATGGATGAATCGAGGCAGCGCAAGTCGAGGCAGGCTATCGTTCTTAGTCCTATCTTTGCTCTGAATAAGTATGTTATAGAACATGAACATGATCAAGAGCATGATCAAGAGCATGATCAAGAGCATGAGAGAGCAAGAAATTCATTTAACTATTCCCGGTAAATTAGAAAAGAAGGTCTCACTTCCTTTAGTGGTCTAAGAAAAATAACTTGAGATCTCAATAAAGAAAGGAGACCCAAAAGGGATGGATTCCCAAAAACTGCGTAAGGTGAGCTCCAAATAACAAAAGGCAGGGGAGAAAAGATGAATCAAAAAAAGAAAAATTTGAAAACCGGCGCGGGAAATCCGAAACATCGCACCGTTAGTTTTTTAAAACAGAAAAACGTTTTTAACACGAGGTTAAAAAAACTTCAGTCGGAATTTATCACGTCAACTTCTCATCAATTCAGAACTCCGCTATCGACCTTGCAAAGCTCTGTTGATTTGCTTGAACTGTATATCGAGAAAGAAAATACAGCACGCCAGATTGAGATTATCTCAAAAATCAAAAGATCAATTAACTATTTGACAGATACCGTTGATCGGATTACCGCTCTTTATAAGTTCGGATCGTCAAAGGAGAAACTAAAACTAAAGAAGATCAACCTCAGAAAATTCATCAATGATATTCTTGATGAGGTTGCCGTGAATATCAGCAGCACTCATTATGTTAACGTAAATATCGAAAGCGGATTGAACGCAATTAAATGCAACGAATTCATTCTGAAACAAATTCTTTTAAATATCATTAACAATGCACAAAAGACGGGACCG
>JAMCSN010000070.1 GCA_023381535.1 Bacteroidota bacterium
AAAGGAATCAGCTTACTTTTAAACTACTACTCAGGCAAAAGTATTCACGGTGAATATTTCGATAAGAACAAAGAATACACTGCCCTCGGTATAAATTTGGACTTGTAGAATGTCGGAAAACTTTTTTAATAAATTCTCGAACGTTTTTTCACGCAAGAAATCGAAAAACAATTATCTGCTTCACATTGCTCTCTTTGCCGTAACGTTTGTAACGACTGTTATCGCCGGTGTGGACTGGACGTCTGGGAAAGGCGGACCGTACGAGGTGAGTGATTTGCAAAGAGGAATACCGTACGCTGCATCCATACTTTTTATTTTGGGTGTTCATGAATTCGGTCATTACTTTGCAGCGCTTTATCATAAAGTGAAAGCAACACTGCCGTATTTTATTCCGTTTCCGCCAATCTCCGGGTTTTTCAATTTCGGAACAATGGGCGCAGTTATCAAAACAAAATCTCCGATCCCAAATAACAAAGCAATGTTTGATATCGGTGTTGCTGGACCGTTAAGCGGTTTTGTTGCGTGTCTCATAGTGCTCATTTACGGATTTACACATCTGCCGTCAATCGACTATTTGCTTGCCATTCATCCGGATTATTTTTCTCCAACATACAGCAAAGGCGCAATCGGTTTGGAGTTCGGCGGAACAATTCTTTATTCAATTCTTCAGCATCTGTTCACTAACGCGCATGAGTTTGTGCCGCCAATGTCTGAGATTTATCACTACCCGTATCTTTGTGTCGGATGGTTCGGTTTATTTGTTACATCGATGAATTTGATTCCCGTCGGACAACTTGACGGCGGACATGTGATTTATAGTATGTTCGGTGAAAAGAAACATGAAGCGATTGCAAGCGTCTCGATGATTCTGCTTTTGATTTTAGGAACTGTCGGCATTTTAGATTCTTTTTTGAACTTGAATCTAAACATCGGATGGAGCGGGTGGCTGCTTTGGGCGGTGGTGCTTTATTTCTTTATTAGAGTTAAGCATCCGCCGGTTTATCAGTTTGAAGAATTGGGACTCGGTAGAAAAATTATCGGCTATATCGCCATTCTGATTTTCATAATTTCGTTTTCACCGTCGCCGTTCATAATCTCTTTCTAAACGGTGTTAAAAATTTATGCTTGCTTATTGATTTGAACATCCATTAATTTGTGCACAAAAAATCGGGAAAAGTTATAGAGAACATTGCTACATTTATCAACGAAAAAAGTCGGGCAGCAATTTCTTTATGATATTTTCCATTTTATCACATATCAATTTCTTTCGTTTTAATCCGGCTAAGCTTAGCACTTTAATGCTTCTACGAAAATCCAAATTCCTTTTCATATCATTTTCGATAATCACTGCATTTGTATTTTCAAGCTGTGATAAAATTCCGAGCGGTGTTGTCGATTCCCAAATTGTTGATTACGCTGTCACGAAAATTGTATCGCCCACATCGGTTTTATTTACACCGTCTGATTCGTCGATTGTCACATCAATTCAGTTTTCAAATTATGGCTCGATAGGGAGTGTTTGGTGCAAGATCAGTTTGTTAGACGGCACCGTCATCATAAAAGACAATGATACCATGACCGATGACGGAAAAAATGGGGACGCAAAAGCTGGTGACGGAATCTATACCGCCAAATTCTTGCTGAGTAAAAAAAATCCAAGCGGCATTTATCAGATAGAATATTTTGTAACTGATAATATCAATCTTCCGCCAAATAATTTTGCTAAGGTTGGTTCGGCTCTCTTTACATACGACAATAATCAAAATAATCTTCTACCGGTAATTTCAGATGTAGGTTTACCGACTTCTGTTAATCGCGGTGATTCATTTCTAATCAGTGTAAAGGCTTCCGATCCGAACGGTTTGTCTGATCTTTATCAAGTTTATTTCAAACTGTACAGACCGGACGGCTCAGCGGTTGATCCCGGCAATGGTCTTGGTTATTTCATAATGTTTGATGACGGAAGCCATGGAGATCAAACAGCCGGCGACGGAATTTACTCGCTTCAAAATTATTTTGGTCAGACCTCGCAAACAGGATCGTGGAAATTTGAATTCCAAGCGAAAGATTACGGTGGAAAATTGAGTAACGTGCTAACACAAAATTTAACGGTTAATTGATGAAGAAATTTTTCTCGATATTTTTTCTGGGCTTGTTTGCTGTTTATTTGTCGGCACAAACGAAACCGACTGATTATTCTTTCAGTGGGAATAGACTTGCCAAAACTTTAGATCAAACTCCCGCAAGCAACACAATCGAGAAAATTCTGATTGAGAACAATGTAATTTGGCTTGCAACCGGAAACGGTTTGAGCAAATCGGCTGATAACGGCGATAGCTGGACAAACTATTACAACTCAAAAGATTTTGGTACCGAGTTCCGCCGAACTCCAAACCGATTGCGCCTTTGCTGTATGTTGGATATTCAAACGGAAAGATTTGGGCTGCAACATGGCACATGGAAACTAGATTTGACGGAGATCATCCCGTTGGTACCGGATTAAAATATTCTTCCGATGAAGGTCAAACATGGACATCAATTACGCAGCCGATGGACAAGTTATCTGACACGGTTATCACCTACGGCATCAATAAGTTGAAAGCAACGCCGGTTGCGACAAATGTTGATAATTTTATTTATGACATTGCATTCACACGAAATACAATTTGGGTTACGTGCTACAAAGGCGGTGGTTTAAGAAAGTCTACCGATGGCGGTGTTACCTGGTCGCGTGTTGTGCTTCCGCCGGATAATTTGAATTCGATTAAACCGAGCGACACATTAAGTTTTCCGATTAGTCAATCTCAGTATTACACGCTCAGAGTTTACTCTTTGCTTGCGACAGATGATACAACAATTTACGTCGGTAGCGCCGGCGGAATATTAAAAAGCACAGACAACGGTGTAAGCTGGGTAAAATTCAATCACACAAATCAGAGCAGTCCTATCAGCGGAAATTTTGTTGTAGCGCTTAAACAAAATGAATTTGATAAATCGATTTGGGCGGCAACGTGGAAAGCCGAAGGTCAAACTGAATTTTACGGCGTGAGCGCATCTTACGATGGGGGACAAAACTGGAAAAATTTTCTGACTGGTGAAAACGCTCACGACTTCGGTTTCAAATATTTTGGTAACCCAACAAATTACACCGGTGCCGATTTAATTGTTGCAACTGATGACGGCGCTTTCAGATCAAGCGATAACGGAAACAAATGGATAGCCGCACCGAACATTGTAGATGATTTTACGAAAGTGGAAATCAATACAAAAAATTTCCGCGCGGTAAAAACGAACCGTAAAAGCGACGGTTCTACCGACATTTGGCTTGGTACACTCAACGGTTTGGCGAGGTTGAACGAGACCAACGGGTTCTGGACCGGCAATTGGAAAGTTTTTTTGGCTTCGGAAAATTTGGCATCGACTTCCGAAACATATGCGTTCCCGAATCCTTTCTCACCGAGTCAAGAAATTGTGAAAATAAAATACTCGACCGATAAACCGGTGAACGTTACAATCCGAATTTTGGATTTTGGAATGAACTTGGTGAGAACATTAATTCAAAATGCGCCCCGAAACGCTGTCGGCGATCATTTTGAAAATTGGGATGGCAAAGATGAAAATGGCAAAACCGTCCCTAACGGAGTTTACTTTTACCGGATCGATGCCGGTTCCGATATACCGTTGTTCGGTAAAATTATGGTGCTGATGTGAGAATGAAACTTCGTGCGAAAAATATTTTGATGCTGGTTTTGATCTGTGCTTTTTCTGTTCATGCTCAGTCGCAGTTTTCCGACATCAACAGCATGCCCGGCGCGTTCAGCAGAATGGGTTTCGGTGCGCGCGGAATGGGAATGGGCAATGCTATCTCTGCGGTTAAAGACGGAAACTTGGTCTCATATTATAATCCCGCATTGGCTCCGTTTCAAGAAGGAAATTCTTTTCAAACATCGTACTCATTTCTTTCGCTTGATCGAACGTTAAATTTCATTAACTACACGCGCAAGTTTGAAATGGGAAAAAAAGCCGGCGCGGACGGACAAGAAAAACCACGTTCAACTGCCGGTATAAGTGTTGGTTTGATCAATGCAGGCGTTTCGAAGATTGATGCGAGAGACAGTCAAGGGAACAAAACGGGCGATCTATCAACTTCAGAAAACCAATTTTTCGTTGCTGTCGCGAATCGGTTTTCAGAAAAACTTTCGATTGGCGTCTCATTCAAATTCCTCTATTACAAATTTTACGAAAGCGTAACTTCTTCAGGCATCGGCTTTGATATCGGCGCGCTTTATTTGTTGAACGACGCGATTAGTCTTTCGCTCATGATTTCAGACATCAACAGCAAATATCAATGGGACACCAGCACACTTTACGGCACACAAGGTATGACCACTAAAGATAATTTTCCGCTGTTGAAGAAAATTGGAATTGCATACAAATTTACCGAGCCAAAACTTATCGCTGCGCTCGAGTTCGAAAACAGCAACGGCGGCACAAACATTTTACGCGGCGGTGTCGAATACAACATTCACGAAAATTTATTTCTGAGGGCAGGAATTGATAGGCTGAATCTTAGTAATTTTAACTACCCGGTTCGCCCGTCGTTCGGATTTTCATATTTCTATCCGCTGAATTCCGTGAAGATCGGGATTGATTATGCGTTTGTGATCGAACCTTATTCTTCAAGCGATCAGCACATTGTTGGCGTTAACGTAAACTTTTAAAGAATTTTTCATGAAAAAAATATTTGTCATTTTCTTTTTCACATCGCTCGGCTTGTTTGCTCAATCAGCAGGTAACGGCGGTGTGGCATTTCTAAAATTCGGCTTCGGCGCTAGAAATATTGCAATGAGCGATTTGGGTGTTGTCTCGGCGAACGATCTTTCTGCTTTGAATTACAATCCATCACTCCTCGCGCTGAACAATAAAACGCAATTGTCGTTTACTCATAATTCGCTTTTCCAAGATTTAAGTTCGGAAATGTTCGGCGGAAGTTTTAGAGCGCTCGGTTTACCGGTAGCTATCGGCGTTAACACAACCACAGTTTCAAATATTGAAGTGCGGCTTAAACCCGGCGATCCGATCTCAACATTCAGCGCGCATTACTTTGCGACGAGCATATCTTCGGCATTTCAAGTCACGGATAATATATTTGCCGGCGCAACATTCAAATACGTTTACGAAAATATTTTTTCCGATGACGCTACCGGATACGGTTTCGATTTTGGCTTGACATATCAAAAACTGATCGATGGACTTACGCTCGGCGCATCGTTACGAAATATTGGCTCGATGAATCAACTGAGAACCGAATCGACGAAACTGCCAACCGACTTGCGATTGGGCGGCGCGTATAGTTTCTCGGTCAATGAATACAACTTGGATTTTACCGCATTAGCCGGATTTCAAAAATATACTTTGCAGAACGACTCTCATATTCATTTTGGCGGTGAAGCTGTTTATCAAAAAATGTTTGCGCTACGTCTCGGATACGCAAGCGGTTACGATTCAAAAAATATTTCTACCGGATTTGGTGTTCTATGGCACGGAATCAATCTAGATTATGCTTACGTTCCCGTCAAATACGGTTTGGGTGATTCGCACATAATTACTTTTACTTACACTTTCGATTGACATTGCAGACAATTCAAAATTACTTCGGCTTATTCAATTCGCACTTAGAACCAAAATTCTTATTTTTGTCAAGTTTGTTAAATCTTTTACCGGCATAATATGGAAGTGATCAAGTACACGGATGAATGGAAAGAGAAGTGGGATAAATTCGTCCTCCAGTCGAACAACGGAACAATGTTTCATCTTCAAAAATTTTTTGATTATCACACATCGGGTAAATTCAAGTTTGATCATTTGATGTTTGTTCACAAAGGTGAAATAGCTGCTCTACTTCCCGGCAGATTAACGAACGGATATTTTGAATCACCGGTTGGCGCGAGCTACGGTTCCATCGTTACCAAAGACATTACATTTGCAGAGTCGATGGAATTTGTTTCGCTCCTTCTTGATTACGGAAGGAAGAACGGAATTAAAGAGTTCGAACTAACCCCAGCTCCGATGATTTACGAAACCTTTCAAAATCAGAATCTCGATTTCGCGATGTTGTGGCAAGGGTTTTCATTCAAGCTGCATTACATTTCCAGCGCGATTAAACTTGATAAGAACAGAGACATCATCGAAAGATTTTCGCCGACGATTCGC
>JAMCSN010000312.1 GCA_023381535.1 Bacteroidota bacterium
TCTCACCGAGGAGTTTGTCCTGTAGAGCGCTGGTTATCCAATAAGCAAAGTCGTTTGGTGGTTCCGGCGAGATGTGCTCGTGTTGTATCAAGTAGTGGTGAGTATGTTGAAAGATTGTCATTGGAGGCACTGCTTTTATGCCGGCTAACAGTTCGGACAGATTTTTAGCGCGTCTTCCCAATAAGAAAATTAAATTTTGCCGAGTATAAAACCGGAAACCGGTTGCTGTTTTATTATCCATCGGAATTCCATTGATAATTTCCGTTAACTACTATTTTTAAGAATTGAAGGACTTCGTCTGTATTTCGTACAAAATATTTTGCAAAGGTTTTCTTGCTAGATCCCACTTTTACAGTGAGCGAGCTTTTTCCCAAAACTTTGAAGGCATCTTCGTCGGTAGTATCGTCTCCGATATAAACTGCGGAATATTTTTTCTTTTGTGCATGAAATGTCCTCAGAACTTTTTGGACTGCCAGACCTTTGTTCCACAAAATGTTGGGTCTAATTTCCAAAACCTTTTTGCCCCGAGTAATTTTTACAAATGGAAAATATTTTTCAGAAATTGATGCTACAAGATTTTTGACAACATTAATCTGATCAACCGGAACATTTCTATAATGCACCGTTACCGTGTATTTCTTGCTTTCAACAAGAACCGAATTAATAGATTTCCCAATCGCATTCAGTTTTCGTGAAAGCTCATTCAGTAGCGGAAGCATTTTATTAACTTGAGGGTGCACCCAGGTTTTGTCCTTGTAATGAATTTGAAAACCATGGTTCGAGACTATGGTTAAATTTTTTAAACCTAGAAGACGATTTATGTCTGCATGAGCTCTGCCGGTGCTGATTACCAATGTTATTTTCTTGTGTTCTGAAAGTTGTCTCAGCAGTTTTCTCGTTTCAGGAGAGATTACTGCTAAAGCGGGCAGTTTTCTTATAGGCACCAACGTTCCGTCATAATCAAGGAAAAGAATAATTTTTTGAACGTGCTCGAGTTTCTTGAGTAGGTTTTTTATCGTTCTTTCTTTATCGTACAAATAAATTGGCGGCATAATTATTTAGGGTTTTGTAAATCTTGAGTTATCGGAAGGCGTAATCGCGATAACGCATTAATTATGTTCGCCGCCCATCTATAAACATTTCTCTCTTGTAAGACTGCACGCATTCGTTGCATCCGGTTAGTTCTTTCTTTTGGCTGCATTACTAATGCAGTATGAATTGCTTCTGCCATTTCTTCAATGCTGTATGGATTGACTATAAGAGCATCTTGTAATTCCCGTGCAGCACCGGTGAATTGACTGAGGATTAGAATACCATCTTCGTCGTTACGTGAGCCAACAAATTCTTTGGCAACAAGGTTCATTCCGTCGTGTAAAGAAGTTACTAGGCAAATATCCGATGCTTTGTAAAACAAATTAATTTGTTGATGATTATGATGAGCTTTAAGAAAAACTATTGGTTTCCAATCCTTAGCTTGAAAACGCCAATTTATTTTGTCAACAATTTCCTCCAATTCGGCAATCAGATCGTGATAGCGTTTGATATGAGTACGGCTTGGAGCGCCGAGTTCTACAAATGTAAAACGTCCGACAAAATCGGGATATTTTTCAAAAAATCTTTCAACAGCTCTAATACGCTCAACAATCCCTTTTGTATAGTCAATACGATCTACACCAACTCCTATAGTTTCAACATTAAAACCTATTTTTTTAAAAACAGTTTCACGCATAGTTTCCTTAAGAGGTAATTGGTGAGTTTGATCCTGAACTGCATTCGGGAAGGCTATGCTGATAGGGAAAGGTCTTACCGAAGTGACAGAACCCTTATGTTCCAGATTAAACTGATCCCAATTGATTTTTGATTCCAGGAAACGATCAACAGTTTCCAAAAAATTGTTGCAATGAAATTGAATATGAAATCCAATCAAATCCGCGCCTAAAAGACCTAACAGAATTTCCTGCTTCCAAGGACAGATTCCAAATACTTCAGGATTGGGCCAGGGGATATGCCAAAACAACGCAACACGAGCATCCGGTCTTTTGGATTTTATTAGAAGCGGTAACAAGGCGAAATGATAATCCTGAATCAATATTAACGGTTCGGTCTCGTTTTTAATCTCGTCAAGCAGAGTTTTGGCAAATTTTTGATTAACGGCTTGATAGTTGATCCAATCTTCCAAACGAAAAATAGGCCGGGTATGTGTTATATGACAAAGAGGCCAGATCCCTTCATTCGAAAAACCATAATAGTGTCCCTCTTCTTCTTCTTTTGTTAGAAATATTCGGCGGAGTGTGTAAGAAGGATCTTCTGGTGGTACAAGTAATTTTCCTTTTGCATCGGAAGTTTCGCTATCAGCGTCTCCGCTTCCATGTGCAATCCATACACCGCCGCATGCTCTTAAAATTGGATCTAGTGCGGTTACCAAACCACCTGCCGGTACGACGCATTCAATGTTATTTCCTTGTCTCACATGCATGTATGGTTCGCGATTAGAAACTATTATCAGATTCCTATCAGCAATTTCTTGACGCACGTGTTCTTTTAATCGTTCGGCAGTCCAGAGCGAGTCGGATTGCAAACGTAAACGAGCTTCCTCTTCGGCACTTGCTCTTGCAATAGATAAACTCTTTGCTAAAAGTGTTACTTCGTCTTCTAACGGTTTTAAAATATCCCCACGAGGCAACTTTACGGGTTGGTTTGTTTTGCCTATCCTCACGCCTCTCATCCACTTTGCAATTTGAGCAATTGGTCCGGTGATACTCCATCTAACAACCAGCACAGTCGTAATTATGATAAGCAGTATCTGTATAAGAAGACGGACAAAATTGTTCTCCCAGATACCTTCAAGTCTTACATCAATATAAGAAGCATCATGTATTAGAAGTAGAGCACCGACAATTTTATTTTCAATAAGAATTGGGATTGCATATGTATGAACTAACTTATTGTTTACTGTTGTATAAGAAGCAATACTTTCGCCTCGAATTATAGATTCGGAAACGTGAGTTGTTGAATCCTGGAGATCGGGTAAAAGTTTTGTGTTGGACATTAATAATTTGCCGAGACTGTCGTAAACAGCTATTCCAAAGAGTTTATCGCGTTCGCCGAATTTGTTAACAAAACGTTTTAACCTGGTAGATGATTTGACTCGTAAAAGTTCTTTGATGGACTCTTGTAAGCTCTCTCCTAAAATAACAGTGCGAACTTCCAACTCGTTTGTTAAACGATCACGCTCATTTTGGACTTGTAAATATGAAGAAACCGAAGCAACGAGTGCCGCTACCAAAACAAGTGATACAATAAGTCGAAAAGTGATTTTCATTATTACTTAATTCCTCATGCAAATGGTTTTGGAGACATTACGCTCATTCTATGCTTGGTTTTCGAGCTGAACTTTAATAAAGATAAATGATTGAACCGCAAAATTCAATCTGCTAAAGTTTGTATTAGAGTACAAGAATACTTTAGATTTATTTAATCAAATGAGAAGGATTAGATTATTCTACCAAGTTGTAACAGCTTAAGTTCCTCAAATTGATCCGCCATTAGCTGCATGCCGATAGGTAACCCTTCTTTATTATTTCCGATGGGAATATTGATTCCCGGGATGCCGGCTAAGTTTGCCGAGGTTGTGTATATGTCGCTTAGATACATTTGAAGCGGGTCGTCGGATTTTTCTCCGATCTTAAATGCCGCAAATGGAGAAGTGGGGGTAAGAATAACATCAACTTTTTCAAAAGCTTTGTCGAAATCTTGCTTAAGAAGGCGTCTGACTTTTTGTGCTTTGCGGTAATATGCGTCGTAGTAACCGGCAGATAGAACGTAAGTGCCGAGCATAATTCTGCGTTTCACCTCTGCACCAAATCCGTCCGAGCGTGAGTTCGTGTACATTGATTGAAGATCACCGGAAAGGGTTGATCTGTATCCGTAACGCGCGCCGTCGAAACGTGCCAGGTTAGACGATGCTTCAGCCGTCGTAAGAATGTAATATGTTGCGATCGAGTACTCGGTGTTGGGAAGACTTATTTCAATAATTTCATGCCCTTGTGATTTCAACTTGCCGACTTGCACCATAATTAAATCTCTAATCTCGTCGTTCAAACCTTCGGTAAAATATTCTTTCGGCAAACCGATTTTGAATTTTTTGGTTTGTTTTAGTTCGGTCGAAAAATCCGGCACATCAATGTTCTGACTTGTAGAATCCTTGTCATCATGTCCCGACATAACCGAAAGGACGAGAGCGATATCGTCAATGCTTTTAGCAAATGGTCCGATTGTATCGAATGAAGAAGCAAATGCAGTAAGTCCGTAGCGCGAAACTCTTCCGTAAGTTGGTTTAAGTCCGTATATGCCGCAGAACGATGCCGGCTGACGGATCGATCCTCCTGTATCTGAACCGAGAGAAACATCGCATAAATTTGCTGCAACCGCCACAGCCGAACCCCCGCTTGAACCGCCTGGCACGCGTGAATGATCAATAGGATTGAGTACGGCTCCAAAAGCCGAGTTCTCATTTGACGATCCCATTGCGAATTCATCGCAGTTGGTTTTGCCGATTATGATCGCGTCTTCATCAATAAGTTTTTGTATTGCAGTAGCTGTGTATAACGAATTGAAGTCTTTCAAAATGTTAGATGAGCAAGTGAGAGGTTTGTCTTTTAGAGCAAGAACATCTTTAATTGCTACAACCAACCCGGCAAGTTTGCCTGCAGTTCCGTTTTTAATTTTCTGTTCAATTACTTTAGCTTGCCGAAGCGAGTCTTCAAAAACAAAATTAAATGCGTTCAGATTTTTATTTTGTTCAATTCTCTTAAGGAAAGAAGAAACGTTATCCGTTAAGGATAGTTTGCCTTCCCGGATCAAAGCCAACTTTTCGGCGTGATTTTTATAAGTCACTGGAATGATTTACCTCTAGAATGAGTAAAGAAATTTTGCTGAAGAGTTATTTCTTTTCGCTGCCGTTGTCTTTCTTATCACCGGCGTTTTTAATATCGTCTTCTACGTCGTTTAGCGCTTTCTTGAATTCGCGCATTCCTTTACCGATGCCTTGAGCAAGATCCGGAATTTTCTTAGCACCAAACAAAATCAAAATGACAAAAAGGATGATAAGAAGTTCCCCAGCGCCTAAGTTCCCGAACATGTTTTCCTCTTTATATTATTCTTGATTATAACGCAGCAATAACAACCAACGTTCAAAATAAATTTATTTAGTACGAGTGAATAGTATTAATTAAAAAGATTATTAGCAATAGAATTGAAAATGAGCGCGCCGTCGGTATTACTCAGCACAGGGTCGCAATGACGCTCTGGGTGAGGCATAAGTCCCATCACGTTTTTCTTTTTGTTCATGATGCCGGCGATATTTGATACCGAACCGTTAGGATTATATTTGCTGCTTGTGTCTCCGTTAGCAGAAGCATAACGGAAAAGAATCTGGTCGTTTTCTTCGAGAGATTTCAAAGTCGCATCGTCGGCATAGTAATTTCCCTCGCCGTGTGCTACAGGGAATGTTAACAGTTTCTTCTTAACCGATTTGGTGAAAATATTTTTGTTGTTTTCGACCCGTAAATGAACATCCTTGCAAACGAACTTGAGCGATTCGTTTTTCAGCATAACGCCGGGAAGAAGTCCAATCTCGAGAAGAATTTGGAATCCGTTACAGATACCGATTACGATTCCGCCTTTTTCAGCAAAGTTGTAAACCGAATCCATAATGGGTGAGAATCGCGCGATCGCACCGGTTCTTAAATAATCTCCGTAAGAAAATCCGCCGGGTAAAATTATTACGTTGGAATGTTTGAGATCTTTTTCTTTATGCCACAGGAATTCTGCTTCGTATCCCAAGACTTTTTTTACAGCGTAGTATGCGTCATGATCGCAATTGCTTCCGGGAAAAACCACAACTCCGAATTTTGGTTTCATTTTACTTCTTCCAGCGAAAATTCAAAGTCTTCGATGATCGGATTGGACAAGAGTTTTTCGGAGTATTCCTTCACTTCTTTTTCAGCTAAACTTTTATCTTTTGTGTCAACAAAAAATTCTATGTACTTACCGATCCGTGTTTGTTTTACGTTGTTGAATCCCAAGAGCTTAGCGCCCTGCTCTACGGCTTTGCCTTCGGGGTCTAAAATTTTCGGTCTTCTTTTTACAATGACTGTTGCCTTAAACAATTTAATTCTCCGAGGTTTTTAATCCATTCTCATAATTATCGTTCTTTTTCAAAATCAGAAAAAGCAGATGCCGTAATATGCCGAATAGTACGATTCCAAGAAAGATGAAAAACAAAATCTCGCCGTTGGTTATGATTGCAAGAACCAAAGCGACAAGCAATTCTCCGAACAACAAAACTTTTTCTTTGAAATTTTTATCGCGAAATTTTGGAAGAGCGTTGTAGCGGATTTTACTAACCATCAAGAAAGAGAGTGCGAGAACCAGAACCACTACAATATGATTGTACGGTTCGATGATATGTCCTTCCTGGTAAAACGAAAGCACCAAAGTCGAAATCGTCATGGCAGAAAGAGGAATCGGTAAGCCCTTGAAATCCGCTTTCTTATTTAAGTCTTCTACCTGAACGTTGAAACGCGCAAGTCTTAGAGCGCCGAATAAAAGAAGGCACGCGCTTAAGATAACTCCGAAACCGCCGAACTGATATGCATAAGCTTTGTAAATAAGAAACGAAGGCGCTGCGCCGAAACTTACCACGTCTGATAGCGAGTCAAGCTCCACGCCGAAATGGCTTGAAGTCTTTAGCAGGCGCGCGACAATTCCGTCGAGCATATCGAAACTTGCAGCTGCAATAATCATAATTGAAGCAAGTCTGAAATCGTTTTGGGAAGCATAAACGATAGAAAGAAATCCGCAGAAGACATTCAGAGAAGTAACCGTGTTGGCAATAAAGGATTTTGGGAATGAAGTTTTATTCATTTTTCTATCTCAAATAAAATTGTTTCACCAGCTTTAACTTTGTCGCCCATTTTGAATTTTGCTTTCCAATTTAAAGGTACGATCACATCGGAGCGACTGCCGAACTTAATCATGCCGAAACGGTTTCCCATTGTGACATCGTCGCCGACTTTTAAGTCGCAAACTATACGGCGGGCGATGAATCCGGCGATCTGTGTGAAAAACATTTTCCCGAACTTTGAAGTAATGCCGATTTCGGTTCGTTCATTTCTCTTATCGGCTTTTTCATGAAAGGCAACGAGGTAATCACCTTTAACATATTTAAGGAAATCAACTTTACCGCTGATAGGTATTCTGTTAACGTGAACGTTGATCGGCGACATAAAAATCGAAACTTGCTGAGCTTTACTTTTTAAGAATTGGTCTTCGTCGATTTCCTTGATGGTAACTATTTCTCCGTCTGCGGGAGAAACAATAACGTTATCTTTATTGGGTGGTGTTCGTTCCGGGTCGCGGAAAAAATTCATGCTGAAGAGTAAAAATACAACAGCAACGGTCAATAACGGGTATTTAATCCATCCGTTTTGTATAAAAAGAGAACCGAGAAAAAGGACGAGCGAGAAGAGCGCGCAGAATATAAATGTATTTAAACCATATTTGGTTATCATTCACACACACGAATATTTTTCTAAATGCCCCGTCAAAGACGGCACAAATGTAATATTTTCTCGCCTTAATTTCTTGTGAAATTTTTTTTTGCTAACTTTGGCACGCAAAACGATTTAACAAAATTCTTTCGAAAATAATTGTTCCCTTGCGGAGGAGTAATGAAAATGAATATGCAGGATATGCTAAAGCAAGTTCAAAAAATGCAAGCCGAAATGGCAAAAGTTCAGGCAGAGCTTGAAAACAAAACCGTTACCGAAGAAAGCGGCGGGGGAATGGTTAAAGCTACGGCAAACGGTAAAAAGGAAATTGTTTCCATAATTATAGATGAAGAAATTGCAAAAAGCGGCGACAAAGAAATGTTAGAAGATCTTGTCGTTGCGGCAGTGAACAAAGCTTTAGCAACGGCTGGAAAAATGGCTGAGGACGAACTTGGCAGCGTAACAAAAGGAATGATTCCGCCAGGACTTAACATCCCGGGTTTTTAAATGCTTATAGCAGAACCACTCGAAAAAGCAATTGACGAGTTGAGCAAACTTCCATCGATCGGCAGAAAAACCGCGCAGCGTCTTGCACTCCATCTTTTGAAAAGTGATCGGCTGACTGTAGATGCTCTCACAAAGTCGCTTGTGGAGCTAAAAGAAAAAATTAAATTCTGCACAGTCTGTTTTAATATTTCAACCGAAGACAAATGTGAAATTTGCAAAAGCCCGAAACGCGACCGGACAATAATATGCGTCGTCGAAGATGCGAGCGACATCATCGCAATCGAAAGGACTAATGAGTACAACGGTTTGTATCATTCACTCGGCGGAGTGTTAAACCCGCTATCCGGAATCGATGTAGATGCTTTGAAGATCAACGAGTTGCTTGTCCGGCTGAAGAATTCCGAAGCAAAAGAAATTATTCTTGCTCTCAATCCTACTAGTGAGGGGGATGCTACCTCACTTTATCTTATAAAAGTATTGAAAGATTTTCCGGTTAAAGTCACACGGATTGCGCGGGGACTACCTATTGGCGGAGATTTGGAATTTGCCGATTCGGCGACAATAGGACGTGCGTTCATCGGAAGAATTTCTTTGTGAAAAGAGAATCCATCTCAATGGAAAAAGAATGGTTTAGGAATTGGTTTAATTCCGATCAGTACCTGGAAGTTTATCAGCACCGGGATCATCAAGACGCAAAGAAATTGCTCGATCTCGTTTTTAGAAATGTCTCACTGAAAAAAAACTCATTGATTTTAGATGCCGCTTGCGGTGCTGGACGGCATTTGATAGATCTAACAGCAAAAGGGTATAACGCTTTCGGATTTGATCTCAGCATGAGCCTTCTTAAAAAAGGTAAAACCAATGCTGAGGAAAAATTTATCCGTCTGAATCTTTTCCGCGCCGACCTACGGCATGTTGCCTTGAAGCAAAAATTCGATTTGGTGTTGAATCTTTTCACAAGCTTTGGTTACTTTCATACCGATTATGAAAACTTTTCCTTTGCTCAAGCAGCTTTTGGTTTTCTAAATGAAGGCGGCGCTTATGTTTTTGATTATCTGAACGAAAAATATCTTTTGAAAAATCTGATTTCCGAAAGTAGAAGAGAAATCGAAGGGAAGACTGTAACAGAAAGAAGAAAAATAGCTGAAGGAAGAGTTGTAAAGGAAATAATTATCAGTAATCATGGTTCTGAGAATCGTTTTGTTGAATCGGTTCAGCTTTATTCGAAGAAAAAGATAGTTGATGAGTTTGAGAAAATCGGATTTAAGTTAACCTCCGACTTCGGTGATTACGATGGAACCCGTTTCGATGAGGAGAATTCCAAAAGACTAATTTTGTTTTTCAAAAAATGAAAAGTGTGTCTATAATATTGTTGCTGTTTTTAGTTAGCGCTTGCGATCTTTTTACTTCCCGCTCTCCCGAACAGCCGGATACACCGGCTAACAACAATGTTCCGGCTACGAGTCCGGATATTCTTTTTCAGAATTTGAAATCTTCAATCGAACAAAAAGTTTTGGATAACTATATGGTTTGTTTTGTCGATTCATCATTCCTTAAAAAGAAATTCAAGTTCATTGCAGCTTCCGGTTCGATGTCGCAGTATCCGACGCTGAGCAACTGGACTTTGGAGTCAGAGCGTCAATACTTTAAGTGGCAGAAAGCTATTTCGCAGTCAGGCAGTTCAATCGCACTTACACTTTCAAATCCGTTTAACACACAATTTGGCGACAGTGCAGTTTACCAGTATGACTATGATTTATCGCTTCAAGCAAACGATCCATCGATCAGCGGTGATTACATAGGTACCGCGCAGTTTAAAATTTTTCTTGATTCCAGAAATCAATGGGTTATTGTTGGGTGGGAAGATTTGCGAAAGAGCAGCGGACAAACTTGGAGCGACTTGAAAGGGAGATCTTATTAAAAAGTTAATCGTCTTTGGAATACTGGTCATTTCATTGAATAGCTGCGTCAATCCGTTTGCGCCGAAGATCGACAGCAACCTTGACAAGGGAAGCGGTCTGATTAGCGATCGGTCCACGATCGACGGAGTGTTCCAGAATTTTCAGTATGCCTATACTTTCAAAGACACGTTAATTTACAGCCAACTTTTGGATAAAAACTTTATCTTTAGTTACAGAGATTACAATTTGGGCGTTGATGTATCGTGGGGGCGCGACGACGAAATGAAAGTTTCGAACGGACTGTTTCAGAATTCGCAGCGTCTTGATCTAATTTGGAATAATATTGTTTCGATTACCGGCGACTCGACGCGCATCGTAAGAAGTTTTAACTTAACTATAACATTTAATCCGACGGATATTATATATATTGACGGAAGAGTTAACCTTAGTTTAGGAAAAGACAGCGGTAATAAATGGAAGATTATTCGCTGGGTAGATGAATCAAACTTTTAGGATAACATGTTAACGTTTTATTTTAAAGAAGCATTCCGGATTTTCAAAAGATCACCTTTTGCAACCGTCGTAACGATTTCGATGACGACGCTTGCGATTCTTCTTGCTGTTGTTTCTGTATTTGTTTTGTTCGGATCGGCAAGGCTATCCGATAGAATAAAACGTTCCATCGAACTAAATGTTTATCTGGATAACACGCTTACAAGTGAGCAGATTAATTCGATCAGAAGTCAACTTGATGCAGAGCCGGAAATTTTATCGGTTGAGTTTATAGATAAGAACCGGGCAATGGATCAATTCTTAAAAGAAACTGGAGAAGATTTTAGAAAAGTTTTGGATCAAAATCCGCTGCCGAATTCGTTTGTAGTCAGATTCAAACCAGCACCTTTAGATGAAAAGAGTATCGAAACATATTCGGCAAAGTATAAATTGATCCCCGGTGTAACCGATGTAGTTTACGATTATAAAACTGTCTTGCGTCTTCTCAGCATTCTTAAATCGGGAGGGACATCGATCTACATTGTTTCGGCAGTACTGATTTTTCTTTCGTTATATCTAGTTTACAGCAACAATAAAGTACAAATCAATAGTAATAAGAATCTTTACTTCATCATGAAACTTGTCGGTGCAAAAATTTCCACGATGAAGATTCCGATAATCTTGAACGGAATAATGATCGGAGTATTTTCATCGGTAATATGTATTATCCTCTACAATCTAGCCTTGATGTTATTGACTAAAGTTTTTGTAAATGTTAGTTTCGATTCGCGAATACGGTTGGTGAATTTGCTGATAATCATTATCGGCATCTTATTGGGGTTTTTAGGCAGTTTCGTTTCGTCATATAAAATCCGAAAACTTTTAGAAACAAATTAGTTACAGTTGAACTGTATTAATAATTTTATAAACTATAGCGTAAATTCATGAAGAAAAAAACAGCCGTTGTTACCGGTGGGGCAGGATTTTTAGGTTCGCATCTTTGCGATAGACTTATTTCCGAAGGCTTCAAAGTTATTTGTCTGGATAACCTACTTACCGGAAGACTTGAAAACATCGAGCATCTTTTCGGGAACGAAAATTTTCAGTTTATCAAACTTGATGTTACTAATTTTATTCACGTCCCTTCAGATGTTGATTATGTTCTTCATTTTGCTTCACCGGCTAGTCCGATTGATTACTTAAAATTTCCTATTCAAACGCTGAAGGTCGGTTCTCTCGGGACTCACAAAGCGTTGGGACTGGCTAAAGAAAAAAATGCAACATTTCTTTTAGCTTCCACTTCAGAGGTTTACGGTGATCCGTTAATCCATCCGCAAAGCGAAGAGTATTGGGGTAATGTAAATCCGGTTGGCCCACGCGGTGTGTACGACGAAGCTAAAAGATTTGCCGAAGCAATGACAATGGCTTATCATCGCTATCACAATCTTGATACACGCATCGTGAGAATTTTCAACACCTACGGACCGAGAATGAGATTAGACGATGGGCGAGCTTTACCTACATTTATAGACCAAGCACTCAAACAACAAGACATCACAGTTTTCGGTGACGGCTCTCAAACGAGAAGTTTTTGCTACGTTAGCGATTTAATCGACGGAATATTCAAACTGCTTCTTTCGAAAGAAGTAATGCCGGTCAACGTCGGCAATCCGGACGAAATTACTATTGACGAGTTTGCGAAAGAAGTTGTTAGTTTAACTAAATCAAAAAGTAAAATTGTTCACAAAGAATTACCGGTTGATGATCCTAAGGTAAGACAACCCGATATTACCCGCGCTAGAACTTTGCTTAAGTGGGAACCGAAAGTAAACCGCTCCGGGGGCTTAAAAATTACTTTGGAATATTTTCAGAATAGAATAAGTGCGAAAGGTTAGGAGGGAATTTGAAAAAGAAATTCTTTTTGCTTCTGTTTTTGTTCTCTGCGGTAAATATTTTTTCGCAGCAAGAATTAGTGCCCGTCTCTCATAAAGTTTATCAGTTCTTGAAAAGAATGGAACTGAAAGGTGTAATTGAAAACTACAACAGTTCTAATCTTCCCTTGAGCAGAAAAGATGTTGCAATTTTCTTGAGGGAAATTCAAGAAAAACAGTCTAACCTTGACTCATCGGAAAAGAAAGTATTCAAAGATTTATTGATTGAGTTCCATTTTGACCTTGAGAAGAATCTCGAAGGTTCATATTCATTCTTCAAAAAACCAAGTCTCGGTGGAATATTCAACGACGATAATTATAAATATCTTTACGCTTACGCAGATAGCAATGCCTCATTGTTCCTTGACGGAATAGGATCATTGTCGTACCGAGATTTTAGCGCTGAAAGTTATCCTAAAACGAATATTGGGCTGGGTGAAATAGGAATACGTCTGCGAGGAACTTTGTACGATAACTTCGGGTATTATCTTCGCATGTCAAACGGACAGCAAATTAGCGGGGATGGTTACGCGAGAGTAGTAGCAGCAAGTTATGATTCAAAACTTCACTCGACGTTAAAATTCTTAAATGAGAAGTATTATGATTCATTTGAAGGTTATATGCGTTTTGAAGCGAGCAATCGTGCAATCGCATTGACATTCGGCAGAGAGAAATTTCAGATGGGAACAGGATTCATCGACAAACTTTTTCTTTCAGGGAATACTGCGCCGTTTGATTTCGGCAGAATCGATGTGAAATACAAATCGCTTCACTACTCGTTCTTCTACGGTAACTTGAAAGGGGATTCCTTAGGAGTAGCACTTACATCAAAAAATATCATTGCACATCGTCTTGATATTAATTTTTCTGAGAACTTTAGGCTTGGGTTATACGAGAGTATAATCGCAGCTAACCGTCCAATCAGTTTTACGTATATGAACCCATTAAGCTTTTTAACTTCCGCAGATTTTACTTCTGAACCCAAAAATCAAAGTAACGCACTGATGGGAATAGATATGGAAATCAAACCCGTCAATGATATTGCGCTTCAACTGTCGCTTCTTATCGACGATTTGAATTTCAAGACTTTGTACGCGAACGATGCAAGCAGCGACGATAATAAATTCGGCTACCAGGCTGGAATAATGTTTGTTGACCCGTTTAAGATTTCAGATCTCACCGCTACAATTGAATACACGCGAATTGATCCCTTTGTCTATTCTCACAGAACTAATGAAAGCACGTACGCAGATTGGGGAATCAGTTTAGGGCATGCGCTTTCTCCTAACTCCGATGAAATTGCAATTCTTCTCAGTTATTATTTATCGGGAAGAATTTTTGTTGATTTTAAATATCAACATCAGCGATCTGGAACGGGAATTATCCTCGACAGCAAAGGAAACTTGATACGCAACTATGGTGGAGACGTTAACAGAGGCGACGGCGACAATACTTATAAAAATGAGTTCCTGATGGGTAACAGAATTGACCGTGATATGTTTACTTTTGCTTTGCGCATTGAACCGGTTCGGCAATATTTTATTGACTTAACGTATTCGTTACAGAACATCGATATAAAGTACGTCGGAAATAAATATATAGATTCATATTTTTACGTTACGGTGTCAACCGATTTTTAATTAAATTGTTTCATGGATAATCTTAATTAGAAAATTTTATATCAATAAAATTAAGTCGTGGGGAAATTGAAATACTCCATCATCATTCCGACATTAAATGAAGAAAAACTTCTTCCTTCGCTGCTTGAATCCTTGTACGATGTAAAACGGATGAATCACCGTAGTCTTGAAATAATAGTCTCGGACGGCGGTAGTTGTGACTGTACATTGAAGTTGGCAGAAAAGTTTTCGGATAAGCTTTTGAAGCATACAAATGGGAACATTAGGACGATATCAAGCGGAAGAGCGCGTGGAGCTGAAGAGTCATCCGGCGACATTTTAATATTTATCAATGCCGATGTTCGAATCGACTTAGGCAAACTCTTACAAATTGTTGAAGAGAAATTTCTTCCGAGTAATTATGCCGCGCTTACTACCAAAGTTAAAGTCTTTCCGGAGGAAGAACTTAGGAGTGATAAGTATATGGCGACTTTTTTGAACAGTTACTTTCGGTTTCTAAATTTTCTAGGTATGGGAATGGGAAGGGGAGAATGCCAGGTAATCAGGAAGAGTACGTACAATAAGGTCGGCGGTTATAGAAAAGATCTTCACGCCGGAGAAGATTTCGAATTGTTTACACGTATCAGAAGACAAGGAAAAGTCTTGTTCATTAATGATTTTGTTGTTTATGAATCACCCAGACGCTACAGGAAGTGGGGGTATTTTAGAATAATGAGAGCTTGGTTTCTAAATAGCTCTGCGTCGCTATTTTTTAAGAGATCGTTTTCAAAGTCGTGGGAGCTCATTAGGTAAGTAACCGAAATTTTAGGAAGAAAATTTTGCTAAACAGTACATTTTATTTATTAATTTATTTAGATTATAATAGCATACCGAATTAATAGCGGTATCATACCATTAATCAATGAACTTAAAAAATGTAAATTTCCTAAAACAAAAATTACACTTATGAAAACATTAGCCGTAAAATTTTGCTCACATTCTTTTATAATTTTAGTAGTTTTTATTAGCCTAGTCTTAATCAAGTCTTCGGTGTACTCTCAAACAATGGATGAACTTCAAAAGAAGATTCGGCAGAGCGGAATGACTGAAGAACAATTGAAACAAAAGGCAGAAGCCGCAGGCTATACGTTAGAAGATTACAACAAACTTCAGCAGGCAAGTGCTAAGAAAGAAGCCGCCAACGTTTCGGCTACTTCCCAAGAAAAAGTGATAGTAACACCACCTAGTGTAACGAGAGCAGCTTCATTTGCCGTACCTGAATTTGAGGGAAGAGAAGGAGCGGGGGGACTTCAAGCTTTCGGATACAATGTTTTTAATTATTCACCATCTACGTTCGAACCGTCGTTGAATGTGCCAGTTCCGACCAATTATGTTGTTGGACCTGGTGACGAACTTGTTATAACGTTGTGGGGAGAAACCCAACTGGTAAATAATTTGACTGTTTCAAAAAATGGCGACATTTATATTCCAAATGTCGGTTTGGTGCCTGTAAACGGTTTGACTTTAAATGAAGTACGCAGCAGAATTTTTTCTGCGTTATCAAAAGTATATGCCTCATTGAAATCTGCAGATGTTAACGCAAAAACAAAATTAGATGTTTCCACAGGCAAACTCCGCAGCGTTAAAGTCTATGTATTAGGTGAAGTGAATACTCCAGGTGGATATACACTTCCAGCTCTTTCGTCTTCATTTACCGCTTTATATTATTGCGGGGGACCGACGATAAACGGCTCTTTAAGAAATGTTCAGGTTATGCGCGCCGGTAAAATGATAGCTACAATTGATCTTTACGAGTACCTGATTACCGGTAACAAATCAAAAGATGTAAGGTTGGAGGATGAAGATATAATATTTGTACCCCCTGTTGGAAAGAGAGTGGCTATCGCCGGGAATGCATTCCGACCGGGAATATATGAGCTAAAGGAAAACGAGAAACTAAACGACTTAATTAAATATGCCGGTGGATTAAAGTTCACTGCTTATTTTGACCGTGTACATATTGAAAGAATAATTCCTTTTGCACAAAGAAAATCTTACGCGGATAATATTCTGAGTTTGGACCTTAATTTCAAAACGGTAAATGATTTGTTGAACGATAATTATTCGCTCGAAAGCGGAGATGTTGTTTCGATTCTGGGAATAAATAACTTGCCGGAAAATCGAGTTTCGATCACCGGATATGTAAAGAAGCCGGGAGTTTACGAACTCACTCCTCAAGGGATGCACGTAAAAGATTTGATCTTTAAGGCTGATTCTCTTTTGAAAGAAGCATTTGTTGATAAAGGAATTCTGATAAGAACTCTGCCGTCTGAGAAAAAGGAGATTTATAATTTCGATGTTGCGCTCGCACTGAAAGGAGATAAAGCCAATAATCTATTGCTTCAGAATCGTGATGAAGTAAGAATATTTAATCAGCAGACATTTTTTCCAGCGCGTAGCGTTGAAATTTCCGGTGAGGTTAAGTTACCGGGGACATATACCCGGTATAAGGAGATGACAGTTGCGGAATTAATTACACTTGCCGGAGGATTAACCGATAAAGCTACTACAAAAGAGATAGAAATTACCCGGATGGATACCACAAGCTCGGAGATTTATTCTCAGAAGTTTACAATAGCACTGCCTGAAGAATATTGGAAAGTGGCTAAGGGTGATGATTTTATGTTGAAAGATTTCGATAGAGTTTTAATTAAGTCCGATCCGCTGAAGAACTTTAATCAGACTGTAACCATTACTGGCGAAGTTAAATATCCGGGGACTTACACAATTCTGCACAGAGGTGAGAAACTATCTGAATTTATTAAACGAAGCGGGGGATTCAAGAAAAGCGCTTATTTGAAAGGCATCCTCGTTAAACGTGGAAATCCTATTTTTTCTTTGCTTCAGCCCATGAAAGTTCCAGATTCATTGAAATTAAAATACAATTCCGGTGTGCTTTATGATAAAACTAAATTTGACAGTCTTTACTCAGGTGTAATTCCAATAAATTGGGAAGATATTGCTAATAATGGCAATAGTCTTTATGATTTAGTTTTATTCCCAGGAGACGAAGTTGTCGTTCATAAAGACCCCAGAGTTGTTTATGTGGCAGGCGAAGTGGGGCTTCCATCCAGTGTTCCATACAAAAAAGGCGCGAGTTTAAGTTACTATATTAAACAAGCTGGCGGATACACTGAGAATTCTGCCGATGGAGACGAAGTTGTTATTCAACCAAACGGTTCTAAGTGGGAATCCTCCGGATGGTTTTTCATTCCCAACGAGGAAATAAATTCCGGTGCGACGGTTTTCGTTCCGTTACGTATAAGTAAACCAAGTAATACCTGGCCGATCATTCGTGATATAGTAAGCGTGACGAGTTCGGCGGCAATATTGATCCTTAGCGTTAAAAATCTTTCAAAGTAATATCGTAGTAGATGAGCGGAAGACAAAACTTTATTTGTTCACTTAAGAGATTTAATAAATTATGAACGAACAGATTCAAGACGAACAAAAACCTTTCAGTGAATCTTTGAAGGATTTCATTGCAAAAGTTAAACCTTATGCATTGTTGTTATGGAAGCGTAGATGGAAGCTAATAACGTTTAACACCGTTGTCATGGTTATCACTGTTCTTTATCTACTTTTTTTAACAAAACCATACTTTAAAAGCTCGGTAACTATTCTTCCCAACTACGGTAATAAATCTTCAGAAATGTTGGGGCAACTTTCCGGTCTTGCTTCTTTGGCGGGAGTCAGTGTAGGGAGTGCTGATCCGACTCAAATCTATGAAAACTTACTTAAAAGTGAATCGGTACTGAGCCCGGTCATTTATGCTAAATACCAAACTGAAGAATTTGAAAAACCGGTAAATCTAATTGAGTATTTCGAAATCAAACCAGACAAAAATTTGAACGACAGCTTGCAACAGAGAAAGATGTTCTTGCAGGCTTTTCAAGGACTATCAAAAGGTGTTATTACCACTGATGTGGACAGAATGACAAAAATTCTTACGATAACTGTCCAAATGCCAGAATCAAAACTATCTGCTGAAGTTGCGAACAATATTGCCAAATCGCTTGATAATTATATCCGCACTCAGAGAAAATCATTTGCATCGGCGCAACGTGAATATCTTGATACTAGGGTAAAGCAAGTTAAAGACACGCTTAATCTATTTGAGGAGAGACTGAAAAATTTTAGAGAACAGAACAGGATGATTACTCAATCGCCCGAACTGCAGCTTGAGCAAGCCCGACTAATGCGAAATGTTGAGATACAGCAAACTATATATGGCGAACTTGTTAAACAACTTGAGCTTGTGAAACTCGAAGAAGTTAGAGATACACCAGTCGTTAATGTTGAAGAGTATGCAAAGGAACCTATTATTAAAGCCGGGCCCAAACGTGCAGTTACTCTAATTGTTATTATGTTTTTTGCCGTAGTACTGTCTTCAGTGTATTATGCGTCAAAGGATAACCTGAAAGAGTTTGTAAAGAGTGTTAAGAAGTTGTAGGGAGGCGAAGCAGCTATTAGCGTTTAGCTTTTAGCAAGGGACGGAATGCACGAAACTGATTAGAAGAAATCAATAAAGAAACCTATGCCGAACTTTTCAATTTTGCGGTAGTAGTACTCGCTGAAGTAGTTATTTCCTTTATAGTAATTAACATAAAGCACAATTCCTTTTTCAAACCAACTTCCGAACTTAATTCCAACAACGAAGTTATTATTACCAGCGTAAACAGGTAATCCTCTCAAATCTATTTGGTATGCAAGAAAAAGATTTGTCGGCTTAGAAAAAACATTGCCTATAATCTTATCCGAACTCAATTCAAAACCGGTGAAGAATGACCACTTCTTCAAAAAGTCGGGACGAATCAATGTCGAAAAAGAAGTTCCGCCGTAATAACGCAAAATTAGATTTGAAGAAGTTATTACGTGTCCCAGAGTTAACTCACCGAAATCTCGTGTGAATGGGATAGGGTTCGTGTTTTCCATCCATTCGTTTTTGATTAAGTCGTAATGACCATCAACCATGTGTGCGCTGTTGTGAATAATCCGCAAGCGAAGTTGCAGCAGATTTTTATCGAACATCTTACTAAATGAAGCGTTACCACCAAAGAAACCGTCGAGCGCATCAATCTGAAGTCTATGTCCTTGAGAACTTGTTGACAAGGCGTAAGCAGTAAAATCGATGCCGAAAGTCAACCGGGCTTTTTCTTCCTTCCATGAAAAACCAAGAAGATCAATGCTGTTACCGATATCAACTTTCAGATTTGCATTATCCGGGAAATAGAGAATCCCGATTCTCGCCTCCTGCATGTTAGCCTTAAACGGAATAATATTTAAGCCGGAAGGGATGAAAGTAAACTCAAAGTTTTCCTGCTGTGCATTGACTGCAAGGCTTGATAATAAAAAAATACAAATTAATAGTTTGCGCATATTTCAACTCAAGGAAATAGTTTATAACGAACAGTTGAGAATAATATTTTTTAGAAATGGATTCCTCCAAGATTAATTTGAAACGGATATAAAATATAGAAACGAGCTTTGCCGGATGAGAATTCTACTGCAGGAGCCGGAAGTTTTATATAATTAAGAGTTTGTCTGAACCAATTCCAAAAATGTCCACCTTCAGGGAGAAGAGAAACAAGATCATAGTCAAGACCAATCACGAAACGTCTATGAGCTAGCTGATCGGGCGGATTATTCGGATCGACTTGTGCGTCAATTGCATCAGCCCCGTAACCGACGGCAACATTTAACCAAGGCAACCAATATTTTTCCATGCTCTTTGGAATGATATTGTACAATTTAACAGAATACCAAAATGTAGAACTATTGTAGTCGTCAATAAAAGTACGCGGACGGCTGATCTTTGGTTTACCCGTCCACTCAGACGGAATATACTGCCACTTTGGAGTAATGTTTTGCAGAACCGGAACAAAATGTTGTGCAAGAAAATAAACCGGACCTAGTGCATCGAAGTACCAATCAGAGGGGCTAAAACCCCAGTCTCTCGCAAATCCGTCTTCAGTTTCAACGTAAGTCTGATATAAAATGGCGAAAGCAGAACCGTAAATGTTGGCATCATCCCAGTTAACACCGCTGGCGATCAATCCTTCGCTAAGGAAATATGAGGTAAGGTAGCCGCCATAAAAATGTCCGGCTTTATCAACCTGCAAAGCGAAAGACCAATCTTCTTCAAAGTGGAAATTACTTCTATTGTTACTCCACCAGGCGTTCTGTTGGTGGAAGTGAAGCCAAACCAATGTGCCCAAATAAATTCCTCCAATTACAGAAGCAGTAGCCGGACGAAATTTTGTTTTGAGCAACGGTAATGAACCATCGATGGTGTAGCGTTTGTTGCCTGCGTAGGTAAATTGACTTGCTGGGACGAAGAGTTGCGCGGTATCGGAAGCGTGCAATGAATCAATAAGAGTATTCTTAACTTTTGAAGAATCTTGCGCGTAGCTATTTAGAGAAAAGCTCATAAAGAGTAATATGAATATTGTGATAAAAGTATTTTTGAATAAGAATTCTTTCATTACCGATAAAATTTTCCTTTTTTGTTTCGGCTTACTTTGTATGAAAACTAAAAGCAACTATAGCGAACGTTCCTTTCAAACAGTCTGCATCCGAGTTTGAAACACCTTTTGTATAACTTATGAATCGATAACCGAGTCCAAGGTTTAATCTAAGCCACTGCAGGATTTCTATCTCCGATGATAATTCTGGTTCCCAAGCTAAAAAATTGTTAGTAGAAAAATTAATGTTACTATTTGACGAAGCTGATTTGTAAAATGCACCCGACCCGGCGAAAAATGAAACTGAAATTCTGGTTTGATCGAATTTAAGAAGCAACGTTTCTAGTTCAAGACCTCCCATATTGAAATGAACAACCGCATCTTGAGAATTTACCTTAGGGACTGCTAAGGAATTCACAGAAGCATAGTAACCTCCTCCAATCGAGAAGTGTTCATGAATTACAAAACCGAACCGCGCACCGGTAGTAAAAGAAGTTTGACCCAAGATTGATTGAACCTTAAAAGACGGCTCAATGGAAGCACCGTATTCCGAACGTTGTGCATAAATGTTGAATGAGTAGTAAAGCAAAAATAGAAGGGTGATTAAAGAAATTCCGGAGTAGCGTTTCGTCATAGTGTATTCGCGTGATTAGTACAATTTGATTTTGCTCTAAATCAATATATCACATTTTACGAATCATTTCTATAGCAGAAATCGATTGAATATTGGGAAGGACTTAAAATCTCAAAAAGTGGAAAGCATGGATTCCGGATCCCGCCCAAGAGATGGCGGGCAGGCAAGTCCGGAATGACAACGTGAAGTCAAAAATGCTTTATTATGAACATGACTTTATCGAAATAAAAAGTCCCGCGAGTGCGGGACTTTTCTGTTTGTGCATCTTGATACTTATTCTTAATACATACCGTCCATACCGCCGTGAGGCATTTGTGGCATCGGTTTTTCTTCTTCTTTCTTTTCGTAAACAACTGCTTCGGTAGTCAATAATAATGCTGAAACTGAAGCAGCATTTTCAAGAGCAGTTCGTGTTACTTTAGTTGGATCGATAACGCCTGCCTTTACAAGGTTTTCATAGGTTTCGGTTGCAGCGTTGAATCCAAAATCACCTTTTCCTTCGAGAACTTTGTTCAATACAACAGCGCCTTCAAGTCCAGCATTAGCTGCGATTTGTTTCAATGGTTCTTCAAGAGCTTTCTGGATGATTTTTATGCCGGTATTTTGATCTTGATTTTCACCCTTCACCTTGTCTAAAACCGCGATAGCTCTAACTAATGAAACTCCGCCACCGGGTACTATGCCTTCTTCTACTGCAGCGCGAGTTGCGTGCAATGCATCTTCAACGCGAGCTTTCTTTTCTTTCATTTCAACTTCGGTAGCAGCACCGATCTTCAGAACTGCAACACCGCCAGAAAGTTTTGCAAGTCTCTCCTGAAGTTTTTCTTTATCGTAATCCGAAGTAGTTTTTTCGATCTGAGATTTTATTTCATTAATTCTTTGTTTAATGTCACTAGCTTTTCCAGCACCTTCAACGATTGTTGTGTTGTCTTTGTCGATTGTGACTTTCTTTGCTTTACCAAGATAATCCAGAGTCGCGTTCTCTAATTTGAATCCGCGTTCTTCAGAAATTACGGTACCGTTTGTAAGAACAGCGATATCTTCTAACATAGCTTTTCTTCTGTCGCCGAATCCTGGTGCTTTAACAGCGCATACTTTCAATGTTCCGCGCAATTTATTTACTACCAATGTTGCGAGTGCTTCGCCTTCCAAATCTTCGGCGATGATTAAAAGTTGTCTGCCCGACTGTGCAATTTTTTCTAGAATCGGAAGAAGATCTTTCATCGCAGAAATTTTCTTATCGTGGATTAAGATGTAAGTATCTTCGAGCGATGCTTCCATCGATTCGGAATTTGTAACGAAGTATGGTGAAACATAACCGCGGTCAAACTGCATACCTTCTACTACGTCAAGACTGGTTTCTGCCGACTTACTTTCTTCAACAGTGATAACACCGTCTTTGCCGACTTTTTCCATTGCATCTGCGATTAAGTTGCCAATAGTTTTATCGTTATTAGCAGAGATAGAACCAACTTGAGCGATTTCCTCGCGACCACCGACTTCCTTGCTTAATGCCTTAAGGTTTTCAATAACTTTTGTAACTGCCAAATCAATTCCTCTTTTCAAGTCCATCGGGTTAGCACCGGCAGTTACGTTCTTTAATCCCTCACGATAAATTGCTTGAGCAAGAACAGTCGCTGTTGTTGTTCCGTCACCGGCAACATCGCTTGTCTTTGATGCAACTTCGCGAACCATTTGAGCGCCCATATTTTCCATCGGGTTTTCAAGTTCGATCTCTTTAGCAACAGTTACACCGTCTTTGGTTACCGTCGGTGCGCCGAATTTTTTATCAATGATAACGTTTCTTCCCTTAGGACCTAAGGTTACTTTAACAGCGTTTGCAAGTTTGTCAACACCGGCTTTGAGAGAACTTCTCGCGTCGGTGCCGTATTCAACTATTTTTGAAGCCATTTTATCCTCCGTTTATAATTCAAAACTTTTATTTAACGATTCCGTAAATGTCGCTTTCGCGCATGATTAAATATTCCTCACCGTCAATCTTAACTTCGGTACCGGAATACTTTCCGTAAAGAACTACGTCTCCTACCTTGAGAGACATGGCGACGGTTTTTCCGTCATCTGTTACTTTACCTGAACCAACTGCGACAATGGTTCCTTCGACCGGTTTTTCTTTTGCTGTGTCCGGAAGAATGATTCCGCCTTTTGTGGTTTCTTCCGCTTCTTTCGGTTTAACAATAACTCTGTCAGCTAATGGTTTGATTTTGAAATCAGCCATTTTAGACCTCCTTGTTTGTGAATTAGTTTGTTAGCACTCTCTATTTTGGAGTGCTAATATAATTTGTGTCGGTAAATTTGTCAAGTCCTATAAAAAATTTTGAGGCATGGAACAGGCTTGTTATAGACTTGTTACAGGCTTGGTAGAGGTTAGATAGGGTTCTGTGACAAAAAGACAGAAATGGTGTAGATAGACTGAATTAGAATATGAAAATCTTAGCAACTTAGCGTATAATGACCACAATTACTTTTACTGCTTTCCGGTGACGAATTTTATTTTGAATCGGCAAAATGTTATGAATGTTCTTGAAGCTTATCCCAACAGCATAACGATGGGTCGATGCGGAAGTCGAGTGCGAGAATGCTACCCGGTCGATTCAGAGAATCGACCTACAGAAAGAGTAATTGATATCAAACTTGAGGAGGGTGATTTGAGATTATAATGATGGGTGCGAGACAAAATTTGAATTGTTCATTCAACAACGCTTATTTTAGAAACCATAAAATAAGATTACGGGGTTTCAGATGAGAGAAGAACTTCTTGAGAAGATTCAGAACAAAAGCGTAACTATTGGAATTGTTGGGCTAGGTTATGTCGGATTACCGTTAGCTATTGAATTTGGAAAGAAATTTAAAACGGTTGGATTTGATATCAACGCCAAACGAATCGATGAATTGAAAAACGGGCATGATAAGACATTAGAAGTAAGTAAGGACGAACTGAAAGAGGCTATAAAATTATCTTTTACTTCGTCAATATCAGAAATAAAAGGTTTGGATTTTTACATTGTCACAGTACCTACTCCTATAGATGAGTTCAAGAGACCAAATCTCAAACCGTTGCTGAGCGCAAGTGAAACAGTTGGAAAAGTTCTGAAAAAGAATTCAATTGTTATTTATGAATCAACTGTTTATCCCGGATGTACTGAAGAAGAGTGTGTGCCAATAATAGAAAAACTTAGTAACTTCAAATATTGCAAAGACTTTTACTGCGGCTACAGTCCGGAGCGTATCAATCCAGGCGATAAAGCGCATCGCGTTACGACAATAAAAAAAGTTGTAAGCGGAAGTACGAAGGAAGTTGGGGACATTGTGAATAAACTATACAGTGAAATAATAACCGCCGGAACGCATTTGGCTTCGTCGATAAAAGTTGCAGAAGCTGCTAAGGTTATTGAGAACTCTCAACGTGACATAAACATTGCTTTTGTCAACGAGCTAGCCAAGCTTTTTAACATAATGAATATCGACACAACAGAAGTTCTTGAAACAGCGGGCACAAAATGGAATTTTCTTCCTTTTAGACCGGGACTCGTTGGTGGTCATTGTATTGGTGTCGATCCATACTATCTAACTCACAAATCAGTGCAGTTGGGGTATCATCCCGAAATAATTCTTGCCGGTCGAAGATTAAACGACAGCATGGGAACTTACGTTGCAAGTGAGTTCATAAAAGAACTTATTAAGAGAGAACATAGCGTTCACAATTCCAAAGTGTTGGTTCTCGGCATTACATTCAAGGAAAATTGTCCAGACATTAGAAATTCAAGGGTGATCGATATAGTTAATGAACTAAAAACGTTTCAATGTAAGGTTGATGTGTATGATCCGTGGGCTGACAAAGAAGAAGTACGTGAAGAATATGGAATAGAATTGATCAATTCTTTGGATGTTAAAACAATCGGTAGGTACGATGGATGCATTATTGCAGTTGCTCACGATGCTTTCAAGAAAATTTCTTTTAATGAGTTCAAACACAACGGAAACGTTTTGTATGATATAAAAGGAATACTTGGTAAAGATGCAAAAGCGAAGAGGTTGTGAAGGGAATGATAAATTATAAATTAGAAATGATAAAGAAGGAAGGATTGAAAGATTGTCCCGAAGGGATGGCTTCGCCAAAGGATTGAAATATTTAATAAACCTTTTAACGTTTTAATCGAACAAATATGATTATGAAATTTTTAGTTACAGGCGGTGCCGGATTTATAGGCTCTAATATTGCTGAAGAACTTTTAAAAAGAGGGCATTCAGTTAGAGTTCTCGATAATTTCTCTACCGGCAAGAAGGAAAATTTAGAGAGCTTCATAGATCATATTGAGTTGATAAACGGAGATATTCGCAACAACGACGCGGTAATTAAAGCTGTGAAGGGAGTTGATGTAATACTTCATCAGGCTGCTTTGCCATCCGTTCCGCGGTCAATTATCGATCCAATCACAACAAACGAAGTAAATGTTAACGGCACATTGAACATTTTAAATGCAGCCAAAGAGAATGGAGTGAAAAGAGTTGTGTTCGCTTCTTCGTCATCTATCTACGGCGATACTCCTGAATTGCCAAAGCATGAGGGGACGACACCGAATCCTATGTCGCCTTATGCAGTATCGAAACTTACCGGGGAAAAGTACTGCAATGTTTTTTCCAAAATATACGGATTGGAAACAGTGGCGCTACGATATTTCAATGTTTTTGGCCCAAGGCAGGATCCGAGTTCGCAGTATTCTGCGGTGATACCGAAGTTTATTAAAGCTATTCTGAATAATGAGCAACCTATTATTTACGGCGACGGCGAGCAGAGCAGGGATTTTACATATATCGAAAATGTTGTTGAAGCAAACTTGTTAGCTGCAACAAAGGAATATGAACCCGGACTCGCTATGAATTGTGCCACTCACTCGCGGATAACCTTAAATAATCTTGCGGATGAAATAAATAAAATTCTGGGTAAAAATATTAAGTGCAAATATGCCGAACCAAGGGCGGGGGACATAAAACATTCTTTCGCAAACATTGAACTAGCGAAGAAAACAATTCGTTATACGCCACTAGTGCCCTTTGAAGAAGGCTTGAAGAAAACGATTGAATGGTACCGTAAGGAGTTGTGAGTTTTGAATTTTGAGTGATACATTCATATTATGATATTGAAAACGATAGAATGAAATAATGGATTCCGGATCCCGCCCAAGAGATGGCGGGCAGGCAAGTCCGGAATAACAAAGGGGGAAATGAGACTCTTTACTTCGCCCGCCGACTACGTGGTTCGAGGCGGGTTCAGAGTGACAGAAATGAGGCAATACTCTTAGCTAGCTCTGAGTGACAGGAATAAAATGATTTTGACATCGAGATTATAAAAGAGTTGCTGAGCGAAATCCAAAATGAAATTATTTGCCATTTAATTCATCTGGTTCAGCATTTTTTACTTTGCTTAAAGCTTTTCTGAATTTTTCTTTACTTGCCCTTTTTGCCCGCAATTCGATATACTCTTCAGCAGACAAAGCAGAAATTTTCTCAGCCAGGGCAGAAGAAACCAGCTGATTGATTGAAGTTTTTTCTTTCTTCGCCAAATCCCTTGCTTTTTTATGAAGGGATTCCGGTAATCTTACACTGATAGAACTCATTTATATCTCTCCTAGTATTTCCAAAAACTCTCGCGGGGTTAACGTTTTCACACCGAATTTCTCTATCCCACGGAAGTCACTCTTATTAAATGTAATTATGAAATTACTTTCGGATTCAACAGCTAATTCCAAAATAAGATCGTCCTTTGGATCTTTCAAATACGGTCTCCACAAGTAGAATATTTCTCTTTTACTTCCAACTAAGCATATGTAATCAAGAATTGCATCGAGTTCAATTTGTTTCAACCCGATTTTGAATCTTTCTCTTTTGATGGCATCCTCATATTCCAACATAAGGGGGACAGAAATGCTTATTTGTAATCTTTCATCATCAATGATGGACAATAACTTGTAAGAAAATCCCTTTCTGGATTTTAGTGCGGATACAATTACGTTAGTATCAATAACAATTTTGTAATTTTTCACTGAGGTATTATATACAATACCAGATTTATTGTCAAAATTTTTTTGCTGAGGATGACATTTGATTTACATAGGGATCACTTCAAACAAAATGCGTTCGTTAGATTGGGCGGCTTATTCATATTTCAGAAACTTGAAAATTTTGGGAAAGATATTCGGTGTAATTATGCCGAACCAAGAGCGGGGACATAAAACATTCTTTCGCAAACATTGAACTAGCGAAGAAAACAATTCGTTATACGCCACTAGTGCCCTTTGAAGAAGGCTTGAAGAAAACGATTGAATGGTACCGTAAGGAGTTGTGAGTTT
>JAMCSN010000270.1 GCA_023381535.1 Bacteroidota bacterium
TATGTCATCGATCGGGACGTTGTAGTATAATCCTTTACTCCAGTTATCGGGTACCTCAAGATCAAATTGTTTATAGAATGGATGGTGTGTGAACGAGGTCAGTTCAATATAGTCATCAGGATTGAATCCCATCTCTTCGACAAAACTTTTTGGCGTGTAAGTTTTTCCTTGATAGGTAAATTCTTTTGGCGGCACGCCGAGATAAATATTTAGCGCTGATTCGAAAACCTTTTGCCAAACGGGCGTAATTTTTCCGCCTTTATCTTTGTTCACGGCGTCAACAATTGCTTTTAACACGGCATCCATTTCACCGTGATTATAATCGTCTTCGCCAATTTGTTTACCGGAATAAACTTCTTCCGGAACGAATCCGTATTCTCTGATTATATTCATTACATCGTGCGCCTGTCCGCCCATTCCGAAATTAGTTAGTCCGTTGTAGCGAATGTAATTTTCCGCTTTCGGCGGATAAGCATAACGGACGTTGAACATTGGCGAAAGTATGTGTTCTCCTTTTCCCATTCGCATTAATTCCGTCTCAACGAAAGAGGTTGTAGCAAATGACCAGCACGTTCCGGTCTTGGCCTGGTTCTTAACCGGCGTGGTTTTTAATTCATAAACCATTTTAAATTCATACTGGTCGGCTTTGGATTTTTTACTTTGTGCAAAAACAAACAGCGGCATCAGCGAAAACAGCATAATAGTTTTCAACGTTCGATTAGCAATTCTCATTTTACCTCTCCGGCAAATTTGATTAATGATATAGTTGAAACAAATTTAAATCATGTTTGCGACAATTTCATAGTCATAAATTCATTTAAGCGTGATTTATTTTCAAGATAAATACCGTCCCCCAAAGATTGCTTTTTATCATTTGAGAAGATAATTTCAGTTGCAATTAGTAAGGACGAAGTTAAAATGGTGTGTGTATTCAAGAGATTCAATCTCATCGTAAAGTTATTTCTTGTCTTGACTTTCCTTTCTCAATCCGCCTTTTCACAATCGCAAAAATTTGGTTTGGTAATTCACGGCGGCGCCGGAACAATTCTGAAAAAAAATATGACACTGGAAAAGGAAGCCGCATACGTTTCTAAACTTACCGAAGCATTGGAAACCGGTTACAAAATTTTGGAGAATGGCGGCAAAAGCCTGGATGCTGTCGAAAAGGTAATAAACATTATGGAAGACTCGCCTCTCTTCAATGCGGGCAAAGGAGCTGTGCTCACTGAAAAAGGCGAAGCCGAATTGGATGCATCGATCATGGATGGAAAAACATTAATGGCCGGCGCGGTTGCAGGAGTAAAGCACATTAAAAATCCGATCTCTCTTGCTCGGCTTGTTATGGAAAAATCTCCTCATGTGTTAATGATCAGCGACGGAGCGGAAGAATTTGCAAAACAAAACGGCGTTGAGCTTGTTGATAACAGCTACTTCATTGTTAAAGAAAGATACGACCAGTATTTGAAGATGAAAGAAGGATTGAAAAAGAAATCTAACGACGATAAACACGGAACAGTTGGTTGTGTTGCGCTCGATAAAGACGGAAATCTTGCTGCGGGTACATCCACCGGCGGAATGATGATGAAAAAATTTGGACGTGTCGGAGATTCACCAATTATCGGCGCCGGAACTTACGCCAACAATAACACATGCGCGGTTTCCGGTACGGGATGGGGAGAATATTTTATTCGTTTGAGCGTTGCGCGCGATATTTCCGATTTGATGGCTTACAAAAATTTATCTCTCAAGGAAGCTGCCGATGAAGTAATAATGAAAAAACTTCCGCAGCTTGGCGGCGACGGCGGAATAATCGCAATCGATAAAAACGGAAACATTGCGATGCCGTTCAACACAGCAGGCATGTACCGAGGCTATCATCTAAGCGACGGCAAACCCGAAATAAAAATTTATAAAGAAAACTAAAATCATTTAACCAAGGGAGAATATTAAATGCCTGTAATACTTCAAGTTAACTATTGGGCGGTTTTGGTTTGCGGGGTTGTTTCGATGGGGATTGGCGGGTTATGGTATAGTCCGAATGTCTTGGGTAGAACTTGGATGGAGGCAGTCGATAAAACAGAAGAAGAATTAAAAAAAGGATTTAATCCTGTTAAGACTTTTGGTTTATCGTTCATAGGGCATTTGTTTATAGCTTACTCGTTGGCGCAGTTGATGGCCCATAGCAACGCGAGCACAGTCTCGGAAGGAATTCGTTTATCATTTTTATGCTGGCTCGGATTCATTGCCGCGCCGATGGCAATTAATTCTTTGTTTGAAGGCAGATCTAAAAAATTGCTGCTGGTAGATTGCGGCTATCATTTAATTGTAATTCTTATTTTCGGAATTATACTCGGCGCGTGGACAGTTTAACGGACGCATTATAACTTTTTTTGGAAGAGGCGCTTGAATTAAGATTTAACAATGGTTCAAGTGTCTCTACTTTTAATCTGCAAATCAGTATCTTTAAGTAAAACTTATCTCAATCCTTAGATGAACATCAAACTTGTTGTATTTGATCTGGACGGAACGCTGGTGAGTTCGCACGAAACGATTTACGAAGCAACCGTAGATACTTTAAAAAGAATGAACATTCCCGGCGAAATGCCTCGCGAAAAATTTTACGGCAAGATCGGCCTCCACTTCGTCGATATATTCAATGACTTCAACATCAGCGTGCCGGACTTTGAAAAATTTATCGGAATTTACAAATCGGTTTATTTTAATTTCATCCAGTCATCAAGCGTTTATAACGGCACAAAAAACACGATTGATATTCTGGTGAGCAAAGGAATTAAGATTTCTCTTCTTACAACTAAAGCGCAAGAACAGGCTGAATTAATTCTGAAACATTTCAATCTTTACGATAAATTTGATGAAGTGATGGGACGAAGACCGGGCATAGCGCACAAACCATCGTCGGAACCGCTGCTGAAAATTTGCGAATATTTGAAAATCGATGCGAGCGAAACATTGGTAGTCGGAGATTCCGAAATGGATATTCAGTGCGGCAAAAACGCCGGGTCAAAAACGTGTGCGGTTACATACGGATACAGAACAAAAGAGGAGTTGCTGAAGTTGGAACCCGATTTTATGGTTGATAATATTGCCGATATAGAATATATAGTAAACGGAATCGATACTTATACGAAGAAGGAGACGTAGATGGAACGCAATGGTAAAGTTACTGTTTCGGTCAACAATCATATTGCTTCGATTAATTTTTCACATCCGAAAAGCAATTCACTTCCCGGCAAAATGCTGAAGGAAATGACGGAAGCGATCCTTCGCGCCGGAGAAAGAAAAGATATTAACGTAATTGTGATTAGAAGCGAAGGGGACAAAACCTTTTGCGCGGGAGCTTCGTTCGACGAACTTTTAGAGATCAAGGATTTTAAAACCGGCAAAGAATTTTTTATGGGTTTCGCGCGCCTGCTGAATGCAATGAGAAAATGTCCCAAACTAATTATTGCGCGCGTTCAAGGAAAAGCCGTAGGCGGCGGAGTTGGAATTGCAGCAACGGCTGATTACACCTTAGCGACTAGCGAAGCATCGGTAAGATTAAGCGAACTTCAACTCGGTATCGGCCCGTTTGTAGTCGGTCCCGCCATCGAGAGAAAAATTGGAAAGACAGCATTCATCACAATGGCAGTTGATGCCGAATGGCACGACGCGTTCTGGGCGAAACAAAACGGATTATTTACAAAAGTTTTTGCAACCATTCATGATCTCGATGAAGCGGTTGCGGAGCTTTCAAGAAAAATCGGAAGCTGCAATCCCGAAGCAATTTCGGAGATGAAAAAAGTTTTTTGGGAAGGTACAAATAACTGGGATGCGCTTCTCGAACAGCGAGCGGAGATCAGCGGCAAGCTGGTTCTAAGCGACTTCACAAAGAATTATGTTAAGTCATTCAAACAGAAATAGAAAGTTTATTCCTTGACCCAGACCGAAAACACGCTCAAGCCCCAAGAGTGGGTTAAATGCTACTCCGACACGCTCTACCGTTTTGCGGTGCTTCGTGTTAACGATGAAGAAACGGCAAAGGATCTTATTCAGGAAACTTTTCTTGCCGCACTTCGAAACGCGGAATCTTATAGAGGAGAAATCTCCGAGAAGAACTGGCTCTTCACAATTCTCAAAAATAAAATCATAGATCACTACAGAAAAAAAGCTTCAACGCTTGTTTCCGAAATAGAAGGACTTCTTGATTCGGCAAAAGAATATTTTGATGAAGAGGGTCATTGGAAAGAATCCGCGTACCCGAGCGATTGGAAAACGGATTACAAAGCGCCGGTTGAATCGGAAGAGTTTCATGAAATTCTGAATAAATGTCTGAACAAACTTTCCGAGTTGATGAAAATAGTTTTCACGATGAAATACTTGGACGAAAAGGAATCGGAAGAAATTTGTAATGAATTGCAGATAAGTTCGTCTAACTATTGGGTGGTAATGCATCGGGCAAAGCTTCAGTTACGAAGCTGTCTCGAAAAAAAATGGTTTGGAAAATGATACCCAAGACTTTTATGATAACGTGTAAAGAAGCAACATTATATATTTTTCAAAACGAAGAGCACAAACTTTCTGTATCTAAAAGAATAAAGCTATTCGTACATCTTCTCATTTGTGAGTTTTGCAAGCTGTTTTATAAGCAAAGCCAGTACCTGGCTGTTGAAATGAAGCATATTCACACAAATGCAGAATTGAGCAGTTCCGACAAGAAAAACTTAGAACAACTCATCAAAAAAGAAACATCTCAAAAATAATTTTCACCCGCTGTAAGGTTTGCAAGAACCCTACGTCTATATCGGTGTCATTCATTATTTAATCAACTTAAACGAAAGGATTCACAATGGGAAATACAAATAACACCTCCAAGAAACTTCTTCTCACCGGCTCAATCATTGCGGGCGCATTGCTTGGCGCAGGAGCTCCGAAGACCATCAACGCGGCTAATCTTTTTGATTACCACAATCTCGGCAGCGGCTCGGAATTGAGATCACTCTTATTAAACTCATCCGCAGAACGTAATCTTGAATTAAAGTGCGGTAACAAGGGCGACAGCAAGTCAGATGCAAAACCGGCATCGGACGCAAAAACAAAAGACGCAAAATGCGGCGAAGGCAAGTGCGGAGATAAAAAAATGGAAAGCAAAGCGAAGGATGCCAAGTGCGGTGAAAAGAAAATGGACGCAAAGGCTACGAAAGCGGCAAACGGCAAAAAGATGGAAAGCAAAGCCAAAGACGGAAAGTGCGGCGAGAGCAAATGCGGAGATAAAAAATCCGAATCAAAAGCCCCGGCTAAAGAAACACAAAGAGCAGATCAGAAATAATTATCGTACTTAACGGCTCGGTCTTGACCGAGCCAAACTTAAACGGGCGAGAGTTGGTAATGGAAAATAAAATTGAGCATGTGGGAATCGGATTCAGAAAAGATTTTGCGGAAGAATTTCTCGAAGGAAAAGATTTAACGCCGTCTTTCGTTGAAGTCGCTCCTGAAAACTGGATGGGAATAGGTGGTTACTGGAAAAAAGTTTTTAATCAAGTTGCCGAAAAATATCCGATCTATTCTCACGGACTTTCCCTTTCCATCGGCAGTCCCGAAGAACTTGATTGGAACTTCCTCGGCAAGGTGAAAGATTTTCTGCGTGAGTATAAAATAAAAATTTATTCAGAACACCTTAGCTATTCAAAGTGCGATAACGCCCATCTATACGATCTTCTGCCGGTTCCGTTCCGTTGGGACGCTGTTAAGCACATCTCTCGTCGGATAAAAGAGGTTCAGGAATTCTTAGAAAGAAGGATCGCGATAGAAATAGTTTCTTATTATACGCCGGTTGCCGCTGAAATGAGCGAAGTCGAATTCATCAGCTCAATTGTTAAAGAAGCAGACTGCAATCTTCTTCTGGACGTTAACAATATTTATGTGAACGCATTCAACCATAATTATAATGCAAAACAGTTTATAGAAAATCTTCCGCTTGATAAAGTTGAGTACATTCACATGGCGGGGCACGAACAGGTGGCGCCGGATCTTATTATCGATACACACGGCGAACCGATCATCGACCCGGTTTACGATCTGTTTGATTTCACGGTTCGCAAACTTCCTTATCAAGTTCCGGTTTTACTGGAAAGAGATTTCAACATTCCAGAATTACATGAACTGCAAACCGAATTAAATCGTCTTGAAAATATTTGCAAGAAAGCGTGG
>JAMCSN010000323.1 GCA_023381535.1 Bacteroidota bacterium
CAATCACAAAACTGACTAAGCTTTCAAGAGAAAGTTTGGACTCGGAATCGTTGAACACTTTCAGATTGTTCACGGCTTTACCGGCATATTCTTTAGCAACTTGGTCGGCATAAGCAATTCCGTCGTAACGCTGGACAAAGGCGATCACTTCTTCAACGTTGACTTTTTTTGCACCGCTTTTTATTGATGAGATAATTTTCTTGGATTCATCCGCCGGCGCTTTAGAAAGAGCATGAATGAGAGGCAAAGTTAATTTCTTTTCTTTTATATCGCCGCCAAGCGGTTTGCCGAAAACACTTTTGGAACCGACATAATCGAGAATATCATCGCGAATTTGAAATGCTATCCCAAGATTTTCACCGAACTCGCGGAGCGATTTTATTTTTTCTTCATCGGTTGTGACTGCTAGCGCACCAATCTCGCAGCATGTGGAAAAGAGCGACGCAGTTTTATCGGAAATTATTCTGAGATATGTTTCTTCATCGTTATTAAGTTTTCTGGTTTTACTGATTTGTAAAAGTTCACCTTCGGACATTCGTTTAACGGTGTCGGTGATTACTTTTAAGAAATCAAAATCATTCTGATAGACGGCAATCATCAATCCGCGGGAAAGTAAATAGTCGCCCATTAGAACGGCAATTTTATTCTTCCACACAGCATTAATTGACGGAAAGCTTCTTCGCGTTTCGGCGTTATCCACCACATCATCGTGAACCAAAGTTGCAGTGTGCAGCAATTCAACCATCGCAGCTCCCCTGTAGCTGCGGTCGGAAATTTCTCCCGCAACTTTGCTTGAAAGCAATACGAGCAGCGGACGAATTTTCTTTCCTTTTTGCTTTAGAATGTAACGTGCAACAAGATCAACCAGGGTAACTTTGGATTTAAGAGATTCTTTAAATATCTCATTGAACTTCTTCAGTTCACCGTCGATAGGCAGAGCAATTTCCGAGAGGGATTTCTTTATCAAGATTTCTTTTGCGAATATTTTGCAACTAATATACTTACTTCGTATAAGAAAACCAATGGAATGGCGAGCAGCACTTGCGAAACGGGGTCTGTGCCGGGACTTAATATTGCTGCAAGAAACATTATCACAACGATTGCATGTCGTCTATACTTTCTCATAAATCCAGCCGTCAGAATTCCAAGTTTCGAAAGGAAAAAAGAAAGCATCGGAAGTTCGAATACCAGCCCGGCTCCTAATATTACACTGATGATGATCGAAAAATATTCGTCAATCGAAAAGTTGTTTGCAATAGACTGTGAGCCGAACCCAGCCGCAAATTTCAAAGTCAACGGAAGCATCAAAAAATAAGCAAATACAACGCCGCACAAAAAACAAAACGTGGTAAAGATTACAATCCATTTAACATATTTCTTTTCGGTGTGCTTAAGCGCCGGTGCGATGAATTTCCAAACATGATATACAACATTCGGCAAACTGATTATGAAACCGATGATCATTGCGACTTGGAAATAAAGGAATAGCTGTCCGAATGGACGCAAGTTTTGAAGTTTAAACCCGGCTACTTTAGCTGGAACAAGGAGAACATGGTCAATAAAGAAGTCGATAAAAATCCACGCGATAATTGTCCCCACAACAATTCCAAGCAGCGAGTATATTATTCTCCACCTTAATTCTTCAAGGTGATCGAGAAAACCCATTTCAACTTCAGCGGGGGACTCTTCTTCGTCCAAAATATTTTCTTCTGTATCAGCCATTTTAATTTTAGTTTAATTCCGGATACAGCGGAAATTTTGAACAGAGCTGAGCAACTTCGGTTTTAATTGATGCAAGCGTTTGTTCGTTGTCGATACTTGTTATCGCCCGGTCTATAAACGATGCGATAACTTTCATTTCGGTTTCTTTCATGCCGCGAGTTGTAACTGCCGGTGTACCAATTCTAATTCCACTTGTAACGAAAGGACTTTTTGTATCGAACGGAATCATATTTTTATTTACAGTGATGCCGGCAGCGCCTAGAGCGTTCTCAACTTTTTTACCGCTCAAATCTTTTTTAGTTAGATCAACAAGCATTAAATGATTATCCGTTCCGCCGGAAATTATATCGTAACCAAGCCCCATTAATTCGTTTGCAAGAGTTTTAGAATTCTTTATGATCTGCTTGGCATAAGTTGTAAATGAATCTTGAAGCGCTTCACCGAATGCAACTGCCTTCGCCATGATGACGTGCATCAAAGGACCGCCTTGAATTCCAGGCATGACCATTCCATCTAAGATTTCCGACATCAGTTTCAGCCGGTCACCTTTCAAAGTCTTGATGCCGAACGGATTGTCTTTATCTTTGCCGACTAAAATAATTCCACCGCGCGGACCGCGAAGCGTTTTATGTGTTGTTGATGTAACAACATCACAATACGTAAGCGGATTGTTCAATAAACCTTTGGCGATCAAACCGGCAGGATGAGCCATATCGCACATTAGCAGCGCGCCGACCTTATCTGCAATTTCTCTAAACTTTGCGTAATCCCAATCACGGGAATAAGCGCTTGCGCCGGTAACGATTAATTTCGGTTTCTCCTTCTTTGCCAAATCTTCAATCAAATTGTAGTCGAGCAATTTTGTTTCTTTGTTCAATGTGTAGCCGACAGCCCGGTATATCTGTCCCGAGAAGTTAACGTGAGAACCATGAGTTAAATGTCCGCCGTGATCTAAACTCAAACCTAAAATTGTATCGCCCGGTTTAAGCAAAGTCATGTAAACAGCCATGTTGGCTTGCGAGCCGCTGTGCGGCTGAACGTTAACGTATTCGGCGCCGAATAATTTTCTTAAACGTTCGCGTGCAAGGTCTTCTGCCATATCAACAAATTCGCATCCGCCGTAGTATCGTTTGCCGGGATAACCTTCGGCGTATTTGTTGGTCAGCACCGATCCGGCAGCGCTGAGAACAGCGAGACTAACAAAATTTTCCGACGCGATTAATTCTAAGTGGGTTTCTTGACGTTTCAATTCTAACTTGGCAACTGAAAGGACTTCTGGATCATTCTTTAAATAGTTTAGCATAGTCGTTGTAATTTTTTGTTTGCATATTAGTTAATTATCCGATGCGATTCAAATTGCGGTAAATAGAATTGTTTTTCAAAACGAGTAAATAATTTGCTGAAAATAAATTCACTTCAAAAAGAATTAACGTTCCGTGCGGATGAACCAGAGCTCTCCAATACTTAAACCGACGGTAAACTTGAAAAAATTTTCCTTGACCAAATTGTTTGCTGTTGTTCCCCGCATTCCGTATTGGAATCCGAAATCGATTGTGTTGTCGAAACTAAGGGGCATTGAACATCCGGCATATACGGAATATTGGTTCAATCCGGTTCCGTTAATTCTATATTGCGATTGCTCGTAACTAAGTCCGCCGCGCAGCATCACATGATCCCAGAATGAATTCGAGCGAATTTCAACATTATTGTATTCAACACCGAAACTCACTTTGTAGAAATCTTGCATGTAACTAGAGACTACATCGTTCTCGGCAAACTCACTGAACTTCTGGTAATAGTAATCCAATGCAAAAGTATAATTGTCCGTCCACTTGAATGATGCGCCGACCCCAAATTTGGAAGGCAATTTTGTTTTGTATGTGTTTGTTGCAAGGGTAATTGTTCCAATGGTAGTTAGTGAGTTATCAAGAGAATCGCTTGTCAGCATAACTGTCGGTGTGAAGACAACGCCTATTCTAAAATCTTTGAAATTTTTCGTGTCAAAATATTTTGAAAGATCACTGGAAATTATTCCGGCGGTAAATCCCATTCCATGATAACTTATTTCTTTCCTAAAGGTTGCATTTCTGAAAGTTGAACCGCTTTCAAATGTTACTGCTGAACTGTTGGTAATTCTACCGATGTAGTATTCGTATGCAAGACCGAGAGAAAAATCGAACGGCAGTCTATAGGAAGCGCCAAGAAAAAATCTTTGCATCCCGCCCGTGCCTTGATAATTCAGCGTGTAAGGGTCCACATTCGGATCGGTGACAATCTGAGAAAAATTATATTCCACATTTGATACCGGCACAAGTCCAACCACAGCAGAAATTCCGTTATCATGATCAATCGGAAACCCAAATGTAAGTCCGTTAAAATATGTTCCGGACTGGTAAGTTGATGAAGTTCCGTCGTTGATCATAGCACCGTTGTAAAGAATTCCGGTTTCAAATCTTGTTACTCTTAGGCTGTTCCAAGCTGCCGGATTAATCGAATTAAGAAAATCCTTATCACTCATGGCAATGCCAAGTTCGCCAAGACCAAATCTTCTAGCGGAATAAGAAAGACGCAGATCACCAATACCGTAATGCGTGTATAGCGAACCGCCGCTGGCAAAAACGGGTAATGAAATAAAAAGCAGCAATAAGAAAATTTGGATTCTTTTCATGTGATCTATTGTCTCTGCAAATAGGTTATTTTTAATTTTGGTCTTAAGAGTTTGTTAGGATCGGCGCTTCCGTAAAGTGCAATTCGCGCCGGAGAAAAATATTCGTTGTTAAGCTCGATCATAATTCCTTGGTTATCGGTTCCGCTCTGCCATTTCTGGATTATCCATGATACGTCTCCGCTGTACACATTTCCGCTTCTGGTAAGAAGGGTTGTAACGGACGAGTCTTTGGTCATCTTTTTGGTTGTGCTATCCGCCAGCATAAAAACGAACAAGGAATCAGTAGGTGGAGTGCCGTCGGTAGTATTAATCGAATCACGTTGGAGTTCTAATGTAGCCTTGTTCACAACAATATTCTTGGGTAGTGAAGTGATATCAAAAAACAATGAGCTTCGTATCGCCAAGCTTCCTTCCAGTACCATATCGGTAGTATTGGTCGGGACATTTCCGGTAAGCACGTGAACATCCATGAAAGGTGACACGTTAACGGTATCAACAAACGACGGAGATTTTTTCAGAATAAAATGCAAAAAAGGAATTGCTTTGTTGACATTTGGAATGTATGCCTCGAAACCAAGAAATCTTTGGCATGAAGAAGTCGGTTTCAGAATTAGTCCGTAATTTTTGGGCGCCGTAGTACTATCCACTTTCCACTTCAGCCATTCTTGCACAACGTTGGGTTGAAGATTGAACTTAACCAAAGTATCGGTCACCGAAAGTGAACTAAGAACATTTGTGTTGTCGTAATTAAGATTTTTTAAACTGTCTTTATCGAATCCTATAACGTTCCAAGTGCTTCTAACTTGATATGCAGCGATATCAAAATTCAGATTCGTGTTACCAAGCTTGTAAGTAGGCTTCATCGTCATCCAAGCCGATGTAACGGAAAGTTGGTTCGACTTAATGTAGTTAAGAAGTGAATCGGCTAAATAAATATCGAAACGGTAAAGCAGATCGGATTCCGCATAATTATTTTTTCCTAGAATAACCTTGCTAGAGGTGCCTAATTTCAAATCATAAGGATAAAACGAAGTTTTCTGAGGAGTGTTTAACTGATAAGTATCATACTGCTTAAAATTAACTTGGTCCTGTGCCGGAATCAGTTTTGATCCAACGGAAGTCGGATCTTGATTACAAGAAACAAATAAAACAGCGGCAAGTAACGATAAAGATGAGAAGCGCAAGAACTTGATCAATTAATTTCCTCCGGATAAATCTTTGATAATAAAATCGCACGCGTCTTTGAAATTAGCGGCTACAAAATTGGGTTTTTTCCCAAGATTATGCAAGGTAGAAATTTCATTGTCGAATGAAGGTCCGTGCAAAAGAATACTTTTTACGCCGGCATTCAAACCGCATTCAACGTCGCTGGCTTTGTCGCCAATCATGTAGGATCCCGATAAACTTATTTTATGTTCCTCTGCAGCTTGAACAATCATAAACGGAGAAGGTTTCCTGCAAATAGTTTTCTCCGGCGGATCAATATCAGGATGGAACGGACAGTAATAGAAAGCATCTATGGATGCCCCCTCCGATGATAGCAGTACGTTGATCTTTGCATTGACGTTCACAACGTCCGCATGAGCCATTAATCCTTTTGAAATACCTGCCTGGTTAGAAACAACAATAATTTTGAAACCGTACTGCTCTTTTAATTTTCTGATTCCTTCGGAAACACCGAACAGAATTACTACTTGTGCGGGGTCTTTTATGTAACCGGGATCGTGGTTTATAGTTCCGTCACGATCCAAAAACAAAGCGCGTGTTGTCATCAACTAATCGGTGAGCTTTTTATAAAGATCGACAT
>JAMCSN010000105.1:0-416 GCA_023381535.1 Bacteroidota bacterium
CAGCAGAAGTTTTCGGAATTTCGACTGATCAAATAATTTATCTCGAACTTGATACCGGAACTACCCCGGACAGCGGACCGACTGTTGCGTCTCGTGCAACGTTAATGGGCGGCGGCGCTGTCAAAGCTACGGCAGAAATTTTGCGCAAACGTTTGGAAGAATTAATCCGCAATGAATGGAAATTAAAACCTGATGACGAAATTGTTTTTCGAGATAACAAAATATTCTCAATTAGCAATTCCTCGCCTCGCGAGACACGAGTCGAAGCGGGTCAATTCGCAATTTTTTCAGACATCTGCAAGCTCGCTTACCAGCGCGGAATTAGTCTCGCAACAATTGGTTTGTACAAAAGTCCATCTGTCGGTTGGGATGAACATGTCGGTCAAGGCGATGCGTACTTCACTTACGTGTACGGC
>JAMCSN010000105.1:426-6187 GCA_023381535.1 Bacteroidota bacterium
GTTGATAAAGTTACCGCTGTGCACGATGCCGGCAAAGTGATTAACATGCTCGGTGCCATGGGACAAGTTTACGGCGGTGTCACGCAAGGCGCGGGATACGGGATCTTTGAAGAAGTTACAACCGATAAAGGTTTTATCCGCGAATTAAATTTTGATCAGTACACAATTCCAACGAGTAAGGATATCGGCGAGATCAATCCAATTTTTGTTGAGGGAAAAGACATTTACGGTCCGTGGGGCGCTAAATCCCTTGGCGAACCAACTTTGGAATTAACTGCTGCGGCGATTTCAAACGCTGTTTACAATGCTGTTGGAAAAAGATTTTTCAAACTTCCTCTGAACTTGGAAGAAGTTTTATTGAGCAAAAAATTGCGACCGGAAGATTTGAAGCGAGGCAGCAAGTGATTTCGTCTTTGGAAATATTAATACCGAAAAATCTGAATGAAGCGTTAAGCCTTCTGGTTGAACGTAAAAACAATTGCCGAATAATTGCTGGCGGAACCGATGTGGTGCCCGGATTGCAGCAAGGTTCAAACCGTTTTGCAAATTCTGATTTGTTGATTGACATAAACAGAATTCCAGAGATTAAAAGTATAACCCGGACGAGAGAAAAAATTTCGATCGGTGGCGCCGAAACATTTTCCGATATTCTGCAAAATCAAACTGTGAAAGAAAAATTGCCTTTGTTGTGGAAAGCATGTAGTACAATCGGAAGTGTGCAAATTAGAAACCGTGCAACAATTGCCGGCAATTTTGTTAACAACGCCCCGTGTGCGGATACCGTTCCCGCATTGCTTGTTTATAACGCAACGGTTGAGATTGAATCGCTCAGTTCAAAAAAAGAAATTTCAATCGGTGAATTTCTTACCGGTCCATATAAGACAAAACTTAACAAAGACGAAATCGTTACTCGCATTAACGTTCCTATTCCATCGAAAGAATTTATAGGAGATTTTTATAAGCTTGGACGAAGGCGTGCCGTTGCGATTAGCCGGATAACGTTGGCAGTTTTGACGAAAACTCAAAACCACATGATAGGCGAGATTAGAATTGCGTCCGGTGCTGTTACACCAATCGGAATCCGGTTTTTTGATCTTGAAAAATTAGCGCAAGGAAAAAATGCCGATGATAAATTCTTGAAATTACTTTCACAAAAGCTTGGAGAACAAATTTTGAATGTAACCGGATTAAGATGGTCGAGTGAATATAAACTGCCGGTTGTACAGCAAATGTTTTATCAACTTTTAAAAGAAATAGAACGCGGATAAAATCTGATTGAACGGATTAGCACTGATGATGACTGAATTAAAATTCATACTAAACGGGAAACAAGTAGCGGTAGGTGTTGAACCGTACATAAGATTGATTGATTTATTGCGTGAAAAGTTTGATCTTACCGGAACAAAGGAAGGATGCGGAGTAGGCGAATGCGGCGCGTGCACTGTGTTGATGAACGGTCGCGCGGTCAATTCATGTTTAGTCCTTGTCGGACAAATTGAAGGCAGCGAAATTCTAACGATCGAAGGTTTGGCTAATGGAGAGATTTTAGATCCGCTACAGAAAAATTTTCTTCTTCATGGCGCAATACAATGCGGATTCTGTACGCCCGGTATGGTGTTATCAGCATCTGCCCTGCTTGATAAGAATTCTAATCCGACTGAAGAAGAAATAAAAGATGCGATTGCAGGCAACTTATGCAGATGCACGGGCTACAAACAGATTATAGATGCGGTTAAAAAAACCGCGAAAGAAATTAATTCAACGGCAAAAGCACTTTAAGCATGGCAAAACAACTCGACAAAATAGAATACAAAAAGTTTTTTGTTGAAATCAAAGAGCGAATTCATCAAGCGCAGTACGATGCACTACGTGCCGTTAATAAGGAATTGATCCAACTCTATTGGGATGTTGGAAACAAGATTGTTGAAAAGCAAACCGTTTTAGGATGGGGCAAATCTGTAGTTGAAACTCTTTCTGCTGATCTTCAAAAAGAATTCCCGGGCATTAGAGGCTTTTCTGCGGCTAATCTTTGGCGGATTAGAAATTTCTTTTCTGTATACGCAATGAACTCAAAACTCGCACCATTGGTGCGAGAAATTGGATGGGCGCACAACGTAATAATTCTTGAAAAATGCAAAGACAACACTGAAAGAGAATTCTATATTAAGATGACCAAAAAATTCGGCTGGACAAAAAACGTTTTGATTCATCAGATAGAAAACAAATCTTACCAGAAGTATCTGCTCAACCAAACCAACTTTGAGAAAACGATTACTCTTAACATGTTATATAAAATGTATAACTCAAATAATTCTTTGCGTTTTAGCACCTCAGTCTAAATACCTGCAGTATTAAACGGTTGGCAAGTTAGCTGTTCCTTCCTTTCGTTCTAGGCGCGATAACGCTAAGGATCGGAGGTAACAAAATGAAAAGATTGAGATTGTTATTTTTCGTTGTCTTTGTTTTCTTAGCTTCGAATTCGATTGCTCAGACTTGGACTCCTTCCGAATCATCACACTTTGGTGTAGATGGATTTGAGACTGCTGATTTCTTTCTTCTTACGCCACAGCAATTGAATGCCGCCTATATTTGGGAAGCCGCTGGTTTAAGAAACATGAACATGGCATGGAATAGAACTCTTAGTCCTACCGGCGGACAATTTAGATGGAATGTTATTGAAGCGGTTCAAGGAACTTACGATTGGTCGAAGCCCGACGCCTTTGTAAATAGAATTCAGGCTGAAGGTTTGCAACTGCTGGTTCTTGTTCACCCATACGCTCAGTGGGATCAGCCAACCAAAACAGATATGAATTACGATAAGCCGAATAACATGACGGCGTTCAAACGATTCATTGCAAAATTGGTGGAACGTTATGACGGCGACGGAGTCAATGATATGCCGGGACTTTTGTATCCCATCAAGTACTACGAAATAGGAAACGAGCCCGAGTTACAAACTTTCGGAGATGCACCTGGAACGTATAATGATTTTATGGAGACTGTTAAGGCTGCCCGCGATACCGCAAAAATTGTTTATCCCGATGTCAAGATAGTTATTGCAGGCGCAACGCCAATATATGACTCGCGTGGATTTCTAAATCAAGTAGATTCATTTTGGAAAGGAGCTTTAAATCGCTCAAACGCCGGAAGCTATTTCGACATTTTTAATTTCCACTTTTTTGTCGGTGAATATTCACAGGATATTTCAGTTTATATTGACTACTGGAAGCAGCTTTTATCTGCGTATGGTTTATCGGGAAAAGAAATGTGGCTAACGGAAACAGGCACATACTCAGGTACAGCTACCAATGTGGACGGAACAACCTGGCCCAACCAATCTACAACATATCAGGCGGGATGGTGGATTAAACAAGCTTCTTATGCGCTTGCGAACGGTGTCTCTAAATTATTCTGGGTATTCTATTATTCCGATCAAACGGATTGGAGAAGCAAGGTTGCATTCGTAAATATAGACAAGACAACTAAAAAAGCGGTGTACTATGCACACAAGCTCATGGCGGATAAAATTGACGCTTATTCTTTAGCATTACAAAATGCATACGCTGAGTCCGGCCAGTACCAAACTTCCGGCAATTTTAAATTCACAGTTAACAACAAACCAGTTTACATTGTTTGGAATGATGCAGGAGGCAATGCAACTCTAAACGGTTTTTCTTCTGCTCAAGTAAAAGTAACAAAAGCAATTCCGAATCTTGACGGAAACGGAACTGTAGTGTTGGATGGAACAGGTAATCCAACTTTTGATAACGCGACTGTGTCAGTTACAAATGGTCAGGTCAACATAACACTTTCTTCAGTCCCCATTTATGTTGAGGAAGTTGCTACTGCACCGAATAAGCCTACGCTTCTGTATCCGACGAACGGTCAAAATAATTTGCCGATTCAATTAAGCTTGATGTGGCACAAAACAAATTATACGGATAGTTATCGCTGTGAATTAGCAAGTGACGCTGCATTTAACCAAGTATTGGCTAGCGATTCTGCTTTGACGGATACCGTTAAACAAATAACGTTGGCTAATCACGGCAAGAAGTATTATTGGCGGATAAGAGCAAAGAACTCAGCAGGAACAAGCCAACTTTCGGACGTTTGGAATTTCGTAACAATTATTCCACAAGCCGATCAATTAATTGCAGAACTTTCTAATCCCAAAGAGGTAAAACTCAAATGGAATGATAACTCAAACGGTGAATTTGGTTTTGTAATTGAAAGAAAAAAGAATAACGACAATTATGCCGTGATTGATACAGCTCAGAGTAATGAAACGTCATATGTTGATAAGAACGTTACGCAGGGGTTTACGTATGTTTACAAAATCAAAGCGTACACCGATGCTGCAGAATCAGCGTACAGTAATGAAGCAAGTGTTACAGTGACAGATGTCCGAGAAGTCGAACTGCCAAGAGAATTTTCGCTCGGTCAGAATTATCCCAATCCGTTTAATCCAACAACAACTATTTCATACACAATTCCATCGGTAGAGACAGGGCGCGTCTCTTCCCAACAATATGTTGTTTTAAAAGTTTATGATCTTATTGGAAAAGAAGTTGCAATACTTGTAAACAAAGAACAACCATCAGGTAATTATGTAGTGACATTCCATGGAACGTCTTTGCCGAGCGGGATGTATTTTTATGTTCTAAGAGCGGGCAATTTTGTTAGCTGCAAAAAAATGTTGCTGCTCAAATAGTATCAAGATACTTCTCTCGATTAAAGCGCGGTCAGTTTGGAAGAAGGAACGAATAATCCTTGCAAATTATTTTTATCCACTGAAATAAAGTGCTGATTTCTTTCTGTTCAAAATAAGAAGACTTAATTACGTCGCCATTGTCATCGAATGTAATCGAACCGCGTTCGTACTTCCAGCGTATGAACACAGTTGTTTGATTTTTGGATTGAGAAATAAAAAATCCGTTGTTGCGACTGTTGCCGAAATCTTCTTCGTTACTGAAAAGTGTCGGCTTCTCCTTGTACGGTTTACTTTGATATGGACAGAATGTTTCGCAGTTGCCGCATTCGTTACATAAAGCATCCAAATGCAAAATCTGATATTTGTCCTTAAACATTCCATCGGGAGATTCTATCGCAACATTTGCGCGATTAGGACAAACCTCTACGCATTTATTACAAATGAAATTGCAGCCAAGACACCTGTTCGCTTCGAGGAAAAAATCAGATGCACTTTGATTAACTATTTCTCCTTTCCTTCTTTTGATATCCTCGAATAATTTCGGATCGTCAACAAAATAATTTAATGCGATTTCATGTTGATTATCCTGGGACTCGCGTTTGATTATTGTCTCAGCAACTTTTTTGCCGTCAGCAATGGACTCAACAACGGTCGATGGACCTCGCAAAGCATCTCCGCCAATGAAAACGTTTTTTACTTCAGTTTCATTTGTTTCATTGACAACTGCTTTGTTATGAGCCATGCGTATTTTGTTGCGGTGCAGATACTCTTTATCAACGTGTTCGCCAATGGCGGCAATAACGGAGTCAACTTGCAGCTCAACAAATTCATTTTCCACCGGGACAACTTCTTTGCGTCCATCGCTTCCCATTTGACCGAGCGCCATCTTTTGACAAGTCAAAACTCCGTCTTGAAATTTTACCGGTAAGAGCAGCTCTTTAAACTCAACTCTGTCATTTAGCGCCGCATAAAATTCTTCTTTATCAGCAGGCATTTGTTCTTTAGTGCGGCGATAAATCAAATAAACTTTTTGCACCCCTTCGTACCTCG